>NZ_CAMFLC010000004.1 GCF_945957465.1 uncultured Leifsonia sp.
TGACCTACCAGATGATGTACGAGCTGCGTGACCTCGGCTTCTCGACCGCCATCGGTATCGGCGGCGACCCGATCATCGGCACCACGCACATCGACGCGCTAGCCGCGTTCGAGGCCGACCCCGAGACCAAGGCGATCGTCATGATCGGCGAGATCGGCGGAGACGCCGAGGAGCGCGCGGCCGACTTCATCAAGGCCAACGTCACCAAGCCCGTCGTCGGCTACGTGGCCGGTTTCACGGCGCCCGAGGGCAAGACCATGGGCCACGCCGGTGCGATCGTCTCCGGCTCGGCCGGCACGGCGCAGGCCAAGAAGGAAGCCCTGGAGGCCGCGGGCGTGAAGGTCGGCAAGACCCCGTCCGAGACCGCCGCGCTGCTGCGCGAGGTCTACGCGGCGCTGTAAACGGCCGCACCGACGCCGAACGAGACGGGCCGGACTCCTCCACGGAGTCCGGCCCGTCTCGTCTATCCACCGCCCGATTTCCGGGCCTGCCCCTGCCACCCGTGCCGGCGTTACAGTGAGCCATCACCGCCCGGAAGGGGATGCAGCCGATGCCGAACATGACGAACGCGGAACTCGCTCGGCGGGTCGCAGCGCTCGAAGCCGAGAACGCCGCTCTCAAGAGCCGGCTCGATGAGAACGCGACGGAGCCGCTCCCCGAGTCGACGCCGACTGTCGAGCCGAAGCACAAGCGCGGCTGGGGGTGGACGCTGCTGGCGGTCGTCCTCATCGTGATCGGTGCCATCCTCGCACCGGTCGCCGTCGTCGCCTCCTGGGCCAAGGTGCAGCTCACCGACACGGACGCGTTCGTCACCACCTACGCGCCGTTGGCCAAGGATCCTGGCGTGCAGGCCTACGTCACCGATGAGGCGGTGAAGGCCATCCAGGAGCACGTCGACATCCCCCAGCTGACCTCGCAGGTGATCGACGGCATCACCGGCCTCGGCACGGGGCCGGTGGCCACGAAGGCACTGAATGCGCTGAAGGCGCCCCTCGCGCAAGGGATCGTTTCGCTGATCCAGACGACCGTCGGCCGGTTCGTGTCGTCCGACGCCTTCGCTCAGGTGTGGCAGGAAGCCCTGCGCGCGAGCCATACCCAGCTGGTGGCGACCATGCAGGGTGATCCGAAGGCGGCGGTCGCGATCGGCGCGGACGGGTCGGTCGGGGTCCAACTCGGCCCCATCATCGATCGCGTCAAACAGGTGCTGGAGGATCAGGGCATCTCGTTCGCGGCGCAGATCCCGACGATCGACAAGACGATCACGGTGGCTCAGAACTCCTCCATTCCCACGCTGCAGGTGTTCTACAACCTGGCCATCGTCGCCGGCGCGTGGCTGCCGTGGGTCTCGATCGGGCTTCTCGCACTGGGCGTGATCGTCGCTCGCCGTCGCTCGCTGGCGCTGATCGGCGCTGCGTGCGCGCTGGCCGTCGCGATGATCGTGGTGGTCGCGGGCATCGGCATCGGTCAGATCGTCTTCATCGCGTCGGCGTCACCGTCGCTCGTTCCTGCGGGGGTGGCGAGGACGCTCTACGCGACGGTCTCGACCGCCATGCAGGACACCGGGGTCGCCGTGCTGGTGCTGGCGATCGTCGTCGCCCTGGTCGCCTGGTACTCCGGTCCGTTCGGCGTGCCTCGGCGTCTGCGCGGCTTCTTCGGGTCGGGCGTGACCTGGGTGCGGGAGGCCGCCGAGCGCCATGGCATCACCACCGGCCGCGCGGGCGAGTGGATCTACGCGCAGCGCGTCCTGCTGCGAAGCGCCGTCGCCGTGATCGCGGCGGCGGTCGTGCTGTTCGTGCGTCCGCTCACACCGTCGCTCATCATCTGGACGCTCGTGATCGCGGCGGTGGTCATCGCGATCCTGGAGCTCGTGCAGAGACCGGTCATCACCGTTCCGGAGGACGCTGACGACGATACGCCCGTAGTAACGGCGTCGTGAGCGCCGACTGCTCAGCGCCGAAGTCCGGTGCGGTCAACGCGCCTTGAACAGCGCGAAGAGGTCGCTCTCGCGAACGGTGGAGGCCGCTGATATAACACCGGTGACGAACAGGGCGGCGACGACTCCGGCGGAGAGTGCCAGTGCCGTAGGCAGCGAGCCGGGGTTCGCCCCCAGCACGAAGGCGAGCGCACCATAGCCCAATCCAGCAACCCCCAGCGCCGGGAGGCCGATGAGTGCGGCTTCGACAGCCATGGTTCCGGCGACGAACGCTCGGCTCGCACCCGCGTGCAGCGAACTGGCCAACTCGAGCCGACGGGTCAGCGAGTACACGACTCCGAGGAGCAGTGCCGCGACGACGGCGGCCGTCGGGGCGAAGCGGCTGGTTCGCTCGACAAAGGCCTTCGCACCGGTGAACTCCTGTCCGACGACCGGATTCAGCGGGTCGATGGACGTCTCTTTCGACGGTGCATCGGGCGCGAGCGCGGTCAACAGGAGAGGGTCGCGGTCCCGACTGGCCGGCCAAGTGTCCGCCCAGCACTCCGATGCGGTTCCGGTCGCTGGAACGATCGCGACGAGAGCGGACGAGAGCCGGGACGCCCCGCTGTCGCCCGGACCGGGGGCGAACGCACCGAGGACCGGCAGCGGACCTTCCCTCGTCATCAGCACGCTGCCACGATCGGCACCGAGCTCGGCCGCGAAAGTCGTGGTGAGATACACGCCTCCGCGTCCGACATCGACGATCCCCAGGCGGGCGGCCAGCCCACGGCTGATCTCGTAGACGGGAATTGTGCTCGACCCTGGCTCGAGAAGTACGATCGAGTCCCTCTGCGCGAGCGAGCCGGAGGCCGAGAACCCGGCGGCCGTCGGCAGCTGTTCGCAGCGGTCGCGGTCGACCGCATCGGGCGACGAGAGCACGCGCGTCGCGCCGCCCGCCGCTCGGAACGCTTCCGCCTGGCGCTCCAACCCGTCGATCGTGAGGGTGTCGAGCAGGGCGGTCGCGACGATGACCGACGCGAGGACGGCACCGTGGATGAACGAACGCAGCGGACTGGTCGAGGCATTGCGTCGGCTCTCGCCGACGAGGGAACGGAGTCGGGTGAGCCTCACGATCGCGGGCCTCGCGCCAGGGCAGGAGACGCGTCGAGCGCCAGCCGACGGCTGCACGCGACCACGGTGTCCTGATCGTGGGTCGCCACGACGACGATGGCTCCGATGCCGGCGAGCGATTGCAGCACTCCGTTCACGGTCGCTGCATTGGTGCGGTCCAATTGGGCGGTCGGCTCGTCGACCAGAAGGAGGTCGGGCTCGGCGGCGATCGCCCGGCAGAGCATCAGACGCTGCGCTTCCCCGCCGGACAGCTGGGCGAACGTCCGCTTCGCGAGGGCACGGAGTCCCAGCTCATCGAGGATGCGCTCCGCCCTCCAGGCGGCCTCCTGCCGCGGGTTGCCGCGCGCGATGATCGGGTACACGACGTGGTCGAGCACGGTGCGGCGTGCCTGGCCGTGCGGATTCTGGAAGACCCAGCCGACCGTGTCGACGCCGACGCGGCGGATATGGCCGGCGGTCGGGGATTCCCAGCCGGCGAGGAGCGAGAGCAGTGTCGATTTGCCCGATCCGGACGGCCCGGTGACAGCCCAGACGTCACCGGCCGTCAACGTCTCGGTGAGACCCTGGAAGATCGGCGAGCCGGGGCTGAAGGCGTGCGCGACGGCGTGGAGTTCCATGCGCGCGCCGCTGCCCGTGCTCACTCGCACGCTTTCGCTGTCACCGCGGCGCCGATCCGGATGCGTTTCGGGATATCGCCTTCGAAGGTGACGAAGGAGGAGCCGAGCCGGCTCGCTACGACCCGTACGGCCGCCGTGGCTCCTGCCTCCCGTTGAACGCATCGGTTGTCCGCTACGCCGATCAGACCTCCTGGGGGGACGGCGACGACGCGAAGCGGTGCGACGAGTCGCGCCGAGACTGAGAGGGGAGAGTCCTTCGGTTTTGCGGCGTTCGCCAGATACTCCGGCGAGGCGGCGACCGCGTCGAGGACGGTGCGGTCGTCGATGACTCCGCTCTCGGGCATCGCGAACTCCTGGGCGCCGAGCCGGATGGTGCGGTCGCCCGGCACGACCGCGGTGGTCTCTCCGGTCACGAGCCTGAGCGATCGGAGGGTGCCCGGCAGCTCGACGAATGAGCTCCCGAGTTCATAGCGTTCACCGACGGCGACCTCGCACGAGGAGACCGCGACCGTTCGTGAAGGAAGCCACGCGACGGAGGAAAGCCGAAGAGTTCCATCGGCGGGTGCGATGCCGGCACGGCGCTGCACCTCCTTCACGGCGTCGCGGACCGCCGCGCTGTACCGGCCCTCGGCATCCACGTCGAATCCGAGAGCACGCAGCGCCTGCCGCAGCGCAGCCACGTCGGTTCCCTCGTCGCCCGGCGCGAGGTCGCGAAAGAGCGGCGTGCTGGTCGCGAGCGCCACGATCGGCGCGGCGTCGATGTGTGCGATCACGCCACCGTTCTCGATGGTCCGATCGGACGCGCAGCCGGACGCGGTCACCATTCCGGTGGTGTTCAGCGCGATGGCGGCGGTGCGGTCGACTTCGGCGATCAGACCCATGGACCGTTCGTCCCGGAATTCGGTTTCGTGGAGTCCGAGCGTGCGCGGGGCGGTCGGGGTCTGCAGGCTGTCGGGCGCCGATGGCGGGAAGACCGACACGAGGAGAACGCCGGCCGCCAGGCCAGCGAGCGCCGCGGCGGCTGGGAGGAGGGCGCGGCGGATCATGTGGCGAGTCCGATCGCTGTGAGGGCGACGGAGGAGTGCGTGAGCTTCTTCCAGGGATGTGGATTCATGGTGCTGGGGGCCGAATCAGTCTGCGAACGTGATGGTCTGGTGAGCGACGAACAGACACATCTGTGCGCGCGCGTCGCGTACGTCGAACGGAAGTGACGAGAAGTCGGTCTTTCCCTCACCGAATGAGGCCGCGAAGTCGTCGTGACCGAAGCCTTCCGGTGCAAGCCCTTCGCGTACGAGGCAGGCCGCACCGGCGGCCTCGAGGTCGCTCAGGAGATCCGGATTGCCCTGTTGAACGACGAAGAGTTCATCGATCACCACGAGAGTTCCGATTGAGCAGGCGTAGTCGATGTCCCCGAGTCGCTCGACCGTGAATTCCGCACTCGGCAGGCCGGGGGTCGCGTGGATCACGCCGTTCGGAAATCGCCGTTCGTCGGCATCGACCCCGGACCGGGCCATGCATTCGCGGTAGCGATCGTGGGCGCTCTCGTAATCCGCCTGCGAAATCGTGCCGCGCTCGCGCGCTCGAGTCAGCACGTCTGTCTCGAACTCGCTCAGGGTGCCGTTGCTGAGCTGTTCGTCGATCAGGGCACCGAACGACGACGCGAGCTTCGCGCCGGATTCGGTCGCTTCCTGTCTAGAGCATGCGCTGGCAGTGGCGATCAGCACGATGGCAGCTGTCGCTGCCACTGTTCGCTTCCATGTCTTCATCATCGACTCTTCCGTTGAGTCGGTCGGTATCGCGGCGATGCGGCGACGGGCCTTGCTCACTCTGGCCTTCAATCCGCGAACCCGATGACGATGCCGGCCACGTAGAGGCACATGTGCACCCGTTCGTCTCGCACGTCGAATGGGAGGTCGTCGTAGTTGGAGCCCGGTCCGTCGAAGGCTTTGGCGAACTCGTCGCGCGAGAATGATGCAGGCGCGATTCCTTCACGGACAAGACAAGCGGCGCCGGCTTCGTTTCGATCGCGGAGAAGCCCGGGGTTGCCCTGCTGAACGCTGTAGAGCTGGTCGATGGCGGCGATGGTTCCCACGCTGCATGCGAAGTCCGCATCGGCGAGATCGTCGATCGTGAACGTCTCGTCGGGACCGGGGGGAGTCGAGTGGATGATTCCGTTGGGATATCTGTGGTCTTGGGCGGCGATTCCCTTGGCAGCCATGCACTCTCGGTATCGATCGTGTGCGGTTTCGTAGTCGCTCTGCGAGATGGAGCCACGATCCTTGGCGCGAGTGAGTACTGCTGTCTCGAACTCGGTCAGGGTACCGCTGTCGAGCTCCTCCTCGATCAACGCGAGATAGGTCGCTGCGAGCTTTCCTCCCTGCGAGGGATTTGGGGAACTGCACGCAACCATCGCGAAGATGAGGACAGCTGCGCCGATCAGGGATGCGGATCGCGTGATTCGGGTCTTCATTGAGGACTTTCGCTGAGAGCTTGAGAACGCTGACTAGACGGGGCCGGGCGGCGCCGAAGCGCACCCGGCCCCGTGTTTCCCGTGGATCAGCTCTGGACGAGGACGACGTTGTTGCGGTAGACGCGTGCCTTGTGCGTCGTGTTGAAGCCGAGCACCTGTGCATCGCTGTGGGACGTGCGTTTTGCACCCCAGCGGATGTCGCTTCCCAACTGGGCGTACGCCTGAAGCCAGCCGTCCTGGTTGTTGTTCGACGTCGTCCCCGCATAGGCCTCGACCCAGGACGACGACACGTAGTGCCAAATGGCCGCCTCCGCCGGCGCCGCCGTGCCCACGACGAGGCCGATCGATGCGGTTGCTGCGACCGCGCCCGCGGCGATGCGGGAGCGGAGCTTGTTCACTCTGGTGTGTTTCTTCATAGGCCCAGCGAAGCAGAATCTCAGGCATAAATGCAAGAGGTATAGATGCAACATGTTTGACGAAGTCCCCTGGGTCGCCGGGGGATCGAAGTGTCGAGCGGGCGGAGGCGACCGCGACCGGTAGGCTCCATCCGGTCATGAGTCGCACAACCGTCGCCCTGCTCGCCGCGCTCGAGGCGGTCATCGTCGCGGCGGTCGGGATCGGGATCTGCGTGGTCGCGCTCACCGTGCTCTGGGCCGCCCAGTATCACTTGGCGGGGGACTTCATGGTGGTGTGGAGGGCCGCGGCCGATGTCTGGCTGGTGGGGCACGGCGTCAACCTGACGGTGGCGCTCGACCCGCAGACCGTCGGCACGCTGGGGCTCCCCGGCGCCGCGGCTCCCTTCCAGGTGACGATCGCGCTCCTCGGGTTCGCCGCCCTCACGGCCGGACTCGGCGTGCGCACCGGGCTGCGCGCCGCGGAGACGCCGTACCGCCGTACCGGCGCGATCTCCGCGCTCACCGTGTTCCTCGCCGTGTCCCTGCTGGTGACGCTGACCGCCGGGAGCGCCGTGGTGACACCGTCGCTGTGGCAGGGGATCGTGCTGCCCCCCTTCGTCTACGCGCTCGGCATCGGAGTCGGCTTCGCGTTCGCAGGGCTGCGCGGCGCATCAGGGCGCGCCCCCGCACGAGCCGGTGAGCGTTCCGACGATCACGCGGGCCGCGACGACATGGCGTCGACCGGAGGGCGCGACGGCGCGGCCCCCGTCACGGTCGCCGTCCGTGCCCGGATCGACACCATCCCCGCTCCGGTCCGCGCCGGAGTGCTGGGCGCGATCCGCGCCGGGAGCGCCGCCACCGCCCTGGTCATCGGGGCGTCCGCCTTCGTCCTCGCCCTGCTCATCTTCGGCAACTACGGCGCGATCATCAGCCTCTACGAACAGCTGCAGACCGGTGTGGCCGGCGGTGTCGCCCTCACCGTGGCACAGCTCGCCTTCCTGCCCAACCTCGTGATCTGGCTCATGTCGTGGCTCGTCGGGCCCGGATTCGCGATCGGCACGGGTTCCGCGGTGAGCCCCATCGGTACCGCGCTCGGTCCGTTGCCCGGCGTGCCGCTGTTCGGTGTCATCCCGGCGCACGGGTACACGTTCGGCCTCGTCGGAGTCCTCGTGCCGCTGCTCGCCGGTTTCGTCGCGGCAGCGCTCCTGCGCGCGACCAGGCGGACGAACGCCGACGGCCCACTCGCCCTCCTGCTGACCGCGCTCGGGATCGGCGTGGTCGCGGGCATCCAGCTCGGTCTCCTCGCCTGGTGGTCGGCCGGTGCGCTCGGCCCGGGGCGCCTGCACGACGTCGGGCCGAACCCCTGGCTGGTCGGTGCGCTCGCCGCGGCGGAGGTCGGGATCGCCGCGGTCATCGGGCTGCTGGCCGGAGGGCGCGCACGACGATGAGAGCGCCGGGCCCTCGACTGGATCTGCCGAGGTTCACCCCTTCGGCGGCGGCACGCACGGTCGCGCCGTCGCGGCGGGGGCTGCGTTTGGTCTGAGCGCCCCCGCCGCATGGGTAGGCTTGTCGCGTGCTCTCGATTGTCGTGCTGATCTCCGGCGGTGGGTCCAATCTGCGCGCGCTGCTCGAGGCCGCTTCCGACGCCGAGTTCCCGGCCAGGGTGGTCGCCGTCGGCGCCGACCGGGAGGCCGACGGGCTCGAGCACGCGGAGGAGTTCGGCATCCCCTCGTTCACGGTGCCGTTCACCTCGTACGACAGCCGCGAGGAGTGGGGCGACGCCCTTCTCGGGCAGATCCGGCTCTGGGAGCCCGACCTGGTCATCCTGTCCGGCTTCATGCGCCTCGTGCCGCCACGTGTCGTGAAGGCCTTCTCGCCCAACCTCATCAACACGCACCCCGCCTACCTGCCGGAGTTCCCCGGCGCACACGGCGTCCGCGACGCGCTCGCCGCCGGCGCCACGCAGACCGGCGCCAGCCTCATCGTGGTCGACGACGGTGTCGACGCCGGCCCGGTGATCAGTCAGGAGCGCGTTCCGATCGTGCCCGGCGACACCGAGGCCAGCCTGCACGAACGCATCAAACCCGTGGAGCGGCGCCTCCTGATCGACGCCGTCCTCGACATCGCCAACGGACACATCGACCTCAAGGAGCTCTCCCGAGTATGAGCGGACCCCGTCACGACGCCAGCCTCTACCGCGAACGGGACACCGTCCCGATCCGCCGCGCGCTGATCTCGGTCAGCGACAAGACGGGCCTGACCGAACTCGCCGCGACGCTGGCCGAGGCCGGGGTCGAGATCGTGTCGACGGGCTCGACCGCTCAGACCATCCGCGATGCCGGGTACGCGGTGACCGACGTCGCCACGGTGACCGGGTTCCCCGAGTCGCTCGACGGGCGGGTCAAGACGCTTCACCCGGCCATCCACTCCGGTCTTCTCGCCGACCTCCGCCTCGCTTCGCACGAAGACCAGCTGAAGGAACTCGGCATCGAGCCCTTCGAGCTCGTGGTCGTCAATCTCTATCCGTTCGTGGAGACGGTGGCGTCCGGCGCCGTCGGCAACGATGTCGTCGAGCAGATCGACATCGGCGGCCCCGCGATGGTGCGGGCGTCCGCGAAGAACCACGCCAACGTGGCGATCGTGGTCTCGCCCGCCGACTATTCGGAGGTCGCAGCCGCGGTCGCCGCCGGCGGGACGAGCTTCGACCAGCGGCGTGCGCTCGCCGCCAAGGCCTTCGCACACACGGCCTCCTACGACGGCGCGGTCGCCGCATGGTTCGCGGGGGAGGCGCCCTCGACCGACGACTTCGCGGAACGATTCGAAGTGCGCGCCGAACTCAAGCAGACGCTCCGTTACGGCGAGAACTCCCACCAGGCGGCGGCGCTCTACGCCGATCCGGCCGGCCACGGTATCGCCCAGGCGACCCAGCTCGGCGGCAAAGAGATGTCGTACAACAATTACGTGGACGCCGACGCGGCCCTGCGCAGCGCGTACGACTTCACGGAGCCCGCCGTCGCGATCATCAAGCACGCCAACCCCTGCGGCATCGCCGTCGCCGCCGACATCGCCGATGCACACCGCAAGGCGCACGAGTGCGACCCGGTGTCCGCCTACGGCGGCGTGATCGCGGCCAACCGCACGGTGACCCTGGCGATGGCGGAGACGGTCAAGGGCATCTTCACTGAGGTGCTCATCGCGCCCGGCTTCGAGCCGGAGGCGCTGGAACTCCTGCAGACCAAGAAGAACCTGCGGATCCTCCGGCTGCCCGAGGGCTACGCGCGCGCCACGACCGAATTCCGGCAGATCTCGGGCGGCGTACTCGTGCAGGACAGCGACCGGTTCGACGGCTTCGACTCCTCCGGCTGGACGCTCGTCTCGGGCGAGGAGGCCGACGCGGCCACCCGCGCCGATCTCGAGTTCGCCTGGAAGGCGTGCCGGGCGGTGAAGTCCAACGCCATCCTCCTGGCCAAAGACGGCGCCTCCGTCGGCGTGGGCATGGGCCAGGTCAACCGCGTCGACTCGTGCAACCTCGCCGTCAGCCGCGCGGGCGACCGGGCGGCCGGATCGGTCGCGGCATCCGACGCGTTCTTCCCGTTCGCCGACGGCCCGGAGATCCTCATCGCGGCCGGTGTCTCGGCGATCGTGCAGCCCGGCGGCTCGATCCGCGACGAGGACGTCATCGCCGCCGCGAAGGCAGCGGGCGTGACGATGTACTTCACCGGGGAGCGGCACTTCTTCCACTGACGCGGGCGCCGGGGAGCCGTGCTCATCCGGGCGTCCCGTTGCATCCCTCGTGGGGTCGGGCGAGAATGGACGACGGTCCACAAGACCCTCAGCATTCACCGCGATCCCACGAGGAGACACCGATGTCCGTCCTGCCCGCAGACCTGCCGCACGAAACACTGCACGTTGTGAAGGGGAGGCGCAGCGGCCTCACCATCAGCATCGCGGTGCACTCCACGGCCCTCGGCCCCGCCCTGGGCGGTTGCCGGGTGTGGAACTACGACTCCTGGCAGGAGGCCGTCGCCGACTCGCTCCGCCTGGCGGAGGGGATGACCTACAAGAACGCCGCGGCCGGCCTGCGCCGCGGCGGCGGCAAAGCCGTCGTCTATCTGCCGGACGGGCACCAGTTGACCCCCACCGAGCGTTACGAGGTCATGCTCGACCTCGGCGACGCGGTGGAGAGCCTCGGCGGCAGTTACATGACCGCGGAAGACGTCGGGACGAGCGCAGAGGACATGTCGGTCGTGGCGACGCGCACCGCCCACGTGTGCGGCCTCCCGCCCGCCGAGGGCGGCGTCGGCGAGCCGAGCGACGCGACCGCCGCCGGTGTCTACGCGGGCCTGCTCGCGACGCTGGAGCGTGCCACCGGCAGCCGCGACGTCGCCGGCCGCCGCGTCACCGTGCTCGGCCTGGGGCACGTCGGTTCGATCATCGCCATGCGTCTCGCGAGCGAGGGCGCGGTGCTGACGGTCACCGACGTCAACCCGGCCAAGCGAGCCCTCGCCGAGGCGCTCGGCGCCGCCTGGGTCGAGCCCGACGAGGCGCACCGCGTGGAGGGCGACCTGTTCGTGCCCGCCGGTGTCGGCGGTGTGCTGACCGACGCCGTCATCGACGAGTTGCGGGTGAAGGCCGTCGTCGGCCCGGCCAACAATCAGCTGGCCGACCGCTCCGGCGCCGAGCGACTCGCTTCCCGCGGCATCCTCTGGGCTCCCGATTTCGTGGTCAACGCCGGTGGCGTGATCTTCCTCTCGATGATGAACGAGGAGAGGCCCTCCGCCGAGGCCACCCGGGAGCGCGTCGAGGCGATCGGCGACACCGTCGCCCACGTCTTCGACATCGCGGCCGAACGGGGCATCACGACGCTGGATGCGGCTGACGAGATCGCGCTCGCCCGTCTTCGCGAGCCCGCGCACGCCTGACCCGGTCGTTTCGTCCCGCCGCCCCGGACGGCCGGCGGCGGGACGGCGGCCGGTGCCAGCATTCCCATAGGAACCGGTCGGATAGGCTTGGTTCTCATGACTTCCTCCTGGGGCCGCCGGCTCGTCGCCTCCCTCGTCTCCGCCGTCGCGGTCGCCGCCGTCGCATTCGTCGCGTCCACGCTGCTGCTCATGGTGGCCAACCAGCTGAACCCGGCTGCGCTCCAGAACATCACCATGTACGTGGGGTGGCCGGCGCTCGCGGCATTCGTGCTGTCCGCGATCGCGGCCCTTCTCGGAGGCTATGACCGGCGGTGGATCGCCGTCGTGGCCGGAATCCTCGTCGGGCTCGTGAGCACGTTCATCGGCGAGATCGTCCTGTTCTCCACGCTCAACGTTCCCCTGAACGGTGCGGCCTGGGGGCAGGTGTTCCAGCTGCTGATCTCCTACGAGCTGCCGTTCTGGCTCGCGGTCGCCGTCGCGTTCCCCACGGCGGGCTTCGCCGTGTTCCGCGCCGTGGAGGGCCAGGGCGGCACGACCGGCCGCAAGGTGGCCCTCGTCCGCATCCCTGCCGCCAACCTCGCCGACGGCCTGGTGACCCACATCGAGCGGGAGGCCATCGACAGCGAGTTGGCCGACCAGCAGTGGGACGGGTACGTCGCCGCGCTCTCCGCCGCCGGCTGGCAGACCGTGGAGGTCGCGAGCGCCGATCAGCTGGCCGACTCGGTCTTCGTTGAGGACACGGCCATCGTCTTCGGGGACACCGCGGTCATCTCGCGTCCGGGCGCCGACTCGCGTCGCCCCGAGACCGCGGGGACCGAGGCCGCCCTTCGCGCGCAGGGCCTCCGCCTCGAGCGGATCGAGGAGCCGGGCACCCTCGACGGCGGCGACGTGCTCAAGGTGGGCGACACCGTCTACGTCGGCCGCGGCGGCCGCACCAACGCCGAGGGCATCCGACAGTTGCGCGCGCTGGTCGCGCCCCTGGGCTATACCGTCGTCGCGGTCCCCGTGACCAAGGCGCTGCACCTGAAGACCGCCGTCACGGCTCTTCCGGACGGCACCGTGATCGGGTACGAACCGATCGTGGACGACCCGCGGATCTTCGAGCGCTTCCTGCCCGTGCCGGAGGCCCACGGCACCGCCGTGGTGGTGCTCGACGACGAGACCGTGCTGATGTCGTCGTCCGCCCCCGCTTCGGTGGCGCTCGTCGAGGACCTCGGCTACACGGTGGTGCAGGTCGACATCTCGGAGTTCGAGAAGCTCGAGGGCTGCGTCACCTGTCTCTCCATCCGGATCCGCTGACCGGCGGCTCCTCAGTCGCCTGAGGTGTCTCGGGTGCAGGGGATGCTGCCCGCCAGCTGGGCGGTCGTCGAGGTGGCACCTTCGAACGGGTCGGTGTACTGGCCGATCATGCCGTCGAAGCGCACCCGCCCGTCCTCGAGCCGGAAGGCCGCCGTCGAGAAGAACGAGCCGCCGTCACCGGTGGTGAGGTTCGTGCCGAAGCTGCCGTTGCGCAGGTCGGCGACGATCTGACCGCCGGCGCGTGAGGTCGGGTCGTTGCGCACGACCACGCGCCCGTTCGCTCGGACGACGCACGTCGCGTGGTGGAGGAAGACCTCCACGGTGCGCGCGTGCGCGCCCTGCACGCGCAATTCCATCGCGGTGTGGGTCAGTGACCGGGCGGCGGTCCACGCCACGCCCGCGCTCGCGTACAGCCCGAGGATCAGTGCCACGAATACCGCGAACGCTCCGATCACCGACCAGAACGGGAGCGAGCGCCACACCATCCCTGCAGCCTAGCGGCCGCCCTCGCAACCGGCGCGGCACGACCGTCCCCGAACTTGCTCTTGCGTTCGGGGCGATGCTGGGAATATTCTGTAGGGCTGCCTTGTCGCAGCGTTCGGATGACGCATCGGGCCTTGGGAGGACGCCATGACAACGACTGAGAAGACACGAACCGTGACCGTGTTCGGGCTCGTCGCTGCCGCGTACGCGTCCCCGGAGCCGGCCCCCGCCTGGTAGGTCCCAGGCAGGAACGCGCTTCCGGCTGACTGTCGCCGGCACACCGCCCGGGCATCCGTGGCCCGGGCTCGTCGCGCCCACGCGAACGACTCCTTTTGGCGACCTCTCAGCACGCTTCACCGGGTCGGAGCCGACCCGCGCTACGAAACAGAATTCACGCAACGCACAACTAGAGAAGACGGAACTCATGTCCATCGCTGAAACGCATCAGCACCCACCCCAAAGAGAAGACCAGAAGCGGTCGGGAACCGTCCGCACGCTTCTGCGCATCCTCCCGTTCGCCAAGTCGGCGGCACCCCGCATCGTCCTCGGCATGGTCGCCGCGCTGCTGGCGAGCCTGGTCGCGCTGCTCATCCCGCAGGTGCTCCGCTGGCTGGTCGACGGCCCGCTGTCCACCGGCGACCCCTCGGCGGTCTGGCCCGCGGCGCTGCTCGTCGTCGGGCTCGGCGCCGCCGAGGCCGTGTTCATCTCGCTCCGCCGGTGGTTCGTGCTCACTCCGGGCACGCACGTCGAGGCGCGGATGCGCAACTCCCTCTACGAGAAGCTGCAGGACCTGCCTGTCGCGTTCCACGACCGCTGGCCGAGCGGGCAGCTGCTCTCGCGCGCCGTGAGCGACCTGAGCCTGATCCGGCGCTGGCTGTCGTTCGGCATCGTGCTGCTCGTCGTCAACGTCGTGACCATCATCGTCGGTTTCGCGATCCTGATCGGCTGGAACTGGATCCTCGGGCTGATCTTCCTGGTCCTGTCCGTCCCGTTGTGGATCTACGGCTTCGTGTTCGAGAAGAAGTACTCCGTCGTCGCGCGCCGCAGCCAGGATCAGGCCGGCGACCTCGCGACCGCCGTGGAGGAGTCGGTGCACGGCATCCGGGTGCTCAAGGCATTCGGTCGCGGCAAGCACGCCCTGGAGAAGTTCGAGTCGCAGGCGGAGCAGCTCCGCGGCACGGAGATCGAGAAGGCGAAGGCGGTGGCCGGCCTCTGGCTGTGGCTGTTGATGATCCCGGACATCGCCTTCGGCATCTGCCTGGTGGTCGGTGTGTGGCTGGCCGCGCAGGGAGAGCTGTCGGTCGGCGAGCTGGTCGCGTTCTTCGCGACCGCGACCGTGCTCCGGTTCCCGATCGAGTCGATCGGCTTCCTGCTCGCGATGACATTCGACACGCGAACCGCCGCCGACCGCTTCTTCGAGGTGCTGGACGAGGTCAACACGATCACGGACCCGGCCGACCCGAAGCGCATCACCGATCCGCGCGGGGAGCTCGTCTTCGACGACGTGCACTTCCGCTACCAGGACTCCCCTGAGCGCTTCCCCGACCTCCTGAACGGCATCGATCTCACGGTGCAACCGGGGGAGACGATGGCGCTCGTGGGCCTCACGGGCAGCGGCAAGTCGACGCTGACGGCTTTGACCACCCGTCTGTACGACGTGACGGGAGGTTCGGTGCGCGTCGACGGCGTGGACGTGCGAGACCTGACGCGCTACGACCTGCGGAAGGCCATTGCCATGGCCTTCGAGGACGCGACGCTGTTCTCGGCGTCGGTGCGTGACAACGTGCTGCTCGGCCGCGACGGGCTCGACCCCGATTCGGCGGAGGCGGAGCGCGTCCTCACGGAGGCGCTCGAGATCGCCCAGGCCGGGTTCGTCTACGAGCTGCCCGAGGGTGTCGACACCAAGGTGGGTGAGGAAGGACTCAGCCTCTCCGGGGGACAGCGCCAGCGTCTCGCCCTCGCTCGTGCGGTGGCGGCCGCGCCCAGCATCCTGGTGCTCGACGACCCGCTGTCGGCGCTCGATGTCGACACCGAGGCGCTGGTGGAGGCCGCCCTGCGCCGGGTGCTCGCCTCCACGACGGCCCTGGTCGTCGCGCACCGTCCGTCGACGGTCACGCTCGCCGACCGGGTGGCCCTGCTGGAGGACGGCCGGATCACCGCCGTCGGCACCCATCATGAGCTGCTCGCATCCAACGAGCACTACCGTTTCGTCCTCTCCTCCCTCGAAGAGGAGCAGGACGAGGAGATCCTTCAGGAGGTGAACCTGTGAGCACCGCGACCGTTCTGGGCGTCGAGGGCGAAGAGCGCAACGACCTCAGCAAAGAGGAGAGCAGGCAGATCCGTCGGCGCTCGCTGCGCCTGCTCGGCTCGCTGCTGCACCCGCTGCGCCTGCGGCTGGTGCTGACCGCGATCGTCGTCGTGGTCAGCACAGCCGGCCAAGTCGCCGGCCCGGCGATCATCGCCTTCGGCATCGACAACGGGATCGCGGCTCTGCACTCGCAGAACTGGCTCCCGGTCGCCGCCGCCGGCGTCGCCTACCTGCTCACCGGCATCATCGGCGCTGTGCTCATCGCGTGGTACACCGTGCTGAGCGCGCGGATCAGCCAGGCGATCCTGATCGACCTGCGCAAGCGGGTCTTCCTGCACACGCAGAAGCTCTCGCTCGAGTTCCACGAGTCGTACACGTCGGGCCGCATCATCTCGCGGCAGACGAGCGACCTGGACTCGATCCGCGAGCTGCTCGACTCCGGCATCAACCAGCTGGTGCAGGGCTTCCTGTACATGCTGTTCATCGCCATCGCGCTGTTCTGGCTCGACTGGCTGAGCGGTGTCGTGCTGCTGTGTTCGCTGGTGCCGCTGTACCTGCTCACGCGGTGGTTCCAGAAGCGCTCGCAGGTGCTGTTCCGCATCTCGCGGGTGGCGTCGGCGAAGCTGATCGTGCACTTCGTGGAGACCATGACCGGCATCCGCGCGGTCAAGGCGTTCCGCAAGGAGAAGCGCAACGAGAAGGAGTTCGGCGGCCTCGTCGAGGACTACCGGGATGTCAACGCACGGGTGATCCAGCTGTTCGGGATCTTCGACCCCGGCCTCGTGATGATCGGCAATGTGACGGTCGGAGTGGTTCTTCTGGTCGGTGGCTTCCGGGTCGCGGAAGGGCAGCTCGCCATCGGTGTGCTGCTCGCCGCGCTGCTCTACACGCGCCGGTTCTTCGACCCGATGGAGGAGATGGCGATGTTCTACAACTCCTACCAGTCGGCGGCGGCCGCGCTCGAGAAGATCTCGGGCGTGCTGGAGGAGGAGCCGAGCGTACCCGACCCGGTGAAGCCGGTCGACCTCTGGACAGCCGAGGGACATGTGAGGTTCGACGATGTGACGTTCGCCTACAAGCGCGACCGCGTCATCCTGCCGGAGTTCAGCCTCGACATCCCCGCCGGGCAGACGATCGCACTGGTCGGTTCGACCGGCGCGGGCAAATCGACCCTGGCGAAGCTGATCTCGCGGTTCTACGACCCGAGCGCGGGGACCGTCGCGCTCGACGGCGTGGATCTGCGCGATATGCACCCGAAGGACCTGCGCCGGGCGATCGTCATGGTCACCCAGGAGGCGTACCTGTTCAGCGGGTCGGTGGCCGACAACATCGCGCTCGGCAAGCCGGACGCGACGAGGGACGAGGTGGTGGAGGCCGCGCAGGCGGTCGGCGCGCACGAGTTCATCACGGGCCTGCCGAACGGCTACGACACCGACGTGAACAAGCGCGGCGGTCGGGTCTCGGCGGGTCAGCGCCAGCTGATCTCGTTCGCCCGGGCGTTCCTGGCGAACCCGGCGGTGCTCATCCTGGACGAGGCGACCAGTTCGCTCGACATCCCGAGCGAGCGCCTGGTGCAGGAGGCTCTGCAAACGCTGCTCGCCGACCGCACCGCCGTGATCATCGCGCACCGCCTGTCGACGGTCGCGATCGCGGACCGGGTGCTCGTGATGGAGCACGGCCGGGTCGTCGAAGACGGCTCGCCGGACGAGCTGATCGCCGGCACCGGTCGCTTCGCCCAGCTGCACGCCGCGTGGCGGGACTCGCTCGTCTGATCACGGGCCGAGGTGGTACCGACAGGCCCCGGCCCTCCCTTCGGGGAGAGGATCCGGGGCCTGTCGCCGTGGACGGGGCGGGCCGAGGGGTTGGAGTGGGTTGAGTCGTCGGTCCGTCCGGCCAGGTCCGGGGTCAGGTGCGTGCGGCGCTGCGGAGCACCCGGTGGTCGGAGACGCCGCGGTTGCGCAGCAACGGCAGGCGACGTAACAGCGAGGAGCCGTCGGCGTCGAGGACGACGACCTCCGCGCCGGCGTCGATGCACGCGCTCGCGACCGCGGGTTCCACATCGCGGCGGACGTCGGCTGCGACGACGGTCAGGCAGCCGGCGGTGATGGATCGTCCCGCCGACGCCGTCACCGTGATCCGCGAGGTGGCGGGTGCGATGATGCCGCGGATCGCGCGGGCCAGTTCCGCGCGCTCCGACGGGCGTCCGTCGGCGCGGCCCGGGAATCCGTCGCCGAGGTCGAGCAGCCGGAGCCGCTGCCCTGTTGCGGCCTCCACATCGGCGGCGACGCCCATCGCGCGCACGATCTCGGCCACGTACTCGGCAGGGCCGGCGTCCTTCGGCAGGGTCAGCGACAGGCCGGCGATCCGAGCGCCGAGGCCGTGGGCGGAGCGGGAGGCGGCGACGATGGCGGTGGGCGTCATTCCCGGAGAAGCGCGGTGCGCCGGTCGCGGGGTGAGTCCCGGCTCGAGCTTGAGGACGACCTGCAGGTCGTCGGGTGCGCCCGCGAAGACCTCCAGCGCGCGATGCCCGTCGATCACGAAGCGACGCACCCCGGCGTCGTAGGCGGCGCGAGCCTCGTGCGGGTGCGTCAGCGGGGTGGCGTGCAGGACGTGGCGCCCGGAGCTGCCGGCGAGGAGCAGTGCGGGCAACGCCCGGTCGTGCGTGACCTCGAAACCGCCGTCGACCTGCGCGATAGCCGCCAGCAGTGCGGGATGCGCGAGGGCGCTCACGTCGTAGTGGACGTCGACCCACGGGAAGTCATCCCGCAGCGCGCGGTAGCGGCGGCGGGCCCGGTCGAGGTCGATGACCACCAGGGGGAGGTCGTGGACGCCCACCGCGACCGCCTCGGAGGCCTGATCGGCGGCTCCGTTCGGGTCGACGGTTCGGGTTGCGGTGGGCATCGCATCCTCCTCGGTTCGGGTCGGCGGGTTCAGCGCGAGACGGTGAGCTTGCCTCATATCTTCGGGCTGGGCGACGACACCCCGCATCCGGGGGACCACCCGAATGCCCCTACGTGCTGGCACGGATGCGCTACGCCCGTCCGCCCGGAGAGAATCGTCAGCATGTGCCTCCGTGTTGTGATCGTCGACGACCACGCGCGGTTCCGTGCTCAGGCCGCCGAGCTCCTCACACTGGAGCGCTTCTCCGTCGTCGGTGACGCCGAGACCGGTGCCCGCGGCATCGAGTTGAGCCGTTCGCTCGCGCCCGATCTGGTGCTCCTCGACGTGGGGTTGCCCGACGCCAACGGATTCGATCTGGTCGCGGCGATGCGTGCGACAGGAGCCGCCGTGGTGCTGACCTCCAGTCGATCGTCGCGCGACTACGGCACGCGCGTCACCGACAGCGGGGCGGACGGCTTCATCAGCAAGGCGGAACTCAGCGGTGAGGCGATTCGCAGCCTGCTAATGTAAGCGCGTGGTCGGGGGAGAGAACTCGGATTCCCGCCCGCTCCGGGTTGCGATCGCCGATGACGCCGTGCTGTTGCGCGAGGGGATCGGTCAGCTCCTGCGGGCGGGTGGAGTGGACGTCGTCGCGTCGGTGGACACGGCGGAGCAACTGCTGCAGCTCCTCGCCGACGGTGACCACCGGATCGACGCCGTGGTGCTCGACATCCGGATGCCGCCCACCCACACCGACGAGGGGCTGCGCGCCCTCGAGACGCTGCGCGCAGCCGGCTCCACGGTCGGGGTGTTGCTGCTGTCCATGTACACCACCGCCGCGTTCGCGATCCGGGCGATGAGCGCCGGCAGCGGCACGGGCTACCTGCTGAAAGACCGCGTTGCCGATGGCGACACCCTGGTCAACGCCGTGCGCACGGTGGCGGGCGGCGGTTCCGTCGTCGACCCCGAGGTGGTGCAGCTCCTCGTCTCCGCTCGGTCGTCCGAGGCCGCCGTCGAATCGCTGTCCGGCAGGGAGGTCGACGTCCTGCGACTGATGGCGGAGGGTCTCTCGAACGCAGGCATCGCCTCGGCCCTCCACCTCAGCCTGCGAACCGTCGAGTCGCACATCGGGCACATCATGAACAAGCTCGACATCGAGGACACCACGGAAGGTCACCGGCGCGTGCTCGCTGTGCTGCGCTTCCTCGGCCGGGACAGCTGAGGGCCATGAGCGCCGCACGGCTCTCCCTGCGGGCGTTCGCCGTCACGGTGACGATCGCATCGAACGTGCTCGCCCAAGTCGCCAGCGCGATCACCGGCGACTACGGTCCCCGTCCTCAGGGACTCGGCTGGGCCGTCGTCTTCGTCGCTGTCGCCGTCGACTACGTGGTCTGCGCGGTGATCGCGTGGCGCGCGGTGCGCAGCCCGGTGCCCGGCTGGCTGATGGTCGGCGCGGCGTTCTTCTGGTCGGCGGGCGCCTGGTACCCGCTGACGAGGGACATCCCCTGGCTGTGGCCGCTGGTCGAGGGCGTCACCGACCTGTGGGCGGTACTGGTCGGGGTCCTCGTCCTCACGTATCCCTCGGGGCGCCTGACGTCACAGTTCGACCGCGTCGTGGCGTACACGCTGAGTGCGGCGTTCCTCGTCCGGTTCCTCGGCATCCTCGTGTTCTCCTCGCCCACGGTCGCGGAGTGCGGATGTGTGGCGAATCCCTACGTGCTGGTCCCCAGCCACGACGCCGACTACTGGCTCGGCATCGCCTGGCGCGTCGTCGGCGTGGTACTCCTGCTGACCGTCGCGGTACGGCTGTCGGTGCGCTGGATGACCAGCACCCTTCCCGCACGGCGCGTGGCGTTCGTGATGCCGCTGGCCCTGCTGCTCTGGTGCTACGGCACCGTGCAGGACTCGCTGAGCTTCGCGCTCGGGTGGGACGGCGGTTGGCTCCAGTTCGTCCCTCCCGTCGCCATCGCGCTCATCCCGCCGGCTTTCGTGGGCGGCGTGTTCTACGCGCGCGGGCTGCGGTCCCGGGTCGCGGATCTGGTGATCGTCGCCCGCGACAAGGTCGATCGCGGGCTCTGGGAGTCGAGTCTGGCCCGCACGCTGCACGACAACTCCCTGCGCGTCTTCTGGTGGGACGAGCACCGTCGCGGCTATCGCACCAGCCGCGGTGACGCCGTCCCGGACGGCGAGCGGGTCGACCGGCCGGGTCGCTCCACCCTCGCCATCGACTCCGATCAGGGCCCGATCGCGCTCATCGAGCACGACGTCGCACTCGCGCAGGACGACCGGCTGCTCGACGCCGTGTCGTCCGCCCTGCTGCTGTCGGTCGACAACGACCGGCTGCGCGCCCGGCTGGAGCAGACCATCCAGGAGCTGCGGGAGTCGCGCCTGCGGATCGTGGAGGAGGGTTACCTCGCTCGGCGGAGACTCGAGCGCGACCTCCACGACGGTTCGCAGCAGCAGCTGGTGTCGCTCGCGATCAGCCTGCGCATCGCGGCCTCCAAAGCGTCCGCGGCCGGCGAGGACGAACTCGTCGGCGACCTCGAGAGGGCGTCCGCCCAGCTCGCCGATGCGCTGCGCGAGCTGCGGGAGCTCGCTCGCGGCATCCACCCCACCGTGCTGACCGACGGCGACCTGCGATCGGCGCTCGAGGAGCTGGCCCAGCGCAGCCGGACACCGGTGGAGGTGCACGTCGAACTCGACGACAGGCTGCCCGACGTCGTCGAGGAGACCATCTACTACTGCGTCTCCGAGTGCCTCGCGAACGCGGCCAAGCACGCCGAGGCGCGCAACTGCGCCGTGCTCGTCACCCGCGCAGGCGACCAGATCACGGTGACGGTCAAAGACGACGGCCGGGGAGGTGCGCGCGTCGAACCGGGCGGCGGCCTGGAGGGCCTTCGCGACCGCGTCGAGACCGTGGGAGGCCATGTCGACGTCCGCTCGGTCGTCGGCCTGGGCACGATCGTCGAGCTGGTCGTGCCGGCGCACGCGTCCGAGGGCGGCAGGCCGTCGTAACGGCCCGGGCGCACTACTTCCGGGTGGCGGGGCGGGCGGCGTAGAGCTGCGAGCCGATCGCGAACACGCTCCAGTTGCCGGGACACAACGAGACCTTCTCGGGGATCCCTGTCGTCGGCCACCAGCTGTCCTGGATCGTCGGCTTCGGAGCGGTCGTCACCTTCGTGCACACCTTGGGCGCGAGCTGCTTGGCGGATGCGTACGTCATGATCGCTTCGCCGGTCTGCGTGTCGTAGTCGATCCGGATCACGGTGGCGTCGTCGGGCATGAAGGACGGAGCCGCGACCGTCGGGTGGCTCGCCGCCTTGTAGTCCTTCACCGTGTCGTAGATCGCCGGTTCGACGTGCGGCGTGAACGCGGCCACGACGGAGCACCCGGAGAGAGCGGCGACGAGGGGCACGGCTGCGACGGCAAGGCCGAGTCGACGGGTACGGGGCACGGACGCTCCTGGCGGGATCAGGGACAGATCCACTCAGTCAACACCATGAACCTGAGCGCTGCATCGGCCGGGAGGATGATTCGGCCGCTGCGCGTCAGCCGGCGTGCCGGGCGACCGCCAGATCGACCCGATAGGGCCGGTCGCCGCCGCCGAGAAGCGGTGTGCCCTCAGCCCGGTAGTGCTGCAGCGCGATGTGCTCGTGGTTCGCCGGCGGGTGACCGCTCGCCCGGACCACACGCCACCACGGCACCTGCGACCCGTAGTACGCCATCACCTGGCCGACCATACGGGAGGCGCGGGAGCCGAGCGTCGCGGCGACGTCGCCGTAGGTCATCACGCGCCCGGGCGGGATGCCCTCGACGACGGCGAGGACCCGGGTCGCGAAATCCTCGCCCTCCACGGAGCCGTCAGAGGTCGAGGGCACCGATCGTCTCGCCGTACTGCGTCTCGCCGACGGGCTGGAAGCCGGTGCGGAGGAAGAACTGCTCGGGCCCCAGCTCGCCCGACTCCCAGATCACGTAGAGGCGCTGCACACCGCGCTCGCGCGCCTCGTCGGCCAGCGCCCGCACCGCGAAGGTGCCGATGCCGCGGCCCTGGTCGTCCGCGTCCACGTTGATCCGCCAGAGGATCGCCTTGAACTCGTCGTGCTCCGCGTGCGGGTTGAAGTCGCCCATGATGAAACCCACGACGTCGTCGCCGTCGAGGACGACGCGCTGCCAGGAGGTCGTCGGGTCGGCCACAGCGGCCGCGGCCGAGTACGACACGGGAGCGATGAACTGCTCCTGACCAGGCTTCAGCGAAAGCGCGTTCGCCGCCACGACGGTCTTCGCGCTCAACTCTTCCAGTCTCAACTCAGCCATAACGAAAGGGTAACGTGCGCGGCGCGACCCGCATAGTCGGCGGCAGCGCTGACCGAATGCTGGCAGAAGTGTCTCGATGTCAAGATAGTTGCCCGACTCGGGTAAGCTGTCTCCGGCTGAAACACGGCACAGACCCCAGGAGAACCAGTGGACAAGATCAAGGTTGATGGAACGGTCGTCGAGCTCGACGGCGACGAGATGACGCGGATCATCTGGAAGGCGATCAAGGACTCGCTCATCCACCCGTACCTCGATGTGAACCTCGAGTACTACGACCTCGGCATCCAGAAGCGCGACGAGACCGACGACCAGATCACCATCGACGCGGCGCACGCCATCCAGAGGCACGGCGTCGGCGTGAAGTGCGCCACCATCACCCCCGACGAGGCCCGCGTGGAGGAGTTCGGCCTCAAGAAGATGTGGAAGAGCCCGAACGGCACCATCCGCAACATCCTCGGCGGCGTCGTGTTCCGCGAGCCGATCATCATCTCGAACATCCCGCGTCTGGTCCCGGGCTGGAACAAGCCGATCGTCATCGGCCGTCACGCCTTCGGCGACCAGTACCGTGCCACCGACTTCACCTTCGACGGCCCGGGAACCCTCACCATCAGCTTCCAGCCGAACGACGGCGGCGAGGCGCAGAGCTTCGAGGTCTACCAGGCCCCGGGCGCCGGCGTCGCGCTCGCCATGTACAACCAGGACGAGTCCATCCGCGATTTCGCCCGCGCGTCGTTCAACTACGGCCTCGACCGCCAGTACCCGGTCTACCTGTCGACCAAGAACACCATCCTCAAGGCCTACGACGGCCGGTTCAAGGACCTCTTCCAGGAGGTCTTCGACACCGAGTACAAGGAGAAGTTCGACGCCGCGGGCCTCACCTACGAGCACCGCCTGATCGACGACATGGTCGCCTCCAGCCTCAAGTGGGAGGGCGGCTACGTCTGGGCCTGCAAGAATTACGACGGCGATGTGCAGTCCGACACCGTCGCCCAGGGTTTCGGCTCGCTCGGCCTGATGACCTCGGTGCTCACCACGCCCGACGGCAGCGTCGTGGAGGCCGAGGCCGCGCACGGCACGGTGACCCGCCACTACCGCCAGCACCAGCAGGGCAAGCCGACCTCCACCAACCCGATCGCCTCGATCTTCGCCTGGACGCGCGGCCTCGCGCATCGCGGCAAGCTCGACGGCAACCAGGACCTGATCGACTTCACCCACACCCTCGAGGACGTCGTGGTGAAGACGGTCGAGGAGGGCAAGATGACCAAGGACCTCGCCCTTCTCGTCGGCCCGGAGCAGACGTTCCTCACCACGGAGGAGTTCCTGGACGCGATCAGCGAGAACCTCAAGGCGCGCATGGCGTAACGCCCCGCGCAGACATTCGCGCCGAGTGTCGGCTCCGATGCGTTCGGAGTCGACACTCGGCACATGTCTTCAACCGGCCGCTGCGTCTGCGTCGCCCGTGCGCGCCGGCCGTGCGCGCAGGTGGACGCGTTCGCCCTGCTTGCCGAACAGGCTGAGGAACTCCACGGCGTCCTCTCCCGCTCGCTCGAACCAGTGCGGCACGCGGGTGTCGAACTCGGCGGCCTCCCCGGGGCCGAGCTCGATGTCGTGCTCACCGAGAACGAGGCGAAGCCGGCCGTTCAGCACGTAGAGCCACTCGTAGCCCTCGTGGGTCTTCGGGTCGGGGACCCCGGGGGCCGGCCGGCCCCCGGAGATGACCGTTTTGAACGCGTGGATTCCACCGGGCCGGCGGGTGAGCGGGATCACGGTGCGGTCGCCGTGCTGCACCGGCCGCAGGTGCACGCGGGGATCGCCGGTCTGCGGCGCATCCACCAGTTCGTCGAGCGTGACGCCGTGGGCGCGAGCGAGGGGCAGCAGCAGTTCGAGGGTCGGTCGGCGTGAGCCGGACTCGAGCCGGGAGAGCGTGCTGACCGAGATGCCGGTCTCGGCGGAGAGGTCGGCGAGCGTCAGATCGCGCCGGGTCCGCAGGGCGCGGAGGCGATCGCCGACGGCGCCGAGGCTGCGGCCCGAGTCGGGGTCGTTCGTCATGGCCTCCATTTTGCCATTCCGGCAAAGAAAGTTGCCAAGACCATTGGCAGGCACCGAGTCTGGAGTCATGGACGACTTCGATGTGATCGTGATCGGCGGCGGCGCGGCCGGGCTCAGCGCCGGACTCATGCTGGCTCGTGCCCGCGTCTCCGTGCTGGTGGTGGACGCGGGTGCCCCGCGGAACGCGCCGGCGGGGGAGGTGCACGGACTGTTCGGCCGTGACGGCACGCCTCCCGGCGAACTGCTCGCACACGGCCGCGAGGAGGTCCGCGGCTACGGCGGCAGAATCTGCTCCGGTACCGTGACCGACGCCCGCCCGGGCAGCACCGGTGACGGCACCGGCACCGGCTTCGTGGTGACCGTGGACGGGCATCGGTGCTTCACTGCGCGCCGGATCGTCGTGGCCACCGGACTCGTCGACGACCTGCCTGACATCCCGGGCCTCCGCGAGCGCTGGGGCGCCGAGGTCGTGCACTGCCCGTTCTGCCACGGCTGGGAGGTGCGCGACACTGCGATCGCCGTGCTCGCGCTGAACGCCCGGGCGACGCACCAGGCCCTGCTGTTCCATCAGTGGAGCCCGGACGTCACGGTGTTCGTGAACGATCAGCCGGGTGTAGCCGAGGAGGTCGCCGCGCACGGCATCCGCGTCGTCGAGGGTCCGGTCGCCGCCGTGGAGCTGCGAGACCGACGCGTAGCGGGCATCCGCCTCGCCGACGGCGACGTGCACGAGGTCGAGACCGTGGTCATCGCTCCGCGCTCGCGCATCGTCGCCCCGTTCCTCGACGGTCTCGGCCTCGCGCCCGTCGAGCACCCAGCGGGCATCGGCGAATACCTGCCGGCCGACGCGCAGGGGCGAACCGGGGTTCCGGGTGTCTGGGCTGCCGGCAACGTGACCGATCCGTCGGCGCAGGTCGGTGGGGCCGCCGCCGCCGCAGCCCTCGTCGCAGCACAGCTCGCGATGGAGTTCGCGCTCGAGAAGGTGGCGCAGGCGGAGACCTCGACCGGCTCGCGGGGCCGAGCTCCGCGCGTTCTGTCACCGTCGCCCAGGGTTTCGGCTCGCTCGGCCTGAAGGCCTCGGTGCTCAGCGCGCCCGATGGCGGCGTCCGCGCCGCGGTCTTCCGACGTTCGCGACGAATCGCGAGACCCGTGGCAGGACTCGGCTCAGCGCGCCGTCCAGCCGCCGTCGATCGCCAGGGTCTGGCCGGTGATGAGTGAGGCCGCGGGCGACGCCAGGAAGGCGACCGCGCCCGACACCTCGGCTGGCACGCCGATGCGGTGGAGCGCCGCGATGCGCTCGATCGTGTCGGCGCGGAACGCGGCGTCGGAGAGCGCTTCGGACGTCCCGTCCGTCGCGATGAACGTCGGCGCGACCGCGTTCACGCGGATGCCGTAGCCGCCCCACTCGACGGCCAGGCACCGGGTGAGGTGGACGACCGCGGCCTTGGCCGTGCAATATGACGACTCGAGCGGGAGGGCGACGAGGCCGGCCTGGGAGGCGATGTTCACGATGGCACCGCCGCCGCTCGCCCGCATGCTCTTCGCGAGGTGCTGCGACAGGAAGAAGGTCGAGCGGGTGTTCAGCCGCCAGACGTGATCGAAGTCGTCCTCCGTCACCTCCAGCGCCGGCGCGTTGATGCCGCCTCCCGCGTTGTTGACGAGGATGTCGATCGGCCCCAGCTGGGCCGTCACCGCATCGATCGCGGTTCGGCAGGAGTCCAGGTCGAGCACGTCCAGGTGGATGGCCTGTGCTGTGACGCCGAAGGCATTCAGCTCCTCGACCAGGGCTGCGGAGCCCTCCGGGTCGCGGACGCCGAGCACGACATCGGCCCCCTGCCCCGCCAGTTCGAGGGCGATCTCGCGACCGAGGCCGCGGCTGGCCGCGGTCACGAGTGCGCGTGAGCCGGTGAGGGCGAACGGAGTGCGGGTGGCAGGGGAGGGCGAAGCAGTCATGCTCTGGGGTGTCGTCCGTCCCGGCCCGAATCGGAAACCCCCGGCCGGCGAGCCGTTGGTCGCGTCCCTGTGTAACGAGTTCGTTTCGCCGCTTGCGTTTCATTTGTTCGTAAGCTTTACTAACAAACATGACCACGATGGATGTGCGGGGAGGCAACGGCGGGCTCGGTCCCGGCCGGGCGCTCCGGCCGCGCGCCAAGGTCCTCCCGGAACACGCGCGCAGCCACAACCGGTCGCTCGTCCTGCAGACGCTCTACCGTTCCGGGCGGCTGAGCCGCGCCGACATCGCCCGCGAGACCGGCCTCACCCGGGTCACCGTATCCGACCTGGTCGCGGAACTCCTGAGCGAAGGCCTCGTGATCGAGCTCGGCCAGCGGGAGGCTGCCCGCCCGGGCAAGCCCGCCGTGCTGCTGGACATCAACCGCACGGCGCACCAGATCATCGGCGTCGACCTGAGCGACCACGACCGGTTCCGCGGCGCCGTGATGGACCTCGACGGCGAGCTGCTGCACTCCGCCGAGGTCCCGCTGGAGGACGGAGCCGGCCGCGCGGCGACCGGGGACGACGCGCTCGCGAAGGTCGTCGAGCTGGTCCGCCACCTCGTCGACAGCGCGACGGCCCCCATCCTCGGCATCGGAGTCGGCTCGCCCGGCGTCGTCGACCTCACCGGCACCATCCTCACCGCGCCGAACCTCGGCTGGACGGGCGTGCCGTTGCAACAGGACCTCCACCGCCTCACCGGACTGCCGGTCGTGGTCGCCAACGACGCGAACGCCGCAGCGCTCGCCGAGCACAGCTATGGCGGCGCCACCGGCGACATGATGCTCATCCGGGTCGGCCACGGCATCGGCGCCGGCCTGATCATCGCCGGAGCCCTCGTCTACGGGAGCCACTTCGCGGCGGGCGAGATCGGCCAGGTGATGGTCGGCACGGATCTCGGCCTCGACGCCACCTACAACCGCGACCAGGTGCTCGAGCACTGGCTCAGCGTGCCCCAGCTGCGCCGCGGCATCCACGCGGCCGAGGAAGCCGGCGACGACACGACGCCCGTCCTCCGCGAGGCCGGCAGCCGCCTGGGGATCGCACTGGCCCCCGTCGTCGGCGCCCTGAACCTGTCGGAACTCGTGCTGAGCGGGCCGACGGACCTCCTCGATGGCCCTCTCGCCGAGGCGACCATCCACACGCTCCGGAACCGCACGATGGCGGAGAACCACGCCGATCTCGCGGTCCGGATGACCACGCAGGGGCAGGACATCGTCCTGCGCGGCGCGGCCGTACTCGTCCTGTCCGGACAACTCGGGGTCTCGTAGCACAGCACCGCGATCCACGACCCCTGCACCGACGGTGTGACGCAACCGCCCACACTGACCCACCCAAGAAAGCCCGAACACAATGAAGGGAACAGCAATGAAGAGAAAGCTCGTCGGCCTCGCCGCTGTGGCTACGGCTTCCGCTCTCGTGCTCGCCGGATGCGCCTCAGGTGGAGGCCAGGCTCCGAGCACGGACGGGAAGGGCAAGACGATCACGCTGTGGCTCGTCGGCTCCGACACTCCTGACGCGCTGCGGACCTACCTGAAGACGGAGTTCAACAAGGAGACCGGCGCGACGCTCAAGATCGAGCAGCAGGACTGGGGAGACATCGTCACGAAGCTGACGACCTCGCTGCCCGACGCGAACAACACCCCCGACGTGACGGAGATGGGCAACACGCAGTCCCCGACCTTCACGAACGTGGGCGCGTTCCTCGACATCTCGGACATGTACAAGGACCTCGGCGGCGACAAGCTGCTGCAGTCGTTCGTCGACGCCGGGAAGGTCGACGGCAAGAACTACACGCTGCCGTACTACTTCGGCTCGCGCTACATGTTCTACCGCAAGGACGTCTACAGCGCGGCCGGTGCAACGGTGCCGACCACACTCGACCAGTTCAACAGCACCGTCGCCGACATCACGGCCAAGAACCCGAAGGGGATCCCGAACTTCTCCGGCTTCTTCCTCGGCGGTCAGGACTGGCGCGACGGCATCTCCTGGATCTTCGCGAACGGCGGCGACATCGCCAAGAAGGAGGGCTCCAAGTGGGTCGCCACCCTCGACTCGCCGGAGTCGCAGAAGGGCCTCCAGCAGCTGCAGGACATCTACAAGAACGCGTCCAAGGCCCCGAACGATGCCAAGGACTCGAACCAGTACATCTACCTGAACGACACCGACCAGACGGTGGACGCCAACGGCAACAAGACGGGTGACACCTCGCTCGCCGCCGCCACCATCATGGCTCCGGGCTGGGCGCACTGGTCGATCGGCGACCTGTCCACCAAGGACGGCAAGGCGGTCCGCACCTGGAACGACAACACCTTCGGCACGTACGTGCTGCCGGGCAACGACGGCAAGCCGGCGCCGGTCTTCGCCGGCGGCTCCAACATCGGCATCTCGGCCAAGTCCAAGAACCCGGGTCTGGCCAAGACGCTGCTGAAGATCATCTTCAGCAAGGAGTACCAGGAGCTGCTGGGCAAGAACGGGCTCGGCCCGGCGAACTCCGACTACGTGTCCTCGCTCGGCGACGACCAGTTCGCGAAGGCGCTCATCGAGTCGGCCTCCAACTCGAAGCTGACCCCGGCCGCTCCGGGCTGGGCGTCCGTCGAGGCGGCGAACGTGATGGAGGAGTTCTTCTCCAAGATCCGCGACTCGTCCGACCTGAAGGGTCTCGCCCAGCAGTACGACACGAAGATCGACGCTCTTCTCAACGTGAAGAACGGCTGATCGGCTCCACCTAGCAGTACCGAGCGGGGCGAGGGCGCGGAAGCAGCACCACCCTTCCGCGCCCTCGCTCCTGCCCGCAGACTCTTCCCAGAACCCGGCTTTCCCTACACCCCGGAAGGAGGACCGCCGTGACCACCACCAGCGAAACCGTGACCGCCTCGTCCACCGCGAGCGCACCCCGACCGATCGCTCCCCGCAAGCGCAAGGGCCGCATCACGCCGTACGCCCTGCTGCTGCCGGCCATCCTCATCCTGCTGCTCGCGCTCGGCTACCCGATCGTCTGGCAGCTCATCACGTCGATGCAGCACTTCGGGCTCGCCCAGCAGTTCGGCCGGCCCGCGCCGTTCGTCTGGTTCGACAACTACGTCACCCTGTTCTCCGATCCCTATATGTGGGTCGTGGTCGGGCGCTCGATCGTCTTCTGCCTGGTCACCGCCGCCGTCACGGTCGTGATTGGGGTCGGTCTCGCCCTGCTGATGACCGGCATCTCGCGGTTCCCCCGCATCTTCCTGCAGATCACGCTGCTGCTCGCCTGGGCCATGCCCGTCGTCGCCGCCATGACCGTCTGGAACTGGTTGTTCGATTGGCGCCGCGGCGTCATCAACAGCGTGCTGACGTCGTGGGGGCTGGACTTCCAGAACCACAACTGGCTGCAGAACCCGCTCTCGTTCTTCTTCGTGGCCGGTGTCATCGTGACCTGGATGAGCGTGCCGTTCGTCGCGTTCTCCGTCTACGCCGGACTCACCCAGGTGTCGTCCGAGGTGCTGGAGGCCGCCCAGATGGACGGGGCGAAGGGCCTCCAGCGGCTGCGCTACATCATCCTGCCGATGATCCGTCCGGTGCTCGGCATCGTGCTGCTGCTCCAGATCATCTGGGACCTGCGGGTCTTCACCCAGATCAAGCTGCTGCAGGACAAGGGCTCCATCGCCAGCGAGACCAACCTGCTCGGAACCTACATCTATCAGCTCGGCGTCGGCTCCAGCGACTTCGCGATGGCGAGCGCCGTCTCGGTGTTCGTGCTCGTTCTGACCGTCGCCCTCAGCTGGTTCTACGTCCGCCACCTGCTCAAGGAGGACCAGTCGTGACCACCGTCACCTCGGCGACCACCGTCGCCGCCGACCGCAAGCTCAAGCAGCGGGTCCGTCCCGGCCGCATCCTCCTCGGCGTCCTCGCCGTCGTGCTCGGGCTGATCTGGGTCTTCCCGGTGTACTGGATGCTCAACTCGTCGCTGCTGCCGAACGTGGTGCTGCAGAGCTCGACACCCACCTGGCTGCCGTTCGGCGGCTCGTTCGACAACTTCACCGCCGTCATCCAGGGCGGGACGTTCTTCCCCGCGCTCGGGATGAGCCTGGTGGTCGCTCTCGTCACCGTCGTGTTCTGCCTCGGGTTCGCCTTCCTGGCGGCGCTCGCGATCAGCCGGTTCAGGTTCCGCGGCCGCACGTCGTTCGTGCTCGCGGTCCTCCTCATCCAGATGCTCCCCGCCGAGGGGCTGTTCATCGCCCAGTACAAGCTGATGGGGTCCCTCGGCCTCCTCAACACGGTCGTCGGAGTCAGCATCATCTACATCGCGGCGGTCGTGCCGTTCACCATCTGGATGCTGCGCGGCTTCGTCGCGGGCATCCCCGCCGACCTCGAAGAGGCCGCGATGGTCGACGGGCTCAGTCGCACGCAGGCGTTCCTGCGCATCACCTTCCCCCTGCTCGCCCCGGGCCTGGTCGCTTCGGGCGTCTACGCCTTCCTCCAGGCGTGGAACGAGTTCACGGTCGCGCTGGTCATCCTGCAGGAGAACAGCAGCCAGACCCTGCCGCTCTGGTTGCGCGGCTTCATCCAGCAGTCGGCGTCGCGCGCGACGGACTGGGGCCAGGTGATGGCGGCATCCACTCTCGTCGCCGTGCCTGTCATCATCTTCTTCCTCATCGTGCAGGGGCGGATGACCAGCGGCCTGGTCAGCGGGGCGGTCAAGGGGTGAGCGGGATGTCGGTCACCCGCTCCGACGCGATCGCAACGCCCACCCCGACCGACACCGCGCTCCGCCGCCGCATCGCGGCGACCCTCCTTCCCGGCTTCGTGGGCACGACGCTGCCCGCCTGGCTGGAGGCGAGGCTGCGCGACGGTCTGGGCGGGGTGTGCCTGTTCGGGCAGAACGTGGAGTCGGCCGCGCAGCTGCGCGCCCTCACGGACGCCGTCTACGCCGCCAACCCGAACGCGATCGTCGCGATCGACGAAGAGGGCGGGGATGTCACCCGGCTCTACTACGACAGCGGCTCGCCCTTCCCCGGCAACGCCGTTCTCGGCCGTCTCGGCGACGAGTCGTACACCGAGGCGGTCGCCCGGCGCGTCGGCGAGGAGCTCAACGCCGTCGGCGTGAACCTCGACCTCGCCCCCGACGTCGACATCAACTCGAACGCGGACAACCCCGTCATCGGCGTGCGCAGCTTCGGCTCCTCGCCCGAGACGGTGGCCGCTCAGGGCGCCGCGTGGACGCGAGGACTGCAATCGGCCGGCGTCGCCGTCTGCGCCAAGCACTTCCCGGGACACGGCGACACGGCTCAGGACTCCCACCTGGAGCTGCCCGAGGTCGACCTCACGGCCGATCAGCTGCGCGAGCGCGAACTGCTTCCGTTCCGTGCCGTGGTGGAGGCCGGGGCGCGGACCGTCATGACCTCGCACATCCTGCTGCCGCGCATCGACCCCGACCTCCCGGCCACCTTCAGCCCTGCGGTCGTCGAGGGCATGCTGCGCGGCGAGCTCGGCTTCACGGGCGTCGTCGTCACCGACGCGCTCGACATGCACGGAGCGAGCGGCGAGCGCGGCATCCCCGAGGCCGCCGTGCTCGCGCTCGCCGCCGGCTGCGATCTGCTGTGCATCGGAACGGAGAACACCGACGCGCAGCTCACCGAGATCGAGGACGCGATCGCCGCGGCGATCGTCGGCGGCCGGCTCACGGCGGAGCGCGTCGAGGAAGCCGCAGGCCGGGTCCTCGCGCTGGCTGAGGGCGTGCGCGTCGACGCCGCTGCATACGCGGCAGAGCCGCGGCCGGCAGGCCCCCGGGGACTCGCGGGCGACATCGACGACGAGGATGTGCGCCGCGCGCTCGATGCCTTCGACATCTCCGGGTACGCGTGGGCGTGGTTGAGAGAACATCACGGCCACTACTCGATCGTGCGCGTCGACACGGTCGCCAACATCGCCATCGGCCAGGCGCCCTGGGGGCCGTTCGCCGAGGTGGCGGCGGGTTCGACGCACGAGGGCGCCGGTGAGGGGACGGACTCCCGGTTCGCCGCCGGCCCGCTGGTGGTGTTCACCGAAGGCGACCACCCCGACCTGGTGCTCGCGGCCTCCGCGCCCGTGCTGGTCGTGGGCAAGGACAACCATCGCCACGCCTTCGCGCGCGCGGCGATCGACCGCCTGCGGTCGGAGCGCGACAGCGCGCTCGTCGTCGACATGGGCTGGCCCAGCGACGACCGCGCCTACGCGGACATCGCGACCTTCGGGGCCTCACGCCTCATCGGGCGAGCGCTCATCGAACTCCTCGACCGTGATCTTGGTGCAGATGCGGATGCGGGGGAGTCTCCGTGAGGCTCGGCATCGACATCGGCGGCACCAAGACCGACGCCGTGGCCGTCGACGACCGCGGAGCGCTCGCCCAACGGGTGCGTCTCGCGACGGGCTTCGGGCACGTGGCCGTCGTCGAGACCGCTGTCACCGCCGTCGCCCGCATCGGCGAGCTCACCGGGCTGGCGGCCGGCGGCTTCTCGTCGATCGGCATCGGCATCCCGGGGATGGTCGACAACGACTCGGGACAGGTCGCGCACGCCGTCAACCTCGGCGTGGAGAGCCTCGCGCTGGGCGGCGAGCTGGCCGGGAGGCTGGGCGTCGGCGTGCGGGTGGAGAACGACGTGAAGGCGGCAGCGCTCGGAGCGTTCCACGTGCTGGGGCTGGCCGGGTCGATGGCCTACCTCAACCTCGGCACGGGGATGGCCGCCGGCATCGTCGTCGACGGCCGGCTCTGGCGCGGCGCGACCGGCGTCGCCGGCGAGATCGGCCACCTTCCCGTCGACCCCGCCGGTGCGCTCTGCCGGTGCGGGCAGCGCGGGTGCCTGGAGACCATGGCGAGCGGCTCGGGCATCGCCCGGCAATGGCGCACCGACGACCCGCTGCCCGCGCGCGCACTGTTCGCCGCAGCGGCCGACGGAGACCCGGACGCCCGCGCGATCGCCGCTAGGCTGGCTCAGGGCATCGCCGCAGCGGTGCGGGTCCTCGTGCTGACGGTGGACGTCGACACCGTGGTGATCGGCGGCGGCCTCCGGCATCTCGGGGACCGGCTGCTCAGCGATGTCCACGAGGTGCTCGACGGCTGGGCGCGGACGTCCCCGTTCCTCGCGTCGCTCGCGCTGTCCCGGCGTGTGCGCCTCGTCCCCGAAGGAACCCCAGTGGCAGCGCTCGGTGCGGCGCTCGTAGGAGGATGTGATGGCTGAAGTCGTCGTCGTGGCGGACAAGGAGGCGGCGGGGGAACTCGCTGCCGAGTCGATCCACCGGCTGATCGCCGCCAAACCCGACGCAGTGCTCGGGTTGGCGACCGGGTCCACCCCGCTGCCCGTCTACCGGGCGCTGGCCCGGCGGATCGGCGAATCCGGCCTCGACGTCTCGCACGTCCGCGGTTACGCGCTCGACGAGTACGTCGGCCTGCCCGCGGGGCACCCGGAGTCCTACCGCGCGGTCATCACCCGGGAGGTCGTGGAGCCGCTCGGGCTCACCCCGTCGCTCATCCACACCCCGAACGGCGCCCGCGAGACGATCGAGCACGCCGGCACCGACTACGAGAAGGCGATCGCCGAGTCCGGCGGTGTCGACGTGCAGATCCTCGGCATCGGCACCGACGGCCACATCGGCTTCAACGAGCCCGGCTCCTCGTTCGCGTCGGTGACCCGGGTCAAGACCCTCACCGAGCAGACCCGGCGCGACAACGCCCGGTTCTTCGACAGCGAAGACGACGTGCCCATGCACTGCATCACCCAAGGCCTCTCCACCATCCTCCGGGCGCGGCACCTGCTGCTGCTCGCGTTCGGCGAGGGCAAGGCGGAGGCGCTCGCCGGTGCCGTGGAAGGGCCGGTGTCGGCCTCCAACCCCGGCTCGGCCATCCAGCTGCACCCGCACGTCACCGTCCTCGTCGACGAAGCCGCCGCCTCCCGGCTGCGCAACATCGACTACTACCGGTACGCCTACGACCACAAACCGGCCTGGCAGCAGCTCTAGCCGGGCTGGGCCGCACCAGGCCCCGCGGCGAACGGAGGAGATCCGGCCAGCCCGGCCGCCGATCTCCTCCGCACGCTGCTTTTCGACCGCGCACCGGCCTGGAAATCCTCCGTTACCGACCCCGGCGGCGAACGGAGGAGATCCCGTGCGACACGCCCGGGAACGGCAACCAACGGAGGAGATGGCGGGCTTCGGAAGGTGGGAAACCTCCGTTGCCCGCGCGACCGGGCGGCGCCGCTAGAGCAGGTGGCCGTCGGCCAGCACGCGCTGCACGCGCCACTCGTGGTCGAGCAGCACCGCGTCCGCGGCGAAGCCGGTGCCGAGCCGGCCGAAACGGTGGCCTTCGCCGAGCGCCTGCGCCGGGGTGTGCGTGAGCGCGGTGACGGCGGTCACGGGGTCGATGCCGACGAGGCTGATCGCGTTGCGGAGGGCCACGTCCTGCGTGAGGGTCGAGCCGGCGATCGTCGTGGTGCCGGAGAGCACCGCGAGCCCGTCGCGCACGCTGACGTTCAGGCCGCCCAGCCGGTAGTCGCCGTCCGAGGCGCCCGCCGCGGCCATCGCGTCGGTGACCAGCGCGACCCGGCTCGGAGCCTCCCGGAACAGCAGCCCCGCCACCGACGGGTGCACGTGCAGGCCGTCGAGGATGAGCTCGAGCGTGACCTCCGGGTTCTCGATGGCGGCCATCACCGGCCCGGGAGCGCGGTGGTGGATGCCGTTCATCGCGTTGAACGCGTGCACCAGGAGGCGCGCGCCGACCTCGAAAGCCCGGCGGGTCTGCTCGTAGTCGGCTGCCGTGTGCCCGACGCCGACCACCACGCCGGCCTCGATGAAGACGCCGATGGCCTCCAGGGCGTTCGGCAGCTCCGGCGCGATCGTGGCCGTGCGCAGCGTGCCGCGCGCCGCCCCGATCAGCTCCTCCACCATCTCGGGCCCGGGCTCGCGCAAGAAGGCGTCGTCGTGCGCTCCCCGGCGCTCGCGGGCGAGGAAAGGACCCTCCAGGTGCGAGCCGAGCACCATCGGGTCGACGGCGGCGAGGTCGGCGACCACGCCGAGGCTCTCTCGGAGCGAGGCGAGCGGATTGGCGACGTGCGAGACGAGTGCGCGCGTCGTGCCGTGTGCGCGGTGCGTGGCGAGCGCCGCGAGCATCTCCTCGGGGCCGTCGTCGTAGGGGTGCCCGCCGCCGCCGTGGCAGTGCAGGTCGATGAAACCGGGCGTCAGCCAGTGGCCGCCCGCGTCGATGACCTCCACGCCGGGCGCGCGTGCGGCTTCGTGCCACCCGGTTCCGGACCCGGTCGCCTGGATGCGGTCGCCGTCGACCGCCATCCAGAACTCGTCGACCAGTCCGCTCGCATCCACTTTGCGGGCGTCATGGACGACGACGCCGCTCATGCGAACTCGCGCCGTCCGTTGATGACGCCGCTCACCGTGGCCACCACGGCGAACACCAGCGCGACGATCGGCTGCCCCAGACTCCACCAGGCGAACGCCGCAGACCCCATGACGACGAGCTCGACGACCGCCTTGACGAACGCGTCGACGTGCAGAACGGCCTTCGGCGACCGGAACAGCGCCCAGAGCAGGATGGCGAGCGCGGGAGCGGCGATGCCGACCACGATGTTCCACGGCAGCGGCCAGGCGACGAAGCCCCAGATGCCGAGCGAGACGATCGCGAAGATCTCCAGCAGGAAGCGCAGGATGTCGTTGGCCCGCAGGGCGACGGGGCGCTCTGCATTGGGGGTGCTCGGGTCGTGCGTGGGGGTCACCGGACCAGTGTAGCCGCGCGGTCTCAGCGGAAGATGATCGTGCGCGCTCCGTCGAGAAGCACGCGGTCCTCCGCGAACCATTTGACCGCCTGGGTGAGCGTTCGGCTCTCCTCGTCCTGGCCGATCGCGACCAGCTCGGACACACTGCGCGAGTGATCGACCCGCACCACGTTCTGCTCGATGATCGGCCCCTCGTCGAGGTCGCTCGTGACGAAGTGCGCGGTCGCCCCGATCAGCTTCACACCGCGGGCATGCGCCTGCCGGTACGGGTTGGCGCCCTTGAAACCGGGCAGGAACGAGTGGTGGATGTTGATCGCCCGCCCGGCGAGCTTCTCGCACAGCTCGGGGGAGAGGATCTGCATGTAGCGGGCGAGCACGACCAGTTCGATGTCGTGCTCCTCGACGGCCTCCAGGATGCGCGCCTCGAAGGCGGCCTTCGACGCGGGATCGGTGACGGGCCGCGACTCGAACGGCACCCCGTAGAACCCGGCCAGGTCGCGCAGGGTGCCGTGGTTCGAGAGCACGAGCGGGATCTCGACGGGCAGCTGGCCGGCGCGCTGCCGGAACAGCAGGTCGTTGAGGCAGTGCGCGGCGGTGGAGGCCAGGACGAGGGTGCGCAGCGGCCGGCCGACGTTGTCGACGTTGTGCGTCATCCCGAATCGCTCGACCACGGGGGCGAGGGCGCGCTCGAACTCGGCACGGTCGGCCTCGGACTCGACCTGCAGCCGCATGAAGAACCGGCCGGTGTCGGTGCTCGCGAACTGCTGGCTCTCGGTGATGTTGCCCCGCGCGGCCACGATCGCGCCCGACACGGCGTGCACGATCCCGGGCTGATCCGCGCAGCTGAAGGTCAGCACCCAATGGTTCGCAGTGCCGGTGGCGCTGGAAGGGCCGGTGGCGCTGGAAGGTCCGGTGGAGCTGGAAGGGCCGGTGGAATCCATCCGTCCAGGGTAGCGGGCCGCGCTGGGGCACTCGGTTGACGCCACGTGGCCGGTGCACTTGGATCGGTTCATGACGAGCGGTGAAGACCGGCCCGACCGCGTCGGCGGTGCGGCGACGGCGTTCGGTGTGGAGCTCAACGGGCTCAACACCATCCACGAGAGCGAGCGCCGCGGGCGGGCGCGCGACCTGTTCTGGCCGTGGTTCGGCGCGAACGTCTCGGTGTTCGGGCTCAGCTACGGGTCGTTCCTGCTCGGTTTCGGGATCTCGTTCTGGCAGGCCACGCTCGTGGGCGTCGTCGGCATCGTCGCCTCGTTCCTGCTCTGCGGTGTGATCGCCCTCGCGGGCAAGCGCGGCTCGGCGCCCACGATGGTCCTGAGCCGGGCGGTGTTCGGGGTGGAGGGCAATCGCGTCCCTTCCGCACTGTCGTGGCTCCTCACCGTGGGCTGGGAGACCGTTCTCGCGGCGCTCGCCGTGCTCGCGACCGCGACGGTGTTCACCCGGCTGGGCTGGGAGGGCGGCACGGCGACGAAGGTCGTCGCGCTGATCGTCGTCGTGGCGCTGGTCGTGGCCGGCGGTGTGATCGGCTTCCACCTCATCATGCGCATGCAGGTCGTGATCACCATCGTCACCGGGGTGCTCACCGTGTTCTACATCGCCTTGGTCCTCGGTCACATCGACCTCGGCGCCGTGGGCGCGCCGCCGGCCGGCGATGCGCCGCACGTGGTCGGCGGCTTCGTGTTCATGCTGACCGGCTTCGGGCTCGGCTGGGTGAACGCCGCCGCGGACTACTCCCGGTACCTGCCGCGCTCCACGCGCAGCGGCGGCGTCGTCGGCTGGACCACGTTCGGGTCGTCGCTCGCGCCCGTGCTCCTGCTGATCTTCGGGATCCTGCTCGCCGGGTCGTCCGAGTCGCTCTCGAAGGCGATCGCGGCCGACCCGATCGGTGCCCTGGCCTCGCTGCTGCCGACGTGGTTCCTGGTGCCGTTCGTGATCGTGGCGGTGCTCGGCCTGGTCGGCGGGGCCGTGCTCGACATCTACTCCTCCGGGCTCGCGCTCCTCAGCGTCGGCGTGCGGGTGCCGCGGTTCGTGGCGGCCGGGATCGACGGCGTGATCATGACGGCGGGCGCGATCTACGTGGTGTTCTTCGCGAGCGACTTCCTCGGTCCGTTCCAGGGCTTCCTCATCACCCTGGGAGTGCCGATCGCCGCGTGGTGCGGCGTCTTCGTCGCCGATGTCGCGCTGCGCAGGCGCGACTACGCCGAGGCCGAGCTCTACGATCGCCGCGGCCGATACGGATCGGTGCGCTGGCTCCCGATCGCGCTGATCGCGGTGGGGACGGCGGTCGGCTGGGGCCTGGTCACGAACGGCGCGGCCGCATGGCTGAGCTGGCAGGGCTACCTGCTCGGTCCGCTCGGTCTCGGCGGGACGACGGGGGACTGGGCGTATGCGAACCTCGGGGTGCTCGTCTCCTTGGTGATCGGGTTCCTCGGGATCGTGGTGTTCGGCCGGGCGACGATCCGCCGCCAGGAGGAGCGTTGACCGGGCAGGCGCTCGTCGTCGTCGACATGCAGCAGGTCTTCGGCGACCCGGCGAGCCCCTGGTTCACGCCCCGGTTCAGTGAAGCGGAGGCCGTGATCGCCGGACTGCTCCCGGCCTTCGGGTCTCGAGCGGTGTTCACCCGGTTCGTCGCCCCCGAGCGACCCGAGGGTGCGTGGGAGCGGTACTACGAGCAGTGGCCGTTCGCCCTCGTGCCCGCGGACGACCCCCTCTACGACCAGGTGCTCGCGTTCCGCGACACCGGACATCCGGTCGTGACGCTCCCGACCTTCGGCAAGTGGGGGCCGGCGCTGCAGGAGGCGATCGGCGACGCCGACGAACTCGTCCTGACCGGCGTCTCGACCGACTGCTGCGTGCTGTCGACGGCGGTCGCGGCGGCGGACGCGGGTCTGCGGGTTCTCGTGGTCGCCGATGGCTGCGCGGGGATCACCGACGCGGATCATCGGCGCGCACTCGACGTCATGGCGTTGTACGCGCCGTTGATCGAGATCGTGAGTAGCTCCGAGGTGGCCGGTCGGCGCGCTCAGCGGGGGAGCGTCGACCGCTCAGCGCGGGACGGGTGAGCCTCCCGACCACACCTGCAGCACGTGGAGGTCGTCGTCCAGCAGGACGGCATCGGCCGCGTAGCCGGGAGCGAGGCGACCGAGATCCGCGGCCCGCCCGACGGCGGCGGCGGGTGTCTCGGTGAGGGCCAGCACGGCCTCCTCGATCGTCACACCGACCTCCTGCACGGCCCGGCGCAGCGCGTCGTCCTGCGTGAGCGTGGAGCCCGCGATCGAGCCGCCGTCGGCGAGCCGGGCGACTCCGCCGCGCACCTGGACGCGCAGGGCGCCCAGAAGGTAGTCGCCGTCCGACTCCCCGGCCGCCGCCATGGCGTCCGTGATCAGCGCGACCCGGCCGGGAGCCGAAGCGAACGCCATCCGCACCACCTCCGGGTGCACGTGGATGCCGTCGTTGATGACCTCGACGGTCACGCCGGGCGTGTGCGTCGCGGCCGCGACCGGGCCGGGCGCACGGTGGTGGATTCCGTCCATGCCGTTGAAGGCATGAGTCAGGATCGTCGCCCCGGCGTCGAAGGCCGCGCGTGTCTGCTCGTAGTCGGCGCCGGTGTGGCCGATCGCGACCGCCACGCCTGCGTCGGCGAACGCGCGGACAGCCTCCATGCCACCGGGCAGCTCCGGGGCGATGGTGACCTGACGGAGCGTGCCCCTGGCCGAGTCGAGCAGCAGTTCGATGTCCGCCGCCGTCGCGGACCGGAGCAGAGCCGGATCGTGCGCGCCCTTGTGGGCGACGTCGAGGAACGGGCCTTCGAGATGCGAGCCGAGCACCCGCGGGTCCTCCGCGGCGAGAGCGGCGACGACGCCGACGCGTTCGGCGAGCTCGGGCAGCGTCGCGGTGACGAGCGACAGGACGGACCGCGTCGTGCCGTGCCGTCGGTGGACGGCGAGCGCGGTGCGGATCGCGTCGGCTCCGTCGTCGAAGGCGGCGCCGCCCCCGCCATGACCGTGGATGTCGATGAAGCCGGGAGTGAGCCATCCGCCGTCGGCATCCGTCACGACGGCCTCCGGTGCGCCGGCGACGGCGGCCATCCAGTCGTCACCCGTTCCCACCGCGCCGACCCGGTCGCCGTCGAACAGCACCCAGGCGTTATGCACGATGCGGCCATCGCTGACGAGACGGGCGGAATGGATCACATGCACGGTCATCCTCTCCAACCTACGCGACGATGACCTCGACACCCTGTTCGGCGAAGGCCGCGCGCTGGTCCGCCGTGATGCCGTCGTCGGTGATCAACGTGGTCAGGATCGTCGGGCCGCCCAGCGTCGCGAAGGCCTTCCGGCCGATCTTGCTCGAGTCCGCGACGACGACGGCGCGCGTGGCCCTGCGCGCCATCAGCGAGTTCACGCTCGCCTCGCCTTCGTCGTGCACGGTCGCCCCGACGACGGGGTCGATGCCGTTGACGCCGATGAAGGCGATGTCCATCGTGATCTTCTCCAGCACGACATCGCTGTAAGGGCCGACGAGTTCGTACGAACGCGCGTGCACGACGCCGCCGGTCACCACCGTCTTGATCTGCGGGCGCATCACGAGCTGCGCCGCGATGTTGATCGCGTTGGTGACGACGGTGAGATTGGGATGCGGCGAGGGCTCCATGAGGTCGGGTCGTGAGCCCAGCACGCTCGCCACCGCGGTGCTGGTCGTGCCGCCGCACAGGCCGACGACCGACCCCCGTGGCACGAGAGCGCTCGCAGCCTGGGCGATCCGCAGCTTCTCCGGCGCGTGCTGCTCGCGCTTGTAGCGGATCGGCAGGTCGTAGGCCACCGATTGCCCCACGGCGCCGCCCCTGGTGCGCGTCAGCAGCTGCTGCGACGCGAGAGCGTCCAGGTCGCGCCGCGCGGTCGCCGCGGACACGTCGAGCTTCGCGACGATGTCGTCGACCTCGATCTGACCCGTCTCCGCGAGGAGATCGAGGACCGCGTTGAGGCGTTCCGCTCTGTTCATGGGTGTGCCGTCTCCGTTTCGTCCGGCGTGCGCGTCGCGACGTCGAACAAGGTCAGCAGCCGTGCCGCCTCCGCCGCAACGGCGGCGCGTCCCTCACGCAGGTAACGGCGCGAGTCGACCACGTCCGGATTCGCGTCGAGGTAGGCGCGGATCGCGTTCGTGAAGAACCGGTTGAGGTGGGTGGAGACGTTGACCTTGGTGATGCCGGAGCGGATCGCCGCCTCGATCGTCTCATCCGCGACGCCCGAGGAGCCGTGCAGGACGAGCGGAACCGGTACGGCGTGTCGCAGCGACGCGATCAGTCCGAGGTCGAGCCGGGCCGTGCGCTCGGTCATGGCGTGCGAGCTGCCGACGGCGACCGCCAGCGCGTCGACGCCGGTCTCCGCGACGAATCGGCGCGCCTCGTCCGGGTCGGTGCGCACACCGGGAGCGTGGGCGCCGTCCTTGCCGCCGATCTCGCCGAGCTCCGCCTCGACGGAGACATCGTTGGCGTGCGCGTACTCCACCACGCGGACGGTGGCCTCCACATTGGCGTCGTACGGCAGCGTCGAGCCGTCGAACATGACGGAACCGAAGCCCAGGTCGATCGCCCGCCGGGTCAGCTGCTCGTCCTCCGCGTGGTCGAGGTGCACGGCGACGTGCGCCGACGACTCCGAAGCGAGGGCCAGCGCTCCCTGCGCGATGGGTTCGAGCGCGCCGTGATACCGCACGCAGTTCTGCGAGATCTGCAGGATGACCGGGCGCCGTGCTTCCTCGGCGGCTGCGACGAGCGCTTCCGCGGTCTCGAGATGGATCACGTTGAAGGCTGCGACACCGGTGCGCGCCGTCACGGCGCCGTGCAGGAGGTCGAGAGTCGGAACGAGGGGCATGGGGATCTCCGGTCGGTCGGCGTTCGCGGGGTCAGGCGAGTACGAGGCGGGCCTCGTACTCGGGGAAGGCGGGGTCGAGCTCGCCCGCGAGCGGGGCGACGACGGCGGCGGCCGACCAGGCGGTGGCGCGTCGCACGAGGGTCTGCGGGTCGGCGACCCCGGAGGCGAGCGCGGTCGCGACCGCCGCCACGGCCGCGTCCCCGGCCCCGGTGGCATTGCCCCTGAGCGGCTGCGGCAGTCGCGCGGAGAAGACGTCCGTCGCGGTCACCGCGAGCATCCCCTCGGCGCCCAGCGAGACCAGGACCAGCCCGGCTCCGGCGGTGAGCAGGGCGCGCGCGCCGACGACCGGATCGTCGGTGCCGACGGTGTCGGCGAGCTCGCGACGATTCGGCTTGAGGACGTCGGCGCCGGCTTCGGCGGCGGCGAGCAGCGGCCGGCCGGTCGCGTCGATGACACTGGGGACGCCGCGCCGGCGGGCGACTGCGACCAGGTCGGCGTAGAACCCGTCGGGCGCGCCGGGCGGGAGGCTGCCGGAGCCGACGATCGCCGTCGCCGGCACGGCGAGCCGCTCGACGGCCTCCGCCAGTGCCGTCCACTCGGTGGGCGACAGCCCGCCGCCGGCCTCGTTGAGGATCGTCGTCACCCCGGAGCCCTCGTCGACGATCGCGACGCTGCTGCGCGTGGCCGCGGCCACCGGGATGAGCTCCGACGGAAGTCCTGCCGCTTCGAGGTCGTCCGCGAGCCGCAGCCCGGCAGCGCCGCCCGCCGTCGTCAACGCGAACGCGGCGCCGCCCGTCTGCGCGATGACCCGTGCGACGTTGAGGCCTTTGCCCCCGGCACGGGCGGCCGGCGCCTCGACGCGGTGCGTCTCGCCCGGCTCGAGCGCCGCGACGCGGTAGGTGAGGTCGATCGCGGGGTTGGGGGTGACGGTCAGGATCATCGGGCTCCCTCGCGGACGGGTGCGGCGACCGGAGCGGACAGAGCCTCTCGTGCTCGCAAGGCGGCGCCGATCACGCCGGCGTTCTCACCGATGCGGGCCGCCAGCAGCGCCGGCCGCCGGTGGAAGGTCAGGATGCCGTCGAGGCGCTGGGCGAGCGGGACGAACAGGTCGTCGCCGGCCTGGGCGAGCCCGCCGCCGATGACGATCGCCTCCGGGGCGAGCAGCGCGACCGTGTGCGACAGGTCCAGCGCGAGGGCGTCGAGGGCGGAATCCCAGATGGCGCGGGCCGCCGGGTCGCCCGCCGCCGCGCGCTCCAGGACCTCCCGCGATCCCGAGGCCGGAACGCCGCTGAGCGCGGTGTAGCGGCGCGCGATCGCGGCTGCTGAGGCCACGGCCTCCAGGCAGCCGCGTCCCCCGCAGGCGCAGTCCGGGCCGTCTGCGACGCGGGAGTGCCCGACCTCCCCGGCCATGCCGCCGCCGGTGAAGAGCGTCCCGTCGATGAAGATCGCTGCGGCGATGCCCGTGCCGATGGCCATCACCACCACGTCGCGGAACCCCTTGGCGGCTCCCAGCCGGTACTCCGCTTCGCCGGCGGCGCGCACATCGTGGCTGAACGAGACCGGAAGCGCGAGCGCGCCCGCAGCGCGTTCCCGGAACGGGTAGTCGCGCCAGCCGAGGTTCTCGGCGAGCACACCGACGCCGCGCGCCTCGTCCACGTGACCCGGTACGACCAGTCCTGCCGCCAGCGGCTCGATCTGCGGGTGTGTGCGGCGGAACTCGTCGCGCAGCGCGGCGGCCGCCGCCACCACAGCGTCACCGGTTTCCGCGCCGGCCAGCGGCGTGGGGCGCCGGAGGAGCTCGACGATACGTCCGGAGGCGTCCACCAGGGCCGCTTTGAGGTCGGTGCCTCCGACGTCGAACGCCAGCACCGGATGCCCGGCGCCCAGCCGGTCATCGAGTCGGTCGTCGAGTCGGTCGTCGAGTCGGGGGTCGGACGCCACTGCTCACTCCTCTGCGACGACGGTTCGGTCGTCTCAATGATTGCTTATGAGCGTAACCGTTGTCTAGTGATCATTTTCGATCGCCGCACCCGGCGGCGGAGGAGATCGGGCATGCCGTGTTTCCGATATGTAAAGAAGTTGAACAAATTCCTTGACGCGGCCCGCGCGATGCGCAAGTATTCGAGCAACCAATGAGTGCATCTGATTGTTTTTGCTCAAAACAAATCACGAAGCATCATCCAGGAACGCACCGTCGCGCACCGCAACAGTCCTGCGACGGTCGTGACCCAGAGCGAGAGTGAGGAAAGTCGATGAAGAAGTCTGTGCGGTGGGGAGCCACTGTCGCCACGGCGGCGGTCGCCACCCTGACGCTCGCGTCCTGCGGGTTCAGCGGGGGATCGGGCGGCTCCGGCGGCAGTTCCAGCAACCTGAATCTGATGGTCGCCAGCTACTCCGACAACACCAAGGCCGAGTGGCAGCAGATCATCAAGGACTTCGAGGCCAAGAACAAAGGCGTCACGGTCAACCTCGACGTCGAATCGTGGACCGACATCAACAACGTCATCAAGACCAGGATCCAGGCCGGCAAGCAGCCCGACATCCTGAACATCGACGCGTTCGCCGGATTCGCAGCAGACGACCTGCTCTATCCGGCGAAGGACATCGTCTCGGCGAAGACCCTCGACGACTTCCAGCCGGCGTTCAACAAGAACGCCAGCATCGACGGCACCCAGTGGGGTCTGCCGTTCATCGCCTCCGCCCGCGCACTGTTCTACAACAAGGACGACTTCGCCAAGGCCGGCATCGCCGAGCCCCCGAAGACCTGGGCCGACTTCGAAGCGGACGCCGCCAAGCTCAAGGCCGCCGGGGTCACCCCCTACGGCATGCCGCTCGGCTCCGAAGAGGCGCAGGCCGAGACCGCGATCTGGTTCTACGGCGCGGGAGGCGGCTACGGCGACCCGAAGACGCTGACCATCGACAGCGCCGAGAACGTCGCGGGCGCGACCGAGATGCAGAAGATCATCAACCAGGGCTTCACGGAGGCGAACCCCGGTTCGACCAACCGCACCCCGCTGATGAACGTCTTCATCCAAGGTCAGCTGGGAATGCAGATCGGCCTCCCGCCGATCGTCGGCCAGATCAAGGACAAGAACCCGTCGCTCAAGTACGGGATCGCACCGATCCCGACCAAGGACGGCTCCTCCTTCACCCTGGGCGTCGCCGACCACCTGATGGCCTTCAAGAACAAGACCGACAAGAAGGACTCGATCAAGAAGTTCCTCGACTACTTCTACTCGCCGGCGGTCTACACCAAGTGGGTCGGCGAGGAGGGCTTCCTTCCGACGACCAAGTCGGGCGCTGACTCGATGGGCTCCGACGAGACCATCAAGCCGTTCCTCGACCTGCTGCCGAACGCCAAGTTCTACCCGTCGACGAACCCGAACTGGTCGGCCGCCCAGGGCGCCATCCAGAGCCAGATCGGTCAGCTCGGGCAGGGCGCCGACCCGTCGACGCTCCTGAAGTCCATCCAGGCGAAGGCCATGGGCCAGTAGCAGCGGCATGAGCTCGACCATCGAAACCACCACGGCGGGGACGGCCACCGGCCGTCCCCGCCGCGGAGCGCCACCGGCCCGGCACGGCAACTCCACCACGCTGTGGAACGCCGTGCCCTGGACACTGCCCGCTCTGATCCTCATCTTCGGCGTGGTGCTGTTCCCCGCCGGCTACATGATCTTCAACTCGACGCGCAAGATCTCGGTCGCCGGCGTCGACCACGGGTCGGTCGGCCCGCAGAACTACGTCACCGTGCTCTCGCGCCCGGAGATCCCCGGCATCCTGCTCAACACCCTCATCTGGGTCGTCTCGGTCGTGGTCATCACGGTCGTGATCTCCTTGGCGCTGGCGCAGTTCCTCGACAAGAGCTTCCCCGGGCGCCGCTGGGTTCGGATGGCGATCATCGTCCCCTGGGCTGCGAGCGTGGTCATGACCACGACCGTGTTCGTCTACGGCCTCGACCCGTTCTACGGCATCATCAACAAGTTCCTGGTCGACATCCATGTGCTCGCGCAGCCGTTCGGCTTCACCAAGGAGCCGGTGCCGGCGTTCCTCTCGTCGATCGCGATCGCGGTGTTCGTGTCGCTTCCCTTCACGACCTACACGATCCTCGCGGGCCTCGCCGGAATCCCGGGCGACATGCTCGAAGCGGCTAAGGTCGACGGCGCAGGCGCGGTGCGGTCGTACTTCGGCGTCACCCTTCCCAACCTGCGGGCGGCGATCGCGCTGGCCAGCCTGATCAACATCATCAACGTGTTCAACTCGCTGCCGATCCTCAAGCTGATGACCGGGGCGATCCCCGGGTACAAGGCGGACACCACGACCACCTATGTGTTCAAGCTGCTGCAGAACGAGCAGCGCATCGACCTCTCGAGCGCGCTCAGCGTGATCAACTTCCTGATCGTGCTCGTGGTCGTGGCGCTCTACCTGTGGATCGTCAAGCCGATGAAGGAGGTCTCGTGACCGCACCGGCACCCGTCGCACTCTCGGGCCACGGGCCCGCCTCGACGGCAGCTCCGCGCCGACCCCGCTCGCGCTTCTCATGGCGCCTCACGGGCAAGGTGATCGCGGGCATCGTGATCGCCCTGGTCTTCATCGCGCCCTACCTGATCATGCTGGTCGGCTCGTTCAAGAGCAGGGACAACATCCTGGCCGTGCCGCCGACCTACCTGCCGACCCAGTGGCACCCCGAGAACTACCTCACGATGTGGTCGACGCCCGAGACGCCCCTCCCGCTCAACCTCATCTCGACGATCGTCATCTCGGTGTTCGCGACGGTGCTGGTGCTCGTGGTCTGCGTCCCGGCGGCGTACTACACGGCGCGGTTCCGCTTCCCCGGGCGGGGCGTCTTCCTCTTCCTCGTCATCGTGACCCAGATGCTGCAGCCCACCGTGCTGGCGACGGGCCTGTTCAAGGAGATGGTCGCGCTCGGCATCAACGACACCTGGCTCGCGATGATCCTCGTCAACGCGGCGTTCAACCTCGCCTTCGCGATCTGGATCATGCACACCTTCTTCGCCGGGGTGCCGAAGGAGGTCGACGAAGCGGCCCAGCTCGACGGGGCAGGAAAATGGACGGTTCTCCTGCGGGTGCAACTGCCGTTGGTGTGGCCCGGGATCGTGACGGCGATCATCTACACGTTCGTCGCATCCTGGAACGAGTTCGCGGCCAGTCTCGTGATCCTGTCCACCGACGCCAACCAGCCGCTGTCGGTGGCGCTCACCAAATTCGTCGGCCAGTACGACGCGGCGTGGCAGTACGTGTTCGCGGTGTCCATCGTCGCGGTCATCCCGGTCGTCATCCTGTTCGCGCTCATCGAGAAGCGGCTGGTGGGCGGCCTGACAGCGGGCAGCGTCAAGTAACCGCGCCCTCTGACCTCCTGCCGGGGGCACCCGCGCGTGTGGCGCGACGCGGGTGCACCCCTCGGCTTCCTTCCCTCTCCAGGCCGGGATGTCGACCCCCTCGCCGCGGGTGCTCGCGGGGGTAGCATCGGATCGATGACGGCCGGTACCTCCAGTTCGCTGCGCCCGGCGGATCCCGCTGGTCCCGCGCTCGATGTCGGCCATGTGCGGCTGTTCGGCCGGGACGTCGTGTGGTGGGCGGGCATCCTCGGCGTCTACGCGGTCTCACGCGTCGTCACGACGGTGTTCATGTTGACGCTCTACCTCGTCGCCGGCGTCATGCACTGGGAGGGGGGCAGCCCGCAAGCCCACCCCACCTTCCTCGGATTCGCCGGCACCTGGGATGCCTCGTACTACCGTCGCATCGTCGAGCACGGGTACCCGGCGACGCTTCCGACGGACGCCGACGGTGACGTGCAGCAGAACGAATGGGCGTTCCTCCCGCTGTACCCGCTCGTCGTGCGCGGCCTCATGGCGGCCACCGGGCTCGGCTTCGCGCCGGCCGGCGTTCTCATCGCGGTGTTGTGCGGGGCAGGGGCGGCGCTGGTGCTGTACCGGCTCGTGGCTTCGCGCGTCGGAGCGGTGAGCGGCCTGTGGGCCGCGGTGTTCTTCAGCTTCGGCCCGCTGTCGTTCGTCCTGCAGATCGCCTACGCCGAGAGCATGTTCTTCCTCCTGCTGTTCGGCGCACTCTGGGCGATCATGGCGCGCCGGTACTGGGCGATGATTCCGCTGGGGGTGGCAGCGGCCTTCACACGCCCCGGCGAGCTCGCCCTGCCGCTGACGCTCGGCATCGTCTACGTGATCCGAGCCCTGCGCGCGCGTCGCGGCAGCGCGACGTTCGGCGCCCGCGAGCGCGTCGCGATGATCGTGGCTGGAGCCGTCACGGCGGTCGCCGGCCTGGCGTGGCCGCTGGTCGCAGCCTCGGTCACCGGGACGCCAGGGGCCTACGTCGAGACCGAACTGTCCTGGTGGACGGGGTTCATCGGCCGGGTCGCTTTCGTCCCGCTGACGCCGTGGTTCCTCTTCACCTGGCGCTATGCGAGCGTCGCGGGCGCACTCCTGGTCGTCGCGGTCATCGCCGGATACGCCTGGCTGCTCAACCGGCCGAGCGTCCGGGCGCTCGGGACCGAGGTCGTCGCGTACGCCTCCAGCTATGCGCTCTACCTCTTCGCCGTGTTCCTGCCGCAGCAGAGCCTGTTCCGGCTGCTGATGCCTCTTGCGCCGCTCGCCGGAGCTGCCGGCCTCACGCACAACGTGCGCGCGCGACGCATCGTGCTCGTCGCGGGGGTCGCACTGCAACCGGTCGCGCTCGTCCTGCTGTGGTTCATCGGTTACCCTTGAGCGCCTTTCGCGGACCGGCGTTCATCGGGCTCGTTCACACTTCCCCGGCGAGCGCGAGCGCGGCGAGCTCGCGCCGATCCCGCAGCCCCAGCTTGCGGATGATCCGGGCAGCGATGCCCTCGACCGTGCGGGCGCTGAGGTGCAGTCTCGCCGCGATCTCGCGGTAGACCAGGCCGTCGGCCACGAACCGGACGATCTCCCGCTCTCTGTCGGTCAGCACGACAGGTGTCGTGAAGAAGCCGGTGTCGTCCCTGCTCGCGGTGGCGAGCCGTGCGAGGCCGACCGCGCGGAGGCGGCGTGCGAGCGCGCCGGGGGCGTCGTCGTCGTGCCGCGTGCGAGCGACGACCTGCGCGAGGTGAGCGTCGAACAGCTCCGACTGCTGGCCGGCGACCAATGCCCTCGCCTCCTCCACCCCGTCCTCGCCGGCGGTGTGCTCGAGCGCGGTGAGCAGCGCGAAGGCGGCCGCCGCCTCCTGCTGGTTCGTGCGGAGCCGGCCCGCCAGCCTGTGGAGCAGTGCGGCCGCACGGTCGGAACGACCCCGACCGGCAGCGAGTGCGGCGTCGATCCAACCCAGTGCCGCCTCGGTGGCGGTCGACTGCGGGGCCGGGGCCGGGGCCGCGGCGAGCTCGGAGCGGATGCGCTCGGCACGCGCGAGGTCGCCCTCGCGCGCTGCGATGACGGCGGCGAGCCCGCGGAGTCCGGCTTCGACGGCCGAGCCGGGAACCGGCGGGGCGCCGAGGGCGCCCACCATCGCGATCGCATCGGCGGCATCCTCCGTGCGGCCCGCGATGGAGTGGCTCAGGCCGGCGGCGAGGCTGTGGAGTCGCCATGCCGCGACGTCCAGGCGTTCCCGGGCATCGGCCGCTCCGCGTGACGCCCACTTGATAGCCTCGGCACTGCGTCCTGCCCCGAGGAGCGCGAGACCGTGCAGGCCGTCGGAGAGCGAACGGGCGATTGCGCAGGGGAGCGTGCGGATCCGCTCGTGAACGTGGAGTGCGTCCGAGAACCGGCCGCGCTGGAGGGCGACGGCCTGGGCTGCGAGGAGACATCTGGCGCGAACGGCCGGCGGCAACTCGGCCTCGTCCTCCGGGCGGTGCCCGTGAGGTGGGCCGGCGGTCGTCTGCGGCATCGCGCCGACCTCCGCGGCGAGCAGGGCCACGACGGCATCGGCGGCACGTGAGTACGGGCGGCCCAGCGCGGCGGCGGCAGCGTGCAGGGCGGTGGAGGCCGTCGCGAGGTCTGTCCCGCTCCCGAGCGCGCGGCGGGCGCGCAGCTCGGCCAGGGCCAGGAGCGCGAGAGGGTCGTCTCCGGACTCGTCGGCGCACGCCAAGACCGCATCGAGGTCGTCCGCGCCGCCAGGGGCCACGCCGCTCGGCGCCATCAGAGCCCGCGCCAGGGCGAGCGCCGACCGGGGCGTCGGCGAGCGCCGCCATGCCTCGGCTGCGGCTGCACGGCGGGCATCGGCCTTCTCGTGGACGAGCTGAGCGAAGAGCGCTTCGGGAGCGGGGGCGGTGTCGTTGGCGCGTCGGAAGTGCTCGCGCAGCAGGGGAGGATCGAGCACGAACCTGTTCCTGCCTCCGTGGTCGATGGTCTTGACGATGCCGGTCGTCAGGAGCCCGTGCAGTGCCGTGTCCGGACGCGCGCAGAGAGCGGCGGCCTCGTCGGCCGACGCCAGCGCGATGGCTTCGGCGGCCGATCTCTCGGTGGGTGTGAGGTGGGCGAGGTGGTCGGTCGCCAGTCCGCGCAGCGATGGACTCCAGAGCTCTCCGTCCGCTGTCCAGATTCCGTCGCGCCGCGCGATCGTTCCCTCCACCACAGCGACCTGGACGGTGGAGAGAGCGACCCCCACATTGCCGAAGGTGAGGGCGTAGAGGCGGCTCATCGTGGCGGCGTCGAGGGGAGAGCCGAGGCGGCCGGCGACTGCCGCCGCCAGTTCGTCGTAGGAAAGCGACGGCAGCTCCACGACATGACCGGAATCGCCCGCCACCACCGGACGGGCGCGCGTGCGCAGCACCGGCGTGCCTGTCGCGCGCCGAACCGCGTCGATGGCGCCCGTCGACGCATCGTCGACGAGATCGGCGTCGTCGACGAGGACGACGGCGCCGCTGCGTGCGACGGCCCCTGTCAGCACGTCGATCGCGTGCTGCAGCGGGGAGGCGGCGCGGCGTTCCTGTCCTGCGCCCGCGCCCAGCCCGGCCGCGTGCAGCGCCGCCAGCGGCGTGGCGGCGAGCGACCGCACGCCGTTCACGCGGACGGCCGGACGCTGGGCGCTGGACGCGGAGGCGGCCACGGCCTCGACGATGCTCGTCCGCCCGCTGCGGCGGGGACCCACCACGTCCACGTCCATCCCGGCGGAGAGCAGAAGTTCGCGGGTGAGCGCGAGTGCGCGTTCGCGTCCGACGAGCTGCGGCGCGGCTGCGGTGGGGGAATCGGTCAACGGCGAACTCCGGGGGTGAAGGAACGGTAGAGATCAGACTTGCACGCAAGTAATACGCAGAATGCCAATTCCAGGCACGTAATGTCGCGGACGGGCCACGGTTTGTGGGTGGGGAGGCCCGTTGTTCTCCGGATTCGCGGGTCCGCGCCGCATGTCGGACGACAGCATGGATTCGTACTGAAGGGACCCGAGGCATGAGCGATCGAGTACGCCGTCGAGTGACGGCGCCGCGCTCGGCGAAGACGAGGCGCATCGTCCTCGCCGTCGTCGGCGCCCTGGTGCTCGTGGTCGTCGGCTCCGCGGCCTGGATCGGCGTGCGCCTGGCGATGTCGTACGGGCACCTCTCCGTCGCGAGGGCGGAAGCCGCACGCATCGTAGCGTCGGTATCCGCCGATCCTGCCGCGGCAGCAGCCTCGCTCGACCGGCTGCGCGGCCTCGACAGCCGCCTGGGCGACGCGCGCGAACTGACGTCCGACCTCGTGTGGCGCTCCGCCGAGGTGCTCCCATTCGTCGGCGACGATCTCCGTGTGTACCGCCTGACCGTCGAGGCCGTGGCGATCGCGGTCGGCGAGGGGCTGGAGCCGGCCGCCGCCGACTTCTCGACGCTCGCGACCTCCGTCTCGCTGTCCGCCCACACCGTCGATGTCGGAGCCGTCGCCTCGACCGCGGGCAGCCTCCGTTCGGCCGCCGACGCACTGGGGCGCAGCGAGAACACGCTCGCCAGCGCCCAAGCGGACGCGGAGTCGGGAGCGCTCGTGGCGGAACTCGCCTCCGGCGTGCGCGAAGCGCGCGAGCTGGTCGGCGGCCTGCACGCCACGGTCTCCGATCTCTCCATCGCGGCCGAGGTGCTGCCCGCCGCCCTCGGCGCCGAGGGCGCCAAGCGCTATGCGATCCTGTTCAACAACAACGCAGAGCTCAGGACGACGGGCGGAATCGCGGGCGCGATCTCCGAGCTGACGACCGAATCCGGTCGATTCGAACTCGGCCGCCAGCTCGTGCCCGATGACCTCAACCCGGGCGAGGGCGACGGGATCGCGGTCTCGCCCGAGGAGCGCGCGTTGTTCGGCGTTCAGCTGGGCGAGTACATCCAGAATGTCAACCTGACCCCCGATTTCGCGCGGGCCGGAGAGTTGACTTCCGCCCACTGGCGCAACTCTCAGGGCGTTGCGCTCGACGGGGTGATCTCGATCGACACCGCCTCGATCTCGCATCTGCTCGGCGCCACAGGGCCGGTGACCGTCGCGGGCCTCCGGCTCGACTCCCACACGGCGACGGACGTTCTTTTGACGCAGGTCTATCGCGAGATCGGTGACCGCGCCCAGCAAGACGCGTTCTTCGCCGAGCTGACGCGTGTCGTGTTCGACAAGCTCTTCAGCGGCTCCACGCCGCTCGTCGCGCTCGCTAAGCAGTTCGGCGCCGCAGCAGGCGAGGGTCGGATCTCCGTCTGGTTCGCCGACCCGCGACTGCAGGGCGTGACGGCAGGCGGCCCGCTGGGCGGCCCGCTCGCGCAGCTGCGCGACGACGGGGCACCTGTCGGGGTGTTCTTCGCCGACGGCACGGCCGGGAAGATGGACGGGTATCTCGAGGGGACGGTCACCGCGACCTGCTCGGCGAAGAAGGACTCCCGGTCCATCGCGGCGACGGCCACCCTCGCCTCCACGGCACCGGACGACATCGCGACGGCGCCGTGGGTGGTCACGGGGCCGGGAGTGAGCGGTCTGCCCACAGGGCACATCCGAACGATGGTGCAGATCGTCGGAACCGACAGCCTCCGTCCGGTGCGCACCACCGTCGACGGCGAGGAGGTCAGCACGACGACCCGCATGATCGGCGGCAGCCCGGTCGTGGTCGCTCTCATCGACCTCGCACCAGGCCAGGTGTCGGTCGTCGAGACCGAGTTCACCGTCCTTCCCGAGCGCACCCCCCGTGTCGACCGAATCATCGCGACGCCTACCGCCACCCCGTTCGAGCACTACGCCGAGCGCGGAACCTGCGGCTGATCGGACCCGGTCCGATCAGCCGTTCCGACCCACACAGAACCGTTCCGACCCACACAGAACCGTTCCGACCCACACAAAAGGAGAACCCCATGCGAAAGACGATCTTCGGCGGCCTCGTCGCCCTAGCGGTGGCCCTGGCGCCGGCCGCAGGTGCGAACGCCGCACCATACCCGCCCGGCGCGGGCGACGCACTCCACGGCACGCTCAGCTCGCTCGTCGGCGCGCCCGGCGACACGATCACCTACACCGCGGCGCCAGAGACCTACGCCGCCGGTGAGACACTCACCCAGAAGATCCGGGGCGTCGAGGCGCACACCATGACGCTGGCATCCCTGAAGACCGCGCCGGCGACAGAAGGCACGTTCGCCAAGCCCGCGGCGGCCGACGGGTCGCACACCTTCACGTTCGTCATCCCGATGAGCGCTCAGGACGGCGACCAGTACGAGCTCGACGTGATCCTCGCCTCCGGCGAGGTGTGGGACCACTTCGTGGTCACGACCGTCGTCCGCGCGGCGGGATCGACCGATCCCGGCACGGGTGACGGAACGGGCGCCGGCACCGGCACCGGCTCGGGCACAGGCTCGAGTTCGGCCTCCGGTTCCGGCTCGGGCGGTTTGGCGATGACCGGCTCGGACATCGCCGTCACCGGCATCGCGACGGGTGCCGTCCTGCTGTTCGTGGGCGGTCTCGTGCTTCTCATCGTCCGTCGCCGTCGTGCGCGAGCCGGCGCCGCGGCCTGATCAGACCTGACGAGCACGAGGCGACGAAGGCCACGTCACGACCGTGACCTCGCTCGGCGGTGAGCCGGCGGCCCACCGGGGTCGCCGGCTCACCGCTGTCGGGCAGGGAGCCGTGGTACGGACCGATCACGCACGCGTCAGCCGACGACGACCTCCGGCCACGGCACCCCGGGCACCCGTCGGTACGACGTGCCCGACGCATCCCAGTGCTCGGCGAGGCGCCCGACACGGGAGGCGAAGTCATCGAAGTCGCGCGCCGTCTCGACGGCTCCGGTGTCGGCGGGCGCAGACGACCAGCCGATCTCGGCGATCGCGGCGATGCGCGGGAAGACCATGTCCTCCACCTCCTCGACCGTCGCGATCGTCTCGGTCCAGAGCGGGGCTTCGACGCCCAGGATGTGGGCGTCGCCGAGCCCGGGGACGATCCGGGCCGGATCCCACTCGTACGAGCTGCGCAGGTCGGTCGGCCCGTCAGCCCAGTCCTGGCCGATCACGTCGCCCTCCTCGTACACGATGTCGAGGTAGGCGACATCCGCCGGGGACATGATCACCGCGCCGCCGCCGCGGACGAACGAGAGCGTCTCCTCGGCGGCGCCGTTCTGCGGTGTGCGGAACGACCAGTACTGGCCCACGGTCCCCGTCGGGAGCTCGGCGCTGCGGCCCATCTCGTGCCAGCCGATCGGGATCTTGCCCGACTCGGCGACCGCCTCCGCCGCCTGCCGGATGAAGGTCAGGAAATCCTGCACCGGCGTGCTCAGGCACTCGTCCCCGCCGATGTGCAGGTACGGTCCCGGAGTGAGGGCGGCGAGCTCCCCTATCACGTCACGGACGAACCGGTCGGTCACCGGGTCGCCGGTCTGCAGAGTGCTGAAGCCGACCTCCGACCCGGTGTACAGCGCCGGTGCTACGCCGTCCGGGTTCAGCTCCGGGTACGACGACAGCGCAGCGTTCGTGTGGCCGGGCATGTCGATCTCGGGCACGATCGTGACGCAGCGCTCCGCGGCATAGTCGACCAGGTCGCGGTACTCGCCGGCTGTGTAATATCCGCCGCGGCTGCCATCGCTCCCCGTCGATCCGCCGTGGCGGGTCAGCTCGGGCCATGATGCGATCTCGATCCGCCAGCCCTGGTCGTCGGTCAGATGCAGATGCAGGTGGTTCAGCTTGAGCAGAACGATGGCATCGATGAACCGTTTGACGTCGGCCGGCGGGAAGAAGTGGCGGGCGACGTCGAGCATCGCGCCCCGGTACGCGAAGCGCGGATGGTCGCTGATCCGCACGGCCGCCACGGTCAGCGGGTCGCCGTCGCACACGGCCGGCACCAGCTGGCGAAGCGTCTGCACGCCCCAGAACGCGCCGGCCGCGGTCGCCGCGCCGATGCGGACGCCCTCGGCGGCGACGTCCAGGGTGTAGCCCTCGGCAGCGTGGCCGGCGGGGCCCTCGTCGTCGGCGATCACGATGGCGATGTCACCGAACGCGGGAGGCTCGTGCACGACGGCGAGGTCGCGTCGGCAGTCCGAGGCCAACTCGTCCCGCAGCAACCGCCCGACCACGTCGGCTCCGGAGCCCGCGACGATGATCCGTGCGCCGGGGAGGAGGGTGAAGGGCGCGTCGCCCGTGTTCTCGAGCAGGGCGGGGCGCGGCACGACCACGGATGCTCCTCACGACGTCAGGGGGATACTCGGGGTGTCGGCCGGCACTGCCCGCCCGCGGGACGGCCACCAGCGAGTATTGCAGGGCTCCTAACTAATGAGCAAGCCTCCGGCCGATGAGCAGGCCTCCAGCGTGCGCGCCTTTGCTATGCTTGCTCACGTCGCGACTGGCGCTCAGATGGTCACCATCGGGGAGCGACGACGGTACCTCGAACGAACGGATGGATTCGGCCGCGCGCCTGGGTCGATGCAGTATTCATCCCTGTTTTGAAGGAGCCGATTGTGACCGACACCCTTCCGTCCACTTTCACCGCACCGCTGGCGGAGGTCGATCCGGAGATCGCGGAGGTGCTGGCTCTCGAGCTCGGCCGCCAGCGCGACTACCTGGAGATGATCGCCTCCGAGAACTTCGTGCCGCGCGCAGTGCTCGAGTCGGTCGGTTCCGTCCTGACCAACAAGTACGCCGAGGGCTATCCCGGCCGCCGGTACTACGGCGGCTGCGAGTACGTCGACATCGCCGAGCAGCTGGCGATCGACCGGGCGAAGAGCCTGTTCGGCGCCGAGTACGCGAACGTCCAGCCTCACTCGGGTGCGTCCGCCAACGCCGCCGTCCTGTCGGCGATCGCGACCCCGGGCGACACGATCCTCGGCCTCGAGCTCGCGCACGGCGGCCACCTCACGCACGGCATGAAGCTCAACTTCTCGGGCAAGCTCTACAACGCGGTCTCCTACGGTGTCGACCCCGAGTCGTTCCTCGTCGACATGAACGTGGTGCGCGACAAGGCGCTCGAGCACAAGCCGCAGGTCATCATCGCCGGCTGGTCCGCGTACCCGCGCCAGCTCGACTTCGCAGCCTTCCGCGAGATCGCCGACGAGGTGGGCGCCAAGCTGTGGGTCGACATGGCGCACTTCGCCGGACTCGTGGCCGCTGGTCTGCATCCGTCTCCCGTGCCCTACGCGGACGTCGTCAGCTCGACCGTGCACAAGACCATCGGCGGTCCGCGGTCCGGCTTCATCGTCAGCCGCGACACCGAGCTGGCCAAGAAGCTCAACTCGAACGTGTTCCCGGGACAGCAGGGCGGCCCCCTCATGCACGTGATCGCAGCCAAGGCGACCGCGTTCAAGCTCGCCGCGACCGACGAGTTCAAGGACCGCCAGGAGCGCACCATCCGCGGGGCCAAGCTGCTCGCCGAGCGCCTGACCGCGGACGACTCGCGTGCCGCGGGCGTCGACGTCCTCACCGGAGGCACCGATGTGCACCTCGTCCTCGCCGACCTCCGCACGTCAGAGCTCGACGGTCAGCAGGCGGAGGACGTCCTGCACGAGGTCGGCATCACGGTCAACCGCAACGCAGTGCCCTTCGACCCGCGCCCGCCGATGGTGACCTCCGGTCTCCGCATCGGCACTCCGGCGCTCGCGACGCGCGGATTCGGCGACGTCGAGTTCACCGAGGTGGCGGACATCATCGCGCTCGCGTTGCGCCCCGGTGCCGACCTCCCGGCACTGCGTGCCCGGGTCGACGCGCTCACCGCGGCGTTCCCGCTCTACCCGGGGCTGACCCCGTCGGGTCAGGACGCCTTCCCGGTCGAGCTCCCGTCTTCGATCTGACCGCCCCTCGGCAGCAGCCGAGTACGCGAATAATCAGCCAGAAACCGTCGAGTACGCGGACTATCCGCGTACTCGACGGTTCGCAACGAGTGTGGAGGCCGGCGTGACGGCGAAGATTCTGGACGGCAAGGCGACCGCGGCCGAGATCAAGGCGGAGCTGAAGGAGCGCGTCGCGCGGCTGCGCGAGCAGGGCGTCGTGCCCGGGCTCGGCACGATCCTGGTCGGCGACGACCCGGGGTCGCAGTGGTATGTCGCGGGCAAGCACCGCGACTGCGCGGAGGTGGGCATCGCCTCCATCCGCCGGGATCTGCCGGCGGACATCTCGCAGGCCGAGCTCGAGGCCGTGATCGAGGAGCTCAACGACGACCCGGACTGCACGGGCTTCATCGTTCAGCTTCCGCTGCCGCGGCACATCGACACGGACGCCATCCTCGAGCTCGTCGACCCCGCCAAGGACGCCGACGGCCTCCACCCCACCAACCTGGGACGGCTCGTGCTCAACGTGAACCGCCCGATCACGACGCCGCTGCCCTGTACGCCCCGCGGCGTCATCGACCTGATGCTGCGCCACGGCATCGACCTGAGCGGCAAGGACGTCGTGGTCGTCGGTCGCGGGGTGACCGTGGGCCGGGCGATCGGCTCGCTCCTCACCCGGCGCGAGTACAACGCGACCGTCACGCTGACGCACACCGGCACGGCCGACCTGGACGCCCATTTGAGGCGCGCCGACATCATCGTCGCAGCGGCCGGTGTCGCCGGCCTGGTCTCCGCCGACAACGTCAAGCCGGGCGCCGTGGTGCTCGACGTGGGCGTGAGCCGCATCGAGGACCCGGTGACGGGCAAGAGCAAGGTCGCCGGAGACGTGGCGGCGGACGTCGCCGAGGTGGCCTCGTGGATCTCGCCCAACCCCGGCGGGGTCGGGCCCATGACGCGCGCGCTGCTGCTGCAGAACGTCGTCGAGTCCGCCGAGCGGGCCCTGGCATGACCGACGACGGCGCCGAGCGCACGCACCCCGCCGTCGAGCGGGTGGAGGCCGCCCTCCTGGAGGCCGGGATCGAGCCGCGCGTGCGCTGGTTCGAGTCGGCGACGCCGACCGCGGTCTCCGCGGCGGCCGAGCTGGGCGTCGAGGTCGGGGCGATCGCCAACTCGCTGGTGTTCACCATCGACGGCGAGCCGCTGCTCGTCATGACCTCCGGAGCGCACCGGGTCGACACGGCCTTCCTGGGCGAGCGGCTCGGGGGCCGCATCCGTCGCGCGGACGCGGACACCGTGAAGGCCGCCACCGGCCAGACGATCGGCGGCGTCGCGCCGCTCGGCCATCCCGAGCGGCTGCGGACCGTCGTGGATGTCGCACTGGCCGGCTATCCCGAGGTCTGGGCGGCCGCAGGCCACGCGCACACGGTCTTCCCGACGACGTTCGACGAGCTCGTCCGCATCACCGCTGGCGAGCCCGGCCCGGTCGTGCCCGCCTGACTAGCGCGAGGGACCGCCGAGGGGCGCCTTAACGCCCCTAAAACCCGCTCTTAAGGGCGCGAAGGCGCCCTTCGGCGCCCCCTCGGCGCCCCTTCGGCGCCCCTTCGGCGTCAGCCGGCGGGATGCTCGGTGACGTGCACGAGGTACGCTCCCGCGTTGCGGAGGATGCCGGCGCGCTCCTCGTCGCTGAGCTCGCGGCGTACCTTGCCCGGCACGCCGGCGACCAGGGATCCGGGCGGGATCACCGCCCCCTCCAGCACGACGGTGCCTGCGGCCAGCAACGACCCGGCGCCGACCACGGCGCCGTTGAGCACGGTGGCGTGCATCCCCACCAGCACACCGTCTTCGATGGTGCAGCCGTGCAGCACCGCGTTGTGGCCGACGGAGACGTCGGAGCCGATGGTCAGCGGGAAGCCGCGGTCGACGTGGCAGGACACGTTGTCCTGGAGGTTGCTCCGTTCGCCCACGACGATGTCCTCGGCCTCCGCGCGCAGGACGGCGTTGTACCAGACGCTGGAGCCGGGCAGGAGGTGCACGCGGCCGGCGAGCACGGCGCCGGCGGCGACGAAGGCGTCGTCGGCGACGCGCGGGGCGGAGCCGTCTGCAAGGGTCACGAGAGTCATGCACTCACCCTAGAGCGCCCATCCAGATGCGCGAGGGGCACGTCGTCGTCGGTTCCACGCTTCGTACGCGACATCGACGTGCCCCTCGGCGACCGGGTCACTCGTTCACGACGACGAAGCGCTTGCGGACGATGCGCTCGCCGGGCTCGCCGCGCAGGTCGTCGAGCGCCGAGCGCACGCGGTCCAGGATGCGCGGAGGGAGTGCGAGCGGCAGCTCGTCCGGCTGGTCGAGTGTGCCGGGCGGGTAGATCTCGCCGGGGGTCGTCGACATCTCGACATGGGCGCCGCGGAGCTCTCTGACGGGCGCTGTCGGGGCGTCCCGGAAGTGCTGCAGCCGTTCGATCGTCGCCGCGAACTGAGCGAGGTCGCGCACATAGAGGTGACCGGGGAGCACGGTGTCGCCCGTGAACAGGATGCCCGTCTCCCGATCGAAGAAGGCGACGGCGGACGGCTCGTGACCCGGGCCTGCGATCACGTCGACGATGCGCCTGCCGAGCGAGAACTCCACGGTCTCGTGCGGCCAGGAGTGGAAACCGAAGAACGCGATCACCTGCGCAGGGGTCGTGCCGACGACGGTGGTCCCCGGCCGGACCGACAGGAGGGCATCCCCGGCGATGTGGTCGCGATGGGCATGGCTGTGGGCGACGACAAGCGGGTACGGACGGGTGAACACCGCCGGGTTGCGCCGCAGCCAGGTGTCTGTCAGAGAGTCGATCGTGGCCCGTAGCGGGAAGACCGCCTCGTCGCCGGTGGCGCCGGTGTCGATCAGGAGGGCACGCTCCCGGCCGAACAGCAGGAACAGGAACGGTGCCTCCCAGTGCGACGACTTGGGCTGACGGAGCTGGACGGTGTCCGGGCTCAGCCAGGTGATCTGCGGGTCGCTCATCGTCCCATTCTGGCGAAGCGAGGTGTCTGTTGGATGAACTCGGCTCAGCTCTCGCGGACTGCGCCCTGGGACGGCGTGACCGTGAACAGCTCCGGCTGGGCGAACCCGTGCTCGGCGAACGCTCCGTCGAGGGCCACCTGCACCCGGCTCAGTGCGTCGACGGGAACGAGGGCGATCGCCGAGCCGCCGAACCCGCCTCCGGTCATCCTCGCGCCGATCGCGCCGTTCGCCTGCGCCGTCTCGACCGCGAGGTCGAGTTCCGGCACCGAGATCTCGAAGTCGTCGCGCATGGACACGTGGGACGCGTCGAGCAGGTCGCCGATCGCGGCCGGCCCGCTCTCGCGGAGCGTGCGCACGGTGTCGAGAACGCGCTGGTCCTCGGTGACCACGTGCCGTACGCGGCGGAACGTGAGGTCGTCGAGGATCTCTCTGGCGCGGGGGAGGTCGTCCACGCTCACGTCGCGCAACGACTCGACGCCGAGCGCTCGGGCGCCGGCTTCGCACGACGCACGCCGCTCCGCGTACCCGCCGGTGGCGTGCGCGTGGGTGACGCCGGTGTCGACGATGAGGATCGCCAGCCCGGCCTCCTCGAGGCCGAGCGGGACGATCTGCGCGTCGAGCGAGCGGCAGTCGAGGAACACGGCGGCGTCCTGCTCGCCCAGCAGGGAGGCCGACTGGTCCATGATCCCGGTGGGCGCGCCGACGACGATGTTCTCGCTGCGCTGGCCCACGCGCGCGAGCGTGCGGCGGTCGAGGCCGAGCCGCCACACGTCGTTGAGGGCGAGCGCGGTCGCACCCTCGATCGCCGCCGACGACGAGAGCCCGGCCCCGACCGGGACGTTCGAGTCGATCAGCAGGTCGAAGCCCGGCACGGCGGCGAGGTCGGCCCCGAACTCGCCCAGAGCCCAGGCGACACCGAGCGGGTACGCCGACCAGCCGTCGAGGGCCTCGGGGGCGAGGCGGTCGAGGTCGATCTCGACGAGTTCGTCGGCGAAGGTGCTGCCGACGCGCACGGTGCGGTCGTCGCGCAGGCCGAGCGCCGCGACCGTGCGGCGGTTGATCGCGAAGGGCAGCACGAAGCCCAGGTTGTAGTCGGTGTGCTCGCCGATGAGGTTGACGCGGCCGGGGCTCGACCAGACGCCGTCGGGTTCGCGTCCGAAGATCGAGCTGAAGTCGTCGCGGACGCCGGTGCGCAGGTCGCTCATGCGGTGGTCTTTCCTTCGAGGATGTCGGGGGCGGTGCCGGGGGCGGCGGGGCCGGTGTTGCCGGCGACCGTGACCAGGCCGCCGATCCCGGGCGGGAGCGCGCCGACGGGGTTCTCACGATCGGCCCGGGCCACGGCCTCCCGCAGCGCGGCGGCCGCCTGCTCCGGCGGGATGTCGCCGATCCAGGCGCCCATGGCCGACTCCGAGCCGGCCAGGTACTTCAGCTTATCCGCGCCGCGGCGGGGGGAGGTGAGCTGCAGCATCAGGCGGATGTCGTCGCGGTGCGTGTGGACGGGCGCCTGATGCCAGGCCGCGATGTACGGCGTGGGGGAGTCGTAGAGCGCGTCGACGCCGCGCAGCACGCGCAGGTAGAGGGTCGCGAGCTCGTCGCGCTCGGCGTCGGAGGTGGCCGCGAGGTCCGGGATGTGCCGGTGCGGCAGCACGTGGATCTCGATCGGCCAGCGCGCGGCGAACGGCACGAACGCCGTCCAGTGCTCGCCGGCGAGGACGACCCGCTCGGAGGCGCGCTCGCGTTCGAGGATGTCGGCGAACAGCGTCGGGCCGTAGCTGTCGAGCGAACGGATGAGCGCGTTGGTGCGCGGGGTGATGTAGGGGTAGGCGTAGATCTGGCCGTGCGGGTGGTGCAGCGTGACGCCGATGGCCTCCCCGCGGTTCTCGAACGGGAACACCTGGCGCACGTTCGGCAGGGCGGAGAGCGCCGCGGTGCGGTCGGCCCAGGCCTCGATGACGGTTCGCGCTCGCGTCGGGGTGAGACTGCCGAACGACCCGGTGCTGGCCGGGCTGAAGCACACCACCTCGCAGCGGCCGACGGAGGTGCGGGTGCGGCCGAGGCCGACGGTCGCGAGGTCGTCGAGGTCCGCCGGCTGGTTCGCGTCGTCGAGCAGAGGGCCGAACGACGGCGACTTGTTCTCGAAGACCGCGACGTCGTAGAGGCTGGGGATCTCGGACGGGTTCTGCGGGGAGGCCGGTGCGAGCGGGTCGAGTTCGGCGGGTGGAAGCATGACGCGGTTCTGGCGGGCCGCAGCGATGGAGATCCATTCGCCGGTCAGGGGGTCCTGCCGCATGGTCGCGGTCGCGGGACGCGGAGCCGGCTCCCGGAGGTCGGGGGCGCGCTCCGGGTCGAGCGTCGAGTCGGCGTCGTCGTAGTAGATCAGGTCGCGACCGTCGGAGAGGCGGTGCGGGCGCTTCGTGATGGCGGCCATGCTTACCTTTCGTTTGCGAAAGTAAATGTACCCAATTGCTTGCGTATTGACAAGAAAACACAAGCACAGGAGCATTGCGGGTATGACCGAACCCCTGCCTGCAGCGCTGCGCCGCGAGCGGATGCTCGAGCTGATCGGGCGCGCGGGCTTCGTGCGCGTCGCCGAGTTGAGCGAGGAGTTCCAGGTCTCCGACGTGACGGTGCGCAGCGACCTCGACGCTCTCGACTCGCAGCAGAGCATCCGCCGCGTCCACGGCGGGGCCGTCCTCCGCAGCGCGGGCACGCGCGAGGTGAGCTTCGAGGAGGCGCTGGAGTCCTCCGCCGACGAGAAGCGGCGGATCGGGGAGGCCGCCGCCGCCCTGGTCGAGCCCGGCAGCAGCGTGCTGCTCGACGTCGGAACGACCACGGCGGCGATCGCGAGCGCTCTCGCCGACCGCGACGAGCTGGACGACGTCACGGTCATCACGAACGGGCTCACGATCGCCCTCGAACTGGAGCGTGCCATCCCGCGGTTCCAGGTGGTGGTGACCGGTGGGACGCTGCGCCCGCTGCAGCACTCCCTCGTCGAGCCGCTCGCGTCCACGCTGCTGGAGCGCGTGCACGCCGACATCGCGTTCATCGGCTGCACCGGCGTGCATCCCACCGGAGGCATTACCAACGTCAACCTTCCGGAGGCCGACCTGAAGCGCGTGATGGTCTCGACCTCGGGCCGCGCCCTGGTGGTCGCCGACGGGTCCAAACTCGGCCGCACCCACGTCGGCCGCATCGCCGCGATCGACGAGGTGGCCGGACTGCTCACCGGGGAGTCGGCGGACCCGGACGACGTCGCGGCGCTGCGGGCCGCGGGCCTGCCCGTGACCATCGCCTGAGGCATACGCTGTCTCCATGCGCGCACCGACAGGAGAACAGTACGAACTCGAGTTCGGCGATCTGACCGCCACCATCACCCAGGTCGCGGCCGGCATCCGCACCCTCCGCTACGGAGGGGTGGACCTCGTCGAACCGTTCCCCGAGGATTCCACTCCTCCCGCTGCCGACGGCATTGTGCTCATGCCCTGGCCCAACCGGGTCAAAGACGGCGTGTGGGAGCTGGACGGCGTCCCGCAGCGGCTGGCGATCACGGAGCCGGCGCTCGGCAACGCTTCGCACGGTCTCCTCCGGTTCCGTCCGTACGAGCTGGTCGAGCGCACCGATTCGGCAGTCACCCAGGCCGCCACGATCTACCCCGAGTCCGGCTTCCCGTTCGTGCTCGACACGACGGTCACGCATGAGCTCGACACCGAGGGGCTCAGGGTCACCCATCGTGTCACTAATCGCAGCGCCCGCACCGCTCCCGTGGCGATCGGCGCGCACCCCTACCTCCGCATCGGTGACGTGCCGCCCACGCAGCTGACACTGACCGTTCACGCGGGCACACGGTTCGAGACCGACGACCGGCTGAACGTCGTCGGCGAGACGCCCGTGGCCGGCACGCCCTTCGACCTCTCCGGAGGCCGGGTCGTCGCCGAGCTCGACCTGAACGACGGGTTCGGCGAACTCGCCTCGCCGATCGAGCACACGCTGGCTGCTCCCGACGGCCGCCGCGTCACGCTGTGGGGCGATGCGGCGTTCGCGTACGTCCAGCTGTTCACCCATCGGGCGTTCGCCACCAAGGAGGCGGGTGAGGTCGCGCTCGCCGTCGAGCCGATGACGGCTCCGGCGAACGCGCTCAACACCGGTCGGGGACTGCGCTGGCTGGAGCCCGACGAGACCTGGACGGCGGAGTGGGGCATCCGCCCGCAGGGCTTCGCCGGCGACTCCTACCTGGCGAGCTGGGGGTAGAGCGCGCGCACGTCCTCGTGGAGGACCGACTTGACCCGCTGCGCCGTCTCGCCGACGATCGCTTCGGCTTCCCCGGCGACGACGGCGTCGAGCGCCTCCTGGACCACCTGCGCCGGGGGCACCTTGTAGCCCTCCGCGTCTGCCGCCATCTCGGTGTCCACGTAGCCGACGTGCACGCCGACGACCTGGATGCCCTGCGGCGCCAGTTCGACGCGGGTCGAGTTGCTGGCCGACCAGAGCGCCGCCTTGGTGGCACTGTAGGAGCCGATCGCGTACCAGCTGAGCGCGGAGTGCATGTTCACGATCGCGCCTCCACCCTGGGCGGCGATCGCGGGCGCGAACGCGCGGGTGACCAGCACTGGCCCCCAGAAGTTGGTGTCGAACTCGCGGTGGATCTCGGCGAGGTCGCCGGTCACGAGCGACTGGTTCACGCCGATTCCGGCGTTGTTCACCAGCACGGTCACGTCGGGCGCCGCCTCCGCAGCCCGGCGGATGCTGTCGGCGTCGGTCACGTCCAGCGCGATCGGCACGACGCGCGGGTCGTCGACGACGACGGAATCGGGGCGGCGCGCCGCCGCGTAGACCTTCGTGGCGCCGCGGGCGAGCAGCTCGGAGACGAAAGCGGCGCCGAGGCCGCGGTTGGCGCCGGTCACGAGTGCGACACGGCCGGTGAGATCCGTCATGGGAGTCCTCCAAAAGTAAACCGATCTGTTTCACGTCAATGTACACAGATCGGTTTACTTTGTGCAAGCGCGCCCCTAGAATCGAAGGCATGACGTCGACATCCCCCGCCCGGCCCCGGCCGCGGGAGCGTGTACTCGACGCCGCCGCCCGGCTCTTCATCCGCGAGGGCGTGAACGCGGTCGGCGTCGACCGGCTCGCCCAGGAGGCCCAGGTCTCCAAGCGCTCCATCTACCAGCACTTCGAGAGCAAGGACGCCATCGTCGCCGACATGCTCCGCGAGTACGGTCCGCGCGTCGTCGCCGGCTACTTCGCCGACGAGGCCGACGAGCGCTCGCCGCGCGAGCGGGTGCTGCACGTCTACGATGCGCTCCACCGCGCCGCGGAGGCCGGCGACTACTTCGGCTGCCCGTTCGTCAACGTCGCCACCGAACTGCGCGACCGCGACCATCCGGCCGCCCTGGTGGCGCAGCACTTCAAGGGGGAGCTGACGGGGTACTTCCAGCGCCAGGCCGAGGCTGCGGGCGCGGCGTCCCCGCACGTGCTCGCGATTCAGCTCACGCTGCTGTTCGACGGCGCCTCCGCCAGCGCCGCGCTCTGCGGCGGGACGCCGCTCGCGGCCCGGCTCGCTGCCGAGCAGCTCTGGGACGCAGCCGTCAGCGCCGCCCGGTGATCGCGCGCCAGCCGCCCGCGCGGTTGTCGGCGATGAGCCGGCGCAGGAACGTCAAAAGCGCCTCGCGATCGATCGGGTCGCCCTGCCGGAAGCCGATCGTGCGGGCTGTCGCATTGTCGTGGCCGGCAGTGATGAGCCCGGTCGGATCGGGCACGATCCCGCCGTCGTAGACGAACAGGTTCACGTGATCCCGTGCGGCGAGGAACGCGGCGACCGTGCCGTCCAGCACGAAGTACGGCTGCACCGACCGCTTGATCGTCTCCTCGATCGCGGGGTCCGCCTCGTGGAGGATGTCCCGCAGCTCGCCGAACACGTCCTGCTGCCACGTCGGCAGCCCGGCCAGGTAGGCATCCACCCGCGGATCGCGCTCGCTCACGCGGTCACCCTACGTCGCCGACGCGGCGGATGGCAGCCCTCACGGAGCGATGGACAGGAAGATGAACGCCGCGAAGATGATGAGGTGGATGCCGCCCTTGATGCGCGCGGCCTGCCCCGGCATGATCGTCAGGATGCTGATCACCACGGTCAGCATCAGCAGCACGATCTGGCTCGAACCGAGGCCGAGGTGCAGGGGACCGGGCAGCCAGATCGACGCGACCGCGATCGCGGGGATCGTGAGCCCGATGCTCGCGATGGCCGAACCGAGAGCGAGGTTCAGGCTGGTCTGCATGCGGTTGCGCCGCGCCGCCTTCGATGCGGCGATACCTTCCGGCAGCAGCACCAGCAGGGCGATGATGACGCCGACGAACGACTGCGGGAGGCCGATCCCGGTCACCGCGCGCTCGATCGGCGTCGACTCCAGCTTGGCGAGCCCGACCACCGCGACGAGCGCGACGAGCAGCAGGCCGACACTGATGAGCGCCGTGCGGGTGGAGGGCGCGTCCGCGTGCGTGTCCTCGGGCTGCGGGGTGCCTTTGGGTGACACCGGCAGGAAGAAGTCGCGGTGGGCGAACGTCTGCGTGAACACGAACATCGCGTAGAGCGCGACCGAGGCGATGGCTGCGAACGTCAGCTGGCTCGGCGAGAACTCGGGGCCGGGCGTGGCCACGGTGAAGGTCGGGAGCACCATCGTCAGCGTGGCCATCGCGGTCACCGTGCCGAGGGCGGCGCCGCTGCCCTGGGCGTTGAACGTCGTCGTCTCGCGGCGGGAGGCGCTCAGCAGCAGGCTCAGGCCGACGATGCCGTTCATGGTGATCATCACGGCGGAGAAGACGGTGTCGCGAGCGAGCGTCGCGCTGTCTTTGCCGGTCGTCATCAGGGTGACGATCAGGGCGACCTCGATGACGGTCACGGCCACGGCGAGCACGAGCGATCCGAACGGCTCGCCGACGCGGTGGGCCACCACCTCCGCGTGCTGCACGGCGGCCAGCACCGTGCCCGCGAGCACGACGGCGATCAGCGCCACGGCGACCGGCTGCAGCTCGACCGTCCAGAAGGACACGAGCACGATGATCCCGACGATCGGGACGAAGACCGTCCACCACCGGGCGAGCCACTGTCCGAGCGCTTTCATACGTCCATCCTGCCAGGGCGACTTCCGAGAGGGCGGCGTGCCTTCGAGCACGGATGCGGGACGCCGTGCCGACAATAGGGCATGTCGACGAACTCCGGACCCGTGACCGCCCGAACCATCGTCACAGTCGCGCTGGCGGCGGCGCTCGCCGTGGGGGTCGCCGGCTGCGCTCCAGCGGCGAACCCGTCCCCCTCGCCGACGTCGTCGGGCTCGTCCACCGCCTCCGGCTCGCCGCGGCCGACGGCCACCAGCACCTCGCAGCCGGTCGACGGGCAGTGCGCGACCTCCCAGCTCAGCGGATCGATCGGCGCAGGCGGCGGCGGTGCCGCCGGCAGCGTCGAGGTCACCCTCGTTCTCACCAACAATGGATCCGCCCCGTGTTCACTACAGGGGTGGCCGGGCGTGTCGTTCGTCGGCGACGGCAACGGCACACAGCTCGGCAAGCCGGCGGCCTTCGACAGGAGCACACCGCACGCGACGGTCGTCCTCCAGCCGGGCGGCACCGCGCGGGCGCCGCTGAAGATCGTGCAGGCCATGAACTACCCGGAGGCGGACTGCAAGCCGCAGAAGGCGGACGGGTTCCGCGTCTACCCGCCGGGATCGACCGAGTCGCTGTTCGTGAAGGACGATTCGGTCACGGCCTGCACCACCACGACCGTCGACCTCCTCACCGTCGGCGCGCTGGCGGCGCCGTAGCGGCGGGTGCCGGGCGGAGCGGCCGCTGCGACGGCGGACCGCCGCGGACGATAATCTGATCCCGTGCCCATCGCCCGCCACGTGCCCGGACCGACGACACCCGGCTGGCTGATCCGTCTCGTCGTCGTGACCGCCCTCGTCGGTGTCGGCGCCGGCGTCGGCGGCGGTCTCGTCTACCTGGGACTCCACAGCATCCAGCACCTGGCCTTCGGATACTCGGAGGGCACCTTCCTCGACGGCCTGCTGGACGCACCCCCGGCGAACCGCGTGATCGCGCTGGTGGTGGCGGGCGTCGTCGGTGCGGTCGGCTGGTATTTCCTCCGCGCCTGGGGCCGACGGCGAGCCGACCGCGCGGTCGTGTCGATCGAGTCCGCGGTCGGGGGCAGACGGATGCCCGGAGTCGTGACACTCCTGAACGCCGGTCTCCAGGTCGTGATCGTCGGGTTGGGTGCTTCGATCGGCCGGGAGGTGGCCCCGCGCGAGATCGCCGCGTGGTGGGCGTCATGGCTGTCGGAACGCGCCGGGGTGAGCGCTCGCGAGCGCCGCATCCTCGTCGCGTGCGGTGCGGGCGCCGGTCTTGCCGCCGTCTACAACGTGCCTTTCGGCGGGGCCGTGTTCGCGATCGAGATCCTGCTGGCCGAGATCAGCTTCGCCACGGTGCTCCCTGCATTAGCGACATCGGCGATCGCCGCCTTGGTGGCGCGGCTGGTGGTGCCGGCGAATCCGCTCTACAGCGTGGAGCAGGTGCCGTTGCACCCCCAGATCGTCATCTGGGCGATCCTCGCCGGCCCGATCATCGGTTTCGCCGCTGTCGGCTTCGTGCGTCTGAGCCGCCTGGCGCAAAGCCATCGCCCCAAGTCGTGGGGCATCCTGATCGTCATGCCGCTCGTGTTCGCGGCGGTCGGGGTGGCCTCGCTGTGGCTGCCCGCGATCCTGGGCAACGGGCGGTCGCTCGGCCAGCTCGCGATGTCGGCGTCGTTGCCGGTCGTGATCATCCTCGTGATCACGCTCGTGAAGACGGCGGCGACGGTCGGGACCATCGGCGCCGGCGCGGCGGGCGGGACGCTCACCCCGTCCCTGGCGATCGGTGCCGGCCTGGGCCTGACCCTCGGCGGCGTCTGGCAGCTGCTCTGGCCGGGCGAGCCCCTGGCCGCGTTCGCCCTGCTCGGCGCTGCGGCGTTCCTCGCCGTCACGATGCGTGCGCCGCTCACGGCGCTCCTGTTGGTGATGGAGTTCACCAACCAGGGGCCCGACATGCTCGCACCGATCATGATCTGCGTCGCCGGAGCGGTCGCCGTGGGCTATGTCCTGGAGCGTGGGCGGGTCACAGGGGTGGCATGAGCCCGTGGTCGCCGGCCGGGAGCTGACACAGGATCCCACGTCCCACCCGTGCCGGGACCTCTGATGTCGCACCGCGTGATCCCGTCGGGGTGGCACGCAACCCTCACAGCCGACGCTGGGTTTCTCCCAGATCGCACATAGTTCGTCCATGAGCGCCTCTCACTCGGCTGCGGTGTGCTGTGGCCTTCGGAAGAGGAATCGAGAGGACATGAGCCATGGACACCGGAGCTGGGGCGGCCACAGGTAGGGACGACGCGGGTACGACGCCGACGATCGACGCGAAGCAGGGATCGCGACGCGACCGAAGCCGACGCGTGGTCGCGTTGTCGGCAGCGACCGCGATCGGCGCGGCCACTGCGATCGGCGCGGTGTTCGGGCTGGTGAGCGCTGGTGCCGCGACCGCAGCGACCGCGGCGGCGTCGGGAACGTCTTCATCGGTCGCCTCTGCCGCGAGCGTGCACCCCGCGATGGGACGGTACGGCTCCGGTTCGGGAGGCTACGGGTACGGCTACGGCGGCTACGGCTCGGGCTCTGCCGGCTCGGGCTCGACATCCGGCTCCTCTGCCCCATCCACTCTGGGCAGCGCCACGGCCGCTCAGGAGGTCGGTGTCGTCGACATCACGTCCCAGCTGACCTACGACCAGGCCGAGAGCGCCGGCACGGGTCTCGTGCTGACCTCCAGCGGCGAGATCCTCACCAACAACCACGTCGTCGAGGGCGCGACCAGCATCAGTGTCACGGTCGTCGCCACGGGTGCCCAGTACACGGCGAACGTCGTGGGCACCGACGCCACGGACGACATCGCCGTCCTCCAGCTCACTGGCGCTTCGGGGCTCAGCACCGCCCGCCTCGACGCGGCCGGCGACGCGACCGTCGGCGAGAGCGTGACCGGTGTCGGCAACGCCGGCGGCACGGGCGGCACGCCGTCCGCCTCGCCGGGGACGATCACGGCCCTCGACCAGACCATCACGACACAGGCCGAGCAGACCGCAGCGTCCGAGACGCTGAACGGTCTCATCCAGACCGACGCCGACATCCAGGCCGGCGACTCCGGCGGCCCGCTCTTCAACGCGGACGACCAGGTGATCGGCATCGACACCGCCGCCGCAGAGGGCGGAACGGCCACCGCGGGCTACGCCATCCCGATCGAGACGGCGTTGACCATCGCGGGCCAGATCGAATCGGGCCAGGGATCGGCGAACGTGACCATCGGCTACCCGGCGTTCCTCGGGGTGGAGGTCGACTCCGCGAGCGCGGCGGCGTCGGGCTCGGGCGGCGGCGACGCCTTCGGTTTCGGCACCTCGAGCGGAAGCACCTCGGGCGCGGCGGAATCCGGCGCGACCATCGCCGGCGTCATCGACGGAAGCCCCGCCGCTTCCGCCGGACTCGCGGGCGGGGACACCATCACCGCCGTGGACGGAACCGCGATCGACTCGGCGGCTGCCTTGACGGCCGCACTCGGCACGCACACCCCGGGTGAGAGCGTCGAGGTCACCTGGACCGACCCGTCCGGAGCCTCCCACACCGCGAACGTCACGCTCGCCCAGGGCCCCGTCGCCTGAGCGACCGAGTGACACCGCGAGTCGGACATGTGACCTGAATTGTTGGCGCACGTCGCTTAGGCGCTCGCCTCGACGGCAATCTCCTCAGTTACAGGCGAGTGGATTCAGAAAAATCGACGATCTGGGCGGATCTACGAACGCCAGCTGCGTAACAGAACACAACAACAATTGCCGTGCCGCCGGCCAGCAGACAAGCAGCCTGCAGTGGCCATGCAAGGCTAAGGCAGCCGCTGGACACAACAACTGCGTATCCGGTGGGTGAATTGGCCTGACTTTCGTTCCTATGGGGAGCTTTGTCCGGCAGGTGCCGGATTGGCTGATTCCAGGTCAGCGTAGTACGCGGTTTCGACCTCGAGCGGGGTGCGCAGGTCGAGTTCGCCGTGAAGGCGCTGATTGTTCCACCACCACACCCACTCGAGTGTTGCGAGCTCGACCTGCTCGACGGTTCGCCAGGGGCCTTGCTGGCGGATCAGCTCGGTCTTGTAGAGGTTGTTGACCGCCTCTGCCATCGCGTTGTCAAACGAGTCGCCGACGGTTCCTGTGGAGGGCACCGCGCCGAGTTCGACGATGCGGTCGGTGTAGACCATCGCCATGTAGTTCGAGCCGTGATCGGAGTGATGGGTCAGCCCGGCCAGGTCTCCGCCCGCGTCCCAGGCGGCCATGTCCAGCGCTTGCAACGGCAGGATCTCCGCTTTGAGGGTCGCGGCGACGTTCCAGCCCACGATCCGGCGCGAGAAAACGTCAGTGACGAAGGCGACGTAGGCGAACCCGGACCAGGTTGCGACATAGGTGATGTCGCAGACCCAGAGCCGCCTGGGGCGTCGGCGCGGAAGCGCCGCTTCACGAGGTCCGCCGGCAACGACAGGGCCTTGTCGGTCTTCGTGGTGAACACCCGTTTGGACTTCTTCACCCCGCGGACCCCGGCCAGACGCATCAGCCGTTCGGTCTGGTCCCGGCCGATCTCCCAACCCTGCCGGCGCATCAGGGCGTGCATCTTCCGGCGCCCATAGACGCCGTAGTTCTCGGCATGCAGCCGGGCGACCTCCGGCACCAGCAGGTCATCACGCAGCTGTCTGGCCGACGGCACCCGACCCACCGCGGCGCGATAACCGCGCGAGGTGAGGAACCCCTGGACCGCCGGTCGGAGGACCCGGCAGATGAGCTCGACCCCGAAACGATCCCGGTGCAGGTCAATGAACCGGGTCATCTCGGTCAGGGGCGGTCGAGCTCCTTCGCGAAAAACACGCTCGCAGCCTTGAGGATCTCGTTCGCCTTCCGCAGCTCGGCGTTCTCCTTCTGCAGCCGCTTGATCTCCGCGGCGGCATCGGTGGTGACCCCGGGCTTGACGCCCGCGTCGACCTCGTAGCGGCGCTGCCACAGCCTCAGCGTTTCGGGGCTCATCCCGAGCAGTCCGGCGACGTGCCTGATAGCGCTCATCATCGTCGGGTGCTCCGGCCGTGCCTCCGCGAGCATCCGCAGCGCCCGCTCACGCATCTCCGGCGAATAGGTCCTGTTCATCGTGTTCCATCCTTACTAGAAGAACGGAACGAAAGTCAGGCCAATTCAGCATGTCTATCTTCTGACGGCCCCGGCGACGGCGACCTTCGCGGATGCTTCTCCTGCGCAGCTCCAGATTCACGCTTGGCTCACCCTCGAACCAGACGAATAGCGCCCGCCGTCGGGCATCGATGGTCGAAACGCCGAGGATTGATCCAGGGCGAGTGTCCGGGTCAGTAGTGGTAACGAGCCTGCAGGATGGTCACATACGCGTCGTCCACCAGGTACACGAGCCGGTTGGCTTCGTCGATCCGTCGCGACCACGCCCCGGCCAGCGCGTGTTTCAGGGGTTCCGGCTTACCGACGCCCTCGAACGGGTCGTCGCGCAGGATGTCTTCGATAAGAAGGTTGATCCGCTTGAGCGTTCGCCGATCCTGGCCCTGCCAGTAGAGGTAGTCCTCCCAGCCGCCGACTGTCCAGGCGAGCTTGTGCTCACTCACTGGTCAGGTCGTGCTCGGTGATGTTTCCCGCGCGGGCGCTCTCGATGGCGTCGATGAGGCGTCGCGCGTTCTTGGGGGAGCGAAGGAGATAGGTGGTCTCGACCAGCGAGTCGTACTCGTCCTTCGACATCAGCACGGCCGAGCCGCGCTTGGATGTGATCTCGACTTCGGTCTGGTCGAGGTTGACGCGTTCGATGAGGCCGAACAGGTCGCTGCGAGCTTCGCTTGCTGTGATGGCCATGATTCCTCCAAGTGGTACAAGATATCGTACCACTCCGACTAGTTGGGCCCGAAACCACCAAAGTCAATGCGGCCTAGTCTTTAGTCTCCATTCTCCTTGGCTCCTGTCGTGGCTTGGTTTCTAGGTCTGGCCTCTCTCGTTGTTAGTTCATTCGTCCTGTCGTCGTGTTCCTTCGCTCAGACCCTTCCAACCCTCTCTGCCGCGCTGCCTACTGGCAGCGCCGCGCCCCGCCGCCTACTCCGGAGCCAAACATGCGCGGCGTTTTGGGCTATTCATGCGAAGTGCCCAAGACGGCACTCGAATGGAAGTGTCCGAGAGCGCGGCGCCCACCACACAATGAGGTGCGACGGCGACGGCGCAGGCCCCCGCTAGCGTCGCATCATCGGCAAGCTGACCCTGAAGTCGGTCCATGCGCAATCTTGCACGGGATGCGCCTGACGAGTCTTCCGGCTGGAAATCCATCGTGCCAGAGCCGCGGTGGGGTGCACTGGCAACGCTCACGCCGGCTAATCGATTGGACGTAGCGCTATGACAGTTCCGGGTGCGCCTTGTGGTGTTGAGAAGCGCACTGAGTGTCCGATCTTCTCGGCCGCTTCCGTGAGGGCGGCACGGTACGGCTCATAGTCGGGGTGATACGGACCGGCTCCCAGTGTGACGTCGACCTCGTACTCTTGTCCGCTGGTTGGACTGAAGATCGTCTGTCGCGGATCGCAGGCAAGGTGCATCGTGCCCGTACCATCGCTGAACTCGAACGCGTACGTGTCACCGCCCCACAGCGTTCCGACACTTCCACGGATCGTGTCGAAGCCACGGACGCTCTGGCCGTTCGCGATCAGATCGCGAATGGTGGTTGCTGCCCCTCGGAGTTTCCATCTCTCCGGGCCGACATCGAGGGACGCAAGCCACGCGGCCGGCCATGACCTCTCGGGAAAGCGCGGTTGCTCATTGGCCGCTGAAGCCCCGTATTCGGTGAAGGCTGTGGGGGAGTGCCGGAGCCGATACTCCCTCAACGACTGTCCGCGCAGGCTCGACATATCGGGGGCCAGTAGCGCTCCGAATCGTTCGGCCAGAATGTCTTCCTCGACCAGGTCGGCGCATGTGGCGACCAGCGTCTCCAGGGAGTCGAAGGCGCGAATGAGACCACCGTCGTGCGTGTCCCCCCACCAGATCGACGGGTCGTAGTCTCCGCGGCCGCGTATCTCGACCTCCGCGACTACGTAGGTGTACTCCGCCCGGAAGATATGAAGCCAGACCGGCGGTTCGTTGAACGGTGCGCCGAGATAGAACTGCCGCTGCTCTGTCAATGCTTCGAGGCTCTCCATCGTCCAGCCGGCGAAGACCCCACGTTCGCTGCCGTTGTGCCAGCGGTAGAGAGTTACGAGTTGCTCGGGCAGGTCGAATGGAGCAATTAGGGCGGCGAGTGACGCGATGCCGTCATCATCGAGACCGGGCTTCATCGCGTGGAGAGCCTCAGGGAACCGCTGGCGAAGCGCGGCTTCGAAGCGCTCAAGTTGATGGATCAACGTCACGATTTCGACGCTAGTCGCATGCCGGAGCACGTGCGCATCCCTCTTCGGGGGAGTCGAAACCCGACTCCAACGGGTCGTCAGCCAACCGCGACCGGTCGAGGATGCCTTCGGTCTGCCCCACCCAAGGCATGCTCGCGCGCTGAGCGACCGGGTCAAGGGTGCAGTTCCGCTGCATCGCGGAGCGACGCGCAGCGCCCTTGACACGGTCGCTCAACGCGCAACTGTGGGCGTCGGGGCGGACCAAGAAGCTGTGTGATTTCTGCCAACGTCTGATCTGCGCGCCGTTCCCAGCCCGAAACGACAACGTGTAAGTGAGGGGCACGTTTCCCGAGCTGGCCCCTCCGCGAGCTGTCGAGTGTCGGTGCACGGTTGGAGACTCGAGTCCGGGGTGAGGTCAATGGGGAGCATCAGCGCATACGAGACGGTAGCCGGGCGGCGCTACCGGGTCCGGTATCGGACGCCGGGAACCAGCAGACCGACAAGCGCGGCTTCCGCACCAAACGCGACGCCGAGCTGTTCTTAGCATCGCTGGAGCTGGCGAAGGCGCGAGGCGACTATGTGCCGGCCGCCCGCGCGGGCGTGAACTTCGAGACTTGGAGCGAAAAGTGGATCGACTCGCTCGTTCAGGTGAAACCGAGCACCCTGCAGGGCTACGTCTCCATAACTCGCGGACGCTTGCAGCCCCGGTGGGGGAGCACGCCCTTGAACGCGGACTTACCGACATCGACGCCAAGGAACACATCCACCGATTCGTGGTTCTCGATCATGACCGCTCCGTCCTCATCGACAGTGGCCTCACGGTCGTGGGTCTCGGCAGCCACGTTACGGATGGCCTCAGCGTCAGCCCGGCCGGGTCCTTATCAGCGATCACTCCACGACCACGCCGCGCCCGGTGACAACACACAAAGGATCATCCACCGACAGGGCAAATACGTCATGCCGGACGCGACAGGCCACTACCCCTCAGAGCCTGCCCCAAGGAGCATCAACAACGTAACGGGCAAAGTGTGGGCAAATCCCGAAATCGCCGCTTCCGAATCTGCCGCCGATGGGCTCAGATCCCTTTGATTTACTGGGTGGGCCCCGTGGGGCTCGAACCCACGACCCGCGGATTAAAAGTCCGATGCTCTACCGACTGAGCTAGAGGCCCTCGCCCTCTAATCTAGCGTGGATTCCGCACCTCCCTGTGCCGGGGCAGAATGGTGGGATGTCCGATCGCTTTCACAAGCCGACCCTGTTCCCCGGGGGGATGTTCGAGGCATTCCTCGGTGGGGACGATCCGGCGCAGATCAGCAGGGTCGCCCACGAGACGGCACAGGCGCTTCTCGCGCGTGTGCGGGAGGATCCCGACCCGGCCATCGTCGATCGGCTGGTCGCGTACACCGACGAGCACGGGATCGACGCGATCGCCGAGCTGTGGTCGCGGTCCACTGCAAAGAGCCTTCCCGGTGCGCTCTGGCGCATCTACCTGCTGCGGTTGCTCATCCGGCAGGACTCCGCGGGCACTGCGCTGTTCTACCAGCGCGGCACCGAAGTGATCGTGTCCATCGACCCGGTGGTCGCCGGGACGCCGACGCCGGCCGGGCCGGGGGAGGTGACCGAGCTCGCCGACCGGATCCTGCGCGGTGTGTTCGAGGGCGACTTCGCCGTCGCGCTCGACCGGGCCGCCGCGTTCTGCCGGGTGACGGCGGCCGGCTGCCTGTCCGTGGCCGACGACCGCGACCCGCTCGACCCGGAGCGCGCGAGCGAGCTCACCACACGGGCGCTGCGCTTCACGCGCACAGCGGAGGAACTGACCGCCTGTGCCCGGCTCTGGCGCAGCGACTCGCTCGACTGAGCCCGCAGGGGCCACCGGCGAGGCGGCGTATTCCGGTTCTGCGTTCTCGGGCCGCGAACGCCACGCCGTGGACCTCGCCCGCGCCTCCTGTACTATGGACGAAGCCGGACCGCAGTAACCCCGGGCTCCAATACTTGCCGCTTCGAGCGGCCTCGCGCCGAGAGGCGTTTCTGCGGTCCGGCTCTTTCGTACGTGGAGGGCCGAGCCCGGCGCGACGGAGGACTACTGTCGGTGACGGCAGCAGCCCACGAGCACCCGACCGAGGAGGCGCAGAGCACCGCGTGGACGACACCTCCGCCTCCGACCTCGACGAGCTCCTGTCGCGCACCGCTCACGGCGACCAGCGGGCGTTCTCCGACTTCTACGATCGTGTCGCGCCGCGCGTGCTGGGGCTGGTGCGCCGACTCCTGATCGACGCGGCGCAGTCCGAGGAGGTCGCTCAGGAGGTGTTCCTCGAGGCGTGGCAATCCGCTGCGCGGTTCGATCCGAATAAAGGTCGAGCGATCACCTGGATCCTCACGATGGCACACCGCAGGGCGGTCGACCGCATCCGGGCGTCCCAGTCCGCCCACGACCGCGACACGGCCGTCGGCATCCGTGACCTGCCGACCGACTTCGACGTGGTCGCGGAGACGGTCGAGGTTCGGGTGGAGCACGAGCGAGTGGAGGTGGCGATGGCGAGACTGAGCGAGGCGCAACGCCAAGCCATCGCCCTGGCGTACTACGGCGGCCTGAGTCAGAGCGAGGTCGCGGCCGAGCTCGGCATCCCCCTCGGCACAGCGAAAACCCGGTTGCGGGATGCGATGATACGGCTGCGAGACGAACTGGGGGTGACCCGATGACCGACGAGGAGCGAGGAATCGTCGACCCTGAACGCCTCGGTGCGCGCCTGGGGGCGCAGACCGAGCGGGAGGCGCGCGAGTTCGAGGACGTCGCCGCCCAGCTCGCCCTCTCCGCCGAGCCGGTGCAGCCTTCCGCCGAACTGAAGGCGGCCCTGTTCGCGAAGCTCGCCGAAACGCCGCAGCTGCCGGCGGAGAACCGCAGCGCCGCTCAGGAGGCCGTTCAGCCGGCCGCAGACCCGCCCGTGCAGGCCGTCGCCCTCCGCCCGGTTCCGTCCGAGTCGTCCTCCGAGGCCGCGCCGCCGCAGCCGACGCCGGCTGAGGAGCGCGCACGCCGCCGGTGGTTCCAGCGGCCCGGTGCGATCCTCGCGGCTGCTGCCGCCGGCGTCATCCTCTTCGTCGCCGGCGCGTTCGCCGGCGTCAGCCTGTCCAGTACGAACTCCTACCAGCAGCAGCAGGCCGCGGCCCTGGCGAGCATCAACGCGGCTCCGGACGTCCAGCGCGCCACCTCCCCCGTCGCCGGCGGCGGCACCGCCACCCTGGTGTGGTCGGCGCAGCTGGGCCGGTCCGCTCTGATCGCCACCGACCTCCCGGAGCTCGCAGGAGGCAAGACCTATGAGCTCTGGTACATCCGCGACGGCGCCGCCACGCCGGCCGGGACGATGACCGCGACCGGTGCCCCAGCCACCTGGCGGGTGCTCGCCGGCGAGATGACCGCAGGCGACACGGTCGGCGTGACCGTCGAACCGAGTGGAGGCTCGAAGCAGCCCACCACGAAACCGATCGTCGCGATCACCTCCTGACGCAATCGCGGTCGGGGAGGCCGCAGACGACGAGAGGCCCACCGGACATCCCGTGGGCCTCTCGTCGTGCGGGGCGGTCGATCAACCGAAACGGCCGGACACGTAGTCCTCGGTGGCCTGCACGGTCGGGTTCGAGAAGATCATGTTGGTGTCGTTGTACTCGATGAGCTTGCCCGGCTTGCCGGTGCCGGCGATGTTGAAGAACGCCGTGCGGTCCGAGACGCGCGAAGCCTGCTGCATGTTGTGCGTGACGATGACGATGGTGTACTCGTTCTTGAGTTCCTCGATGAGGTCCTCGATCGCGAGCGTGGAGATCGGGTCGAGCGCCGAGCAGGGCTCGTCCATCAGCAGCACATCAGGCGAGACGGCGATCGCCCGCGCGATGCACAGACGCTGCTGCTGGCCGCCCGAGAGCCCGGAACCGGGGAGGTTGAGGCGGTCCTTCACCTCGTTCCAGAGGTTGGCGCCCTGCAGCGACTTCTCGACGAGCTCGTCGCTCTCGCTCTTCGACATGCGTCGGTTGTTGAGCCTGACTCCGGCGAGCACGTTGTCGCGGATGCTCATCGTGGGGAACGGGTTGGGCCGCTGGAACACCATTCCCACCTGGCGACGCACCAGAACGGGGTCGACGCCGGCGCCGTAGAGGTTGTTGCCGTCGATCAGCACTTCGCCCTCCACGTACGCGCCGGGGATCACCTCGTGCATGCGGTTGAGGGTGCGGAGGAAGGTGGACTTGCCACAGCCGGACGGCCCGATGAACGCCGTCACACTGCGGGGCTCGATCGTGAGCGACACGCCCTCGACGGCACGGAACTTGCCGTAGTAGACGTTCAGGTCGTTGACTTCGATGCGCTTGGACACGTTTTTCCTTGTCTGCGTTCTTCGGGTGAGTCGGGAGTCGCGATCAGCGCCCGTACTTGGGAGCGAATGCCTTGGCGATGATGCGGCCGATCAGGTTCAGCAGCATGACGATGATGATCAGTGTGAGCGCGCCGGTCCAGGCCCGGTCGATGGAGGCCTGGGCGTGGAGGCCGGCGGCCTGCGTGTACTGCGTGTACACGAACACCGGGAGCGCCATCATGCGGTCGCTGAACGGGTCGTAGTTCATGCTGGTGGTGAAACCGGCGACGATCAGCAGCGGAGCGGTCTCTCCGATCACGCGGGCGATGGCCAGCATGACGCCCGTGACCAGGCCGGCCAGCGACGTCGGCAGGACGACCTTGAGCACGGTCAGCCATTTGGGCACGCCCAGGGCCAGAGAGGCCTCCCGCAGCTCGTTCGGGACGATCCGCAGGATCTCCTCGCTCGAGCGCACCACGACCGGGATCATCAGCACCGACAGGGCGACGGCGCCCATGAAGCCGTTGCGGATGGCCGGCCCGAAGATCAGGGCGAACAGGGCGTAGGCGAACAAGCCGGCGACGATCGACGGGATGCCCGTCATGACATCCACGAAGAAGGTGATGCCGCGAGCGAGCGTTCCGCGTCCGTACTCGACCAGGTAGATCGAGGTGAGCAGACCGATCGGCACCGAGATGATCGCGGTGAGGGCCGTGATGATCAGCGTGCCGACGATCGCGTGCAGTGCGCCTCCGCCGTCACCGATCACATTGCGCATCGACTGCGAGAAGAACGCGACGTCGAAGCGTGCCAGGCCCTGGCTGACGACGGTCCAGCCGAGGGAGATGAGCGGGAGCAGTGCCACGATGAACGCCGTCGCCACCAGCGAGGTGACCAGCCGGTCCTTGGCCTTGCGGGTGCCCTCCACGAGCACGGAGGTCGTGTAGATCGCGACGTCGAACAGCACCGTGCCGAAGAAGACCGCGCCGACGATGTTGAAGCCCTTGGTCGCGCCACTGGCGGCGAGCATCGCGAACACTCCGCCCAGGACGACCCAGGAGACGACGAGCATCGTCCAGGGCGCCCAGCGGGGGAGCTTGCCCGCAGTGTACGAGTTGGCGAGCGGTCGGGGAGCCGCGGTCGCGGTCGTTGTGGTGGCAGCCATCAGTTCGCTCCAGAGAAGGCCGCGCGGCGGCTGACGATGTAACGGGCGAGCATGTTGATCAGGAGGGTCACCACGAACAGCACCAGACCGGAGGCGATCAGGGCGTTGACGCCGAGACCGGTGGCCTCCGGGAACTGCAGCGCGATGTTCGCGGCGATGGTGTTCGGGCTCTGCGCCTGGAGTACGGCGAGCTTGACGATGAGCGCGGGCGAAAGGACCATCGCGATCGCCAGCGTCTCGCCGAGCGCGCGGCCGAGGCCGAGCATGATCGCCGACACGATGCCGCTGCGGGCGAACGGGAGGACCGCCATCCGGACCATCTCCCACTTGGTCGCGCCCAGCGCCAGCGCAGCCTCTTCGTGGAGGCGCGGCGTCTGCAGGAAGATCTCGCGGCAGATCGCGGTCATGATGGGGATGACCATGACCGCGAGCACTATCGCCGCGGTCAGGATCGTGCGGCCGGTGCCCGAGACGGGCGGCGCGAAGAAGGGGATCCAGCCGAGGTACTGGCCGAGCCAGGCGTAGAAGGGCTGGACGAACGACGAGAGGGTCGCGATGCCCCACAGGCCGAAGACGACCGACGGGACGGCCGCGAGCAGGTCGATGATGTACCCGAGGGTCTGCGCGACACGGCGCGGGGCGTAGTGCGAGATGAAGAGCGCGATGCCGATCGACAGCGGCGTGGCGATGATGAGCGCGATGAGCGCCGCCCAGATGGTGCCGAAGACGAGCGGCCACACCCACGACCAGAAGTTGGTCGCGTTGTTCGGCAGCTGGCCGGCGCCGGCGAACAGGGCCGGGAAGCTCTGGATGATGAGGAACAGCGCCACCGCGGCGAGGGTGGCGAGGATCAGCGACCCGGCGACGACGGTGCTGGTGGAGAAGACGCGGTCGCCGAGGCGGACTTTCGCCTTCGGCCTGATGGCTCCTGCGGTTCCGGCGGTCATTCGTTGCTTTCTCTCATCGGGTTCCCCGGAGGGTGAGTGCGGTGCGCCGCTCGGCCCGGACCGTGGTGCGGTCCGGGCCGAGCGGCCGGGGTGTTACTTGATGCTGGCGACGGCCTTGCTGACCTTGGAGGACAGGTCGCTCGACAGCGGAGCCGAACCGGCCTGCTCGGCGGCGGCCTTCTGGGCGTCGCTGCTGATCACGTAGTCGACGTAGCCCTTCACGAGGTCCGCCTTGGCGGCGTCCTTGTACTCCTGGCAGGCGATCACGTAGGAGACCAGGACGAGCGGCCAGGCGCCCTTCGTGGTGTCCTTGCGGTTGATCTGGATGGCCAGGTCGTTGGCGTCGCGGCCCGAGGCGACAGGCGAGGCGGCGACCACGGCGGCCGCGCCGTCGGCGCTGATCTTCTCGTAGTTGTCGCCGACCTTCAGCTGGGCGATCGAGAGGCCGGCGGAGCCGGACTCGTCGATGTAGGTGATCGAGTTCTTCGCGTTCTTCACGGCGTCGCCGACACCCGAGGTGCCCTTGGCGGCGTCACCGACCTGGAACGGGAAGGTCTGCGAGGCGGGAGCGGTCCACACGGTGGGAGCGTTCGCCGCGAGGTACTCGGTGAAGTTCTGGGTGGTGCCCGAGTCGTCGGAGCGGTGCACGACCGTGATCGGGGCCGACGGGAGCGAGGCGCCCGAGTTCTGGCTCTTGATCTTGGGGTCGTCCCACGTGGTGATCTTGCCCGAGAAGATGCCGGCGATCGTGTCGGCGTCGAGCTTGAGGTCCTTCACGCCGTCGACGTTGTACGCGATGGCGATCGGGGAGATGTAGACCGGGAGGTCGATGCCCTTGGAGTTTGCGGCGCAGCCCGCGAACGTGCCGGCGAGCTCCTCGGTCTTCAGTGCGGCGTCCGAGCCGGCGAAGTCGGCGGCGCCCGACATGAAGCTCTTGCGGCCGGCGCCCGAGCCCTGCGGGTCGTAGTTGACGGTCGCCTTCGGGTTGGCCTGCTGGAAGCCCGCGATCCACACGGTCTGGGCGGCGGCCTGAGCGGACGAGCCGATGCCGTTCAGCGTGCCCGACAGGTTGGACGGCTTGGCCGTGGTGGTCGCCGGGGTGCTGCCCTCGTTCGACGCGCAAGCGGTGAGGGAGATGGCGGCGGCGGCGAGGAGTGCCACGGGAACGCCAAGACGCTTCAGTTTCACAGTTGTCCCTTCCGGGGATCAGTAACAACAGGACGGGGTCGGTGCGACCCGCGTGAGACGCTATTCCCGATGTCTGTCCAGAGTCCCCCGCGGTGGTAAACGGAAGGTAAACAAGGGTTGGCTAGCTGGTGGGCGAGCCCGGCCGTCCCGCGGTCAGCTCACCGCAGGTGCATACGTCTCGATGGAGACGATGCCCGACGCGGGGTTGGTCGTCGAGAGGTGCACGACCGAGAATCCGCCTGTGTCGAGGTCGGCGGCTTCGTTGAGGTACCCGCCGGGCATGGTGCCGGTGGCCAGGGCGATCTCGCGAAGGATCTCGGGGAGCACCGGCCCGTGACTGCAGAGCACGGCGCTCTTGCGTGAGCGGACGCGCTTGCCGATCACACCGCGGACATCGCCGGTGCCCTCCTCGTAGGCGTCCTGGCTGATGCCGGGCTCCCGCCGCGGCTTGACGCCGGTCGCGGCCGCCAGGGGAGCGACTGTCGCGACGCAGCGGACGGCGTCGCTCGTGATGATGCGCTTCGGCCGCCACGCGCGCAGGGTGGGCACGTCCCCGGCCGCCTGCTTGACGCCGCGGTCGGTGAGCGGGCGCGAAGCGTCCGGGCCGTCCCAGCCGCCGCGGGGCTCGGCTTTGCCGTGGCGGAGGGCGATGAGGGCGAACGTGGAGGTGATGCCCTGCTTCACGAGCGCCTCGAACGCGTCGAGGATCTCCACGTCGCGGTCGTAGGTGAGGTAACCGCGCGCCTTCTTGAGCGTGACCCACTCGATCGCCGCGATCTCGGAGTTGGGCACGAACGTGGACTGTTCGATCGCCTGCTCGCTCACCTCGGCAGCCCAGTAGTGCACGATCTTCTCGCGTCCGGAGGCCAGCGGGTACGCCGATACGCCCAGGGGGACGCCGAGGGTGACGGCGAGACCGGTCTCCTCGCGGATCTCGCGCACCGCGGTCTGCGGAAGCGTCTCGCCCGGATCGACCTTGCCCTTGGGGATCGTGACGTCGCCGTATTTGGTGCGGTGCACCACGAGCATGACGAGCTTGTCGTCCACGATGCGCCAGCACAGGGCGCCCGCGGCGTAGATGGCGAGGCTCACCGCCTCGTTCCCGTACGGGTGCTGCGGGGACGGTGGCTGGCCTGCTGCTGGAGCTTGGTCTGGAGGTCGGTGAGCGGCGCGCCGTTCTCGTCGAGGTGATGACGGGTCCACACGCCGTCCTCGCCGAGTGTCCAGGCGGCGGTGCGCTCGTCGAACGCCAGGTCGAAAAGGCGGCCGAGCTCTGCGAGGTGGTCGGGGTCGGTCAGCCGAACCAGCGCCTCGACGCGGCGGTCGAGGTTGCGGTGCATCATGTCGGCGCTGCCGATGTACACGTGCGGGTCGCCGTCGTTCACGAACGAGAAGACACGTGAGTGCTCCAGATAGCGACCCAGCACGGAACGCACGCGGATGTTCTCGGAGAGGCCCTCGCGCCCAGGAACGACGCCGCAGATGCCGCGCACCCACAGCTCCACGGGCACACCGGCCTGGCTGGCCCGGTAGAGGGTGTCGATGATGGCCTCGTCGACGATCGAGTTGAGCTTGATCCGGATGCCGGACGGGCGCCCGGCGGCGGCGTTGGCCGCCTCGGTGTCGATTCGCTTGAGCAGACCCTTGCGCAGGTGGAGGGGCGCGACCAGGAGGCGCTTGAACTTCTTCTCGATCGCGTAGCCGGACAGCTCGTTGAAGAGCCGGGTGAGGTCTTTCCCGACCTGATCGTCGGCGGTGAGCAGTCCGAGGTCTTCGTAGATGCGCGATGTCTTCGGGTTGTAGTTGCCCGTGCCGATGTGGCTGTAGTGCTTCAGCACGCCCTTCTCCTCGCGGATGACGAGAGCGAGCTTGCAGTGCGTCTTGAGTCCCACCAGGCCGTACACGACGTGCACTCCGGCCTTCTCGAGCTTGCGGGCCCACGAGATGTTGTTCTGCTCGTCGAAGCGCGCTTTGATCTCGACCAGGGCCAGCACCTGCTTGCCGGCTTCCGCCGCGTCGATGAGCGCTTCGACGATCGGGCTGTCGCCGGAGGTGCGGTAGAGGGTCTGCTTGATGGCGAGGACGTGCGGGTCCGCCGCCGCCTGCTCCAGAAACGCCTGCACGCTCGTCGCGAACGACTCGTACGGGTGGTGCAGCAGGATGTCCTGACGTGAGACCGCCGCGAAGACGTCGGGCTTGGCGTTCGGCTCGCTCGGCATCAGCTGCGGCGCAGTGGTCGGCACGTGATTGGGGTAGTGCAGGTCGGGACGATCGATGCGTGCCAGGTCGAACAGGCCGCCGAGGTCGAGCGGGGCCGGGAGGCGGTAGACCTCCTGCTCGGTCACGTCGAGCTCGCGCACCAGCAGGCCGAGCGTCACGTCGTCCATATCGTCGGTGACCTCGAGCCGGATCGGCGGCCCGAAGCGGCGGCGGAGCAGTTCGCGCTCCAGCGCCTGGATCAGGTTCTCGGTCTCGTCCTCGTCGATCTCGACGTCTTCGTTGCGCGTGACGCGGAACACGTGGTGGTCGAGGATCTCCATGCCGGGGAAGAGATCGCCCAGGTGGTTGGCGATCAGGTCCTCCAAGCGCAGGAACCGCACCTGCCCGAGCCCCTCGCGCTGATCGATGCGGACGAAACGCGGCAGCATCTGCGGCACCTTGAGACGCGCGAACTGCTCCTTGCCTGTACGCGAGTTGCGCACGCGCACCGAGAGGTTGAGCGAGAGCCCCGAGATGTACGGGAAGGGGTGCGCCGGGTCGACGGCGAGCGGCATCAGCACGGGGAAGATCTGCTGCGAGAAGACCTCGCGCATCTGCACCCGGTCGGCCTCGTCGAGCTCGTCCCACGACGACACCGTGATGCCGACCTGCTCGAGCGCAGGCAGCACCAGCTCGCGGTAGGCCTTGGCGTGGCGCACCTGGAGCTCGTGCGCCTTCTCGGAGATGTCGGCCAGCACGTCCTGCGGAGCGCGGCCGACGTTCGTCGGCACGGCGAGCCCCGTGGCGATGCGGCGCTTGAGGCCCGCGACGCGCACCATGAAGAACTCGTCGAGGTTGCTCGCGAAGATCGCGAGGAAGTTGGCGCGCTCCAGCACCGGCAGGAGCGGATCCTCCGCCAGCTCGAGGACGCGCTGGTTGAAGGCCAGCCAGCTCAGCTCGCGATCGAGGTAGCGGTCGTCGGGGAGCGTCGGGTCGGGCTCGTAGATGAAGGGGGCGAAGTCGTCGTCGAAGTCGCTGCCCAGGCTGCCGCTCAGCCCGTTGTCGAGTAGGCCGTTCTCCAGTGTGGTGCGCTCGCCGTCCATGCCTCCCATCATGGCACCGGGCGAGCGCAGAGCGGCACGAGTCTCGATTAACTGTGGACGAACGACCTCCGGGGCCGATGGTGCAGGAGGATCAGGGGCGCACGGACGAGGGCAGCCGGTCGTTCTCGTCCTCGTAGACGTTGAAGCGGTAGCCGACGTTGCGCACCGTCCCGATCAGGGACTCCAGGTCTCCGAGCTTTGCTCGCAGGCGTCGCACGTGCACATCCACCGTGCGCGTGCCGCCGAAGTAGTCGTAGCCCCACACCTCGCTCAGCAGCTGCTCGCGCGTGAAGACCCGCGAGGGATGCGTGGCGAAGAAGCGCAGCAGTTCGAACTCCTTGAAGGTGAGGTCGAGCGCTCGCCCGTGCGCCTTGGCCGAGTAGCTGGCTTCGTCGATCGTGACGCCCGAGGCCTGGATCTTCGAGTGCGAGTTGTCCTGGCCCTGACGTCCGATCGCGAGCCGGATGCGTGCGTCGACCTCCGCCGGACCCGCGCTGTCGAGGACCACGTCGTTGATGCCCCAATCGGCGCTCACGGCGGTGAGACCGCCCTCGGTGAGGACGAGCAGGAGCGGCACCGTGATGCCCGTCGTCGTGAGGATCTTGCACAGGGACTTGGCGCTCGCCAGGTCGCGGCGGGCGTCGACGAAGATCAGGTCGCAGGCGGGAGCGTTGACCAGCGATGCCGGTTCGGCGGGGATCTGGCGGGTGCGGTGGCTGAGGAGACCGAGGGCGGGGAGCACCTCTGCATCGGGCGCAGACGTGAGGATCAACAGCTGCGCCACTCAGTTCCTCCTCGCCTCTTCGTGCCGCAATGCTACCGGAAACGCTTGCACCACCGGACCGCAGGGCACAATGGAGGGATGAGCGATACGCCTCAGGAGCCGGAACCGCTGGAGCCCGGACCGCTGGGCCCGGCCGCGGCCGCGGGGCCGCCGCCGGAGCCGCTGCCGCGCGCGGCCGTCGCGTGGAGCGTCGGCGCGGTCTGGGCGCTCGCGCTCGTCCTCGGTGTGCTGATCGCGCTGCTGTCGCATCCTCCGCAGTACGCGTCGTGGCTCTCGCTCGCGCTCGGCGTCTGCGTGATCGGCGCCTTCGGGGCGCAGCTCGCGACGCAGCGGAAGGACGGCTTCGTCAACCGGCTCGCGACGACCCTCGTCGGCAGCTTCGTCATCCTCGGACTCTTCGGTGCGGTCCTCGGCGTCATCACGCTCGGGCACTGATTAGACTGGCCCTATGCTCGTCGCTCTCGAACTCTTCTTCATCGGCCTGCTGGGTCTGGCCACCCTCGCCATCCTCGGTGTCTCCGGAGTGGTGGTCTACAACCTCTTCCGCGGCCAGCGCTAGGCATGATCGAGCTCCCCACCGACCTTCCGGCCGAACTCGTCCCGCTGTCCTGGCTGATCGGGATCTGGGAGGGGAGCGGCGTCGTCGACTACGCCGTCGGCGAGGAGCACACCCAGCTCGAGTTCGGCCAGCGCATCAGCTTCAGCCATGACGGCGAGGCGTACCTCAACTACTCGGCCACGTCATGGGTGCTCGACGAGAACCGCACCCCGCTCGCGGCCGAGACCGGCTATTGGCGGCTGAGCCGCACGCTGGTGGAGGGCGCTCCCGGCCCGGCGATGCTGCCCGGTCAGGGCGGCCGTCCGTTCGGCACGGCGCAGGCGGTCGAGACGCTGCGGGCGTCGAGCGGGGGCTTCGACATCGACGTGGCGATCATCCACCCCGACGGAGTCAGCGAGCTCTACATCGGTCAGGTCAACGGCCCGCGCATCGACCTGGCCACCGACGCGGTCGTGCGTACCGCTGGAGCCAAGGAGTACAGCGCGGCGACGCGCCTGTACGGTCTTGTGGAGGGCCACCTCCTCTGGGCGTGGGACATCGCCGCCCTCGGCCAGGACCTCCGCACGCACGCGTCGGCGCGCCTCGCCAAGGTCGACTGACGTGTCTTCGTCGCCCTTCCTCGCACTGCCCGGCGCAGTCGACACCGCGCAGGCCGGGGTTCCCGCGCACTACGGCAACCCGTTGGCCGAGCAGCGCGCGCTGCAGGACCGCTCGGCGATCGTCGACCTGTCCGATCGCGCTGTGCTCTCGATCACCGGCCCGGATCGGCTGAGCTGGCTCAACTCCCTGACTAGCCAGTCCCTGCTCGGCCTGCAGCCGGGGGAGTCGTCCGAGACACTGCTCCTCGACGTCACCGGCCGGGTCGAGCACGCCGTCCGGCTGATCGAGGACGGCACCGCGCTCTGGCTGCTGGTCGACCGTCCCGAAGCCGCCGGCCTGCTCTCCTGGCTCGACTCGATGCGGTTCATGCTCCGGGTCGAGCTGACCGACCACACGGAGACCCTCGCGACCATCGGAACGCTCGCCGAGCCGCCGCTTCCGCTCGCTGCGCCCCACGGCGTCCCGCTCGTGTGGCATGACCCGTGGCGCGCGCTGACGCCGGGCGGCCATCAGTACGCCACGGGCGACCATCCCGGAGCCGGGTGGACGTGGAGCGAGCGTGTCGTGCCGCGGGAGGCCCTGCCGTCGATCGTGTCGCGCGTCGAGTCGGGCGAGCTCGCCGTCGCCGGCACCCTCGCGGCAGACGCGCTGCGCGTCGCGGCGTGGCGCCCGCGCTTCGCCACCGAGGTCGACGAGCGGACCATCCCGCACGAACTCGACTGGCTCCGCACCGCGGTGCATCTGAGCAAGGGCTGCTACCGCGGTCAGGAGACGGTCGCGAAGGTCCACAACCTCGGCCACCCGCCGCGCCGCCTCGTGATGCTGCACCTGGACGGTTCGGAAGGCGTGCATCCCGTAGCCGGAGCGGAGGTCACACTCGAAGGCCGCGTGGTCGGGACGGTCACGTCGTCGGCACTGCACTACGAGCTCGGGCCGATCGCGCTCGCCGTCGTCAAGCGCGGCACCGACCCGGCGGCCACGCTCACGGTCGACGCCGACGGCACGCCCGTCGCTGCGGCGCAGGAGATCGTGGTGCCGCCCGAAGCGGGCGCCGAGGCCCACGTGCCGCACCTCCCGCGCCTGGGCGCCGTCACGCGTACCCCGCGCGCCTGACCGTTCGCTAGACCGGCGCGACCGCCTCCCACGAGACCGTGAGTTCGCCCAGCCGCCACCGGTCGCGGCCGCCGACGACCGGCCAGCCGGCATCGCGCATGCCCTGCGCCACGGCGATCCAGCGCTGCTTCGGGCCGTACGCCGCGAGCGGCGAGTGGACCTGCCACAGGCGATCGAGGTCCGACAGGAAGACGTGCACGCGCTCGCCGGGCACGTTCCGGTGGATGAGCGCCTTCGGCAGGCGCTCCGCGACGACGCTCGGCGCATCCAGACCGCGGAGCCGGAGCGAGATCGAGAAGGTCTGCGGACCGGTCGCGTCGAGCGTGATCCAGCTGGCGATCCGGCCGATCTCGTCGCAGGTGCCCTCGACGAGCGCGCCGCCGAGCTGCAGCCGGCCGAGCATCCGCGTCCAGGCCGCAGCGACCTCCGATTCGTCGTACTGCCGCAGCACGTTGAAGGCGCGGATCACGGCGGCATGACGGCCCTCGGGCAGGGGAACCTCGAAGCCGCCCAGGCGGAAATCCACGCGCGCGCCGGGGGCGAAGCCGGTGCTCCCGGCCCGGACCGCCTCCAGCTGGGTGAGCGCCGTGCGCACCCGGCCCGGGTCGATCTCGAGTCCGAGCATCTCCACGTCGGGCCGCACGCGCGCCAACCGCTGCTGGAGCTCGAAGGCGGTCACCCCGCTCGCTCCGAAACCGAGGTCGACGACCAGCGGGTCGCCTGTCCTCCGCAGCACCGGCAGGGAGGCGAGCCACCGATCCACTCGGCGCAAGCGGTTGGTGTTGGTCGTGCCGCGGGTCACCGTGCCGACGGCGCAGGAGGTCGAGGGCGGCATATGACAAGATTAATCGCATGCCCGCTCCCTACACTCTGATCCTCCTCCGCCACGGCAACAGCGAGTGGAACCAGCAGAACCTGTTCACCGGCTGGGTCGACGTCCGGCTCAGCGAGCAGGGCGTCGCCGAGGCCAAGCGCGCCGGCGAGCTGCTGGCCGAGTCCGGCCTCGAGCCCGACATCCTCTACACGTCGGTTCTCACGCGCGCCATCCAGACCGCGAACTACGCGCTCGACGTCGCGGATCGCCTCTGGATCCCGGTCGAGCGGTCGTGGCGTCTGAACGAGCGCCACTACGGCGCCCTCCAGGGTCTGGACAAGGCGGACACGCTCGAGAAGTACGGGCCGGAGCAGTTCCAGCTGTGGCGTCGCTCGTTCGATGTGCCCCCGCCGCCGCTGCCCGACGACAGCCAGTGGTCGCAGGCGCACGACCCGCGCTACGCCGGTCTCGGCGACGACCTGCCGCGCACGGAGTGCCTCAAGGACGTCATCGCCCGCATGCTGCCCTACTGGGAGTCCGACATCACGACCAGCCTCGCCGAAGGCAAGACGGTGCTCGTCACCGCCCACGGCAACTCGCTGCGCGCGCTCGTGAAGCACCTCGACGGCATCTCCGACGACGAGATCGCCGAGCTCAACATCCCCACCGGCATCCCGCTGGTCTACAAGCTCGACGAGACGTTCGCGCCGATCGAGCCCGCCGTCTACCTCGACCCCGAGGCGGCAGCGGCCGGTGCCGCCGCCGTCGCCGCCCAGGGCAAGAAGTAACCGTCACGACCGATCGCTCCTACGTCGTCGTCGCGTTCCTGCCGGAACGCGGCGGTGACGTCGTCGTTCCGGAGGAGTTCGGGGCGGGGGACTGGCCCCTGCACGTCACGATCGTGCCCCCGTTCGCGGCGGACCTCGACGCTGAAGCCGTGGCCGCGCTCCTGCCGCGCGGACCGCGCCTCCCGCTCGTCGCGGGTGCGCGAGCGTCGTTCGGGCACCGCGGCTCCGTACCTGTCACACTGATCCGCCCGTCGCCCGCCCTGCTCGCGCTGCACACGGCGTGCGTCGATGCGCTGGAGGACGGCGGCGCGCACATCGCCGATCAGCGGCACATCCGCTCCGGCTATCGGCCGCACGCCTCCGATCAGCGGTCGGCCGCGCTCGCCCCCGGCGCCCACGTCTCGCTCTCCGAGCTCGCGATCGTCGAGGGCACCCCCGGCTCCCGCCGCCGGGTCGCCACCCGCATCCCCCTCAGTTGACACCGCCGAGTACGCGCGAATTCATGCGAAAACCGCCGAGTACGCAGCGAATCTGCGTACTCGGCGGGTGAGGGAGGGCTGGGGTTCGGTCAGCCGGCGAGTTCGGGTGCCCAGTCGCCGGTGGCGAGGTACTGGACCTTCTTCGCGATCGAGACGGCGTGGTCGGCGAAGCGCTCGTGGTAGCGGCTCGCGAGGGTCGCGTCGACCGTGTCGACGGCCTGACCCTTCCACGTCTCGCCGAGCACCTTGTCGAACACACTGGCGTGGAGCTCGTCGATGTCGTCGTCGTCGTTGCGGATCTCGTCGGCGAGACGGATGTCCTGGGAGCGCAGCAGCTCCGCGAGCTTCTCGGCGATCTGGACGTCGAGGCGCCCCATCTCAGCGAACGTGGAGCGGAGGCTCTTCGGGACGACCTTGTCAGGGAAGCGGTAGCGGGCGAGCTGGGCGATGTGCTCGGCCATGTCGCCCATCCGCTCCAGCGACGCACTGATGCGCAGCGCACTGACGACGATGCGGAGGTCGCGGGCGACGGGCTGCTGCCGGGCGAGGATCTGGATGGACAGCTCATCGAGCAGCACGGTGAGCTCGTCGATGCGGTGGTCGTTGGCGATCACTTCTTCGGCGAGGGTCACATCGGACTCGTTGAACGCCTGCGTGGCGCTGCGGATCGAACGTACGACCAGCTCGGCGATCTCGACCAGCCGGTCCTGGACCTCGGCCAGCTCCTGCTGGAAAACTTCGCGCATGGGTTGGGTCCTTCCTGGGCGTGCGCGCGCACGCGGAATACGGGGGTCGGACGACCCCGTGAGCATGCTCGCGTCGTGAGGTTAACGGTTGGTGCCGTCCACCTGAACACTGTCTAACGTACCCGCGAAAAGACGCGGCGCAGAGCCGGATCGGTCGCTGCCCGCCCGATCCGATCACCTACGCTTTGAGTATGGACTCCGCCTGGTTGGTGCTGCTCTCGCTCGGGCTGGGGCTGGTCGTCGGCGCAGGGTTCGTCTGGATCCTCCACATCGCCGCTCGCCGCGGCGACCACGCGGCCGCGGTGTCGAATCCGGCCGTCCCTGACGGCGTCGAGCAGGTGCTCGACGCGATGGAGTCCGCCGGTATCGTCCTCGACCCGTCGAACAACGTGATCAAGGCCTCCCCGGGGGCCCACGCGATCGGGCTCGTCTGGAACGGCACGCTCGTGCACGCGCATCTCGTGGAGCTCGTCGACCGTGTGCGGCGCACGGGCGAGCCGGTCACCGAGGAGTGCGAGCTCGCGCGCGGGCCCTTCGGCGAGGCCAACATCCACCTGAGCGTGCGGGTGGCTCGGCTCGGCTCGCGTTACATCCTGCTGCTGGCGGAGGATCGCACCGAGTCTTTCCGGCTCGAGTCGGTGCGACGGGACTTCGTCGCCAACATCAGCCACGAACTGAAGACGCCGATCGGAGCGGTGGGTCTGCTGGCCGAGGCACTCGACGACGCGTCGGACGACCCGGAGCAGGTGCGCCGGTTCGCGCTGCGACTGAGCGAGGAGGCCTCCCGCCTGGCCCGCATCACGCAGGACATCATCGAACTGAGCCGCCTCCAGGCCGCCGACGCGCTGGGCGACGCCGCGCAGCTCTCGGCGAAGAAGGTCGTGAAGGCCGCGATCGACCAGAACCGCGTGGCGGCCGAAGCACGTCAGATCGAGATCGCCATGCGCGGCGAGAAGGACGCGAGCGTCATCGGCAACGAGGCGCTTCTCGTCACGGCTGTGCACAACCTCATTTCGAATGCGATCCAGTACTCGCCGGAGGACTCCCGTATCGGGATCGGCGTGCGCACGATCGACGGCGTCGTCGAGATCGCCGTCACCGACCAGGGCGAGGGCATCCCGGAGGACGACCTCGACCGGGTCTTCGAACGCTTCTTCCGCGTCGACCAGGCCCGCTCCCGCAACACCGGCGGCACCGGGCTCGGTCTCGCGATCGTCAAGCACGCCGTGCAGAACCACGGCGGCGAGGTCCGGGTCTGGTCGCAGCCCGGGCGCGGCTCCACCTTCACCATCCGGCTGCCCGAGGCGGCCACCGTGCGTCCCCCGATTGGAGAGAACCTGTGACAGCCATCCTGCTCGTCGAGGACGAGGCCGCCCTCAGCGAGCCCCTCGCGTATCTGCTGAAGCGCGAGGGCTATGACGTGACGGTCGCCGAGGACGGGCCGACCGCGCTCGCCGAGTTCGACCGCGCGGGCGCCGACCTGATCCTGCTCGACCTCATGCTCCCCGGCATCCCGGGCACCGAGGTGTGCCGCGAGATCCGTACCCGTTCGAACGTGCCGATCATCATGCTGACGGCCAAGGACTCCGAGGTCGACATCGTCGTGGGCCTGGAGCTCGGCGCGGACGACTACGTGACCAAGCCGTACTCGTCGCGCGAGCTGCTGGCGCGCATCCGCGCCGTGCTGCGTCGCCGGGTGGACGAGGCCGAGCTGGAGGACGACTCCATCCTGGAGGCCGGGACCGTGCGCATGGACGTCGATCGGCACACCGTCTCCGTGAACGGCGGCGAGATCTCCATGCCGTTGAAGGAATTCGAACTGCTCGAGCTGTTGCTGCGCAACGCCGGCCGGGTGCTCACCCGCGGTCAGCTGATCGACCGGGTGTGGGGCAGCGACTACTTCGGGGACACCAAGACGCTCGACGTGCACATCAAGCGCATCCGGTCGCGTATCGAGGAGAGCCCGTCCGACCCGCAGATGCTGGTGACGGTGCGGGGCCTCGGCTACCGCTTCAACGCCTGACCGTCTCGTCGACACCGGCTTCCGCTCCGACGACGACGAAGCCGCCCTCCTGATCGCGAGGGCGGCTTCGATGTCGTGTCGGGGCGGACGAGCTCAGTTCTGGGCCGGCAGGATCGTCGGCGGCACCAGGCTCTTGTAGTCGGGGAGGCCGCCATCGAGGACGGGGACCTGCAACTTCACGCCGGTCGCGTCGCCGTACTGGAAGTAGACGGGGTAGAGGCCGCCCGGCAGCGCGTCGAACGGGGTGAGGAAGACGTTGCTGGACGATGCCTTGTCGGGCTGGGAGCCGACCTTCTTGACCTGGCCCGGCTCCACCGTGATGTAGGCCGCTGCGCCGGAGGAACCGGAGGTGATGGCGACCCGGTGGCTCTTGCTGTCGGTGTTGACCAGCGAGACGACGAGGTTGCCGACCTTGCCGCCGACGCCGTCGGTGACGATGAAGGCGTTGCGCACGTCGATCGCGCCGACGCTGCCGCTCACGCCGTCGCTCGCGTCGTAGTGCTTCGTGGTTGCCTGCGGTGCGATGAAACCGCATCCGGCCGTGCCGGCTGCGACCGCCAGGGCGAGGACGATGGACGCCGCGACGCGAGCTTTCACTGGAATGACCCTCCGAATCGTTCCGCTCGACGGCGCGCTGATGCCCTGTTACGAAGCGGATTCAGCACTGAGTTTACCGTATGCCGACGGGCGCTCCCGGCCGCCCGGGAGGCGTGAGGGCGAACCTTAGCATGTGCCTCGTGTGGTATCCTATTCGTTGCTGAAGGGACAACATATCTATGCTTTTCGAGGTTGGCGAAACCGTCGTTTACCCCCATCACGGTGCTGCAACGATCACCGAGGTCAAGAAACGAATCATCAAGGGTGAAGAGAAGCTGTACCTCAAGCTCAACGTCACGCAGGGCGATCTGACCATCGAGGTCCCCGCCGAGAACGTCGACCTCGTCGGCGTGCGCGATGTGATCGGCAAGGAGGGCCTCGACCGCGTGTTCGAGGTGCTGCGCGCTCCCTTCACCGAGGAGCCGACCAACTGGTCCCGCCGGTACAAGGCGAACCTCGAGAAGCTCGCCTCCGGCGACGTCATCAAGGTCTCCGAGGTCGTTCGCGACCTGTGGCGCCGCGACCAGGACCGCGGCCTCTCCGCAGGCGAGAAGCGCATGCTCGCCAAGGCGCGGCAGATCCTCATCTCCGAACTCGCCCTGGCAGAGAAGACGGACGACGAGAAGGCGTCGAGCCTCCTCGACGAGGTGCTGGCCTCCTAGCCCGCGATTCACCCGCTTCCGAAGGCCCCGCTGCAGCGCAGCGGGGCCTTCGGTGTTTGCTGGCGCTGCTGTGGCCGGGCAGTAGTCTCGGGGCATGAGCACTGAGACCGGACCGCGGGTCGCGGTCGTCGTGGTCGCGGCCGGATCGGGCACGCGGCTCGGCGCCGACCTCCCGAAAGCGTTCGTGCGGCTGGACGGCCCGACACTGCTGGAACGCGCCCTGCATTCCGTGCGGGGCATGCGCCATGCGGCCGACCCGATCCTCGTCGTCCCGGCCGACCGCGTCGACGAAGCGGCCGCCATCGCCGTAGCCGTCTTCGGGCGAGCAGCGCGGGTCGTGCCGGGCGGCGAGACTCGGCAGCGATCGGTGGCGCAGGGGCTGGCCGCGCTCGCGGAGGACGTGGAGGTGGTGCTCGTCCACGACGCTGCGCGCGCCCTGACCTCCTCCGCGCTGTTCGATGCGGTGGTCGAGGCCGTCGTCGAGACCGGCCACGGCGTGATCCCCGGCCTCCCGGTCAGCGACACGATCAAGCGCGTCGCCGGCGACGGATCGGTGCACGAGACGGTGGACCGGTCGACGCTTTCGGCCGTCCAGACGCCGCAGGGCTTCCCCCGCGAGCAGCTTCTGGCCGCCTACGCGGCGGCCACGACCGACGAGACCGACGACGCCGGCCTGGTGGCCGCCGCGGGCTTCGCGGTGACCGTGCTGCCCGGTGAGGCGCAGGCGTTCAAGATCACGACACCGAGCGACCTCCAGCGTGCGCACGAGATGATCTCCCCGCGTGTGCAGCCGCGCATCGGCCTCGGCACCGACACGCACGCGTTCGATCCGTCGGCCGAACTCTGGCTGGCGGGACTGCACTGGCCGGACGAACAGGGGCTCTCGGGGCACAGCGACGGCGACGCCGCCTGTCATGCCATCGTGGACGCCCTCCTCGGCGCCGCCGGCCTCGGCGACATCGGCGGAGTGTTCGGGACGGGCGATCCCCGGTTCGCCGGTGCGCACGGCGAGGTGTTCCTCACCGAGACGCGGCGGCTGGTCGAGGAGGCCGGTTTTCGCATCGGGAACGTCTCGGCGCAGATCATCGGGCAGCGTCCGAAGTTCGCTCCCCGGCGGCGCGAGGCCGAGGAACTACTCTCGGGCATCCTCGGGGCGCCCGTGTCGATCGCGGCGACCACCACCGACGGCCTCGGCTTCACCGGCCGCGGCGAGGGGATCGCCGTGTTCGCGACCGCACTGCTGCGCTGAGGGCGTCGACTCACTAGCCTGTCGCGTGGAGAGGACCGAAATGAGCGAAACCTCTGGTGCGGCCATCGCGCGACGCTATATCGAAGCGGTCGGCGCCCACGACCTCGAAACCGTCGGCGGTATCCTCGCCCCCGAGCTGTCCGCGATCTTCGCCGGGACCACGCTCGGCAGGGACGAGTGGCTGGCCGCCCTCAAGCGGCTCCTGCCGGCGCTGACGCGCAACGAGATCCGCGAGGTCTTCGCGGACGGCGACCGGGCGTGCGTCGTCTACGACTTCGTCACCGACACGCCCGCCGGGGCGGTGCCCTGCGTCGAGCTCGTCACCGTGGAGGACGAGGCGATCACCCGGATCGAGCTGATCTTCGACCGGGTGGCGTTCGCGCCGGTCAACGAAGCGCTCGCCGCCCGCGCGGCCCCGTAGGCTTAGGCCGTGACACTGCGACTCTTCGACACCAAGGCCGGGGCCCTCCGCGACTTCGTCCCGCTGCGCCCGGGCGCGGTGGGCATCTATGTCTGCGGCCCGACCGTGCAGTCATCGCCGCACATCGGTCACCTCCGGTCGGCTCTGGTGTACGACCAGCTGCGGCGCTGGCTGGCCTACCGGGGGCTCGACGTGACGCTGGTGCGCAATGTCACCGACATCGACGACAAGGTCCTCGTGAATGCGGCGGACGCTCAGGCACAGGGCGGCTCCGAGGAGTGGTGGGCGCTCGCGTACCGGTTCGAACTGGAGTTCACGGCCGGCTACACGGCGATCGGCGTGCAGCCTCCCACCTACGAACCGCGGGCGACCGCCAGCGTCATGCAGATGCAGGAGATCATCGGCCGGCTGATCGAGCGCGGCCACGCCTACCCGGCGGCCGACGGCTCCGGCGACGTGTACTTCGACGTGAAGAGCTGGCCGTCGTACGGCGAGCTCACCCGTCAGAGCATCGACAACATGGAGGCCGCGGCCGACGCCGACCCTCGCGCCAAACGCGACCCGCGCGACTTCGCGCTCTGGAAGGGGCGCAAGAGCGACGAGCCGGAGTCCGCGTCGTTCCCTTCGCCGTGGGGGGCCGGCCGCCCCGGCTGGCACATCGAGTGCTCGGCGATGTCGCGACGCTACCTGGGGCCGGAGTTCGACATCCACGGGGGCGGTCTCGACCTGCGCTTCCCGCACCACGAGAACGAGATCGCGCAGTCGACCGCGGTCGGAGACGCCTTCGCGCGCTACTGGGTGCACAACGGACTGGTCCACGTCAACGGGCAGAAGATGAGCAAATCGCTCGGCAACTCCGTCTACGCCGCCGACCTGCTCGGCGCCGCCCGGCCGCTGGTGGTGCGCTACTACCTCGGCTCCGCCCATTATCGGTCGACCATCGACTACCACGACGGCTCCCTCAGCGAGGCCGAGGCGGCACTCGACCGCATCTCCGGATTCTTCGAACGCGTCGACCGCAGGCTCGCCGGCACCCGGTTCGCCGGCAGCGGTGTCGAGACGGTCCCCGGAGCATTCGCCGAGGCGATGGACGACGACCTGGCCGTGCCTCAGGCTCTGGCCGTCCTCCACGACACGGTGCGCTCAGGAAACGCGGCGCTGGATGCGGAAGACTTGGAGGCCGCCGCGAACGCACGCGGCCATGTGCTCGCGATGACCGAGGTGCTCGGCATCAACCCGCTGTCGCCGCACTGGCATTCGGCGGGATCCAGCGCTGCCGAGCACGCGCTCGGCGCCCTCGTCGAGCGACTGCTCGACGACAGGAACGAGGCGCGCCGGTCGCGCGACTTCGCCGCAGCAGACCGTATCCGCGATGAGCTGACCGCCGCGGGAATCAGTATCGAAGACACCCCGACGGGGTCGCATTGGAGTATCGAAGCATGAAGAACTCGGGTGGAAAGTCCCGCGCCGGCGCTGTGAGGAAGAGCAAGAAGGGCGCCCAGGTGGGAACGGGCGGCCACGGCCGCAAGGCTCTCGAGGGTCGGGGACCGACCCCGAAGGCCGAGGACCGCGAGTACCACGTCGCCTACAAGAACAAGCAGCTGCGCGAGCGCGCCGCGGCCAAGGCGGAGCAGCGCGGCGCACGCGACGGCGCGCCGCGCGGCGCGTCCGGCGCCGCCCGCCGTGCCAAGAGCGGCGACGAGAGCGAGATCGTCACCGGGCGCAACTCCGTGCTGGAGGCGCTCCGTGCGGCGATCCCGGCCTCCACGCTCTACATCGCCGCCCGGGTCGAGATGGACGACCGCATGAAGGAGATCCTCTCGATCGCCACCGGCCGCGCCATCCCCGTGCTCGAAGTGATGCGCCCGGAGCTCGACCGGCTCGCCGGCCGCGACGCCGTGCACCAGGGCGTGGCGCTCAAGGTGCCGCCCTACGAGTACGCCCACCCGGGCGAGCTGCTCGACCTGACCGTGCGCACGGGCCAGACCCCGCTGTTCGTGGCGCTCGACGGCATCACCGACCCGCGCAACCTCGGCGCGATCATCCGCTCGGCCGCCGCGTTCGGCGGGCAGGGCGTGATCATCCCGCAGCGGCGCTCGGTCGGGATGACCGCGGCCGCCTGGAAGACGTCGGCGGGCGCCGCCGCGCGCACTCCGGTCGCGATGGCCTCCAACCTGACGTCGACCCTCAAGGAGTTCAAGAAGGCGGGCGTCTTCGTGCTGGGCCTCGACGGCGGCGGCGACACGTCCCTGCCGGGGCTGCCGTTCGCCGACCGCCCCGTCGTGATCGTCGTCGGGAGCGAGGGCAAGGGCCTGTCGCGACTGGTGACCGAGACCTGCGACGCCGTGGTGTCCATCCCGATCTCGGCCTCCACCGAGTCGCTGAACGCCGGGATCGCGGCCAGCGTCACGCTGTACGAGATCGCGAAACTGCGCGCGGAGTCGAAGCCCGCGCGCTGACGGTGGCGGCTTAGGCGGACGTTCCCGACACCGCGATGCCGTGGCTCATGATCGCGAAGACGAGTGTGAGCCACAGGATGATGAACGCGGCCCCGATCGCGATGCCGGCGTAGCCGATGATGAGACCGGCCAGAGCGAGGCCCCGGCCCTTCTCGCCGGTGCGCTTGATCTGCGAGAGCGCGATGTGCCCCGTGATGATCGCGACGAGGCTGACGAAGAAGGCCGACACCAGCGAGACGATCGCGAGGACGTTCGTGCCCGGTTCCGGCGCATAGGCGTACGGATAGACGGGCTGGCCCGGATAGACGGGCTGGCCCGGATAGACGGGCTGGCCCGGATAGGGCTGAGCCGGATACGGCTGCGCCGGATACTGCTGGGCCGGGTACGGCGGCACGCTGCCGGGCTGTTCGGGGTGAGACATCGGGCTCCTCGTTCTGGTTACTCAGAGCGTAGCGGAGCCCGCTGGCCCGGCGGAGCGCGTCAGACCTTCGAACGCCAATCGTCCTCGTCCTCGTCGTCATCGAGACCGGCGGCACGCCGGATCACCGGGATGCTCATCGTCTCGGTCGGCGGCCCGACCACGGTGGCCTCGTCGCGGCGGTGCCGGAGGATGTCGTTGATGTACGAGGTGAGCGCCTCGGCCAGGGGCACGTCGCGGCCTTCGCGCTGCGACATGAACCACCGGTGCTCGAGCAGCTGGTGGAAGACCTCCGCAGGCTCGAGCTTGCCCTTCAGATCCGCCGGGATGGCCCGGACGACCGGCTCGAAGACGCGCAGCAGCCACTCGTGGGCCATGGCCTCCTCGTCGAGTCCCCGCTTGCCGAGCGTCGCCGAATACGAGTCGAGGTCGTTCAGCAGGCGTCGCGCCTGGTTCTCGCCGGTGTCGAGGCCGGTCAGCCGCAGCAGGCGCCGCTGGTGGTGGCCCGCGTCGACGACTTTCGGCTGGATGCGGACGGTCGTGCCCTCGTCGGAGGTCTTGATCGCGAGCTCCTCGATGTCGAAACCGAGCTCGTTGAGACGCTCGACCCGCTGGCTGATGCGCCAGCGCTCCGACGACGAGAACGACTCGCTCCCGGTGAGCTCCTTCCAGAGCGACCGATAGGCGGCGACGATGCCGTTGGACACCTTGATCGGGTCGAGCGCTTCGTCGACGCGGCCGCCGGCCTCCAGATCCATCAGCTCCCCGGCGATGTTGACCCGCGCGATCTCGAGGTCGTTCTCGCGCTGCCCGTTGGAGAGTCCGTCATACAACTGGCCGGTCTCGGCATCCACGAGGTAGGCGGCGAAGGCGCCGGCATCGCGGCGGAACAGCGTGTTCGACAGCGAGACGTCTCCCCAGAAGAACCCGACGATGTGGAGGCGCACCAGCAGGACGGCGAGGGCGTCGACCAGCCGGGTCGCGGTGTCGGGCCGGAGCGTCTGCGAGAAGAGGGCGCGGTAGGGGAGCGAGAACTTCAGGTGCCGGGTGACGAGCGCGGCGTTGAGGGCGTCGCCGTTGTCGTCGGTGCGGTTCTTGATGACCGCGACCGGGTCGACGCACGGTACGTCGAGTCGCTGGAGGGTGCGGAGCATCTCGTACTCGCGCTGCGCCATCTCGGCGGTCGTCTCCTTGATCGCGATCACGTAGCCCGAGAGGTTCGCGAAGCGCACGAGGTGGCGGCTGATGCCCTTCGGCAGCAGGGCGATGTGCTCGTTCGACCACTGCTCCAACGGGAGGTTCCAGGGGAGATCGAGCAGCGCGGGATCGACGGTCGCCGCGGTGATGTTGACAGAGCCGGCCATGACAGAGCCTCCAGGGACGAAAAGGTGCGGAAACCACTCTGCCGCAGCCCGAGACCGGACTGCGGCAGAGTGTGGATGTTCTCCTGGCGCCTTAGTCGACGACCGCGCCGCCGAGACGCTCGCCCGACTCCGCGTGGAACAGGTGGACGTGGCCCGGCTTCGGCGTGATGTAGACGGTGTCGCCCGCGTTCGGGTGAACACGTCCGTCGACACGACCGACGATGTCGGTGCGCTTGCCGTCGACCTCCGAGTGGCCGTAGAGGTAGCCGTCGGCGCCGAGCTCCTCGACCAGGTCGACGGCGACCTTCAGGCCGCCGCTCTCCGAGGTGGAGACGACGACGTCCTCCGGGCGGACACCGATGGTGACGGTGTTGCCGGCGCTGGCGAGCACGTCGCGCTCGACCGGGACGACCGAGGTGCCGAACCTGATCCCGCCGTCGGTGACCTCGGCCGTGAACAGGTTCATGGCCGGGCTGCCGATGAAGCCGGCGACGAAGACGTTCTTGGGCTGGGCGTACAGGTCGCGCGGGGTGCCGACCTGCTGGAGCACGCCGTCCTTCAGCACCGCGATGCGGTCGCCCATGGTGAGCGCCTCGGTCTGGTCGTGGGTGACGTAGACCGTGGTGACGCCGAGGCGGCGGGTGAGCGAGGCGATCTGGGTGCGGGTCTGCACGCGGAGCTTCGCGTCGAGGTTCGACAGCGGCTCGTCCATGAGGAACACCTGGGGCGAACGCACGATGGCGCGGCCCATGGCGACACGCTGACGCTGACCACCGGAGAGCGCCTTCGGCTTGCGGCCGAGGTAGGGCTCCAGGTCGAGCAGCTTGGCGGCCTCGAGCACGCGGGAGGCGCGCTCTTCCTTGCCGACGCCGGCGATCTTGAGCGCGAAGCCCATGTTCTCGGCGACGGTCATGTGCGGGTAGAGCGCGTAGTTCTGGAACACCATAGCGATGTCGCGGTCCTTCGGCGGAACGTCGGTGACGTTGCGCTCGCCGATGAAGATGTTGCCGTCGTTGACCTCTTCGAGGCCCGCGAGCATGCGGAGCGAGGTGGACTTGCCGCAGCCGGAGGGGCCGACCAGGACGAGGAACTCGCCGTCTGCGATGTCGAGGTCGAGAGCGTCGACCGCGGGGCGGTTGGAACCCGGGTAGAGCCGGGTCGCCTTGTCATAGGTGACAGTCGCCATTTTTCTTTTGTCTCCTTCACCGGCAGGTACGTGCCGGACGATCCGTTGTGAATGGAATAGACGTGGCGTCGACGTCCAGGGGCGTCGATGCCACGACCCCCATAGTAAGGCATCGGACGGGGTGGGATTACCACCTGGTTCCTCACCCTCGGCGTCCCGCACTCGGGGGACACGTGGAGGCGGTGTTCGGATCTCGAACGGCGTATCTCTGGTCTATTCCCAGACTGCCGGAATACGATCGTCCGGTTGCGTCTAGCTCACGCACGTCCCGCTGCGCGTCCCCCCGCGCGCAGCGCCGCCTACCCCGAGAGCCGATCCCCCTGAAGATATGAGTTCCATGACCGATCCCGACGAGGGCCGCAGCGGCGACGTCCGTGCGGCAGCACGGGAGAAAGCCCGACAGCTCCGCACGAGCCAGCAACGCAAGGACCGCAGGAACAAGACGCTGCTGACCGGCGGCATCGTGATCGGCGTCCTCGCCATCGCGGCCATCGTCGCCGTCGTCATCACGGGTGCCATCCGCCCGACGGTGCCCGGACCCAAGAACATGGCCAGCGACGGCGTCGTCGTCGGCTCCGGTATGAAGGTCAGAGCCACGCCGGCCCTGGCCGCCGACGCCAAGCCGATCGCGAGCGCCCCCGACCCGAGCGGCAGCACGGTCGACATCCGCATCTACTCGGATTATCTGTGCAAGCTGTGCGGCCAGTTCCAGCGCACCAATCTCAAGCAGCTGGCACCCCTGGTGAAGAACGGCGCCGTGACGGTGGAGCTGCACCCCGTCGCCATCTACACCAGTCACTCGGCCGGCACCCGCTACTCGCTGCGCGCGGCCAACGCCGCGGCCTGCGTCGCCAACTACTCGCCTCAGGCGTTCTGGGCCTTCAACGAGTCGTTGTTCACGAACCAGCCCGCCGAGGGCGGCCCCGGTCTCACCGATCAGCAGCTCAAGAAGCGCGCGGCGGCGGCCGGTGCCTCCGCATCCGACGTCAACTCGTGCATCGACGACGGTCGGTTCAAGACGTGGGTCGGCACCGCGAGCGACCGCGCTCTCACCGGCCCGATCCCGAACTCCGACGTCAAGAAGATGACGAACGCCCTGCTCGTGCTCGTCAACGGCAAGCCCTACACCGGCTCGCTGACGAACGCCGACGACTTCAAAGCATTCGTGCTCCAGGCGCAGGGCGACGAATACTCGTCGACGGCCACGCCGACACCGTCACCGAGCAGCGGGAGCTGAGCCGGCGACCGGTCCCTCCCGCTCCGGGAGGCTCGCCGCACATCCCCTAGGATGGTTCGCGACGGGCTCCCGTCGTCGCCGACTTAGCTCAGCTGGTAGAGCACTCGCCTTGTAAGCGAGCGGTCGCGGGTTCGAACCCCGCAGTCGGCTCCGTTCTTTCCCCGACGGTTCAGCCGACCGCCGCGACGAACGCGCGCGAGTACGCCCAGCGCGGCTGGTTCGTGCCCGAGCACATGTAGGCGGCGACACCCTGGGCGCAGGGCTGGTCGCGGGTCAACTCCCACCAGGAGAGGCCGGCCAGGCCGTTGGCGGCGGCGTACCGCCCGACCGTCGTGGCGTCGGTCATCGTGAACAGCTCCCCGGTGTCGTTCAGCCCGAACATCGGCGTGACGGCGATGAGTGACAGGCGCTGCGCGTCGGTCCACGACGAGTACGCCTGGATGGACTTCAGCTGCGTTGCGGCCGCTGTCGCCGCCGCGACGGCCGCGGCGCCCATGTCGGTGACGCCCGTTCCATAGTCCATCGTCATCAGGTTCACGGCCGAGAGCTGTACGCCCGCCGCGGTGAACTCCGAGACCGTACGGAGGCCGCTCGCTACGAGCCCGTACGGCATCACCGGCAGGGTCAGGGTGACCTGGAGCGGGTGCCCGGCCGCAGCGCGCTGCTTCTGCAGCGCAGCGACGGCCGTCGCCCGACGCAGGTCGGACGTGGCGTCGGAGACGTCCGCCCCCTCGATGTCGAAGTCCACGCGGTCGAGCCCGAACCGTGTCACGACCGAGCTGTAGGCGGCGAGCAGCCTGGCGGGATCGGTGCACACCCGGGAGAGCTCGTCGTTGATCGCGCCGCCGAAGGAGGCGATGACGCGGCCTCCCCGGGCCTGGAACGCCTGGATGTTCGACTGGAAGTCCTGGCTGCCGCCGATCGCGTAAGCGGTGTAGCCCGCCCAGGTGGGGGAGCAGGCGCTGCTGCGGTCGGCGACGATGAACGCCGCCGTGACCGCGCTGACGCCGGCGGAGGCGGCGAACGTCGTCAGGTCGGCGGTCGGCCACAGGCCCATGTCGACGTAGGGTGCGACCACCAGCGGGGAGGTCGAGGGGGCCGGCGTCGTGCTGGGTGTGGGGGTCGGCGTGGGTGTGGGGGTCGGCGTGGGTGTGGGGGTCGGCGTGGGAGTGGGGGTTGGGCTCGGCGTCGGCGTCGGCGTCGGCGTCGTCCCGCCGTTGATCGTGCAGGGCAGGTCGGCACCGAGGACGCGGCATGCGGTCGGCACCAGCGGTGCACCTGCGGCCTTGGCGGAGGTGAGCCCGAAGGTCGCGGTCGCGCCGGGCGCGAGAACGCTGGCGTAGGAAGGGGCGGTGACGCTGAAGCCGTCGCTCGTCGTTGCGGCCGTGCCGTCCCAGAGGCTGACGACACCATCGGCAGTGGTGAACGCCAGTTGCCAGGGGCTGAGCGTGCGGGAGGACGAGTTGGCGACGGCGACGGACGACTGGAAGCCGGCGGTCCACTCGGAGGTGACGGTCCAGGTGACGGCGAGGCCGGAAGCCGGGGTGGGAGTGGGTGTGCTGGTCGGGGTCGGGGTCGGGGTCGGAGTCGGGGTCGGGGTCGGAGTCGGCGTGGGCGTCGTGGCCCCGCCGTTCACCGAGCACGGCAGGCTCGACCCGGCCGGCAGTCCGACGATGGTGCACGAGGTGGGAACGATCGCGGCGGTCCCCGCGCGTGTTGCGGTGAGCCCGAACTGGGCGGACCCTCCCGGGGCGAGAGTCGTCGCCCACGAGGGCGCGCCGACCGTGAGCGTGCCGGCCGGCGAGCTGACGGACACGGCAGACCAGATGCTGACGAGCGTGTGCGGAAAGGTGAACCGCACCTGCCAGGGTTTCAAGGTGGTGCCGGTGCCCGCTCCGTTCGTGATCGTGACCGCGGACTGGAACCCGGTGGTCCAGGCGTTCGCGGTCGTCCAGGTGACGTCGACGCGCGGCGTCGCCGCGGCGAGGGCTCCGGTGGCGACCACCGCGCCCGACCCGACGAGAACGGCGGTCGTGAGCGCCGCGGCGACAGCCAGGCGTCGCCGGGGAGCGCCTCCCCCTCGTCGTCGAAGCCGCCCCAGCAGACGGCGGACGGTCTCGGCGGCTCCTCGGCGCGTGGCCTCCCGGTGCCGGGCGGAACGGGGTGCGGACTCGGGCATGGCAACTCCTCACGACTTGCGACGGAAGAACCAAAGGAGGTACGTCAGCCGTCACTATCGACCGCGGGAGCGGATCGGTCAGGCGTCCGTCGGGACGCGTCCGTCACGAAGCGACGGGCAGTGCCTGCACGATGAGGAGCGACGCCAGCGCGAACCCGCCGATGGTGACGGCCACACCGAGGACCGGAACCCACCAGGTGCGGCGGAGCCTCCCGGGTCGTCGGACGAGGGCGACGGTCACCAGGGCGATCGAGACGAGCGTCGCCGTCGGGGTGATCCAGATCGTCGCAGCGGCGAGAGTGGGATCGCAGACGGACGGGTCGGGGCCGCACGCGTCGACCCGCATCAGCTCGAGCACGGCGACGAATGACAGGACGACGCCGGCGGCGACCAGGACGACCGTGAACGCGATCGTCACGGCGAGGTCCTCAGGCCCGGCAGGCCGGTGAACGGGCGGCGGCGGAACGGGGAAGAGGTCGTCGTCGGGGTCCATCAGCATGTTGATAGGAGCGTAGCGCTACGTCTCCTCGACCCTCACGAGTTCACGCGGATGATCTCCTTCTGGTAGGGCGCGATCACGGCGCCGGAGATCCGCAGGTCGAGCATCAGGAACGGTCGTTCGCCCGCCGGGCGCGCCGCCCACTCGGCCAGGACCTCCAAATCGGCCAGCGTGCGCACCACGACACCCTGCGCGCCGACGGCGCGTCCGAGGGCCGCGAAGTCGACCTCCGGGATGCGCATCGGACCCTGGGCCAGGCCCTTGAGACCGTACAGGTTCACCTCTGCTCCGTAGGCCGCGTCGTTCCAGACCACGGCCAGGCCACGGCCGCCGGCGACGCGCACGGCGGACTCCAGGTCGGCCAGGGCCATCAGGCCGCCGCCGTCGCCGGTCGTGAGCACCACCGTCGATTCCGGGTGCGCCAGCGCGGCGCCCGCGACGCTCGGGAAGCCGAGGCCGATCGACTGGTATGCCGTGCCCACCATGATCATGCGGTCGGGGGAGGCGACCGGCCAGTACATGTTCGCCCAGCCGATGAAGTGGCCGCCGTCGGAGACGACCACACGGTCGGCGGGCAGCAGTTCGCCGATGCGCGCGGCGGCCGAACGCGGGTCCAGTCGCCCGTCGGCGGCGAGACCGCTCCCGGCCGGCCGAGCGGTCAGGGCACCGACGTCGACCGACTCGCGCCAGCCCGACGGCTCGGCTCCGAGAGCGCGCAGCTCGTCCAGCAGCGCCTCCGCGACCAGGCGGGCGTCGCCGCGCACGAATGCTCCGACCTGCGGATGGGTCGCGGCCGGGGAGACGTCCACCTGGATGATCCGGGTGCCCGGCGCGAACAGGTCGCCGAACCGCATCGTGAACTGGTTGAGGGAGGCGCCGAAGAGCACGGCGACGTCGGCCCTCCGTACGGCCTCCATCGCCCCTTCCGCACCGAAGCCGCCGGTGACGCCGAGGTCGAAGCGGGTGTCGGGGAACACGCCGCGTCCCAGGGCGGTGCCGGCCGTCAGGGCGCCCGTCGCGTCGGCGAGACCACCGAGCGCGGCGCCCGCACCCGAGATCCACGCGCCGCGACCGGCGAGCAGGAACGGGCGCTCGGCGGCGGCCAGCGCCCGAGCGGCGTCCGCGATCGCCCGGGCGGCGAAGGGACCGGCCGGCGCGAGCGGGGCCGGTGCGACAGGTGCGGGCGCGGCCGGCACAGGCCCGGCCTCGCGCGTGGCGACGTCGTAGGGGATGGCGAGGACGGTGGGCACCCGGTAGGTGAGCGCGTGCTCTACGGCGATGACCGTCGTGGCCGCGGCGTCGGTGCGGCCGACCGTGTAGGTGCGGGCGCCGACGGCGCTGGCGAGCGCGATCTGGTCGACTCCCCAGGGGCGCGGGCCCGAGGTCGGCTCGTCTCCCACGACCAGCACGAGCGGGATGTGCGCCTGCCGCGCCTCCGCCAGCGCGGTGAGGGTGTTCGTGAAGCCCGCCCCGTAGGTCGCGGTGGCGGCGGCCAGCCTCCCCGATGCGCGGTGGTAGGCGTCGGCTGCCACGACGGCGCCCGCCTCGTGCCGCATCGCCGAGTACGCGACGGCGCCGTCGCGCTCGAGCGCGTCGAGGAAGTGGGCGTTGCCGTTGCCCATGACACCGAAGACCTGGTCGACGTGCTGGGCGAGGGCGGCGGCGACGTGAGCGGACACAGAGGGCATGCTGGTGCCTTTCGAGACGGGAACGGAGGTGCGATGATCCGTATGTGTCTCGCGCGCTGCTGCCGGAGGAGCGCGGCTTCGTGCCCTTTTTTCGAGCACCGGGCCGGATGAACGGCCGGACGTCAGCAGTATAGCCGGGCGACGGGCGTCGAAAACGGCCCCGCCCATTCGACGTGAGGGTGTTCAGGACATTCGACGAAGGGGAAGACATGACCGAGTACCTGATCCTCATCCACGGTGACGAGAGCCGGTGGGATGCGCTGAGCGCGGACGAGCGCTCGGCGGTGGACGAGGCCCATCGGGCGTTCAACGAGAAGGCCGCCGGACGGGTGCGTGCGGCGGGGGAGCTGCAGGCGACCTCCACCGGCGCGGCGGTGCGCACGGGAGCGGACGGCGAGCCGCGGACGACCGACGGCCCGTTCTCCGAGGCGAAGGAGGTCGTCGGCGGCTTCTACGTGGTCGAGGGCGACGACCGGGACGAGGTGGTGGCGCTCGCGGCCTCCCTCGCCGAAGCGCGGCAGGGTCACGGCGGCATCGAGGTGCGCCCGCTGGTCGACCGCGGCTGACGGACCCTCGGCGCAGAGAGGAGGAGGATGCGCGCATGACGGATACAGGGATCATCGGGGTGAACACGATCGGCATCCCGGTAGCGGACCAGGATGTCGCGCTGGCGTTCTACCGGGACACGCTCGGGTTCGACGTGCTGGTGGACGCGCCGCTGCCCACGGGCGGCCGCTGGATCATGCTGGCGCCGCCGGGATCGGCCGTATCGGTCTCGCTCGTCACTGCGAGCGGGGACGTGCCGGCGGGGGTCGAGACCGGCATCCGGTTCGAGAGTCGGGACGCGGGCGCCACACACCAGGAACTCATCCGGCGCGGGGTCGCGGTGGGGGAGCTGCTGCGCTGGCTCGGCGTACCGGCGATGTTCCAGGCAACCGACCCCGACGGCAACCGCTTCGAGGTCGTCGAGCGCGCCTGAGCGCCCCGAGCGGCGCCCGAGGGGCGAGCAAACGCCCTGAAGCGGGCGTTTTAGGGGCGTTTGGACGCCCCTCGGGAGCCCCTCGGGAGCCCCTCGGGTGCCGGTCCGCTGCTCGCCCGAACGATGAGGCGCGTCGGGAGAACCGACGACCGCACGGGCTCCGGGCGGCCTTCGATCTCGGCGATCAGCAGCTCCACGGCGCGGCGGCCGGTGGTCTCGAACTCCTGATGGATGGTGGTGAGCGGAGGCCAGAAGGAGTCCGACTCGGCCATGTCGTCGAACCCGACGACGCTGACGTCGTCCGGCACGCGCCGCCCGGCCTCGTGCAGCGCCCGCAGCACGCCGAGCGCCATCTGGTCGTTCGCGGCGAACACCGCGGTGATCTCCGGCCGCGCCGCGATCTCGCGGCCGAAGCCGTATCCCGCGCTCGTCGACCAGTCGCCGCGGAAGACCTCGGGAACGGTCGCGCCCGCGGCCTCCAGCGTGTCGCGCCACGCCTGCTCGCGGCGCGCCGCCGAATACGACTCGGCCGGACCGGCGATGTGCCACACCGTCTCGTGCCCGAGCGAGAGGAGGTGCTCGGTCGCCTGGCGGGCGCCCTCCGCCTGGTCGGTGTCGACCTGCGGGTAGTCGGAGCGTTCGGTGGAGTCGATCACGACGACCGAGAGGCCGGGAGGCAGCTCGACGTCGGCGCGGTCGACGATGTGCGCCTCGATGACGATGATGATCCCGTCGACCGCCTGTTCGAGCAGCCGTGTGAAGGCGACGCTCACGTCTTGCTGCGTGGGCCGCTCCACCGGCACGACGGTGATCGAATAGCCCGCGGTCGCCGCCGACACCGCGATCGCATCGAGTGTGCGCATGTTCCCGTACGACGACAGCGTGAACATCACCACGCCGAGATTGCGGAACAGCCCGGAACGCAGCGCACGGGCAGCGCGGTTGGGCCGGTAGCCCAGAGCCTGCATGGAGGCCAGCACCCGGTCGCGCGTCGCCGCCTCCACGTTGGTGAGGCCGTTCGCGACCCGTGAGACGGTCTGCGTGGAGACGCCTGCGTGCGCGGCGACGTCGCCGAGCGAGGGGCCGCGGGTGCGGCCGCCGCGGCGTGCGGGCGCCGGATCGGCGATCGACTCGGTCATGGTTCCTCATTCTGGTGATGGCGGCTGTTCCGTCGAGGGTCGACACGGACTTGCGTCATGTTGACGTCAACATGCTATGGTAGCGAACCAGATGTTGACGTAAACATCTCTGCTCCACCGAAATACGCTCCGACCATCCGAGGAAGGCCATGACAACGACGTCCCTCACGCCGACGGCCCCGCCGGCGTCCCCGCCGCGGCGGCTGCGGCGCCAGCGTCGCGACTGGCGCGGCTGGGCCTTCGTGGCCCCGTTCATGGTGGTGTTCGCCCTCATGATCGTCGCACCCGTCGTCTACGCGCTCTACCTGAGCCTGTTCCGCCAGCAGCTCATCGGCGGCAACGCATTCGTCGGGCTCGACAATTACGTGGCGGTCCTCCAAGACGGCAAGTTCTGGGAGTCGTTCGGCCGAGTCGCGCTGTTCCTCGTGGTGCAGGTGCCGATCATGCTCGCCCTCTCGCTGGTCGCCGCACTCGCGCTCGACTCCGCACGGCTGCACGGCGCGGGCTTCTTCCGGATCGCGCTGTTCCTCCCGTACGCCGTGCCCGGCGTGGTCGCTGCCCTCATCTGGGGCTTCATCTACGGGGACCAGTTCGGCCTCACCGCGGGTGTCAACCACCTGCTCGGCACGCAGCTGGCTCCGCTCGCCGGCCAGTGGATCCTCGGCTCGATCGGCAACATCGTCACCTGGGAGTTCATGGGCTACAACATGCTCATCTTCTATGCGGCGCTGCGCGTCATCCCCGGCGAACTCTACGAAGCCGCCGAGATCGACGGCGCCGGTGCATTCCGCACCGTGTTCAGCATCAAGCTGCCCGCGGTGCGCGGCGCGATCGTCATCGCGACGATCTTCTCGATCATCGGCAGCTTCCAGCTCTTCAATGAGCCGAACCTCCTGAAGCAGCTGGCGCCCAACGCGATCAGCAGCTACTTCACGCCCAACATGTACGCCTACAACCTGTCGTTCGCCGGTCAGCAGTTCAACTACGCGGCCACGGTCGCGATCGTGATGGGAGTCGTCACCGCGGTGATCGCCTACGTCGTCCAGCTCCGGGGCTCGCGGAAGGAGCTCAGCTGATGGCTGCTCTGACTCAGACCGGGAACCCTCGCCGCAAGGCGCCCTCCCGCGCCGCTGCCCGCTCCAACCGCGCAGCGGCGCAAGCGGGAGCGACCTCCGGCCGCCGCATCCGCAAGTCGACCGTGCTGACCATCGTGATGGTCCTCTTCACGATCTATTCGTTCGTGCCGCTCGTCTGGCTGATCGTGAACGCGACCAAGAGCCAGCCGGACCTGTACTCGTCGTTCGGACTCTGGTTCGGCAAGGACTTCAACCTCTTCCAGAACGTCGTCGAGCTGTTCACCTACCGCGGCGGCATCTTCCTGCAGTGGCTGGGCAACACCCTCCTCTATGTCGTCGTCGGTGCGGGAGGCGCGACCCTGCTCGCAACCGTGGCGGGGTACGGGATGGCGAAATACAACTTCCGCGGAAAGAAGGCGCTCTTCGCGGTGATCATCGGCGCGATAGCCGTGCCGGGCAACGCCCTCGCCGTGCCGACTTTCTTGATGTTCAGCCAGGTCGGACTGACCAATACGCCGTGGGCCGTCATCATCCCGTCGTTGGTGAGCCCCTTCGGCTTCTACCTCATCTGGACGTATGCCAGCGAGGCCGTGCCCACCGAGCTGCTCGAGGCCGCCCGGATGGACGGCGCGGGGGAGTTCCGCACCTTCTTCACGATCTCGCTCCGCCTGCTCGCGCCCGGCGTGGTCACCGTGGCGCTCTTCGCGATCGTCGCGACCTGGAACAACTACTTCCTGCCGCTCATCATGCTGAGCGATCCGACCTGGTACCCCCTGACGGTCGGCCTCAGCCAGTGGAGCGCGCAGGCGACGGGGGTCGGCGCCCAGCCGATCTTCAACCTCGTGATCACCGGTTCGCTCATCACGATCATCCCGATCGTGGCGGCGTTCCTGGTGCTCCAGCGCTACTGGCAGTCGGGTCTGGCCGCCGGCAGCGTCAAGCAGTGAACCGACCCAGCACCAGCACCTCCCTCCCATTCCACAAGGAAGTGAAAGGAACACCCATGAAGCGCATCCTGCGATCGCGGACTCTGCGCCGCGTGGCGACAGCCGTCGTGGCCAGTGCCGTCATCGGCGCCTCGCTCGCGGCCTGCTCGTCGGGCTCCGGCTCGACCGGCGGCGGCAGCTCGTCCGACGTCGAGTCCGCCCTCAAGCAGGGCGGCACGATCACCTACTGGTCGTGGACGCCGTCGGCCGAGGCACAGGTGGCCGCGTTCGAGAAGGCGTACCCCAAGGTCCACGTCAAGCTCGTCAACGCCGGCACCAACACCACCGAGTACACCAAACTGCAGAACGCGATCAAGGCGGGCTCGGGCGCGCCGGACGTCGCCCAGGTCGAGTACTACGCCATCCCGCAGTTCGCCCTGTCGGACTCCCTCGTCGACCTGAAGCAGTACGGCTTCGATTCCCTCAAGAGCGATTACACGCCGGGTCCGTGGGGTTCCGTCAACGTCGGCGGCAAGCTCGTCGGCCTCCCGCAGGACTCCGGCCCCATGGCGATGTTCTACAACAAGACGGTCTTCGACAAGTACGGCATCGCCGTGCCGAAGACCTGGGACGAGTACGTCGCCGCCGCGCAGAAGCTGCACGCCGCCGACCCGAACGCCTACATCACGAGCGACTCGGGTGACTCCGGGTTCACCACCTCGATGATCTGGCAGGCCGGTGGCCGTCCCTTCCAGACCGACGGCACGAAGGTGTCGATCAACCTCCAGGACGCGGGCACCAAGAAGTGGACCGCCACCTGGGACAAGCTGGTCGAAGGAAAGCTGCTCTCGACCGTCCCCGGCTGGAGCGACGACTGGTACAAGGCGCTCGGCAACGGCTCCATCGCCACGCTGGTGACCGGCGCGTGGATGCCCGGCGTGCTCGAGTCCTCGGTGAAGGACGGCTCGGGTCAGTGGCGAGTCGCCCCGGTCCCCACCTATGACGGCACGCCGGTCAACGCCGAGAACGGCGGAGGCGCGCAGGTCGTGCTCAAGCAGTCGAAGAACCAGGCGCTCGCCGCGGGCTTCCTCAAGTGGTTGAACAACGACCCGGCGTCGATCAAGGTCTTCCTGAAGTCCGGCGGCTTCCCGTCGACCACCAAGGACCTGAACTCGTCCGACTTCCTCGCCCAGGCTCCGGAATACTTCGGCGGCCAGAAGATCAACGAGGTGCTCGTCGACGGTGCGAAGAACGTCGCCACCGGCTGGCAGTACCTGCCCTTCCAGGTGTACGCGAACAGCATCTACGGCGACACCGTCGGCCAGTCGTACACCTCGAACTCCAGCCTCAACCCGGGCCTGCAGGCCTGGCAGAAGGCGCTGGTGAACTACGGCAACCAGCAGGGCTTCACGGTCAGCGGCAAGTAACCCGTCCACACCCTCACCCGCCCGTCGGCGGGGTCGCGACACGCCGTTCACCGGCACGGATGACGGCGCGTCGCGGCCCCGCTGCGGGACGCGAGGGAAGAAAGAGCGCATGAGCACCTTCGAGATCGCCGGGGACGACTTCCTCCTCGACGGGCAGCCCCACCGGATCCTGTCCGGGGCCATCCACTACTTCCGCGTGCACCCGGACGACTGGGCCGACCGCATCCGCAAGGCACGGTTGATGGGGCTCAACACCGTCGAGACCTACCTGCCCTGGAACGCCCACGAGCCGCGGCCCGGTGAGTGGATCGCCGACGGCGCCCTCGACCTGGAGCGCTTCCTGCGCGCCGTGCAGGCCGAGGGGATGCACGCGATCGTGCGTCCCGGCCCGTACATCTGTGCGGAGTGGGACAACGGCGGCCTCCCGGCCTGGCTGTTCACCGACCCTTCGGTCGGCATCCGCCGGTCCGAGCCGCTGTTCCTGGAGGCGGTCACGGCGTTCATGGAGCGGGTGCTCGCGATCGTCCGCCCGCTCCAGGTCACCGAGGGCGGCCCCGTCCTGCTGGTGCAGGTCGAGAACGAGTACGGCGCCTACGGCGACGACAAGGACTACCTGCAGCATCTCGTCGAGGTCTTCCGCAACGCGGGCATCACCGTGCCGCTGACCACGGTCGACCAGCCGGAGCCCTCGATGCTCGAGAACGGTTCGCTGCCGGGTCTGCTCAAGACGGCCTCCTTCGGCTCGCGGTCGCGCGAACGCCTCGCGACCCTGCGGGAGCACCAGCAGGCCGGACCGCTGATGTGCTCGGAGTTCTGGGACGGCTGGTTCGACCACTGGGGCGCGCATCATCACACCACCTCCGTGGAGCAGTCGGCGGCCGACCTGGATGAGCTGCTGTCGCTCGGGGCTTCGGTCAACATCTACATGTTCCACGGCGGAACCAACTTCGGCTTCACCAACGGAGCCAACGACAAAGGCGTGTACCAGCCGATCGTCACGAGCTACGACTACGACGCCCCGCTGGACGAGGCGGGGGAGCCGACGGAGAAGTTCTGGGCGTTCCGCGACGTGATCGCGAAGTATGCGCCGGTGCCGGCCGAGGAACCGGTCGCGGCGGCGGCGGCTCCGGCGTTCACCGTTCCGTTCGCGGATGCGATCCCGCTGTTCTCGCTCGCGCCGAAGCTGGGCGAGTGGCAGCACACCGACGATCTGCCGACCTTCGACGAACTCGGCCACTATGCGGGACTCGGGCTCTACCGCACCGAGATCGATACGGCGGAGCCGGCCGTGCTCGAGTTCGGCGAGGTGCGCGACCGCGCCTACGTCTTCGTCGGGTCGACGCGGGTGGGCGTGCTGGCCCGCGACCACCACGACAGTGCGATCACGCTCTCCCCGAGCCGCGGCACGCTCACCGTGCTCGTGGAGGACCAGGGCCGCGTCGATTACGGTCCCCGCATCGGAGAGCCCAAGGGGCTGGTCGGCCCGGTGCTCCTCAACGGCGACGGCCTGCGCCGCTGGAGCGTCCTCCCGCTGCGGCTGCCCGACCTGGAGGCGGTGCGCGTCGAACTCGACGCCGCCGGCCCCGCGGTTCAGCGCGAACCGGAGCGGCTCGCCGGCCCGGTGTTCGCGCGCGCCGGCTTCGACCTCGAGGAGCCGGGGACGCTGTTCCTCGACACCACCGGTTGGGGCAAGGGCGTCGCGTGGATCAACGGCTTCAACCTCGGACGGTACTGGACCCGCGGGCCCCAGCAGACGCTGCACGTGCCCGCGCCGGTCACCCGCGCCGGGCGCAACGAACTGGTCATTCTCGAGCTGGAGTCGGCCGGCGATGCCGTCGCCGCGTTCGTGTCGGAGCCGCGACTCGGGCACACCGAGTTCTGACCGGTGCCGAGGGGCGCCTCAACGCCCCTAAGACGCCCGCTTCGGGGCGTTAAGGCGCCCTTCGGGAGCCCCTCGGTCACCCCTCAGCGGAAGGCGAGGACCGTGTCGCCCCACCCGGTGCGCAGCGCGGCGTCGAGGTCGTCGACGACACGGTCCTTCGCGGCGACGACGAGCGTCGAGCGCGCCGGCGCGTCGTAGGCGGGCCAATCGTCGCCGGGCGGCCTCCCGTTCGCGAACTCGGTCCAGCGCCGCTGCACGCGTTCGGAGATGCGCTGCGCCGTGCGACGGCCGCCGAGCCGGAAGGCGGGCCCGGAACCGGCGTCGAGCGTCCCCCACACGTAGGCCAGTTCGGCGCCGTGCGCCGCGCCGATCCCGGCCAGCCTCATCAGGGGCGTCGAGTGGTCGAAGCGGTACAGGTAGGTCTCTGCGGCGGCCGCGTGGCCGGCTGCCAGCCAGACGGTCGGCATCCGGAAGCCGATGTCGCGAGCGATCCCCAGGCCGAGCGACTTGCGCTTCACGTTCGCGTACGCGGCGAGGACCTGCTCGCGATCGGGTGCGGGAAGCTCCGGCTGCTCCTCGAGCATCGTGGCGAACATCTGCTCGATCGCGTCGGCGCCGATCGGCATGAGCGGTGAGTTCATGAACCGGAACAGTGTCGCTTCGTCGCGGTTGGTGCCGATGATGAGCGGCACGCGGAGGCCGCGGCCTTCGCTGAGCACGGTGATCGGGTGCTCCGGCAGCAGTTCGCCGTCGACGACCGGGGCGAACGCGAGCGTGCCGGGACGCTCCCGCGGCACCGCGTCGTACACCTGCGCCGCCGCCGCGACGATGGCCTCCACCGGGAGGGCGCGCAGCTCGTCGAGGGTGGACGCGCCGACCTGCTCGGCGAAGCGCCCGGCCACCGTCGCGGCCCGCGTTCCCCCGTACATCGAGCTCGCGGGCGAGCTCTCGGCGATCGCGCGATGGAACAGCCCATCGGCGCTCGGCGTCGCCAGCAGCGCCGTGACGAGACCTGCGCCCGCGGACTCGCCGAAGAGCGTCACCCGATCGGGGTCGCCACCGAATGCGCGGATGTTGTCCTGCACCCACTGCAGGGCGAGCAGAACGTCGCGCAGCGCCGGGTTGGGCTCGGCGTCCTCCCCGCCGTCGAGCGAGCGCAGGTCGAGGAACCCGAGCGCGCCGAGCCGGTAGTTGACGGTGACCAGCACGACGTCACCGGTCGAGACGAGCGCCGCGCCGTCGTACACGGCCTGGCTCGCCGCACCGAACGTGTACGCGCCGCCGTGCAGCCAGACCATGACCGGGCGGCCCTCCGCCGCCGCCGACGGTCGCCACACGTTGAGGAAGAGGCAGTCCTCGTCGGTGCGCACGCCGTCCCCGAGCGGGATGATCTTGTTGTCGGGCTGCGGCGCGGCGGCGCCGAACGTCGTCGCGTGGATCACACCGCCCGAGTCGCGCGCGGCCACCGGCGCCGCCCAGCGCAGGACTCCGGTCGGAGGTTCGCCGTAGCGGATCCCCTTCCAGACGGTCACCCGACCGTGGTCCTCGCCGACGATCTCTCCGGTGCGGGTGGAGGCGACGGGGCCGCTGATGGGTGTCATGACGCCATCTTCGGGCACCCGCCGCCTCGGGGTCCAGTGATCACGCTTCGCGCAGCGTCAGTCGTCGCGCGGCATCACTCCCAGACCATGAACGGACGCAGCTCGAGCTGGCCGTTGCGCGCCATCGGATGCTGCGAGGCGATCTCGATCGCCTCGTCGAGGTCGTCGACGTCGAGGATGTCGAAGCCGCAGATGACCTCGGTGGTCTCGGTGTACGGCCCGTCGGTCACGTAGCGCTTGCCGTCGCGCACGCGAACGACGCGGGACTCCGTCTGCGGCTGCAGCACTTCGCCGATGACGCGCTTGCCCGACGCGTCGAGTTCGTTCACCCAGAGGTCGACGTCGGACTCGTCGCTCTCGGTGTCGGGGTGGGAGTCGGTGATCACGAACATCATGTACTTCATCGGTGTGTCGGTCCTTTCGAATCGGTCGCGGTTCACTGGGGCGTCGAACGGAGCCGGCGACTCTCGACATTTCGTGCGGATCGGATGAGCCCGACGAGCACGATCTCGACCGCAGCGGCCACGAGGAGGGCCCCGAAGGGCTCGCTCAGCCCGCCGAGAGCGGTTGCGGGCGTCGTGAACCAGAGCACGGTGTAGCCCGCGTACGCCACCGCTAACGCGCTCGCCGTACTGCCGACGTGCCGCCCCCGGAGCGGTGTGCCGGGGCGCGCGCGAGCGAACCAGACGTAGAGCGCGGCGGCTGCGAGGAAGCCGACGCCCGCCGCGGCGGGGCCGTACAGGAACAGCTGCGGACTGAGCACCTCGCGCCTGGTGTCCTTGCCCAACTCGTAGTCGATGATGTGCAGGAAGCCGACGCCGGCGCCGGCGAGCACTCCGGTGATCAGGATGATGAGGCGCGCGTCTGCGCCCAGCAGGGGATGGATCCGCACCGTCGTCACGCGGGCGACGATACTGCGCAGGTCCTGGCCCGTCCAGCGGCGCCCCGCGCGTCTGTGGCGTCGGCGTGTTCACGCTGTGCACCCAGGGACGATGAGGGCGGTTAGTGTAGCCTTACCTTACTCACCCCTCCTGGCCGGAAAGGTTCGACGTGCCCGTCCTCGCACCGCCCCTCACGGACCGTCCGGCGTACCGGCCGTACCGTGCGGCGGTCTCGGACCTGCGTCGGCTGAGCCCGGGCTTCCTCCGCGTCAGCCTCACCTGCCCCGAGTTCGAGACCTTCGGCACCGAGCGTCTCGACCAGCGCATCAAGCTGGTCTTCCCGCTGGCCGACGGGAGCTTCAGCCCGCTGGACGCGGGGGACTGGTACGACCAGTGGCGTGCGCTGCCCGACCATCGGCGCAACCCGTTCCGGACGTACACGGTCCGCGACGTCTCCCCGGAGGAGTGTCGGGTCGACATCGACTTCGTCGTGCACGGCGACGGCGGACCGGCCGCGGCCTGGCTGAGCACCGCCGCCGTGGGGGATGAGCTGGTGGTCATCGGCCCCGACGCCCTCAGCCCGCACTCCGGCGTCGGCATCGACTGGCGGCCGGGCACGGCGACGGACCTGCTGCTCGTCGGCGACGAGACGGCTGCTCCCGCCATCGCGTCCATCCTCGAGGCCCTGCCGCCGAACCGCCGCGCGCACGCGTTCATCGAGGTGCCCTGCGACGCCGACGCCCTCCCGCTGGCGGTCGGGGCGCACGTGGAGGTCACCTGGCTCGCGCGTGCCGGCGGCGAGCACGGCAGCCGGTTGATCCCGGCCGTGACCGCGTGGCTGGCCGAGCGCCCGCAACTGGTCGCACGGGCCGCCGCCGACCGGCCCCAGCCGCTCGACGAGGTCGATGTGGACAGCGAGATCCTCTGGGAGCGCCCCGAGAGCGCCGGCGGCGGCTTCTACGCCTGGATCGCGGGCGAGTCCGGCGTCGTGAAGACGCTGCGTCGTCTGCTGGTGCGCGGGCACGGCATCGACCGCGGACGGGTCGCCTTCATGGGGTACTGGCGGCTGGGTCGTGCCGAGCGGGGCTGAGCCCTACTGATCCTTGCGCTCGGTGCCCTGGAAGGTCTCCGGATAATTGTCGAGCCACGACCAGTGGCTCACCGGCCAGCTGATGACGAAAGCGCGCCCGACGACATCGCTCAGGGGGACGAAACCCTTCGTCGGATCGTCCATGTGGTACCGGGAGTCCGCCGAGTTGTAGCGGTTGTCGCCCATGACCCAGATCTTGCCGGCCGGCACCGTGACGTCGAACGGCTTGCCCGAGACCGCCTGCTGGCCCGGGGGCAGCAGCACGTACGGCTCCTTGAGCGGGACTCCGTTGACGCTCATCTGGCCCAGCGCGTTGCAGCAGGTCACGTGGTCGCCCGGCAGACCGATCAGCCGCTTGACGAGGTGCTGGTCGCTGTCCGAGGCTCCCAGGCCGACGAAGTCGAGCACGGCGCCGATGCCCTTCTGGATCGGGTTGCCGGTGCTGGGCGCGGCGGGCGGAAGCCAGCCGCCCGGATCCTTGAACACCACGACATCCCCGCGCTGCAGTGGGAAGACCTTGGGCTGCAGCTCATTGACGATGATCCGGTCGTTGATCTGGAGCGTGTTCTCCATCGACCCGGACGGGATGTAGAACGACCGGGCGACGAAGGTCTTGATGAGGAACGAGACCAGAACGGCGACGACGAAGATGATCACGACATCCCGCAGGAGCGCTTTCCATCCGGTCGTGCGAGCGGAGCGGCGCGGTCGGACGGTCTGGCTGCTGTCGGTCACAAACGTTCACGCTAGCGTGCCGATGCTGTGAGACGCATCCGATCCCCTGCATGAGGGATTGTCCGCGCGTCTCGAGGATGACAGGATTCGAAGACGGGCCGTTCCGGTGCCCGCCGGGGGCCCGCGTGATCATGCGGGACGCGTTCAAGCGCTTCAGGATGCAGACACGACGCGAACACCCGCGCCGCGGCGATCGAGGTCGTGTCGGCCGCCCTGAGCCGCTTCTTCGCAGTGGGCCATTGCTCGCGCCGGGTTCGTCGGGCGATCGTCGCCACAGCGCTCCGGCAGGCGGGATCTCGCCTCTGCGCCGCGGACTCGCGTACGCAGCCGCTGCGGCCCTGGCCGTGGGGCTGGCGCTCGCGCCCCTGCCCGCGACCGCCGCGGACTGCCCCGGAGGCGACTGCAGCACGGCCACTCCGACGCCCACCTCCGGGCCGACCGAATCACCCGCGCCGACACCCTCGCCGACGCCCTCGCCGACCTCGACGCCCACGCCGACCCCCACGCCGGCTCCGACCTCCACGCCCACGCCGACGCCCTGCCCCACCGCGACCCCGACTCCGCCGTCGGCTCAGCCGGAGCCGGGCCCGACGCCGACCCCCGCTCCGACCTCGTGCCCGACGCCGACGCCCACGCCGACACCAACGACGACGCCGACTCCCACGCCGTCCCCGACCCCCACGCCGACCGACGACGTCCCGATCCTGGTGCCCGACCTCCTCGACACCAGCGTGCAGGTCGACACCGCGGACGCCGAACAGGCCGCGCAGCTCGCCAGCCGGCTGGCCGAGGCACAGCAGGCCCTGGTGCAGGCGACCGACTCCAGCGTCGCGGCCCAGCGCGAGCAGCAGCAGGCCAAGGCGTCCGCCGACGCCCTCGCTGCGCAGGCGAAGGCCGCGAAGAAGCGCGCGGAGGCGTCGGCCGCCTTCGCGACCGCCCTGATCCGCGCCGCCGGCTGGAAGGGCGTCACGGACGACCCGCTGGCCGCCGTCCTCGGGACGCACGGAGACCTCCTGACCAAGCTCGGCGCGGTGCAGCGGCTGCGCACCCTCAGCACCGACCGGTCGGCCGCGCTGCGCGACGCTGCGGCCGACGCGGCCACCGCGAAATCGCTGGGCACCCAGGCGAAGCGCGCGGCCGACGCGCTCGCCGGCATCGACGTCGACGCGAGCCTGCAGGCCGTCTCCGATGCGCAACAGCAGGTCGACACGGCCTCGGCGGCGCTGGCTCAACTGCCGACGGTGCTGACGGCGGGCACCGGCTGGCAGGCGCTCATCGTCGACCCGGCCGCCATTCCGACCGGCTGGACAGTGCCGGTGCACGGGCCGATGACAGACCCCTTCGGTCCGCGTCCATCGCGCCCCGCCGGAACCGCGCCCTTCCACCCCGGCGACGACATCGGAGCGGCGTGCGGCACGACGATCGTCGCCGCCTCCGCCGGCGTGGTGGCGCAGGCCGGTCCCAACGGGTCGTACGGCAACTTCGTCCTCATCGATCACGGCGGAGGCGTCGAGACCGCCTACGGACACATCCGCGACGGCGGGATCGGGGTGGCCGTCGGCGAGCACGTGGTGGCGGGCCAGCCGATCGCGCAGGTCGGTTCGACCGGTGCCTCCACCGGTTGCCATCTGCACCTGGAAGTGCGGGTGAACGGCGTGCAAACAGATCCGTACCCGTTCCTCGCGGCGCGGGGGGTCATCGTCGGAACGCGCTGACGGGCGTACGGTTCAGGCATGACGGAACTGACGGAGCTGGTGGGCTCATGGATGCGCCGCCAACGCTGGTACTCGACAAAGGCCGTCGAACCGCGGCTGCGACTGCTCGGCTCGTTCGAGCTGGAGCGGGCGCCGGAGACGGCCCAGGACGGTTCGCGGATCGTCACCTATTTCTTCTGCGACGATGCACCGCGCACACCACGCGTGTACCAGGTGCCCCTCGTCGCGCGGGTGCGGCGCGACGGCGATCCCGCCGGATTCGTCGGCGAGGCCGGCGGGCGGTACCTGTACGACGGGCCGGTGGAGGAAGCGTACGTCGCCGCATTGGCTGCTCTGATGACGGGGGCGGGAAGCGCGGACGGGGAGCACGCGCGGGCCTCCGGCCATTCGCTCGGGGGACCGATCCCCGTGCTGTCGTCACGGCGGCTCTCGGCCGAGCAGTCGAACACCTCCATCGTCGCCGAGATCGCGGACGGTGTGCTGGCGCTGGTGAAAGTCTTCCGTGTCGTGCAGGACGGCGAGAATCCGGACATCTCCACCTTGGCGGCCCTGACGGCCGGGGGATCGGAGCGCACCCCCGCCCTCCTCGGCTGGCTGTCCGGCTCCTGGCCCGGCGCACACGAAGGCCGGTCGGCGGGGGAGCTGGCGCTCATGCAGGACTTCGTGCCGGGCGCCGAAGACGGCTGGGAGCTCGCCGTCGGCGCGGCAGAACGCGGTGAGGACTTCACCGAGCGGGCGTTCGCGCTCGGTGCGGGCACAGCCGAGTTGCATCGATTGATGGCCGGCGTCCTCCCGACGCGTCGGGCGCAGCCGGAGGATGTGCGGGCGGCCCTCGACGGCATGTTCCGCAGGCTCACGATCACGACGACCGAGGTGCCGGAGGTCGAGGCGCTGCGGCCCGCGATCGCAGCGGTGTACGAGGAGGCGGCCGCCGCACCGCTTCCGGTGCTGCAGCGCATCCACGGCGACCTCCACCTCGGCCAGGTGCTCTACTCGCCCGAGCGTGGCTGGCAGTTCATCGACTTCGAGGGCGAGCCGCTGCGGCCCCTGGCCGAGCGTGCGCTGCCGGACGCGACGATGCGCGACGTCGCGGGGATGCTGCGCTCGTTCGACTACGTGGCCGGATCGCTCGCGCAGCGCGAGCCTCCCGTCGATGCCCGGGCGTGGGCCGCCGACGCGCGCCGGGCCTACCTCGACGGCTACGAGTCGGTGGCGGGGGACGTGCTTCACGAGTTCGCGGACCTGCTCACCGCGTTCGAACTCGACAAGGCCGTGTACGAGATCACCTACGAGGCGCGCCACCGGCCGAGCTGGATCCCGATCCCGCGCGCCGCGGTCGAGCGCCTGCTGGACGACGCGCACCACTCCGCCCGCCATTAGCCGCGGCGTCCGGCGTGTTACCCGCACGCCGGGCGCCGCGTGGAGCGGACATCTTCGAAGCCCATGCCCGCCCTGCGCGCATTGTGCGGCGTTCTGGCGGCTGCGGGCAGACAGAACGCCGGGTCTACCCCACGTTCTTCGGGTAGCCCGGCGTTCCGCGCTGATTCTGCTTGTCCGTCAGGCCTTCACCGTCGCCCCGACGCGGTATCGCGCGCCGCGGTGGTTCTCGGGGAGGCGGTCGCCGGCGCCGTGCAGCTTGTTCCGCAGCGTGCCCGGAGCATAGGCCTCCGGGTAGGCGCCGCGTTTGCGCAGCTCGGGGATGACGAACTCGACGATGTCCTCGAACGTACCGGGCGTGATCGCATAGGCGAGGTTGAAGCCGTCCACGTCGGTCTCCTCGACCCACTCCTGGAGCTGGTCGGCGATGCTGACGGCGCCGCCGACGATGTAGGGGCCGAGGCCGCCGATGACGCCGTTGCGGCCGATGTCTCGCACGGTCCACTCGCCGCCGTCGGCGTTCGGTCGCTGGAAGTTGGCGACCGCCGACTGGATGGCGTTGCTCTTGACGTTCCCGATCGGCTCGTCGAGGTCGTACTGCGACAGGTCCACGCCCATCCAGCCCGACATGAACACAAGAGCACCCTCATCGTTCGTGTACTGCAGGAAGTCCTCGAACTTCGCCTGCGCCTTCTCGTCTGTCTCGTCGGTGACGATCGTGAGCAGGGTGTAGATGCGTGCCGAGTAGCGGTCGCGGCCCGCGGCCTCAAGCGCGTCGCGGAGCTTGCTCACCGTCTCCTTCAGCCCCTCCTTGGTGGAGGCCGCCACGAAGATCGCCTCGGCGTTCTCTGCGGCGAACGAGATACCACGCTTGGAGGCGCCCGCCTGGTAGATCACCGGGGTGCGCTGCGGGCTCGGCTCGGAGAGGTGGATGCCGGGCACGGTGAAGTGCTTGCCCCGGTGGCCGATCTCGTGCACCTTCGACGGGTCGGTGAAGACGCCGGACTCCCGGTCGCGGATGACGGCGTCGTCCTCCCAGGACCCTTCCCACAGCTTGTAGAGCACCTCCAGGTACTCGTCGGCGTGGTCGTAGCGGTCGTCGTGCTGGAGCTGGTCGTCGTGACCCATGTTGCGCGCCGCCGACGGCAGGTAGCCGGTGACGACGTTCCAGCCGACCCGGCCGTTCGTGAGGTGGTCGAGCGTCGACATGCGGCGTGCGAACGGGTACGGGTGCTCGTAGGCGGTGCCGGCGGTCACGCCGAAGCCGAGGTTCTCGGTCACGAGCGCCATCGCCGAGACCAGCAGCAGCGGGTCGTTGACCGGCACCTGTGCGCCGTGGCGGATGGCGGCCTCGTTGCTGCCGCCGTACACGTCGTAGGTGCCGAGCACGTCGGCGATGAAGATGCCGTCGAAGGTGCCGCGCTCGAGGAGCTTGGCGAGCTCGGTCCAGTAGGTGAGGTCCTTGTAGCGCCACGCCTGGTCCTCGGGGTGCCGCCACATTCCGGACGACTGGTGGGCGACGCAGTTCATGTCGAACGCGTTGAAACGGATCTGCCGGGTCATGCGCTCCAGAATGCATGCGTTTCGCGGCGCGCTGCACACGTCGCGTCACATCCCGTAACCGACGAGGGCGTCGAGGCGGCGCGAAATGCGATCAAAGCCGTCGAGACGGCGGAGTCCGCCGTCTCGGCGGCTCACTCGCCGCGGAAGACGGGCGGGCGCTTCTGCTGGAAGGCGGCGAAGCCCTCGCGGTAGTCCGCGGTGTCGCGGAGAGCGGCCTGAGCCTGGTTCTCGGCGGCGACCGAGTCCCAGAGGCCGAGGGTGCCGTCGCGGAGGCCCGCCACGATGCGCTTGCTCGCCAGGAACGCGTGCGTCGCTCCGCGTGCGGCGCTCGCCGCAGCCTCCTCGGCCGCCGCCCCCACTTCGTCCGCGGGAAGGGCCCTGCTGAAGAGTCCGCCGGCAACGGCCTCCGCGCCGGAGATCAGCCGGCCCGAGTAGATGAGGTCGAGGGCGCGGTGCGGTCCGAGGCGAGAGACGAGCAGCCAGTGGCCTCCCGAGTCGAGGGCGGCCCCCAGCGCGGCGAACGGCGAGCCCACCTTGGCGTCCTCGGCGACGAACACCACGTCGGTGGCCACGAGGAGGCCGAGACCGACCCCGAGCGCCGCGCCGCGGGCGGCCGCGAACGTCGGAGCGGGGAACGCGCTCATCCGCCGCAGCAACGGCGTCACGAGTCCGTCGAGGTACCCGGTCACGTCGTCGGTCGCCGCATCCACCCCGGCGATGTCGCGGCCGGCGCAGAACGAGCGTCCCTCGCCGCGCAGCACGAGCGCGCGCACGCCCGCAGCCTCCGCGTCGGCATAGGCGGCGTCGAGCGCGCGGAGGTCGTCGGGGCCGAGAGCGTTCAGTCGTTCGGGTGCGTTCAGCGTCACGCGGGCGACATCGTCCTGGATGCTGAGCTCGATCATGCGTCCCCCTATACGTCGTAGTCCACGGCCACGCGATCCGTCAGCGGATGCGACTGGCAGGTGAGCACGTACCCGGCCTCCAGCTCCTCCGGCTCCAGCGCGTAGTTCTCGGTCATCCGCACATCCCCCGAGAGCAGGCGCGCGCGGCAGGTGCCGCAGACGCCGCCGGTGCACGCGAACGGCACGTCCGGTCGCACGCGCAGCGCGGCGTTCAGCACCGACTCGTTGGCATCCACCGGCGTGGTCACCGTGGAGGTCTGCCCGTCGAGCGTGAACTCGATCTCGGCCGTCTTCTCGCCGTCGTGCACGACCACCGGGTGGCCGACGTCGCCGCGCACCTCGCCCGGCTCGCCGGTCGTGAACAGTTCGAAGTGGATGCGGGAGCGCGGCACGTCGTAGGTCTCCAGCACATCCCGGCAGAGCTGCACGAGCTCGAACGGCCCGCACAGGAACCACTCGTCGACCGTGCTCGGCGGCAGCAGCGCCTCCAAAATCGTGCGCAGCCGCTCCTCGTCGATGCGGCCGGACAGCAGCGGGGCGGTGCGCTGCTCCCGCGACAGCACGTGATGCAGCGCCAGCCGTGACGGGTAGCGGTCCTTCAGATCGGCCAGCTCCTCCAGGAACATCACGTCGATCGCCGTGCGGTTCGTGTACACGAGCGTGAACGAACTGGTCGGGGAGGCCGCGAGCACGCTCGAGGCGAGCGCCATCAGCGGCGTGATGCCCGAGCCGGCGGCGATGCCGGCCACGTGCGCGCCGTCGAGACCGCCCAGGTCGATCGTGAACGTGCCCTGCGGACTCATCACGTCGATCCGGTCTCCCGCCCGCAGCTGGCTCGTCGCCCAGGTCGAGAAGGCGCCCCCGAGGTCGCGCTTGATCGCGACGCTGATGCGGCCCGGCGACGGCGGCCGGCAGATCGAGTAGCTGCGGCGCAGCTCCCGCCCGTCGACCGTCGCCCGGAGCGCGACGTGCTGGCCGGGAAGGTAGTCGTACTCGCCGCGGAGGCTCTCGGGCACCGCGAAGGTCACCTCGACGCTCGCCGCGGTGAGCGGCCGCACCTCGGCGACCGCGAGCGTGTGGAATCGCGCACGCGCCATCAGCGGGTCCTCACAGCGCCTTGAAGTGGTCGAACGGCTCGCCGCACTCGTCGCAGACGAACAGCGCCTTGCACGCCGTCGAGCCGAAGTGGGAGACCTCGTGCGTCTTGAGCGAGTCGCAGTGCGGGCACTTCACGCCGAGCGTCAGCCGCACCGGCCCCGTGCCGGGTGGCGGAGCGATCCCGAAATCGCGCAGCGCCGCGCGACCGTGGTCGCTGATCCAGTCGGTCGTCCAGGCCGGGGCGAGGGCGAGGCTGACCCGCACCTCGTCGAAGCCCTCGGCGGCGAGCGCGCGCACCACATCCTCGCGGATGGCATCCATCGCCGGGCAGCCGGAATAGGTCGGCGTGAGCACGACCTCCACCCCGGTGTCGGTCACGCTGACGGCCCGGAGCACCCCGAGGTCGTCGATGGTCAGCACCGGGACCTCGGGGTCGAGCACCGCCGCAGCGGCCGCCCACGCCCGTCCCGCCTCCGCGGCGTGGCCGGTCACCAGGTCGCTCCGGGGTGCGCGCGGGTGAGCACCTGCATCTCGGCGAGCAGCGGAGCGAGGTATTCGGAGTGCCGGCCGCTCCGCCCGCCGCCAGCGGCGGTGAAGGCGCCGGGCAGCTCCAACCCGGCTTCCGACACGATCGGGGCGATCGCGGTATCGAACGCGTCGCGCAGGGTCGACGGTCGGGGCGCGATGCCCTCCAGGCGGTCCAGCAACGGCTCGTCGCGGAACAGCTCACCCACGTACGGCCAGAGGTCGTCGAGGGCGAGGAGCGTGCGGCGACGCGACTCGTCGGTGCCGAGAGCGAGCCGGAGCATCCACTGGTCGGAGTGGTCGCAGTGGTAGGCGACCTCTTTGACGGCCTTGGCCGCGACGGCCGCGAGCACCGGGGCGGCCGACGCGCGCAGCCGCTCGTAGAGCTCGAACAGATAGTGGGAGGCCGCGAACTGTCGCACGATCGTGTGCGCGAAATCGCCGTTCGGCTGCTCGAAGAGGTGCGCCGAGCGGAAGTCCTGCTCGTCGCGCCAGTACGCCAGGTCGTCCTCCGAGCGTCCGGTGGCCGTGCCTGCGTAGCGCAGCAGCGACCGCGCGTGGCCGAGCAGGTCGAGGGCGATGTTGGCCAGCGCGACGTCCTCCTCCAGCTCGGGGGCGCGCGAGATCCACCAGCCGAGCCGCTGAGCCAGGATGAGCGAGTCGTCGCCGAGCCAGAGCGCGTATTCCGCGACGTCGGGGGAGGCCGCGGCCTCGGACGCGACGAACTCGGCGGAGAGCGTCACGGCGCTGAGCTCGACGTGGCCGTGCTGGTCGAACTCGTCGACGGCCGGCTGTGCTGTCGGGTCGGTCACAAGTGCTTCACCCCCTCGCTCTCGGTGTAATAGGTGGCGTGCCGGAAGTTCTTTCCCTCCGGCGAGGTGAAGAAGGCGTCTTTGGCGTCGGGGTCGCTGGCGGTGATGGCGTCGGAGCGGACGACCCAGATCGAGACGCCCTCCCCGCGTCGCGTGTAGAGGTCGCGGGCGTTGCGCACGGCGAACTCCTCGTCGGGCGCGTGCAGCGAGCCGACGTGCACATGGCTGAGCCCACGGGAGGCCCGCACGAACACCTCCCAGAGCGGCCAGACCTCGTGTGCCGGCCTCTCCACGGCGCTCACGCGGCGACCTCCTGGCGCGCTGCCGTGCGCGCGGCGTAGGCGGCCGCGGCTTCGCGCACCCACGCGCCCTCCTCGTGCGCCTCGCGCCGGCGCTGCATGCGCTGTGCGTTGCACGGCCCCTCGCCGGCGATCACGCGCTGCAACTCGCTCCAGTCGATGGGGCCGAGGTCGTAGGCCTGGCGCTCCTCGTTCCAGCGGAGGTCGGGGTCGGGGAAGGTCACGCCCAGCACCTCGGCCTGCGGCACGAGCATCCCGACGAAGCGCTGGCGCAGTTCGTCGTTCGAGAACCGCTTGATCTTCCACGCCATCGAGCGCGCGGAGTTGGGGGAGTCGGCGTCGGGAGGCCCGAACATCATCAGCGACGGCCAGTACCAGCGGTCCACGGCGTCCTGCGCCATCCGCTGCTGCTCCGGTGTGCCGCGCATCAGGGTCAGCAGGATCTCGAAACCCTGGCGCTGGTGGAACGACTCCTCCTTGCAGATGCGGACCATCGCGCGGCCGTACGGCGCGTACGAGCAGCGGCACAACGGCACCTGGTTGCAGATGGCGGCGCCGTCGACGAGCCAGCCGATCGCGCCGATGTCGGCCCAGCTGAGCGTCGGGTAGTTGAAGATCGACGAGTATTTGGCCGCGCCGCTGATCAGCTGCTCGGTCATCTCATCGCGGGTGATGCCGAGGGTCTGCGTTGCCGAGTAGAGGTACAGGCCGTGGCCGGCCTCGTCCTGCACCTTGGCCATCAGGATGGCCTTGCGCTTGAGGCTCGGCGCGCGGCTGATCCAGTTGGCCTCCGGCTGCATGCCGATGATCTCGGAGTGCGCGTGCTGCGACATCTGCCGGATGAGCGTTCGGCGGTAGGCGTCGGGCATCCAGTCGCGCGGCTCGATGCGCGAGTCGGAGGCGATGAGCTGTTCGAACAGCGCCTCGCCGGCCTGTTCCGTTGTGTTCTCCATCGAACCGGCACTCCACTCAATACTGACTGATCGTTCGTTCAGTATATGCGCGCAGGCTCGGTTCATGCCACACTGTGCAGGTGACCGACACCCGGACGGCCGAGCCCCTGCGCCGGGGGCGGCCCGGCTACGACCAGCGCGGGATCCTCGAGGTCGCCGTGGCCGCGTTCAACGAGCACGGCTACGACGCGACCTCCATCGGCATGCTCGCCGAACGGCTCGGCCTGTCGAAGTCGGCGATCTACCATCACGTCGCCTCCAAGGACGAACTGCTGGCCCTCGCCCTCGACGAGGCGCTCGACGGGCTGGAGGGCGCGCTGCGAGCGGCCGAAGAATCGTCGGGCACGGCCGCCGACCGGCTCGCCCTCGTGCTCCGGGAGGCCGTGCTGGTGCTGGCTGACCGCCTCCCGTACGTCACGCTGCTGCTGCGCGTGCGCGGCAACACCGACGTCGAGCGGGCCGCGCTGCAGCGTCGGCGCGCGTTCGACCACGCCGTCGCCGCACTCGTGGCCGATGCACGCGACGAGGGGGCGCTGCGCGCCGACGGTGATCCCGCCGTCGTCGCCCGCCTCCTGTTCGGGATGATCAACTCGCTCACGGAGTGGTACGACCCCGCGGGTGCGGTCACGCCCGACGACCTCGCCGACACGATCCTCGCCCTCGCGCTGCGCGCGCCCTCCGCCTGACCCGCAGGGCGGCGCGCAATCGCCCCTGACACGCGGACCTGTGGGCGCGAGCGTGCCCTTCGGTGTGCGTTCGTCTGCGTTCTGAAATGGAAAATAGACATTTCAGGTGCGACATGGAAGCATCTTTTCGAACACACGAGCGGAGTTTCATGAGCGGCACAGTGTCGGTGAACGTCGAAGCGCTGCGGGCCGGCGCACACGCCTCGAGCAGGCTGCCGGAGGCGCCGCGGAGCGTGACGATCGGGTTGGGCGACCTGGGGAGCGCGCGGGCGGATGCCGCGTTCGAGCGGTATCACCCGACGTGGTCGTCGGAATGCTCGTCGACGGTGCGCAGTCTCGAGAAGCTGTCGGCGCTGCTCGTCTCGGCGGCCGATGCCTATGAGCAGCGCGACACGGAGGCGGCGGCGACGTTCGCCGGAGGTCCCCGTGCGTTCTAGGGTGACGGATTGGTCACCGGTCGAGTTCTACGACGACCCCACCCCGGGGAATGTGGATGTGGTGGCGGCCCTGATGGACGACGTGCGGGCGCGCGGAGAGTGGTTCCAGTCCATCGCAGGGTCGCTGCTCGATATCCGGGGTCGGGTGGAGGCTCCGACCTGGTCGGGGCTTGCCGGACAGGCCTTCTGCGCACGGCTGGACGCCCTCCAGGTCGCGACCGACAAGGCGTCGACGCGCAACCGCGAGGTGGGGGCTGCGGCTCAGGCGTGGGCAGAGGCGATGTTCTCCACGCAGTTCGATGCTGACCGGGCTTTGCGGGCGGCCGAAGAGGCGCAGAGGGAGATCGCGGCGGCGGAAGCGTCGATTCAGGCGTTGTCCGGTTCGTACGGCCAGGCGCTCCTGGCGGTGACGGCGATGACCGACCTGATGGCTGCGTCTGCGGGCAGTCCGCCTTCAGCGGGTACGCGTGTTCCGACTCTGGTCGAGGTGGCAGCGGCGAAACAGCGCGCCGAGGAGTTCCGGTTCGATCGTGATCGGGCGGCGCGGTCATTGGAGGACGCCCGGCAGCGGCTGGAGCAGGCTCTCGCCGAAGCTCGCCGTGCGCACGACGAGTTCACGAGAGCGGAGGCGCGCTTCGTCGCGGCGATCGAGCACGCCGCCGAGGCCTCCCCCGACGAGCTGTTCGGCGATCTCGAATCCTTCGCCACGGCCGTGGAAACGCTCACGACGATCGAGAAGGTCACCGGGACCAGCGGCACCACCATGTTCTCTCTGCTGAGTCGGCTGCCGCTGGACCAGTTGGAGGCACTCCTCGCCAGCGATCCGGCCCTGGCGCAGCAGTTCTGGGAGCACCCGCCGCCGCCGGAGAGGGTGGCCGGGTGGTGGCTTAGCCTCAATAGGGAGAAGCGAGCGGCGTTCATCCAGGCGGTGCCCGAGATCATCGGCAATCTTCCGGGAGTGCCGTATAAGGACCGGAACAACGCGAATCTCATCAGCTATGCGGCCGCGAAGCGTAATCCCGACCTCTCGGACGCACAGCGCAAGGTAATGGCCGCTATGGGAATGGCGCTCACCCCACCGAAGAAGGGTGTGCCTGTGCAACTGGTGGCGTTCAACTTCTTCGCCGAGCCTCCGATGCTCGCCGTCGGCTATGGGGACCTCGACAGCTGTTCACCCACGACGTGGAGCGTGGGAGGGATGGACTTCGGCGCGAAAGAGGCCCTTGAGGACTGGAGCGACGCGGGCAAGAACCTGTGGAAGGCTCAGAAGGATCTTGACCTCAACCTGACTCCCGGAGTCGTGGCGTGTTTCGAGTACGACAACCCCGACGCCGTCGGTGTGACCTCCAGCGCCTCCGCGAAGAAGGGTGCGGCCCGGTTCGCGGCCGAACTCAAGGGCAATGCCGAGATGCGCGACGGATTCGTCTCCAGCTATTCGCCGATCTCGGTGACGGCGCACTCCTACGGCACGACCATGGCGTCGATCGCTCTCACGCAGGTGAGGACGGAGATCGACTCGTTCGTGATGGTGGGGTCTGCCGGTATCGACACGTCGCTGGTGTCGTCGTTGTCGCAGGTCCGGGCGGCTCACATCTATACGATTGCGGCGTCTATGGACCAGCTTGCCCCGACCGGCGCCGCCGTCGCCGGGCGGGCGAATCCGAACCCGCAGGTGACGCCGATGGGCGGGGAGTCCATGGGTGGTGCGCTGGCGCTCAGCGCCGAAGGCGACGGTAAGGACCTGGAGCGGGTCGATGGGCACAACCCGATCGGCAAAGCAGAGGGAACACTCTTCGGAGGGATCGCGCACACGGAACCGTCGGAAGGTCACGGCTACTACGACCGGCGCACCCAGTCGCTCCGCAATATGGCCGCGGTAACCACAGACCGGGTTGACAAGGTCAGTGGCGAGATGACCGATACGAGCGAGCCGGCTGCGGCACACAACAAGCAGGCTGAGGAACACTTCGATCGACTTACTCGACACAGCGCGTTGGGCCGATGACGCGCGCCGCCCGGGCTCTCCTGATCGCGCTTACATCCGCTCTCATGATTGGAGGTTGCACCATGACATCGCATTACCCTGACTCCGGCAAGACGGGGCAGCAGTTGCGTATCGAGACCATCGAGGCGATGAACGCGGCCATCGCCGCCTCGGGTTTGCCCGATGGGTGGGGGTTCGACCTGGGAGAGGATGCGGAGCAGTGGAATCCCGCGACGGAGGAGTTCATCGGTGCGGGTTGCACGACAACACCCGGCACCCGGGGACAACTCTTCGAGGTGAACCTCTACCATGCGCCGGGCGGTGACCCGGTGGCGTTCGCCACGATGATGGGGGAGTTCTGGGAAAGCCAGGGCTACGCGGTGAGCGTCGTCGGCGGTGTCGACCTTGGTGTGGAACATACGACGGATCTGCGCGCTGATCGCCCGGATGGCAGTCTCTACGCCGGGGTGACTGCCAGCACGATCTCGTTCAATCTCAGCATCTACTCCGAGTGCTCCGCCGATCCCAGTCTCCGCAAGTTCGCCGGTCCGAACGGGTACCGGACCTTCAATGAGTTCGACCCGGACCCGTACCACCCCACGAACAGCCCGAGCGTGACCCCGTACCCCCGGGACTGATTAGGCGCCCACCACCTATTTCGCGACGAGCGTCAACACGTCGTAGGAGGCGACCAGCTCGTCGCGCTGGTTCGTGATGCGCGCGTCCCAGCGCACCTCGCCGTAGTCGTCCGTCTCGCGCGGCGTGATCTGCTTGGCGGTCAGCGCGACGCGGATGGTGTCGCCGGGCGACACCGGCGTCAGGAACCGCAGGTTCTCGAGCCCGTAGTTCGCGAGCACCGGCCCCGGCGCGGGGTCGACGAACAGGCCCGCTGCCCACGACACCAGCAGGTACCCGTGCGCGACGCGTCCGGGGAAGAACGGGTTGGCGGCCGCCGCCTCCTCGTCCATGTGCGCGTAGAAGGTGTCGCCGGTGAAGGTCGCGAAGGTCTCGATGTCGTCGAGCGTGACGCGTCGTGCTTCCGAGTTCACCTGGTCGCCGACCCGCAGGGTTGCGAGCGACTTGCGGAACGGGTGCGGACCTTCGGAGTCGGCGGCTGCTCCCGCGTGCCACACACCGGTGACCGCGGTCAGGAGGTCGGGGGAGCCCTGGATGGCCGTGCGCTGCATGTGGTTCAACACCGCCCGGATGCCGCCGAGCTCCTCACCGCCGCCCGCGCGGCCCGGTCCGCCGTGCACCAGGTGCGGCATCGGCGAGCCGTGGCCGGTGGAGGTGCGGGCGTCGTCGCGATCGAGCAGGAGGATGCGGCCGTTGTAGGCTGCCGTCCCGAGCACCAGGTCGCGCGCGAACTCGGGGTCGTGCGTCGCGGCGCTCGTGACGAGCGAGCCGCCGCCGAGAGCGACCAGTTCCGCGGCCTCCGCTGCCGTCGCGTACGGCAGCACCGCCGCGACCGGACCGAACGCCTCCACCGTGTGCGCCTCCGGTGTGCGCGCATCCGCGAAGCGCAGCACGATCGGCGCGACGAATGCGCCCTCCGGCTCGGCGCCGAGAGTGCCGTCGGCGCGCCGTACGCGCGGCTGGTCGAGACCGCCGATGGCCAGCTCACCCCCGGCCGCCACGAGCCGCGTCACCTGGCGGAGCACCTCGGAGCGCTGCTCCCGCGAGGCGAGCGGACCCATCGTCACGCCCTCCGCGCGCGGGTCGCCGATCACGACGCGCTCGGAGATACGCGACCGCACCGCCGCCAGCACGTCGTCGACGGCCGCCGCCGGCACGATCGCACGGCGGATGGCCGTGCACTTCTGGCCGGCCTTGGCCGTCAGCTCCACCACGAGCTGTTTCACGTACGCGTCGAACTCGGGTGTTCCGCCGAGCGCGTCCGGGCCCAGCACCGAGGCGTTGATCGAGTCGGTCTCGCTCGTGAACCGCACACCGCCGGTCTGCACCGAATCGTGCGCGCGCAGTCGCTCCGCGGTGGAGGCCGACCCGGTGAACGCGACCAGGTCGCCCAGCCGCAGGTGGTCGAACAGCCCGGGCACCGAACCGCACACCAGCTGCAGCGTGCCGGCGGGCAGGAGGCCGGACTCCACGAGGATGCGGACCATCGCCTCCGCGACGTACGCGGTCGGCGTCGCCGGCTTGGCGAGCGTCGGCATCCCGGCCAGGAACGAGGGCGCGAACTTCTCCAGCAGGCCCCACACCGGGAAGTTGAACGCGTTGATCTGCACGGCCACCCCGGGCAGCCGGGTGAAGATGTGCTCGCCGAGGAACGAGCCGTCCTTCGCCAGCGGCTCGGGCACCCCGTCGATGACGACCTGCGCGTTCGGCAGCTCGCGCCGGCCCTTCGACGAGTAGGTGAACAGCGCGCCGATGCCGCCGTCCACGTCGATCCAGGCATCCGCCCGGGTGGCGCCGGCGCGCGCCGAGAGGTCGTACAGTTCCTCCTTGCGCTCGGTCAGCGCCTGGGCCATCCGCTTGAGCAGCACGGCGCGCTGGTGGAAGGTCAGCTCGCCGAGCGAGGCCTGGCCGACCGTGCGGGCGTACTCGAGAGCGCCCGCGAGGTCGGCGCCTTCGGCGCTCACCCGGGCGACGAGCTCGCCCGTGGAGGCGTCGCGCACCTCGGCGGCGCCGGTGTCGTCGTCGGGGCCCCACCACTGATCGTGCAGGTAGCTGGGCAGACTCATTCGGTACCTCCCGGGAGGACAGGGGCCGGTGGCACGTAGGCTGGTGCCGTGGCCGATGAAGACTGGACGATCGAGCTCGGCGAGCTCGACGAGAAGATGGGCGTGCGCATCCTGGAGCAGTCCGCCGAGCGCGTCGTGGCGACGATGCCGGTGGAGGGCAACCGCCAGTCGTTCGGACTGCTGCACGGCGGGGCCTCGGTGGCGTTCGCGGAGGCGCTCGGCTCGTGGGCGGCCGTCATCCACGCCGGCCCCGGCCGCAGTGCCGTGGGGCTGGACATCAACGCCACGCACCACCGGTCGGCGCGCAGCGGGGTCGTGACCGGTGTCGCGACGGCGATCCGGCTGGGCAGGACGGTGACTTCGCACGAGGTCGTGGTGACCGACGAGGACGGCAACCGTCTGTGCACCGCGCGCATCACGAACCTCATCGTGGCGGCTCCGGAACGCGGCTGACATCGCCGGCCGCGCCGTCCGCCCCGGAGCTCCAGTCGTAGAAGCCGTGCCCGGACTTGCGGCCGAGCAGACCGTCCGCCACCATGCGCCGCAGGAGCGCGGGCGGCTCGAAGCGCGGCCCCAACTCGGCCGCCAGGTAGTCGGCGATGTCGAGCCGCACGTCCAGCCCGACGATGTCGGTGAGCCGGAGCGGGCCGACCGGATGCTTGTAGCCGAGCGTCATCGCGGCGTCGATGGCCTCGGGGGAGGCGACTCCCTCCTCCACCATCCGCACGGCCTCCAGACCGAGCAGCACGCCCAGCCGCGACGAGGCGAACCCCGGCGAGTCCCGCACCACGACGGGAGTCTTGCCCAGGGCGGTGACCCAGCCGGCGACGAGTTCGACCGCGCTCGCTGCTGTCGCGGTGCCGCTCACGACCTCCACGAGCGCGGACGCCGGGACGGGGTTGAAGAAGTGCATGCCCAGGAATGCCCCCGGGCGGTCCAGCGCGGCGGCGAGGCCGTCGATGGAGAGCGAGGAGGTGTTGCTCGCCAGCACCGCCAGCGGCTCGAGCAGCTCCTCGGCGCGTCGCAGTGCCTCCCGCTTGAGCTCCGGCAGCTCGGGGACGGCCTCCACGACCAGGTCGCAGCCGCGGAGGGCGTCCCAGTCGACCGTGGTGACGAGGTGGTCGGGAGCGGGCGCGGCTGCTCCGCGGAGCACGCTGCCCTCCACGGCGGCCAGCACGCGGTCGCGCGCGGCGGAGGCGGAGTCGGCGTCGCGCTCCACCACGGCGACCCGGGTGCCCGCCATCAGGAAGGCGTGCGCGATCCCGGCGCCCATCCGGCCGCCGCCCAGCACGCCGACGCGGTTCGGGAGGCCGCCTGCGGCCGAGCCCGCGCTCATCGGCGTCTCCGCTCCAGGAAGGCGGTCATCCGCCGGTGCTTCTCGTCCGATTCGAAGAGCACGGCCTGAGCCTCCTGCTCGGCGCCGGGATGGTCGGCCAGCGGGGCGCGCAGCACACGCTTCGTGTACTGCGTCGCGAGCGGGTCGTTCGCGGCGATCCGGTCGGCGAGCGCGTGGGCCCCGGCGAGGAGCGCCTCCGGTTCGAACAGGTCGGCCACCAGCCCGGCGGCGAGGGCCTCCTCGCCGGTGAGCACGCGTCCCGCCAGCGTCATCTCGGCGGCGAGCGGCAGGCCGACCAGGCGGGGAAGCCGCCAGAGCGCACCGGCCGCCGCGATGATCCCGAGGGAGGTCTCCGGGTTGCCGATGCGCAGGCGCGGCGTGCCGATGCGGAAGTCCGCCGCGTAGGCGAGCTCGGCGCCGCCGCCCAGCGCGTAGCCGTCGAGGGCGGCGATGACGGGCATCGGCAGCTCGGCGATGCGGGTGAACACCGTCGCGTTGATGCTGCGGCGTGCGTCGTCGGCCGTGCGTTCGAGCAGCTCGGCGATGTCGGCGCCGGACGCGAACACCCCGTCGGTGCCGGCGAGGATCAGGATGCGCGGCTCACGTTCCAGCCGCTCGCACACCGCGTGGAGGTCGTCGACCATCCGCTGGTCGATCGCGTTCCTGCGCTCGGGGCGGTTCAGCGTGACGATGACGCGGTCGGCGCGCTCGTCGAGGAGCAGGGTGTCCGCGGTCATGCGGCCTCCGTGGTCGTCGGCACTGGCTCGGGTGTCGCTCACATCGCCTCCACGATCAGTGCCGCTCCCTGGCCGACGCCGACGCACATCGTCGCCAAGCCGTACCGCGACCGCTCGCGTTCCATACGGCCGAGCAGCGTGACCAGGATGCGTGTTCCGCTCGATCCGAGGGCATGACCGAGCGCGATGGCGCCGCCGTCGGCGTTGACGCGCTCCTCGTCCAGTCCGAGACGCCGCACGCAGGCGAGCGCCTGCGAGGCGAACGCCTCGTTGAGCTCGATGCTGCCGAGATCGGCGGTCTCCAGGCCGGCGCGCTCCAGTGCGCGGTGCGTCGCCGGCACCGGTCCGAGTCCCATGAGCTCCGGTGCGACGCCGGCGCTCGCCGACGAGACGATGCGTGCGCGAGGGCGGAGGCCGTACCGGCGCACCGCCTCGCCGCTCGCGACCAGGATCGCCGATGCGCCGTCGTTCAGCGGGGACGAGTTGCCCGCGGTGACCACCGAGCCGCCCGCGACGACCGGGCGCAGCGCGGCCAGCGCCTCGGCGTCCGTGTCGCGTCGGATGCTCTCGTCGACGACGACGTCGCCGCGCGGGGTCGCCACCGGCACGATCTCGTCGGCGAACCGGCCGGCGTCCGTCGCGGCGGCGGCCCTGCGGTGGCTGCGCAGGGCGAAGGCGTCGGCGTCCTCCCGGCTGATCCCGTCGGTCCGGGCGACCTCCTCCGCGGTCTCGGGCATGGTGAAGGTGGCCTTGTCGCGGTCGAGCAGGCGCGGGTTGGTGAACCGCCAGCCGATCGACGTGTCGAATTGCGGTCCCGGCTTCGCCCACGGCCGCTCCGGCTTCGCCTGCACCCACGGCGCGCGGGTCATCGACTCGACGCCGCCCGCGACGATCAGGTCGGCGTCGCCGGCGCGGATCGCCTGGCCGGCCAACGTCACGGCGCTCAGGCCGGACGCGCAGAGCCGGTTGACGGTCGCACCGGGCACGCTGTCGGGAAGCCCGGCAAGGAGGACGGCCATCCGGGCGACGTTGCGGTTGTCCTCGCCGGCCTGGTTGGCGGCTCCGAGGATGACGTCCTCGAGCGCCGCCGCGTCTACGCCGGAGCGGCGCACCGCCTCGCCCACCACGAGGGCGGCGAGGTCGTCGGGCCGGATGCCCGCGAGGGCGCCCCCGTAGCGACCGACCGCCGTGCGGACTCCGCCCACCAGGTAGGCCTCGGGCATCGCAGCTCCTTCGAATGCGAATTACCGAACGAACGTTCAGCTAGTAAATAGTCGCAGAACCCTGGCGGTCGGGCAAGCGGCGGGCGCGCGAAGCGCGTTCCGACGACGCGACGACCAGCACCAGGATCGCCACCCCGCAGGCGACGGCGGCGGCGGCCGGAAGCCACAGCGCGGCGACGGCCAGCAGTCCGGGCAGCGCGACCGCCGGGATCGCCCAGCGCAGCACCCGGCTCCACGGGTCGCCATACCGGCGCGCGATGATGGCGTTCGTCAGATAGAACAGTGCGATGCCTCCGCCGAGCGACACCGCCAGGGCGGCGGGCAGCGGGTCGGCCGGGTGCGCGATGGCGTCGGCCAGAGCACCGGAGATCGCCGTGACGCCCGCCAGCAGCAGGAACGGTAGGAACCCCACCGTGTCCCGGATGCCGCGAGCGTCGCCCGCCGCCAGCAGCTTCTCGAGTCCGCTCGTCATCGCGTCCACGCCGTAGAGGAAGAACGACCACGCCAGTCCGGCGGTCAGCAGCAGCCCGAGCGCGCCGACGATGCCGGCGGCGACGGTCCAGGCCTCGCTCACGGCCGCCACGATGCTCAGCACCGACTCGCCCAGCACGATGATGACGAGCAGGCCGAAGCGCTCCGACAGGTGCTCGACGTTCATGCGGTCGAGAGCCAGTGACGACCACGCGCCCGAGGTGGCGGTGAGCAGGACGACCTCGATCACGATGGCCGACGCCCAGAGCACGTAGTCCGCCGGGGCCGGGAGCGCGATGGACACCAGCCAGATCAGGGCGGTCACCCCGTTGTAGGCGACGATGCGCACGCGCGACGCCGTGCCGTTCGACCACGACATCCGCACCCAGACCACCAGCAGGAGCACGCGCAGCAGGGCGTTGCCCGCCGCGAACAGCCACGCCCGGTCGCCCACGGCCTCCGGAGCGGCGACCGCGAGCGCGCCGACGGCGAACATCGCGATCAGCATCACGATCGAGAGCCGCCGGGCGCTCAACTGCGGCGAGACGTCCACGACGAACGTCAGGTTGACCCACGACCACCAGACCGACGCGAACAGCGCCACGAAGATCGCGAGCGTCGCGAACGACGGGTGCACGTGGAGGCCGTGGGCGAGCTGCCCGACGAGCGCCACGAACACCAGGTCGAAGAACAGCTCCATCCAGTGCGCGCGCGACGGATCGCGGTCGCTCGCGGCGGGCGGCCGGGGGAGCGAGAGCGAACTCATCGAGCCCGGCCGGCCGCGAGGAAGGCGTCGAGCGTTGCTGCCGCGGGCTTGGCCATAGCGCGAGCGTACCGAGCGGGGCGCGGTCGCGCCGCCTATCCCGTGCCGACATTCGTCACGAATCCCGACATTCGTGCCACGAATGTCGGGATTCGTCACGAAAGTGCGGCGGCGCGACGCCTACCGCAAGTCGTGGTCCTCGAAGACGAGCGACGTCTTCGTATCGCGCACCGAGGGGATGCTGGTCAGCTCCTCGAGCACGACGCGCCGGAGGTCCTCGTTGTCGCGGGCGCGCACCAGCAGGATCACATCGAAGTCGCCGCCCACGAGTGCGAAGTGCTCCACCTCCGGGATGCCGCGCAGACGTTCGCGGAGGTCGTGCCAGTCCGCCTGCTCCACCCGCATCGTCACGTACGCCGACGACGCCCGCCCGGAGAGGCGCGGGTCGACCTTGGCGGTGAACCCCGTGATGACTCCCGTCTCCACCAGCCGGGACACCCGCGCGTAGGCGTTGGCGCGCGAGACGTGCGCGGCCTCCGCGACCGCGGTGATGGAGGCCCGGCCGTCCGCCCGCAGGGCGTCCACGATCCGGGTGTCGATGTCGTCCATGGTGGAAGACAGTTTGGCACTGATGGGCGGCGACTGCATCCCATTCGTCTCGAAACCACAGAACCGATGGCAAACGGGGTCCAGCGAAGTCATCCTGATGTTGAGCGACGTCTTTCGAAGGAGAAGAGATGCACGCCGACGATCTGATGCCGGGCGACACCCCGCTGCGGCTCATCGACGAGCAGGGCTCGGGCCACCCGCACGAGCACTACGCGTTCCCGTCCGCCGAGGTGCTCCGCGACGGCTACCGCCGGCTGGTGCTGGGCAGGCGGCTCAACGACCAGGCCGACGCACTGGTGCGCCAGGGTAAGCTGGCGGTGTATCCGTCGTCCCACGGTCAGGAAGCATGCGAGGTCGCGGCGGCCATGGTGCTCGACGAGGGCGACTGGCTGTTCCCCACCTACCGCGACTCCGTCGCCGTCGTCAGCCGCGGCGTCGACCCGTTCGAGGCCTTCCTGCTCCTCCGCGGCGACTGGCATGCGGGCTACGACCCTCGGCAGTACCGAGTCGCCCCGCAGGCGACGCCCCTCGCGACCCAGCTGCTGCACGCCGTCGGCTTCGCCCACGCGGCGCGGCTGCGCGGCGAAGACACGGTGGTCGTCGCCATGTGCGGCGACGGCGCCACGAGCGAGGGCGACTTCCACGAAGCGCTCAACTTCGCGGCCGTCTTCCATCTGCCCGTCGTCTTCCTGGTGCAGAACAACGGCTACGCCATCTCCGTGCCGCTCAGCAGGCAGACCGCGGCCCCGAGCCTCGCCCACAAAGGCGTGGGCTACGGGATGCGCGGCCGTCTGGTCGACGGCAACGATCTCGCGGGGCTGCTCGCCGTGCTGGGCGAGGCCGTGGCCGAGGCGCGGGAGGGCGGCGGCCCGACCCTGGTCGAGGCGATCACCTACCGCATGAAGTCGCACACCAACGCCGACGACGCCACCCGCTATCGCAGCGCGGCGGAGGTCGAGCCGTGGCTGGCGCGCGATCCGCTGCTCCGGCTGCGCACCTGGCTGACGTCGGAGGGCGAGCTGACCGACGACGCCGACGCCGGTTTCCGTGACGAGGCCGACCGGGTCGCCCTCGATCTGCGCACCCGCATCATGGCCGACGCCGAGCCGAGACCGCTCGACCTGTTCGCCTTCGTCTACGCGGAGCAGACACCGCAGCTGCGGGAGCAGGCCGACCTGCTGGCCGCCGAGCTCGCCGCCGAATCCGCATCCCGAACCGAGGAGGTCGCCCGATGACGCTCATGCACGACGCACCCGCCGACCACTCCGCCGACGGCGACCGCCGCTCCGCCGCTGTGGAGGCGGCACCGGCCGTGGCGACCATGACGATGGCACAGGCGCTCAACCGCGCGCTCGCCGATTCGCTCGCCGCCGACCCGGCCGTGCTCGTCTTCGGCGAGGATGTCGGAACCCTGGGCGGCGTCTTCCGGATCACGGACGGCCTGGCCGCACGCTTCGGCGAGCAGCGCTGCTTCGACACCCCGCTGGCCGAGTCCGGCATCGTCGGCACGGCGGTCGGGATGGCGATGAACGGCCTGCGCCCGGTGGTCGAGATGCAGTTCGACGCCTTCGCCTACCCTGCGTTCGAGCAGATCGTCGACCACGTGGCCAAGATGGGCAACCGCACGCGTGGCGCGGTGCGGTTGCCGATGGTCATCCGCATCCCGTTCGCCGGCGGCATTGGCGGCGTCGAGCACCACTCCGACTCGTCCGAGGCCTACTACGTGCACACGCCCGGCCTCACCGTCGTCACGCCGTCGACTCCCCAGGACGCCTACGGCCTTCTGCGCGCCGCGATCGCGCATCCCGATCCCGTCGTCTTCCTCGAGCCGAAGAAGCTCTACTGGGCGACGGGGGAGGTCGACGTCTCGGCTCCGCTGCCCCGCATCGGCTCCGCGCGCATCGCCCGTGAGGGCACCGACGCGACGCTGATCGCCTACGGGCCGACCGTGCCGGTCGCGCTCGCCGCCGCGGAGGCCGCGGCAGCGGAGGGCCGCAGTCTCGCGGTCGTCGATGTCCGCTCGCTCACTCCGTTCGACGACGAGACCGTGTGCGCAGCGGTGCGGGCGACGGGGCGCGCGGTGGTCGTGGCCGAGGCGCCCGGTTTCGCCAGCGTCGCCTCCGAGATCGCCGCCCGTGTCTCGGAGCGCTGCTTCCACTATCTGGAGGCCCCGGTGCGGCGGGTGACCGGCTTCGACACGCCGTTCGCACCCCCGAAGCTCGAGCGCTTCTATCTGCCGGGCGTCGACCGCGTGCTCGACGCCGTGGACCAGCTGCAGTGGGAGGACCGGTGAAGGTCTTCGAGCTGCCCGACCTGGGCGAGGGGCTCGCCGACGCCGAGCTGGTGCGCTGGCTCGTCGCGGTGGGCGACACGGTCGTCGTCGACCAGCCGATCGCTGAAGTGGAGACCGCCAAGTCGGTCGTCGAGGTGCCGTCGCCCTTCGCCGGGGTCGTGGCCGCCTGTCACGGCGAGGAGGGCGAGACCATCCTGGTCGGCTCTCCGCTGCTCGAGGTGGAGGAGGAGCCAGCCGCCGGGGCGTCGGCGGCCACGGGAGAGCCGGCTCCCGAACCTGAGGCAGCGCCCGAACCTGAGGCAGTGCGCGAACCCGAGCCCGCGCGCGAACCCGAGCCCGTCGGCGCCGGCTCCGGCCAGGTGCTGGTGGGGTACGGCACCACCGAGCTGGCCACCGCGCGCCGCCGTGGCCGCACCGCGGTGCGCACCGCCGCGGCCGCGGGAGCGCCGAGCCGGATCGTCCCCGTCGTGTCGCCGGTGGTCCGCGCCCTCGCGCACACCCACGGCGTCGAACTGGCCTCGCTGACTCCCACCGGTGCGGGCGGAGTGGTGACCCGGCGCGACGTGGAGGCCGCGCTGGCCGCCGCGAACGCCCGCCCTGCTGCGCCCACGGCCCCCACCGACACCAGCGCTACCAGCGCCGACACGAGCGCCACCAGCACCTACACCAGCACCGGCATCGATACCGGCACCGCGACCACCAGCACCCCCGACGCCGAAAGCGGCGTCGACCGCCGCACCGGCCTCCGGGTGGCCGCGGTCACGCCGTTCTCGCGCCTGCGCCGCACCGTCGCGGAAACCATGACGCGCAGCCGGTCCGAGATCCCCGAAGCGACCGTCTGGGTCGACGTCGATGCGACCGAGCTGTGGGAGGCCCGGCGCGCGCTCGGCCGAGCCGGCCGTCCGCCGTCGATGCTGGCTTTCGTCGCACGCTTCGCGTTGAGCGCGCTCGCCCGGCACCCCGAACTCGCCGGTCGCGTCACCGCCGCCGGCGACGGCGTCGAGACCTTCGACGGCGTCAATCTCGGCTTCGCAGCCGACACTCCGCGCGGGCTGCTCGTTCCGGTGATCCGCGGAGCGGACGCGCTCAGCATCCGTGGCCTCGATGCCGAACTCGCGCGGCTGGCGGCGGCTGCCCGCGAGGGCGTCCTTCCCCCCGCCGATCTGACGGGTTCGACCTTCACCGTGAACAACTACGGCAGCCTCGGCGTCGACGGCAGCGCTGCGATCATCAACCATCCGGAGGTCGCCATCCTGGGCATCGGCCGCGTCATCGAGCGCCCGTGGGTGGTCGAGGGCGCCGTGGTGCCGCGGCGCCTCGTTCAGCTCAGCCTGGTGTTCGACCACCGCGTCACGGACGGCGGCGTCGCGGCGCGGTTCCTGCGTGAGATCGCGGATGCGATCGAATCGCCGATCTCCTTCCTCGCCGACGAGGCGCCGGGTACGGTGAGGTCATGAGCGACAAGCGCGACGGCGATACGACCGACGACGACCACGACCTCGACTTCGAGAAGGACGTGGCTCCCGAGGAGAACATCCCCTGGCTGCCGCACCCGGAGCCGACCGACGGCGAGGCGCCGGCGCCCTGATTCCGTGCGCGCGGCGGTGACGGCGCCCGCGCCATAGGCTTGGGGGAGTGACACCACGTTCCTTCCCACTCTGGCTCGCTCTCGGCTTCGCCATGCTGTGCGGGGCGGGGATCGCCCTCCAGTCGCGCATCAACGGCGAGCTCGGGAGGCGACTGGGTGACGGCGTGACGGCCGCCGTCATCTCGTTCGGCTCGGGATTGCTCATCCTCGTCGTCGCGATGGCCGTCGCCCCGGCCGGCCGCCGTGGTCTGCGCCGGGTGGTCGGCGCCCTCCGCGGTCGCGAACTGCCCTGGTGGTACGTGGCCGGCGGAGCAGCCGGCGCGTTCCTCGTGCTCTCGCAGGGCGTGGCCGCCGCCGTCCTCGGCGTCGCACTCTTCACGGTCTCCGTCGTCGCCGGTCAGACGGTCAGCGGGCTCGTGCTCGACCGTATCGGCTTGGGCCCGGGCGGCCGCCGGCCGATCACGCCGGCGCGCCTCGCCGGCGCGATCATCGCGCTGGCCGCCGTCTCCTGGGCCGTGTCGTCGCAGTTCGGCGGCGGAGTGCCGGTCTGGCTCATGCTGCTGCCGCTCCTGGCCGGCCTCGGCCTCGGCTGGCAGCAGGCCGTCAACGGTCAGGTGCGCGTCGTCGCGTCCAGCGCCCTCACCGCGACCTTCGTCAACTTCACCGTCGGGACGACCGTCCTCCTGGTGCTGATGGGGATCGACTGGAGCATCCGCGGCCTCCCCGCCGCACTGCCCGCTGAGCCGTGGCTGTACGCCGGCGGCGCGATCGGCTGCGTCTTCATCGCCGCGGCGGCCCTGCTGGTGCGCGTGACCGGCGTCCTGCTCCTGGGGTTGGCCACGGTGGCCGGTCAGCTCGTCACCGCGCTGCTGCTGGACGTCTTCGCGCCCACCTCGTCGCAGCCGGTCGCCGCGTCCACGGTCGCAGGCACCCTGCTCGCCCTGGTCGCGGTCGCCGTCGCGAGCGTGCGCTGGCGCGGCCGCCGCACAGCGGCGTAGCCGTTCGCAGAGGTCAGTCGAGCACGCTCAGGAAGCGTTCGGGGTCGATCGTCTTGCGGTGCCCCTCCCTGCTGTCCTCCGGCACCCCGCCGACGTAGAGCCAGCCGAGCAGGCGCTCGTTCTTCGCCAGGCCGTGCATGCGGTGCACGGCCTTCGATCTGGTGTGGTGTCCGGTGCGCCAGATGACACCCCAGCCGGCGTCGTGGAGCAGCAGGCTCAGGATGTGCGCGACGCCGGAGGCGACGGCATCCTGTTCCCAGCCCGGCACCTTCTCGCTCTTCGTGCGGACCGACACGATCGCCAGCAGCAGCGACGACCGGAGCGGCTTGGCGGCCAGCTTGTCCGCGGCCTCTCCGGTCAGCCCGGCGTCCGCGACGAACGCCCGGCCGAGCCGCACGCGGGCGTCGCCGCGCAGTTCGATGATCCGCCACGGGTGCAGCGCCGAGTGGTCGGCCACCCGGCCGGCGGCGGCGACGAGCGGCAGAAGCTCCTCATGGCCGGGCGCGTCCGGCGTCACGCGCGAATACGACCGTCGCGCGGCGACACGGTCGACGAGGTCGCTCGAGGAGGCGTCCGCGGGGCCTCGGCTCATCCGGCGTCCGGCGCGAAGTTCAGCGAGATCGAGTTCATGCAGTACCGGTCGCCGGTGGGCGTGCCGAACCCGTCGGGGAAGACGTGGCCCAGGTGCGAGCCGCAGTTCGCGCAGCGGACCTCGGTGCGGACCATGCCCAGGCTGTCGTCCTCGATCAACTGCACGGCCTCCGGCCGGATCGACTCGTAGAAGCTCGGCCAACCGCAGCCGCTGTCGAACTTGGTGCCCGACTTGAACAGTTCGGCGCCGCACGCCGCACAGGTGTAGAGGCCGGCGCGGCCCTCGTCCAGGAGCTCGCCCGTCCACGGCCGCTCGGTGCCCGCCTCGCGCAGCACGGCGTACTGCTCGGGGCTGAGCTCCCGGCGCCACTCGTCGTCGGTCTTGCTGACCTCGTACGTCTGCTGTGCTGCGTCGTCCTGCGGTGCACCCATCGTGCGGTCCTTTCGTCGTGGCGTCCTCCAGCCTAAACGGCGAGGCGCGGCACACTGTTCCCTGTTTCGGCTCGCGACCTGCCGCATCCAAACGGGGAACACTCAGGCCGCCGCCCCTAGGATGACTCGCGAGCGCGGGGACGAGCCGACTCGGGAGACGGAGAGGGGAGGCGGTGCGTGTGGCGGAAGCCGCTGACCACCGGATCCCTCAGCCCGATACGAGCGGACTGACCGACCGTGAGGCCGCCATCCTCGCGTTCGAGCGTCAGTGGTGGCGGCATGCCGGTGCCAAGGAGCAGGCCATCCGTGAGGAGTTCGGCCTGTCCGCGGCGCGGTACTATCAGCTTCTCGGAGCCCTGATCGACCGCCCGGAGGCGCTCAGGCACGACCCCATGCTCGTCAAGCGCCTGCTCCGGCTGCGCGAGACCCGGCTGGCAGCACGGCGATCCCGGACACTCCCGTCCGGCGACTGACACCGCGAGGAAACCACACCTTACATGGCAGAGAAGTACCCGAGAGACCGGTTCGACGAGATCCCCGACGATCTCCAGCGCGTCGGAGCGCACCGGGCTCCGCGGCCGAAGGGCCGCGCGTGGATCGCGGTCGGCTGGGCCGCGCTGGCGGTCGTCGTCCTGGTCGGCGCCGGCATCTTCGGCCTCTCTCTGGTCAGTGGCTCCATCTCCTTCCACGGCGCCCCGAACAGCAGTTCGGCCGGAACCCCGACGCCGACGCCCACCCCGACGCCGACGATCACCCCGACGGTCGACCCCGCGCTGTCGGTGAACGTGCTCAACGGCACGACGACATCGGGCCTCGGCGGCAAGGTCCGCGATGTTCTCACGCAGGCCGGCTGGAAGGTCGCAGCGGTCGCCAATGCCGACAAGCAGGATCTCACCCAGACGATCGTCTACTACTCGGACCCGAAGAACCAGGCGGCCGCTCTCGGGGCGGCCAAGTCGCTCCCGGGTGCGACCATCGAGCAGTCACAGGCCTTCGCTGACACCGGCGCCGACCTCACGGTCGTCGTCGGCAGTGATTACACGGGCTGAGCGGTCGTCATCCGGAGGGTGGATGCGGTCTGATCCCTTTGTTTCTTGCGTGTTTAAGTTTCGCCTTTTTTGGTAACGGAATGGCTAAAAGACTGGCGTAACCGGGCATTACAAGCATTAGTATCGGGAGTCAACGCCAGGCGCTGGACCGGGCGAGCGACACAGCAATGGGAGTAATGCATGGCGAACGGGACCGTGAAGTGGTTCAACGCTGAAAAGGGCTACGGATTCATCACAGTCGAAGGTGGGGGACAGGACGTTTTCGTTCACTACTCCGCGATCGACATGAACGGCTACAAGGTTCTCGAAGAGGGCCAGCAGGTGCAGTTCGAGGTCGGCTCGGGCAACAAGGGTCCGCAGGCCGAGTCGGTGCGTCCGCTGTAGTACGCAGCGATCGGCTAGACCAGATAGCGGGAGCGCCGCCCTTCGGGGCGGCGCTCTTCTTTTCGCCGAGGGCGATCCCTTCCCGCCCGGCGAGCCCGTCGCCTTGCACTCCACGGTCGCGAGTGCCAGAATCGCTTTAGCACTCCATCTGATCGAGTGCTAATCAACGGAATCTTTCGCAGACGTCCGGGAGGGACGAGAAACACATGGCAAAGATCATTGCTTTCGACGAGGACGCCCGTCGCGGCCTCGAGCGCGGCCTCAACATCCTGGCCGACACGGTCAAGGTGACGCTGGGCCCGCGCGGTCGCAACGTCGTCCTCGAGAAGAAGTGGGGCGCCCCCACGATCACGAACGACGGTGTCTCCATCGCGAAGGAGATCGAGCTCGACGACCCGTACGAGAAGATCGGCGCGGAGCTCGTCAAGGAGGTCGCGAAGAAGACCGACGACGTCGCGGGTGACGGCACCACCACCGCGACCGTTCTGGCTCAGGCGCTCGTCAAGGAGGGCCTCCGCAACGTGGCCGCCGGCGCCGACCCGATCACCCTCAAGCGCGGCATCGAGAAGGCCGTCGCGGCGGTGACCGACGAGCTCGTCGCCAGCGCCAAGGAGGTCGAGACCAAGGAGGAGATCGCCGCCACCGCGTCCATCTC
>NZ_CAMFLC010000005.1 GCF_945957465.1 uncultured Leifsonia sp.
TAGGGGCGTTGCCTCAGCAACTAACAACCCCTGCCACTAAGTCTGACGCGCGACAAGCGGCGATCATGTCCAAGTCGTAGCCGGTGAGGGATAACTCGGGGAAGACGACGAGGTCGACGTTCGCGTGGCCGGCCTTCTGGAGGACCTCGAGGTGGGCCGCGAGGTTCCCCGCCACGTCGCCAGGTCGGCAATGCAGCTGGGCAGCCGCTGCCCGCAGCCGCTCGGAACGCGGGCTCACGCCCAGGCGCCGAGCTGCTGGAGGGCGGACTGGATGGTGGGGGACGCCTTGGTCGGGCTGACTTCGAGGACCGTGTATCGGGCGGCGTCATGTATCACGAACGGATCGCAGGCGATGATCGCCTCCAGTTCTTCGCGACTCGCGGCGACGGCCAGGATGAAGCCGCCGGTGCGAGGAACCTGGCGGCCGGATAGGAGAAACGAGCCTTGGGTGTAGAAGCGCTCGAGGTAGTCGAAGTGCGGTGTCAGAAGCGCGTCGATCTGATCGAGCGGAACGAGGTAGTCGATGCGGAGAGCGAACAGCTGAAGCGGTGTCTTTCCTTCTCGTGCGTCAGTCACGGGTGGTTTTCCTTCGTGATCGGGTCGGCGGATACCGTGCAATTGTGGTCGGAACCAGGGGCTGCTGGATCGGCGCTCCCGCACGGTTGCCGTTACGTCATTGCGCCGACGCCGGGGCCGGGCTCGCGGAGCAGGCTCTGGTGCGGTGCGCGTCATCGAATTCGACGATCGCTTCCGCGCACCCACCGACATGAAGGAAGGCTGATGGCGGTACGCGACGTCGAGGTGCTGGTACGGGAGTTCTACGACAGGCTCTGGAACCAATGGGACGATGAGCACGTCGAGAGTATTCTGTCGGACGACTTCCACTTTCGCGGTTCGCTCGGACAGACCACGAGTGGTCGCCGGGCGTGGCGCGAGTACCGCGATCGGGTGCGTTCGGCTGCACCGGATTTCCACAACGAGATCCTGGAGATGATCGCCTCAGGGGACCGTGCGGCGGTGAGGTTGCGATACACCGGGACTCACGCAGGCCACCTCCTCGGGCACCCTCCGACGGGGCGCAGGTTCTCGTACGAGGGCACCGCGTTCTTCACCCGCACCGATGACCGCCTCGTGAGAGGGTGGGTGCTTGGAGACCGAGCGGGGCTCGACGAACAACTTCGCCAGGAACCGCTCACAGGTACGCGCGAATCGTCGCGCACGGCGGCGAGGTGACCGGGGTACCAGGTCAGGGCGTGGAGCTGGAGTTCCGGGACTTCCATTCCCCGTCCACGCGCGGCGTCAGGACGCCGGCAGAGCCGACGTCCTGACACCGCGACGCCCGCCGCAGGTTCAGGCGACGGTCTTCGTAGCGGATGTGGCCGGACGGACCATGAGAGGTGCGGGGCGACTCCGACGAGCGGTGGCCCACACGAGCCCCCAGGCCAGCAGGATGGTCGCCATGATCACGGTGGGAAGAATGAACGGGTTGTGAAGAGGAGCAGAGAACCCCTCGCCGGCGATCATCAGGGGAAGGTTGAGGACGTTGAGCAAAAGCAAGACGACCAGTAGTTTCCGGGACCCGCGGTAGTACGCCCAGCAGGCCACGCTCAGCGCCGTCTCGACGGCGAAATCCAGCAGGGGGGAGTTTCCGAGGTTCATCCCGAGCACCGGTTGTGCGAGCCACGGGACGATCCGGATATTCGGCTCGTGCTGAATGATGTCCAGCACGATGTGCGAAACGGTCACCAAGCCGAAGACGAATGCCACGTCGGCGCGGTGCGTGACCAGTCGGACCAGGCCCCAGATCACCGCCCCGAGCCCGAGACTGACCAGGACGCTGTGCGAGTAGGGCAGGTACTCGAGGTGGAGGTGGCCGCGGTCGTCGACCGCTGAGTGTTCCAGCCCGAGGTAATTCAACGCGACCCAGACCAGCTCGCTGGCTTGCGCGGCGACCATCAGCCCGAACAGGGGCGCGGCCGGGACGGCGCGTTTGCCGGCGAGGGCGATGGCGGTGTGTGCGGCGGCATACATTTCCGTGTCCTTTCAACGAAACGGGTGGTGTTGCCGTCGAGTCTGGGGGCGTGCGCGCGCGCCGTCCTCGGCCGTTGTCCTGGTGCCGTCTCGAACAAATGACGTATGCGCGAGGCCTTCCGATCGGCGACAGTGTTCAGGTGCCGGCGGGACGGCTGCCGGCGGGAGGGATTGTCATGTTCATCGTTGTTCTTCTGTTCGCTGCGGTGGTGGCGGGGGTACTCAGTCTCCCGTCCGACTGGGTGCGGCGGCGGTTCCCGGATCCCGTGCGGGGTGTCGGCGAGCTCGCCGGGGTCATCGTGCTGGTGGGTATCGGGGCGTGCTTCGCGAACCTCGGGCTGGTCGACGGTCTCCCCAGCGTGCTGTCCTTGATCGCCGGGCTCGTCGTTGGTGCAATCGTTGCCGACCGGGTTGCTACGCGTCTGTGGGGAAAGCCGACGGTGCGCTCGTGACGGTAGACGTTCGAACCATCTTGACCGACCTGGTCGGGGAGGACGAGGACGAGACGGTAGAGGTCGACTCGGTTGTCCTGCGCGGATGGTCCGGCGGTCGACGGATTCTTCGCCGCATCACCCGCCGCAAGGACGCCATCGTCGACGACCTGACCGGTGGAGAGCAGGCACGGCTGATGCTGGTGGATTACCTGGAATTCACGGTGGGTAGCGAAGGGTGGATCAGAGTTGAGTACCGAGAGAAGGACGCCGACGCGGGAGAATAGCCGCATCATGCGCTGGGATGAGGGCTCGATTGCGGAGTTCGCGGCGGGGGTCGTTGTCCACGCCCGAGACGGGATCGTCGTCTGCGATGACGAGCTCCGGTATGTCTGGGCCAATCAGTCCGCCTGCGAACTCCTCGGATACCCGTTGGAGGACCTGGAGGGTCGGGAGTTCTTGATGAACTTCCCGGCGCGTGTCCACCCCTTGATGATCGACGCCTATCAGGCGCAACTCGCGGGAGTGCATGGGGCGTACCCCGGCACGATCGTCGGCCCGGACGGAGTGGAGAAGGACATCAGCTGGACGAACCTGTCCTTCCAGCGCGGCGGACGCGTCTACGGGGCCGCCATTTTCCACGCGGTAGCGAACACCTACTATCCTCGCGCGGTCACCAGTCCCGAACCGGCGCTGCTCGGCACCCACCCGAGCGCGCTGATCGAGCAAGCGCAACGCTTGGCCGAGGCAGCACTGTCCGAGACCCGCGCTCTGGCGGTATCGATCGGGCTGGTCGACGACGACTTCATCATGAGAAGCGGCGGCCGCGCCGGCACACCGATCGGGTTCGCCGAAGCCGAACGAGCAGCTTCGGCGGCGCGAGGGCGGGTCCCCTTCTTCGATGTGTGGGCGGCAGGCAGGCCCGCTGTCATCGGCAACGCCCACGATCGGCTCGCCGAGCTCCCGGCATTTCAACCGTTGGTGAGGTGCCTGGACGCGGCCTTCGAATGGAGGACAGCCGTCTTCACACCCGTCGCCTTCGGCGGTCACGCCGTCGGAGGTCTGTCCGCGTTCTTCCCGGCCGATCTGCCATGCCCGAGCGAGCTCGACATCCGGCGGCTCACCGACGCAGCGGATGCAGCGTCCTTCGCCGCGGAACAACTCCACCTGCGCAAGACGGCTCAGCGCACCGCCGCGCTCGAAGAACGCGCACGACTCGCCCGCGAACTCCACGACTCAGTCACCCAGGCCGTCTTCTCGCTGACTCTGCACTCACGGGCAGCGCGGCGTGCGGCACCGAGAGAGCTTCCGGCAGGAGTCCTTGAGAACCTCGACATCGTCGACCAACTGGCAGCAGGCGCCCTGGCCGAGATGCGCGCACTGATCTTCGAGCTGCGCCCCGACGCCCTCCACGATGCCGGACTGGTGGAGGCTGTGCGCCGAATGGCTGAGGCGGTCAGCTCTCGATCCGAGCTAAGCGTCGATGTGCGGGGACCCGGCGCGGCTCTCGCCCTGTCGAGCTCAGCAACCGAACAGGCGTACCGGATCATTGCCGAAGCCCTCAACAACGTAGCCAAGCACGCCGCGGCACAGCACGCGGCCATCGAGATCGCCGACCTCTCCGACACCGTGATGATCACGATCCGCGACGATGGCGCCGGCTTCGACCCGACCCGAGTAGAAGCCGGTCACCTCGGACTGACCAGTATGCGCGAGCGGGCGGAGGCCCTCTCAGCGAGCTTCGACCTTCACACCGGCCCCGGCCAGGGCACCGAAATCCGCATCACCATACCGACAGAGACGGGAAATAACACGCATGAGTGAGATACGACTCTTCATCGTCGACGATCACTCGGTCGTCCGGCGCGGCCTGCGCGCATTCCTGACCGGCGAAGACGACGTCACGATCGTCGGAGAAGCCGACAATGGTCGACGAGCTCTGGATGAGATCGCGGTGCTGCACGCTGGAGGGCGCGGCCCGGATGTCGTACTGATGGACATCATAATGCCGGTCATGGACGGGATAACCGCCATCGGCGAACTCCGTCACCGGTACCCCGAGATCCAGGTCATCGCACTGACCAGCGTGCTCGAGGAAGACAAGATCAACGCGGCGCTGGAGGCCGGGGCACGCGGCTACCTCCTCAAAGACGCGGATGTCGAAGCTCTGACCTCTGCCATCAAACGGGCGGCCGCAGGCAAGACGACACTGCAACCGGACGTCGCCAACACGCTCCTGGAAGCGGCGAGAAAACCTCGACCCGCGGACATGGTCACACCGCGGGAAGCAGAAGTCATCCGCCTCGTCGCAGCCGGTAACACCAACCAGCAAATCGCCACCATCCTCGGGGTCACCGAACGAACCGCTCGCACCCACGTCTCCAATGTCCTGTCCAAGCTGGGCCTCGCGTCCCGGACCCAGGTCGCGATGTGGGCGGTGGAGAACGGTCTGGTATGAGCCGCAGTTCGTCGCGCGCGGCCTCCTACGCATGGAAAGGACTAGATGATCCGGACAGGATCGACCATGCCGTCGTGAAGTTCGAGAAAGAGTCGATGACCGCGCACGGCACCTCAATCACCAGCGCCTACGCGAGCAGTTGGCGGCTGACCGTCGCCGACGGGTGGGTGACAAGGTCCCTCTCCGTCTCCGTTCATGGAACCGGATGGACACGGTCCCTTGAGCTTGGCCGCAGTGCGAACGGCGACTGGAGCGCACACGCCACCGAAGACGGCACTCCCATCGACGTTCGGCGACTCGGCTTCGCTCCTGACGCCTTCGCCGACGCGATCGACTGCGACCTCGGACTCTGTCCCGTCACGAACACCATGCCGATCCGGCGGTTGGGGCTGCTCGACGGCAACACACCTCCCCGGGCTCTTCCGGTGGTGTGGGTTGATGTGCCGACCCTACGTGTCAGCCTGAGCACCCAGATGTACAGCAGCGGTGAGGGGTTGGTCCGCTACGAGGTGCCGAGCGGTGAATTCACAGCAGGCCTCACTGTCGACCCGGATGGGGTGGTGGTGCATTACCCCGAGCTTGCTGAACGGTTCAGTTGCTGAAGGCGGGTGGCCCCGCGGTGAGCAGAGGCTGCTGCCCTGGGCGGTTGAGGAAATAGCCACGAACCTGACGCCCCTAGTGCTCGCATCGAAACGATGTGTGAGGACAGTGCGGCGGACGGCAGGGTCGGTGATGACCTAATCCTGCATCCCCACGCGCGCTGGCACAGCCGGATCGGCTCTCAGGAGCAGTCGCGCAAGGCCCGCCTCCTCGAACGCGGCGCGGAGCGATTCGCCGTCCTGCGTGAAATGCGCCCAGCCGTCGGTATGAACGGGGAGCACCAACGGATAACCAAGAATCCGTGCCGCGTCGACCGCTTGTTCGTTCGTCAGCGTGAGAAATCCGTCGACAAGCGGCGTGCGCGCGGCACCCGCGAATAGGACGGCGACGTCGATCCGAGCGAATCGCTGGGCTATTTGCCGCACGACGGCCAAGGAGGCGTTATCGCCAGAGACGTAGACGGTGGGCGAACCCGACGCCTCGAGCACAAACCCAATCACCGGCCCTGTCTTATCCTCGCTTCCCTCAGGACCGTGCAGAGCAGGAACTGCAGTGACGGATACGGCACCGAGGTCGATCGTCTCGCCGGGCTGCAATCCGCGGCAGTTCCCCGCAAGACGACTCGCGGCGAGCCTAGTCGTGACCACGAGAGGGGCGTGCTGGGCGAACGCGCGACCGCCGAGATCGAGATTGTCGGGATGCTGATCGTGCGAGAGGAGAACCGCGTCGACGGGTGCGACCTCTTCGGGGCCCACGACAGCATCGTTGGTCTTCGTCAGCACGCGTGAGCCGATCGAGTAGACGCCGGCTGGGTCGAACGTGGGGTCCACCAGAAAGCGCATTTTGCCGTATTCGATGAGAACGGTCGGCCCTCCAAGCGGCCGAAAGCATACGGGAACGGTTGCGGTGTCTGTCATACAGCTAGCATCGCCGCGGCCTTGGGTCGCGGACCATTGGCTTGCTAGTCACATAGAGATAAAATTCAGCCATGCCTCGCGACCCTCGTCTTGCGGTTGTGGTGATCCCGGACGGCGCCCTCTTATTCGAGGCTTCTGTGCCGATCAGCGTTTTCGGCGTGGACCGACGATCTACAGGAGGTCCGGAGCTCCGAGTGACAGTTGCGACGCCGGGAGGAACCGATCGGGCGAGCACGACAGCCGGACTGTCGTTGTCCGGTCTTAGAGGTCTCGAGGTGCTCGACGAGGCGGGCGTCGTCATCCTCCCTTCGTGGCCGCAGCCTGCGATGGAGCCACCCGACGACCTCTTGGGTGCTGTCCGTTCGGCGTACGAGGCCGGCGCTACCCTGATGGGTCTCTGTCTCGGCGCCTACGTGCTCGCATACGCAGGGCTCCTTGATGGTCGGCGAGCCTTGACCCATTGGCACTGGATGTCGGACTTTCAGCAACGTTTCCCGGAGGTGCGGCTCCATCAGTCTTCCTTGTATGTCGACGAAGGCCGCATCATCACGTCCGCGGGAACCGCGGCGGGTCTGGACGCTTGCCTCCACTACGTCCGGCGCGAATTGGGAGCCAACGCCGCCTCAGCGATCGCGCGCCGGATGGTCGTCGCGCCACATCGCCCGGGCAGCCAGAACCAGTTCATCGAGCCTGAGGTGAGTGCTGGTACAGAGCCTTCTATCGCCGCTGTACAGGCTAGAGCGCTCGAGAGTCTCAACACCGCTGTCGAGATCGACCAATTGGCTGGTTGGTATGGGACGAGTCGGCGCACTTTCGACCGAGACTTCCGCGCGGCGGCCGGTCAGTCGCCTTTGCAGTGGCTGATCCACCAGCGAGTGTTGTTGGCTCAGAGGTTGCTCGAGACGAGCGACCTGAGTGTTGAAGCAATAGCCCACAGTGTCGGATTCACCAGCGCAATGGCAATGCGCCCCAGTTTCCGCCGCCACCTCGGAGTCACCCCGAGCCAATATCGCGAGTCATTTCACTCTGGGCCACAAAATGAGACCCCGTGACGAGGAATTTCGTGCGTCCGCCGGTTGAAAGCGGCGCGTGCCGTAAAGCTAATGGGTGGCGTCCCGTGGGGTCTGCTGAACGGAGTCGCTCCGTGGACTGGACGATGTCGATCAGCTCGGCAAGCGTATCCACAGTCGCTTTGATTCCAGGCCGGTCCGGTCTCGAACTCTTAAGACGGAGTAGTCGACCGTTTGTACCTTCACCATGCGCTGAGCGTAGAGGCGTGTTCCGTCGGGCACGAGTGCCGCTGGCGTACCCCGAAAACAGGCTGGCCGATGAGCTGCTCGCGGTGCCGCTCGACCACCGCAGGAGTTGGGAGCGCGATTGTGGAAAGTAAGCCAGCGCCGATGCCGATGTCAAAACGGAATTGACGATGTGATAATTGCGTGAATCAACATCGCTCCGAATAATATGGTCTAACCAGGACTTTCCGACGCAAAAGAGAAAATAGCGACAAAGCGAACCGAAAATCGGAGCAATGAAAGAGATCAATACCCGCGGTTCGATTTTGACTCAGAACTCAGCAGAGCGGTCATCAGCTTAGAGCGCGCGCGTGCAGAGCTTGACTACGGGTCCACGCCACCGGTCGTGTTCTTCCAGCTCAAAGAACTGTTCGAACTGCTCACCAGCATCATGTCTGCACGCATCGAAGGAAACCGGACGTCGTTACTGGACGCTGTCGCCGGCGCGATGGAGGGACGCAACCCGCAAAGCGCACCGTCTGAGGGTGTTGAGGAAATCCTCAAAATACAAAGGGCGATGGCATTTGTCGAAGAGCACGCCAGCGACGGGCCACTCACACACTTGTTCATCCGGGAGCTTCACCGCATGGTGGTCGACGGGCTGCGCCGGGAGGGTGACCGGACTCCGGGAGCGTACCGGGTCGGCGAAGTCACCATCGGGCAGGCAGAGCACCGACCGCCTTTCCCTTCCGATGTGCTCTCTGATATGACTAAGCTTCTGGACTTCGCGAACGAGGAAGTGGAACCGCACAAGCAATTGCTTCAGTCCGCGATCGTCCATCATCGTTTCCTCTGGATCCACCCGTTCGGAAACGGCAACGGCCGAGTTGCCCGGCTGCTGACCTACGCGATGCTCATCCGGCAGGGATTCGTCTCGACAACAAGCTATCGGGCGGTCAACCCGACGGCTGTGTTCGGAGCAGACCGCACCGGATACTACGACAACCTCGCACGAGCTGATCGTCTCGACGACAACGGACTCATTGCATGGTGCACCAACGTTCTCAACGGGTTGAACGCTGACCTGGAGCGGTTGCGCTCCCTTCGCGACCACGCCTTCGTCACGGATGAACTGCTGCGGCCCGCCATCGACAGACTCCACGATGCGGGCCGAATAACGAAACGCGAGCGGGATGCGCTGCGAATTGTCGCAGCCAAGACGACGGTCCGTGCCGGAGACTTGGAGCCGGCGTTCCCCGGAACCCCAGCAAACCGGAGCCACGCGATCCGCCGGCTGCTCGACCAAGGCCTGCTCACGCATGCTGACGGGCCACGCAGTTACCGGTTGGTGTTCGCGCCCAGCGACCTCACCGTGCACTTGATTCATCAGCTGGACCGGATGGGGTTCCTGCCCACGATCCTCCGCGACAACATAGCCTGAGCGAAGGCACGCTGCTGGGCTCGCTTCGAGTGGGCTTCGATCCTGTTGGCACGGGTCACCGCTCGGCGTGCGAAGTGAGGGCCGCGCGTAGCGTCGTCGCGACCCAGTCCCGGTAGCGCGCGACGTCCCACCCCTCCACCTCGACGAGGTGCCCGTAGGTTTGCGGGTGCCCGATCGACCAGATGATTGCGGCTGCGGCATCCCGCTCCATCGCGACCGCGCCGGGCTTGCCGGCGAGCTGATCGGCCGCCATGCCGTAGTTGTGCAGCCGGCGCGAGGCGCGCTCGCGCTCCAGCTCGGCGACCCCCTCGTCCACGGCGGCTGCTTCGCGGATGAGGCGCATGACCGCGGCTACCCGCGGCTGGGACTGGGCGAACCAGTCAGCCAGTACCTCCACCATGCCGACGGCGGTGGTGGCGGCATCCGCCCGCTCGGCCATGAACTCGGGGACGCTGCGCGGCGCGTCCGGCCCGGACGCGGCACGGTCGAGCACGGCCTCGAGCACGTCGCGCTTGGATCCGACGGCGTTGTAGACGGTTTGCACTGCGACGTCGGCGCCGCGAGCGATAGCGGCGATCGACGTGCGGGCGTAGCCGTCGCGCGTCATCAGCTCGCCGGCCGCGACCACGATTCGCTCGCGGGTGGCGGCCGAGTGGCGTGCGTGTGCGGTTCGCGGAGCGGTATTGACCGGAGGCACGTGACTAGAATAGCATTCTAGTAATTGGAAGACTAATCCATTGGAGCGTGTCACGGAGGCGTGTCATGGGTGAGCGCGGTCAGCACGACGTTGTGGTGATCGGGGCCGGGCAGGCCGGCCTCGCAGCCGGGTACCACCTGAAGCGGGCGGGCGTCGACTTCGCGATCCTCGACGCGGAGACCGCGGTCGGCGACCAGTGGCGCAGGCGGTGGGACTCGCTGCGGCTGTTCACCCCGGCACGTCACGACGGGCTCCCCGGCTCGCCGGTCCCCGGCGCAGCCGGGCGGTGCCCCACCGGGCGCGAGACCGCCGACTACTTAGCGGACTACGCGCGGCGGTGGGAGCTCCCGGTCGTCTCCGGGACGCGCGTGACACGGCTCGCCTCCGACGCCGACGGATTCCTCGTGTCGACGGATGCCGGCGCCCGACGCGCCCGCTCGGTCGTCGTCGCGACGGGTGCGACCACGGTCCCGAATATGCCGGCGGTCGCGGCATCCCTCGACCCCCGCATCTCGCAGCTGCACTCCGAGCAGTACCGCGAGCCGGCATCCGTCCCCGGAGAACGCGTGCTTGTCGTCGGGTATGGCACCTCGGGGGCCCAGATCGCGATGGAGCTCTCGCACGCCGGTCGCGACGTCGTGATCGCCGGCGACCACACCGCCGCCATCCCCCGCGCGTTCCTCGCTGTCGCGGGCGAGCTGTGGTGGATCGTGCTCACACGCGTCATGACGCGCAAGACCCCCGTGGGTCGCAGGGTGGCGCCGAAGGCGACCACCCATGGCTCGCCGCTGATCGGCATCTCCCCGAAGGACGTGCGCGCCGCGGGTGTCCGGGAGGCCGGGCGCGTCGAGTCGGCCGAGGACGGGCTTCCCGTTGTCGACGGTGCCGCGCTCGACGTGGACGCCGTCGTATGGTGCACCGGCTACCGGGGCGACTTCTCGTGGATCGACGTGCCCGGGCTCGAGATCGACGTGCACGGGTTCCCCGTCGCGCTGTTCGGGCTCGCTCCGGGGGTCCCCGGACTCGGCTTCGTGGGGATGCCGTTCCAGACGGGGCTGGCATCGCAACTCATCGGCGGGGTCGGCGACGACGCTGCCCACGTCGTGCGCACACTCCTGGAGCGATCCTCGAAGCCCGTCACCACCTGAGCCTCGATCCTTCCGACCGGACTTGCGCGGACAGCGCCGGTGCCGAAGCGCTCGCTGACGAGTCGAAGACGGATGTCGGGGCTGATCCGCACGGCGTCGCCGTTCCCTGCCGCGATGCTGCGAGATCGGAACGAGCTGATCCGGCCCGCGGTGTGGAGGGCACTCGACACGCGACCCGGGCTGGCACCATATCCGTAGGGCAGGTCATGTCCGTCCGGCATCAGCCAGTGGCCGGGTGAGTTCAGTTCGCCTAGGCCGAAAGGGACTCGTCAGTCGGCTCTTGCGCGGGTGCAGACGGATCGAGATACTCGACCGCGGGCCTGGGGGTGCGGTCGACGATGAGTCGGGTGACATCGGGCCGGGAGTAGTGGCCGGTCGGATCCGCGGCGACCTTCGAGAGCGGGATGAGGGAGAGGTCGATCTCTGCATAGACGATCCCTTCCTCGTCTTCGGGGATCGGGTCGGTCAGCAGACGACCATCCGGGCCGTAGATGCGGCTGGAGCCGCCTCCCCCTTGACCCAGCAGAGTTCGTTGTTCTGCGTTATGTGCGAACAGGTCGAGCCCCGCAGTTCCGGTGACGGTTGTGGCCGCGAGCACGAAGCATCCTCCTTCGACCGCGTAGACCTGGCTGGCTGCCATGTTCACCTCTTCGCCCAGTGCGTATGCCGCGCCGCGGTACAGGCAGAACGACGGCCAGGACGCGACATGCACCTGCTCGCCCAGCCCGTACATCGCGTACTTGGTCAGCGGCTGAAGGTGCTCCCAGCAGTTCAGTGCCCCGAGCATGCCGATCCCTGCGACGTCGTGAACGGCGATGTCGCTTCCGTCGCCTTCACCGAAGAGAGCTCGTTCGACATGCGTGGGTTTGAGTTTGCGTCGTGTAGCGACCGTGGATCCGTCGGCCCCGAAGATGAACTGGGACATGTAGAGGGAGCCGCGGTCTCGCTCACTCGCGCCCATCACCACCGTGATGTCGCCGGCGCCCGCTGCGGAGGCGAGGCGGAGGTAGTTCGGGTCGCCGATCACGATCGAATTCTCGTGATAGGCGGGAACGAACGGCATGCCCGCGGACTGAGGGCCCAGCCAGAGGAAGTGAGGGTATCCGGGGATCCAGGTCTCAGGGAACGCGACGAGTTTTGCCCCGTTGCGAGCAGCCTCTGCGATCAAGCTGACGGCTTTGTCGACGCCTGCATCCACATCGAGCCAGGCCGGTTCGGCCTGAACAGCGGCGGCGATGAACGGTGCGACCTTATCCATGTCGACTCCTTCGTGGGATGATCGGGGGTACTTCGAAACTAGGAGACCGAAAAGCTCAGCACGTGCCGTCGAGTGACGTCACGCTTGACTGACCGAGGCATTCCGGGTGGGCAATGGCTGGGAGCGGAAGGCGGCGCCAGGATCTGGCGTCGTGGGAAGCGGAGCTGTCCTCCTCGTTTGTGCGCCTAGACGTAGCCGCCGCAGGCTCAGCGACCTCACTGGACACCAGGCTTGAGGCCGTGACGAAGGGCAAGGTCCGGGCTGCGCTCGTCGATGTCGTCGGAGAGCCGCACAGGGTTCGACGGACACGAGCGGGCGTTGCGGCGGACGGAGGGGGGCTCCTCGTCTCCGTACAGTTGCAGGGGTCGTGCGTCGTGAGGCAAGCGGGACGGGAGGCTCATCTCGCGGTGGGCGACATCGCCTGGTACGACGCGACCAGGCCCTATGACTTGATCTTTCCCGAGGGCACCCATCAACAGGCGGTTCTGCAGCTCGTGCCAGACGAGTTCTTCGGTTCGCGATCGCTGCTCGACCACACTGCAGTCAGGGTCTCAGGCAATCGGGGGATCGGGCGTGCTGTGGCCCCCATGCTGTGCGCCATTCCTCGGTCGATCGAGGATGTGGAGGTCGTCCAGGCAGACAGGGTCGCGCAGATCGCCGTCGACCTTCTGCTGCTGTCCATCCCCACCCCAGCGCGCGTGCAAGCGCCCGATCTGCTCGCGAGCATGCACGAGTTCATCGAGGCGCACTCGGACGACCCGGAGCTGTCGCCGGGACGTGTGGCGGCGGCAGTCCATCTGTCTCTGGGGCATCTGCACCGCGTTTTTCGCCGCTCCGATACGACGGTCAGCGAGTTCGTCAAGAGCGTTCGCCTGGATCGGGCTGCGGCCGATCTGCGCGATCCGCAGCTGGCGCATTGGACGGTGCGGGACATCGCACAGCGCAGAGGGTTCAAGGACGCTGCCCACTTCTCCCGCGCATTCGCGAGCCGCTACGGTGTCAGCCCCACGACGTGGCGGCGATCGACGGGGAGCTGACGGCCGCGCCCGGGTCGCACGCACGATGGGCGGGCCCCGTTCGGGGCCCGCCCATCGTGCCCGGGCAGTCAGGCCGCGCTGCGACCGGTGAAGTCCTCGACTGCGTTCTGGATGAAGAGGGCCACCGACTCCGGATGGGCGACGAACGCCGTGTGGGAGGCCTCGATGCGCTCTGTGTGTGCGTTCATGCGAGCGGCCATGAACTCCTGGAGCTTCGGCGGGATCGAGTTGTCCTCGGTGGACACGAGGTACCAGGTCGGGGTGGTGTCCCAGCCTCGCACGGTGGCGGCTTCTGTGAAGGCGAACGCCGCGAGTGGGCGCTGGGTGGCGAACATCGCGCGTGCTGTCGCGACAGACGAGTCTCCGGCGAAGACCTCACGGAAGCGCTCCTCCTTGATGTAGAGGTCGGGGCCGCCGGGGGCTCCAGGTGCGTCGTAGGACGTCGGGGCGTTCTCGGTGGCGAGGAGGGAGACGGGGTACCCTTCTTGGATCGCCAAGCAGTTCTCGCCGACGTCGAGGCCGAAGGCGGCGAGGTACACCTGGCCGATGACGTTGGTCAGGCCGGCTGCGACGGCACCCATCACGGCTCCGCCGTAGGAGTGGCCTACGAGCACCACCGGGCCGTCGATCGCGGCCACGCGGGTGCGGATGGAGTCGGCGTCGGAGGTGAGTCCGCGCAACGGGTTGGGCGGCGCGACGACGGGATATCCCTCGGCCTCGAGCCGACCGATGATTCCGGCGTACCCGGAGGCGTCTGCGAAGGCGCCGTGGATCAGGACGATGGTGGGCTTGGTGTCGTTCATGGTGTTGTGCCTTTCGTTGGCATTGGCATTGGCGTTGGCGTTGGCGTTGGCGTTGGCGTTGTCGTGCGGGTGGATGGTGGGCTTCAACGGACCAGCGGCGCGTCGTTCAGCGGCCTCTCGGTGAATCCGGCGGTCGCGTCGGCGAGGACAGTGCTCGTGTCCGTGGCGAGCCGCTGCATCGTGTACCGCCCGGGGAGGTCGTTCGAACGGCTCCATCCTCGAAAGTCGATGCTCAGGACATCGCTGTCGGGCAGCCGGTCGACGACCGGTCGCCAGGTCTGCGCGGAGCCGCCGCAGGAGTGCAGCAGAACGAGGGTCGGACCGGTGCCCGACCGGTGGTCGTACGCGGGAAGGGCCTCTTGAACCGTGGTCATTCTGCGTCGCCTTGCTTCAGCGGGGTCGTTGTCCATGGGTCCATTCCAGTGCTTCCGACCGGTCGGCGCATCGGAGCGATTGGTCAAGTTATGGTGAAAAATGGACATATGGCGATGTTCGGACTCTGACCTGCCAGCCTCCTGATGCGAACTCCGCGGCCGTGGAGGTGCAGTCCTTTGCTCGGCTGCGCGAGCTCGACGACGGTCACACGCTGCGGGGTGATTTCCCCGCGCTGGCGCTCGTCGACGGCGGGCACGGCTGTGTCACGATCCATTTCCGCACGTTCTCGCTCCTTCTGGAGGCACGCGATCCGCCGGCGGCGACGACATCAACCGGAGACGGAGACGGCGCCCGCCTTTCATAGCGCGGCCGCCCCCGTGCTGCGTCGCTCAACGACCGGCCGAGGCCTCCCACGGCACGACGGTCTCGACCAGCCCGGTCTCCATCCGCAACACGTGCCCGGAAACGGACGCAACCACGTCATCCGGAAGCATCGGGTGCTCGAGGAGCTTCACCACGTCGAGACGTACCGTCTCCACCGGGTCGGCGACAGCGCGTTCGGCAAGCACAGAGCGCGCAGTACCGGATCTCTCGGCGAAGGCCGAGCGAAAGTCCGGTTCGGCGAGCAGGCCGGTGCCGCACTGCGTGTGATGAATCACCGCGACGTCCATGCGGACTCGCAACCGCATGGCCAGGTAGGCGATGTCTTCGATCACCCGGTCATCGACCCTGCCACCGGCGTTTCGGAGCACCCCCGCGTCGCCGGTGCGCACGCCGAGGAAGCCGGCGGGCTCCACTCGCGGATCCACGCAGGTGAGTACGAGAAGCAGGCGTTCGGGCATCGCCCTCGGCATCGCGAGACGCCGCAGATCGACGCTCTCGGCGAAGCCGCGGTTCCGTTCGAGAAGTTCGGTGAAGTCAGTCATGAGTCCTCAATGTTGTATCTGCAACTGGTAGATGGGCTACGCTACACCCAGGAGGTGCATATGCAACACCCGGGACTGACGCAAGGGCGCGCGCAGCAGATCGCCGCCAACTGCCTGGGGCGACGAGTGGAGAGGCTCCACCGGATCGTCTCCCGACGCTTCGAGGCCGAACTCCGCTCGACCGGCCTGAGCCTGCCCCAATTCGAGATGCTGACCGAACTGGCTGCCTCCGATGCGCCAACTCGCCCTTCCCAGCTCGCCGGCACGCTCGGCCTCGAGCGGTCGACCATCAGCCGCGGGCTGGATCTACTCGTCCAGCACGGCTACGTCCACCCCTCGGTTTCTCCGTCGGGCCGCACGACGGACGTGCAGATAACCGAATCGGGGCTCGAGGTGCTCGCTCGGGCGGAGCCGGCGTGGGAAGGCGGTCAGCGGTGGCTGCAAGCCGCGCTCGGGCCGGATGCCCTCAGCCACCTGGACCGATGGCTGACTGCGGCGGAAGGTGAGGCTCCCGGGACGCTGGCGTAATGGACGGAAGGCACCGTGGTCGTCGACGGGCCGAGGACGTCGTCGAACATGAGGCCGGCCCCTCCCGGCTCCGGCCGCCCGACGGGTGGTCATGAGTTCCGGGTGAGGAGGTAGACGACGCTCGCGTGCAGCCGGTAGGCGGCGGTCTGGTGGAACCCGAGCAGGTGAAGGGCCGCACGGCCATAGGTGTCCGGCGTGCTCGGTCCGGTGAGACCGGGCGGAGTGCTGTACTCCACCGCCCAGACCCGCGAGACCCGGTCGAAACGGTTGAGGGCGGCTGCCTCACTCACGGAGAAGGTCGACGCGTACCAGGTGTAGTTGCGTTGGTATGGCGTCTTGAGCAGGACGTCGTTCACGGGTCCGAACGCACCGGGAGGCGCCGTGTCGTAGGCGAGACGTGTTCGGCGCGATGGCCGGGCGGCTGCATCGAAGACGATGGCGTCGCCGGTGCGGGAGTGCGCGCGCACGGTGGCGGCGATCTGATTCCAGTCCGACTGGTTCTGCGAGTACGGGCCGCGCTGAGCCGCCCAGTCCGGCGCGGCGGCCGCGACGACGCCGAGGATCAGGACCACGCAGACCGCGGCGGCGGCCCGCACACGGCGGGTCGCCGAGGCGGCTCCCCGAGCGATCGTGTCGATCCCGGTGGCGATCAGGATGCCGGCCGCGGGTGCGGTGAAGGCGGCATATCGCGCGGTGAACAGGGCGAAGAAGACGTTCGCCAGCAGAAGCAGTCCGATCGGGAGCACGAGCCAGCACAGGGCCAGCACCCGAACGTCCGGCGCCGACGTCGTGAGCCCGGCGCGGCGGTGCCGCCATGCAGTTCCGGCTGCGCCGACGGCGCCCGCCGCCATCAGTGTCCACCCCACCCACGCGAACGTGGTGTCGCCGAACCACATCTGCTTGAGTACGACATCCCAGGACGCGTAGCCGCCGGCTTGGAGGTAGGCGATCTGTGCTCGCTGCAGGAAAGCCATGACCAACACCGGCAGGGCCGTCACCAAGGCAACCGCGCTGGCGACCGACCACCGTCTCCAGTGATCGCGCAACGTCGGGGTCAGCAGCACGAAGGCACCGACGGCGATCGCCATCAGGCCGGTGTAGATGAAGAAGTAGGTCGCGATGCAGAGAAGGACGCCGTAGCCGACCCACAGCCCGCGGCTTCGACCGGGGCGGATCGCGATCTCGACCACGACGGCGCACAAAGCCGCAGCGAGTGTCGCATCGAACGAGAAAGCGCGAGCCTCCCCGCCTGCGTAGGTGAGCCGGGGCACGACCGTGCAGGCGATCCCCGCCAGCACTGCGACGCGCACGCCCGAAATACGGGCGCACATCCAGACCACCAGACCCACGGCTGCACCGATCGCCAGCGCACTCGGGAACCGGATGGAGAACGCGCTGTAGCCGAACACCCTGACCCAGAAGTGGAGGAACAGGTAATAGGTGCCGTGCACAGCATCCACGTGCTGCAGCATGTGGAACAGGCTGGGGAGCGAGCGTCGGGCGGAGAGCTGACTGGCTGCCTCGTCCCCCCACAGCGATGGCACCCAGGATCCGATCAGGCTGACCGAAGCGCCCATCGCGCCGAACGCGAGCGAGAGCGCGAGGACGTGAGGGGGCCGGAGCCGGCCGAACGGCCTCGCCTTGCGAAGCGATTCGGTCGACTGCACGGAGCCAGTCAAGGTCCTCCTCTCCCAGAAATGGCTGAGAGGCGCCCCTGCCTGAGCGCATGTTCAGCCACGGCCATCCGGTCTCGGCGAGGCCGGGAACACGCGCACAGGTCCTCCGCATGGCGCACCGCGAATACCGGGGCGGTGCCGGCGGCCCGGAGTCCCGCGGACCGGATGCTTCGGACACTCATATGCGCATTCCAGGGAAGACCGCTGCTTCTTTGCCGAATATGGGAGCCGAGGGGGTGCGACGGAATGAGAGAGCGAGGAGCCTGAATGCGACGGAGCGCTAGTGCGGAGGGACCACAGGTGGAGGTCGTCTCAGTCGCGGTTCCCGCTGACGCCCTGAAAGTCGGGTGATCCCGGTGACCGGCATGACCGTCGCGCCGCTCGCCTCACGGTCCCTGGCCCGCAGAGTGCGGGACGCGGTCAGCCGTCGGCCGATGATCCTGCTGGTGGTCCTCGGGCTGAGTTGCGCGGCGGTCGCGTGGTTCCGCATCCCGGCGCTCGCCCGCGACACGTTCTGGGCGGAGGACGGGCGGACGTTCGTCTCCTCGGCCGCGCTGGGCGGCCCGGGCGTCCTCTTCACGCCGTACGCCGGCTACCTGCACACCGTTCCGCGTCTGGTCGCGGCGGGCGTGGTGCTGCTGCCGGTGGATCAGTGGGCGCTCGCCACCACGGCCGCCGCGTGCGCGGTCGCGGGAGCGCTCGCGGTCGTCGTCTTCGTGTGCGCCCGGGACATGGTGCCCTGGCTTCCCGCTCGGCTCTTCATCTCGGGGCTGACGGTTCTCGCCCCGCTGGCGCCGCGCGAGGTTCTCGGAAACCTCGCGAACCTGCACTCGGTGTTCTTGTGGGCGCTGTTCTGGGTCGCGCTGTCGCGTCCGCGGCGGATGCGCACCGCGATCATCCTCTCGGCCGTGGCGCTCTTCGGCGCGCTGACCGAGATCCAGACGCTGTTTCTGGCGCCGCTGCTGCTGCTGCGCTCCCGTGATCGGCTGGTGTGGATCGTGCGCGCGGGACTGCTCGCCGGGATGGCAGCGCAAGCGGTCGTGACGCTGGGCTGGCCGCGGGCGCAGGACACGAATCCGGCGGTCGATCCGTTGTCGATCGCTTACGGCTACCTGATCAACGCGGTCATGCCGCTGGTGGTCCCGCAGGCCCGGATCGGGCACGTCCTCGTCGCGACAGGCCCGGCCGTCGGTATCGCCGTGCTGGCGCTCATCGTGGCGGCCGCGGCCTTTGTCGCGGTCCGCGGAACGCGCGGCCAGCGAGTCCTCGTCGTCGCGGCCCTGAGCGGATCCGTCCTGATCTATGTCGCGAGCGTCGTGACCAACCCGAACACGTTCTACGACTACGCCCGCTTCACCTCGGCGCAGTTGTCGAATGCGTGGCTCACCCGGTATGGCGTCGTCCCGTCGATGCTGCTCGCGCTCGTCTTCCCGGTCGCCGCGGCCATCGCCCTCAGGCGCCCACATCGGCGGGTCGCGTTCAGGTGGACGGTCGTCGCAGTGGCCGGGCTGGCGGCGGCGCTCATCGTGGCCCAGTTCGGGCCGCAACTGACCCGGCGTTCGTACGGGCCGGCTTGGCAACCCCAACTCGCGGCAGCAACGGCGCAGTGCCGCCGCGACGACGAGCTGCGGTTCGTCAACCTCAAGGAGACGATCGGCTGGAGCGTCACGGTTCCCTGCAGCGACCTGACCAGCAGAACCGACGCCGACTAAGGAGAGCTTCGAACCTCGGACAGCTCAGACGCCGGGGACGTCGTAGCTACAGTGCAGCCGACTCCTTCTCGTCGGAGTCCCGTGTCATCTCGACTGTGCTGGAGTCTCGTGCGGGAACGGGCTCGCGCAGATAGGGAGATGGTTCGGCGCCGGGGTGTCGTCGCGTCTGCACGACGAACAGGACGACGCCGATCGCGACGGCCACGAACGACGCCCACACGTTTGCGGGGATACCGAGCCAGCCGTCGCTTGTGGGGTCGATGCGGATGGCTTCGAGCCAACTGCGGCCGAGTCCGTACCAGATGAGGTAGAGCGCGAGCACGCGTCCCCACTGGAGACGGAATCGCCGTTCGAGCAGGAGGATGAGAGCGACCCCGCAGAGGTTCCAGATGATCTCGTACAGGAACAGCGGATGGAACAGGGTTCCCGGCGGCATCCCGGCCGGGAACTTCGGATTCGTGGCTTCGATCTGAAGGCCCCAGGGGAGGGTGGTGGGGAGTCCGAACAGTTCGTGGTTGAAATAGTTGCCGAAGCGGCCCAGCGACTGGGCGACGAGAAGCGCCGGGGCGAGTGCGTCGGCGAATGCCCAGAATCGCAGCCCGGCGCGTCGGCACGCGATGTAGACGCCCACCGCTCCGCCGAGCAGGGATCCGTAGAGGGCGTTTCCGCCGTCCCAGATGGCGAAGACGTTCCAGAGGTTCGCACCCGGGTAGAAGTAGTCGCCGACGTGTGTGAACACGTGATAGAAGCGGGCGCACACGATCCCGAGCGGCACCGCCCAGAAGATGACGTCGAGCACGATTCCGCGGTCGACGCCGCGGCGGCCGAGCCGTCGAGCGGTGATGAGTGCGGCGGCGATGATTCCGCTGAGGATGCACAGGGCATAGGTGTGGATGGTGAGCGGGCCGAGCTGGAACTGCGCCCACTGCGGTGGCGGGCTCGGGATGCTGAGTGCGAGCATTCGTCTCTCTTCGGGGTCAGCCGGCCGGGCGGACGGGTCCGCCGACGAGGGCCGGGGGCGGCGGTGTGAAGGGGGTGCCTCCGAACCGATGGTCCAGGATTGTCAGGATGCGGTGGGCGATGTCGAACTTCACGTTTCCTCCGTTGATGCCGTGGAAGTATTCGCTGCGGAGGCGAACGGATCCGGAGACGTTTCCGACCCAGGTGGCGGTGGCGATCTTCGTGGTGGAGGTGACGAGCCAGTTCTGGACGGCATGGTCGGTGGTACCGGTCTTGGCGAGCATCGGGACACCGTCCTGGGGGTTCGCACTGGCCGCGGTCCCTCCCGGTCGGAGGACGCCTTGCAGATCGTAGGCGACACCGGCGGCGATGGTTCCAGGGATGCCGCGGGTGCATGAGCTCGGAGAGACGGGGCGTGGAGTGCCGTGGGGGCCGGTGACCTTCTCGACGGCGACCGGCGTGCAGACCGTCCCGCCGTCGGCGATGGCCGCGTAGGCGGTGGCCATCGTCAGCGGCGAGAGGTAGTTGACGCCGAGGATCATCGATGGAACCGAAGTCAGCGGGTTGGCCGACGACGCCGGGTGGATGCCGAGGGCTTCCGCGGTGTGGAGGATCGAGCAGAGGTCGAGTTCGGTGCCCATCCTCGCGAAGGCCGTGTTGACCGATTGCGCAGTCGCGGCCATGACGCTCAGACGCGACGCGGAGCCTTCGTCGTTGCTGACCTGCCACGGCGGACCGGAGACGGGGCCGCAACTGCTGTGGAAGTCGGACATCGGGAAGGTGTGCTGGGAGGCGTCGATCGTTTCAGAGAGGTTGTGCCCGGCTTCCAGCCAGGCGGCGATGGTGAACGCCTTGAATGCCGACCCGGTCTGGAAGCCCTGGGAGCCGCCATATGCGGCGTCGGTGTTGTAGTTGACGGCGGTGGCGCCGGGCCCGGCCTGACTGCTCTCGTCGAAGGATTTGTTCTCGACCATGGTCTCGATGTGCCCGGTCCCCGGCTCCACCGAGATGTTCGAGGCACCGAGGTGCATGCCAGGCCGCGTCGAGGGAATGTAGGCATCGAGCGCCTGCTGGGCCTGCTGTTGCAGACCGAGCTTGAGGGTGGTGTAGATCTGCAGTCCGCCTCGATCGAGGGCGACCCAGCGGTCGGCGGCCGTCTTGCCGAAGGCCGGATCGTTGAGGAGTTCGTCCTTGACGTAGTCACAGAAGAACCCGGCGTCGACGGCGGCCGCGCTGGTACAACCGCTGACCGCCGCGCTGAGGTGCGGTTGGATCGGGGTCGCCTTCGCTGCGTCGCGTTGCTGCGCAGTGATCCGGTGGTTCACATACATGCGATCGAGCACGTAGTTGCGGCGTGCCAAGGTCCGGGCATAGTGGTTCGCCGCTCCGTTCGCAGCGTTGCCCGGCTCGTCGATCCGCAGGTCGGAGGGGCTGTTGATGATCGCCGCGAGTGTCGCGGCCTGCGCCAGCGAGACCGTGGCCGCCGAAACGCCGAAGTAGTACTCCGCAGCCGCTTGCGCCCCATAGACGTTCCCGCCGAATCCCACGAGGTTCAAATAGGCGGTGAGGATCTGATCCTTCGAATACTGCTTGGCGACCTCCCCGGCGTAGCGGAGCTCCTGGATCTTGCGCTGCAACGTCGTGGCGGTCACCTGCTGGTAACAGCTCTTCGCGGCTCGAGCGTCGGTGAGAGCGTCGCACTGCTGAACCAGGACGTTCTTCACGTACTGCTGGGTGATCGAGGAACCGCCTTCGAGCTGATGACCCGCCGCGTTCGCGGCTGCGGCCCGTAAGGTCCCCACCACATCGATGGGACCTTCCTCGAAGAACCGCGGGTCTTCGGCGGCGATCACGGCCGACTTCAGGATCTCGGCCGTGCCGGACCACGGCACGTCCTTGCGGTACTGGGCGAAGAAGGTGGCGATCGGCACCTGCTGACCTGCGCGCTCCGCGTACAACGTGCTCGCCTGAGCCGGCGGCTGGATCTTCAAATAATCGGGGAGGCCGTTGAACACCGAAGCGCCATCGCTCACACCGGTGGCCACCATTGCCACGGCAGGCACCGACACGGCTGTAGCGAGCACCGCGGCGACGACGCTGAGGATCGCGAACGCGGCAAGCGCGCCGGATCGTCGAACCAGGAGGGTGAGGAGGGGCCGCTCCGGGCGGGTGTACTGCTCACCCGTCGAGTCGTCGCTGCTCATGATTGCGACGCTAGGCCGCATTCCTGGATGGACAGATCGAAGGGATCCCGGACTCGTCCGTCGTTTCTGCGGGTGTTCGAGGATTGCGGTTTGGCAAGTTTTGGCATTTTGGCGCGTTTTGGCGGTTGCGGAAGCAGTGCCCGCAGCCATAACTTCGTGCCAAGACGTTTTGCCAAAACGTCTTGGCCTCATAGGATGGTCCAATCACATGCAGCGGGAGCTGCTCTTCACGATCCGGAGTAATGATGCTTCGCAAGAAAGTCACAGCAGCGGCCGCGGTGGGTGTCGCCGTCGCGCTGGCGCTCGCCGGGTGCGGCGTGTCCGGGGGAGGTTCCTCCTCGTCCTCCGCCAAGTCCATCACGGTGCTCGTGGAGGCCGGCGGTCACGCCGAACTCCAGCCGATCGCCGATCAGTACACCAAGGACACGGGCACGAAGGTCACCTTCGTCGAGCTGCCCTACAACGGTCTCTACAACCGCGTGAACAGCGAGCTGTCGACCGGCAGCATCTCGTTCGATGTCGCCGCGCTCGACGCGATCTGGCTGCCGGCCTTCGCCGCCGGGCTCCAGCCGCTGAACAGCCTGTACACCTCGGAGGTCAAGGCGGACAACTTCCCCGCCGTCCTGCAGGAGGCGAAGGTCGGCGACAACTACGTGGGGATGCCCGCCTTCGCCAACTCGGAGATCCTCTACTACCGCACCGATCTCTTCAACGATCCGGCCAACCAGGCGGCCTTCAAGGCGAAGTACGGATACGACCTCAAACCGCCGACGACCTGGCAGCAGTACTCCGACACCGCTGAGTTCTTCACCAAGGACGGCATGTACGGAGCGCCGCTTCCCGGTGCTGTGGAGACCCAGTACCTCGCGACGCTCTCTCAGGCCGGTGAGAAGAACATGGTGCTCAATGCGGCCGGGACGAAGTCGACGCTCGGCGACGCAGCGAGCCTGAAGGCGCTCGACTACTACACGAGTCTCGCCAAATACGGTCCGTCGGGCGCCGCGGCTGTCGACTGGAATGCTGCTCAGAACCTGTACAACCAGGGCAAGGCCGCGATGATGCTCTTCTGGGCGCACGCCTACCGGCAGATCCCGAACAGCTCTCCCGTGTACGGCAAGACCGGGGTCGCGCCGATGATCGCGGGTCCGGGCGGGATCGCCGGCGTGCCCGGCCCGTTCTACCTGAGCATTCCCAGGCAGGCGGCGCACCAGGCGGCCTCGACCGCGTTCGTCAAGTACGCCTACGCCCACAACGCCCTGAGCGCGAAGACCTCCCTCGGCCTGGTGGCCCGGATCTCGGCGCTGAAGCAGTACGCGGACAAGCCCGGCTACGAGTCCTACGGCCCGATGGTCACGACGCTGTCCGCGCCGGCCACCGTCACGCGCCCCGCGAACGCGAACTGGCAGAACATCGTCAACAACGTCCTCGTGCCGATGATCCAGAAGTCGCTTCAGCCCGGGGCGGACAACGCGGCCCTGCTCAAGGCCGCGGCCAGCCAGATCGACCAGATTGTCCAGCAATAAGATGACCACCGCAACACGTGAACGGCCGGCCACCCGGCCGGCCGTTCACGGCCCCCGATCCCAACCACGACGCCGGTCGCGGTTCCGCCTCACGGACGCCCGGTTCGCGCTGCTGCTGATGCTGCCCGCAGCCGCCTTCCTCGCCGTCTTCGTCGCGTGGCCGCTGATCCAGTTCGTCGTCAACAGCTTCTTCCGCTACAACCCGATCGCCGGAAGCCCCCACACCTTCGTCGGTTTCGGCAACTACGTGACGGCGTTCACCTCCTCCGAATTCGGCAACTCGGCCATCCGGACCATCGCCTACACCGTGATCGTCGTCACGCTGGAGTTCGTGCTCGGGCTGACCGTGGCGCTCCTCTTCAGCGGGCTCGGCAACCGGTCCCGGATCTTCCGCACGATTTTCCTCTACCCGCTGATGATCGCCCCCATCGTCGCCGGGCTGCTGTGGCGGTTCCTCCTGATCGACAACTCCGGGATCGTCAACCAGCTCCTCTACCAGGCGCACATCATCTCCTCTCCGAACCAGATCCAGTGGCTGAGCGACCCGAGCATCGCGCTCTTCTCCGTCGCGCTGCCGGACATCTGGCTGACGACCTCGTTCATCACGCTCGTCCTCTTCGCCGGTCTGCAGAACGTCCCCGGCGACATCATCGAGGCGGCCCGTCTCGACGGGGCCCGATACCCGACCCTGCTGTTCCGGATCATCGTGCCGCAGCTGCGGCCGATCATCGCCGTCGCGCTGATCGTGCGCGGTGTGGATGCCGCCCGGGCGTTCGACACGATCGTCGTCCAGACCAACGGAGGCCCGCAGAACTCCACCAACGTGCTGTCGCTGCTGGTGTACAACACCCAGATCGCCAACGGGAACCCGGGCCTCGCCAGCGCCATGGGCACTGTCTACCTGATCGCGATGATGGTGATCGCCATCATCGCCGTCCTCACCATCTGGCGACCAGGGAGCGAAGAGCGATGAACGGACTCGAAACCCGCCGCGGAGCCACCCGCGCCGTCCTCTGGAGCTCACTGACCGTTCTCGTGATCCTGTACGCGTTCCCGTTCGTGTACATGCTCTTCACCTCGTTCAAGACACCGATCGAGACCAACGCCATCCCGCCCCAGATCCTGCCGTCCACCTGGACGATCCAGAACTACCTGAACGTCCTGAGCACACAAGGGGTGCCGGAGTCGTTCGTCAACAGCCTGCAGACTGCCGTCCTGAGCACGGTGCTCTCGCTCGTGCTGGGCGTGCCTGCGGCCTACGCGGTGACCCGCTATCGCACCCGCCCGGGCCGGATCTTCATCCTGCTCGCGCTGATCATGAGGATGGTCCCCGCCATCATCGTCGGCGCGCCGCTGATCACGATGTTCCACAACCTCGGGCTGTCGGACACCTCCCTGGCTCTCGCCATCGCCCAGACGACGATCTCGCTGCCGCTGTCCATCTGGCTGATGGCCAGCTTCTTCGAGGCCGTCCCCGACGAGTTGGACGAATCCGCCCGGGTGGACGGCTGCTCCCGGCTCGGATCTCTGTGGCGGGTCGTCCTTCCCGTCGCACGAGGGGGTGTGGCCGTGACCGCGATCTTCGCTTTCCTCGCCTCGTGGAACGACTTCATCTTCGCGCTGCTGCTCACCTCCGTGCGCGCGGTGACGACTCCACTGCAGATCGCGAACTTCCAGAGCCAGTTCGGGCTGGACTGGGGCAACATGACATCGCTCGCGGTGCTCTACTCGGTGCCGGTGATCATCTTGGCGGTCGTTCTGCAGCGGCACATCGTGGCCGGTCTCACGCTCGGCGCGGTCAAGGGCTGAGGAACGCGATATGGACAACGGGAGTTCGGGGGAGAAAGAACTGTGGCAGTGAAGAGCGCAGGAATCCGAGACGTCGCCGAACTGGCAGGCGTGTCCGTGACGACGGTGTCGCACGTGTTGAACGACACCCCGCACACCAGGGTCGCCGAAGAGACGCGGGCCCGGGTCCGGCACGCGGCGAAGACGCTGGGCTACGGGCCGAACCGCGCCGCTCAGGCGCTCCGGACCAACCGGTCCGGACTCATCGGCCTGCTCAGCGAGGAGATCGCGACCACCCCGCACGCCGGCCGGATCATCCTGGGCGCGCAGGAGGCCGCCCGCGCGCACGATCTCACGCTGGTCATCATCAACACGGAACGCGAGTCGAGCGGCAACTCGCACAAAGACGACGTCCAGGCCCTCCTCGACCGGCAGGTGGACGCCGTCCTCTATGCCACCATGTACCACCGTCAGGTGTCGCTTCCCCCGAACCTGCAGGCGCTCCCGGCCGTCTTGATCGACTCGACCGATCGGGCCGGCATCGTCCCGGCCGTCGTGCCCGACGAAGTCGGCGGCGCGGTGGCAGCCGTCACCCACCTGGTGGAGGCCGGACACACCCGGATCGGGTTCCTCAACAACGACGACGACGTCCCGGCGACCCACGGCCGGTTCGAGGGCTACCGGCAGGTGCTGGACGCGCACGGCATCCCGCTCGACATGGCGCTGGTGTCCACCGCACCGTCCGAGACGCTCCCGGGTTACGAGCTGGCGCGCGAGATGCTCGCGAGGACGGATCGGCCGACGGCGCTCTTCTGCTACAACGACCGGATGGCGATGGGCGCGTACCGCGCAGCGGCGGAGCTCGGCCTCAGCATCCCGGACGATCTCTCCATCGTCGGCTTCGATAACCAGGAGCTCATCGCGGCGAACCTGTTCCCGGGACTCACGACCGTGGCGCTGCCGCATTACGAGATGGGCGCGTGGGCGGTGGAGACACTGGTCGGCCTGTTGCACGACGAGGCGGATGCCCGGCTGCTCGCCGATGAACCCACCCTTCTCGAGTGCCCCCTCGTCGTCCGCGGCTCAGTCGCCCGGCTCCGAGCCAACTGAAAGGTAACACCGATGCTCCGACTAGCCTCGTCCTGGGTATGGGACTTCTGGATCGCCGACGACGGCGACCGCTACCACCTGTTCTTCCTGAAAGCCTCCCGTGCCCTGCTCGACCCCGACCGTCGACACTGGCGCGCCACGATCGGGCATGCGACGTCGACCGATCTGGTGACCTGGACGGAGCATGCGGATGCCCTCATCCCGGACGACTCGCCGGCATTCGACGACCTGGCGACCTGGACCGGGTCGGTCATCCGTCAGGACGACGGGACGTGGCGGATGTTCTACACCGCGGTCAGCCGCGCGGAGGGCGGGATCAATCAGCGCATCAGCTCCGTCGTCTCGGACGACCTCTTCACCTGGCGCCGAGAGCCCGGTCGTCACGTTCTCGAGCCTGACGCGCGATGGTATGAGACCGCGGACGACCGGCAGTGGCCCGATCAGGCGTGGCGAGACCCCTGGGTGTTCCGGGCTCGGGACGGCTGGCACATGCTGATCACGGCGCGTGCCAACCACGGCGAGCCCGACGATCGCGGGGTGATCGGCCACGCGACATCGGACGATCTCACGGAATGGACGGTGCAGCCGCCGCTCTCCGAGCCGGGATCCGGGTTCGGGCACATCGAAGTCGTGCAGACGGCTGTCGTCGACGGCCGACCCGTCGGCCTGTTCTCCTGCCTCGCGTCCGAGCTCGCCCGCGACCGTCGCGCCGAGGACCCGGTCGGCGGCGTCTGGGCCTTCCCGACCGACGACCTGGCCGGGCCGTTCGACATCGGAGCGGCGTACCGGATCACCGATGAGCGCCTGTACGTGGGCCGTCTCGTGCAGGATCGCGTCGGGCGGTGGCAGCTTCTCGCGTTCAGGAACAACGACGAGCACGGCGGCTGGGTCGGCGAGATCACGGATCCTCAACCCGTATCGTGGGTCGACGGCCGGCTCGATGTCGGCGACCCGAGCCTGGCCGAGGCGCTTCAGACTCGGGTGACCTCGTGAGTTCGGGTGCGCTCGTCGTCGGCGAGGCCCTCATCGATGAAGTCGTCGGACGCGACGGCGTCCGCCGTCACCCCGGTGGGTCGCCTGCGAACGTCGCGCTCGGTCTCGCGCGCCTCCACGTGGCCACCCGATTGCACACCGCGATCGGCGACGATGAGGACGGCCGGCTGATCCGCCGCGAACTCGCTGCTTCGGGCGCGATCGTCACCGCGGAATCCGAGACGGACGCACCCACGTCGAAAGCGGTGGCCGTGCTCGGCGCCGACGGTTCCGCGACCTACGAGTTCTCCGTTCGCTGGGCTCCCGGCGAACTCGATGATCTCCTGGACCCGCGCATCATCCACACCGGGTCTCTCGGCGCTTTCCTGGAGCCCGGGTCCGCTCTCGTCCGTGACATCGTCCGCCGGGGGAGGGCCGGCGGAGCGGTGATCACGTTCGACCCGAACGTGCGGCCATCCCTGGTCCCGCCTCCCGACGTCTCCCGCGTCCTGTTCGAGTCGATCGCGTTCTCCAGCCGGCTCACGAAGCTCAGCGATGAAGATGCGGAGTTCCTCTATCCGGGTCAGTCGGTCCACCGAGTCCTCGACACTCTCGTCGGCGCTGGCGTGGCGGTGGCCGCGATCACTCGAGGGAGCGAGGGCGCCGTTCTCGCCAGTGGCGAGCATCGCGTCGAGGTGCCGACGGTCCCGACCGAGGTCGCCGACACCGTCGGCGCCGGCGACTCGTTCATGGCGGCCCTCATCTGGGCGCTGGCCTTCGCAGTCGGCTCGTGGGACGGCGGAACGATCGAACCGAGCCGCCTGGAGGAGGTCGGGCGAACCGCGGCACGCGCAGCGGCGATCACGGTGTCGCGTCCCGGAGCCGACCTCCCCGTCCTGACGGAGCTCGCCCACTCGAACAGGAGGATCCATGCCCGCTCGTAACCGTTACGACGTGACGGAATGGCCCGTCGGCGATCCGTCGACGGACATCGGCGAGGTCATCAACAGCATCATCGCCGACATCAAGGACCGGCAGGCGGTCACGCCCGATGGGGGGAGGCCGGGCGCGGTCATCTCCATCCCGCCCGGGGACTACCGCCTCCGAACCCAGGTGCTGATCGACATCAGCTTCCTGCGGATCGAAGGATCGGGCCACGGTTTCACCTCCTCCAGCATCCGGTTCAATGTGCCCGAAGCCGAGTGGCCCGACCTGCACGAGCTGTGGCCCGGCGGCAGTCGCATCCTCGTCGACCTCCCGGCAGGACCGGATGCGGGGGAGTCCGCGCGCGCAGCGTTCCTCGTCGAACGCGAAGGAAGCCCGCGGATCAGCTCAGTCGAGTTCTCCGGCTTCTCGATCGACGGATTGCACTTCGCAGCCGACGGTTCCGAACTCGAACCGGAGAACACCTACGCCAACGGAAAGACCGGCATCTACGTTGCGAGCGCGAACGACTCGTTCCGCTTCAACGGCATGGGGTTCGTCTATCTCGAGCACGCCCTCACCGTCTGCAATGCGGACGCCCTGTCCATCCACGACAATTTCATCGCCGAATGCGGAAGCTGCATCGAGCTTCGCGGCTGGGGCCAGGCGTCGAAGGTCACCGACAACCTGATCGGTGCGGGCTTCGCCGGCCATTCGATCTATGCCGAGAACCACGGCGGCCTGCTGATCGCGGCGAACAACGTGTTCCCGCGGGGAGCGAGCAGCGTGGAGCTCAGCGGTGTCACACGTTCGAGCATCACGAACAACCGCCTGCACTCGTTCTATCCCGGCATGGTGGTCCTGGCCGCGAACAGCTCGGAGAACCTCGTGGCGACCAACCACTTCCTCCGCGACCTCGAACCCTGGGCGCCATTCCAGCACGTGGACAACGGGAAGGACGACGACTACGGGTTGCTGCGGATCGACGGGAGCAACAACTCGGTCATCGGCAACCACTTCTCCGAGGTCGTGGACGCGCACACGCTGCGTCCGGCCGGATCTCCGCCCGTCGTCGTCCGGCTCGTCTCCGGTCACGGCAACTACGTCGCGAACAACCACGCCGTCGGGCTGGACGTCGCCGCAACCTCAGGCGAATCGGCGTTCGCCGCTCAAGTGGAGGCGCTTCTGACGACCGGGGCATCAGGCGACCTGACGATCACTTCTGTGCTGGTCGAAGCCGGGTCCACTCGGAACACCATCCTCGACTCGGGGACGGACGATCAGCTCAGCGTGGATCTCGCTGTGAACGCGGTCAGGGCGACTCCCGGCATCGGCGCGTAGGAAGCGGACGCCGCCGTGCTCTCGCTGGAGCACGACGGCTCCGGTCTCCTAGGCGGGCGGATTCCAGTACTGGTTGGCGCCGCCCACGCAGTCGTAGAGCTGGAGCTGCGTGCCGTTCGTGGTGTCGCCGTACGGGACGTCGAGACAGCGACCCGAGGCCGCATTGACCAGCCCCTGATTCGCCCCACGCGTCCAGCGTTGGTTGCTCGTGCCGGTGCAGGCGGCCACGTCGACGAGCGTGTTGTTCGACGTTTGGCCCGGCGGCGCCTCCAAGCAGACGCCACCGGTGGTGACGGTACCGTCCGCGTTCATGGTCCAGGTCTGATTGCCATTGCCCAGACAGTCCCAGAGCTGGGCTCGTCCCGAAGCCACATCCCGGTCGAGGCACTTCGTCCCGTCGTTCCAGACGATCGCCCCGGTGGGCGGGTACGAGACGGTGGGTCCGACCCAGGCCTGGTTGGGCGACCCGACGCAATCGTAGATCTGAAGCGGCTGACCATTGGTGTAGTCACTGTAGTCGACGTCGAGGCAGCGACCTGAGAGCTCATTGACGATCGATCCGACGTTGCCGCGGCTCCACTTCTGGTTGTCCGCTCCCGAACACGCCGCCGTCTGCACGTGCGTGTGGTTGGCAGTCTCCCCGGGGATCGTCTGGAGGCACAGACCGTTCACGACGAGCGATCCGTCCGCTCCGAGGACCCAGGCCTGGTTGGACGCGCCCGTGCAGTCCCAGATCTGAACCGTTCCTGTCGGACCATCGTTGTCCACGCACTTCGTCGTCTCCGGATCGGTCGGCTGCGACCGAGCGGTTTGCCCGAGTGCGGCGACGATGGCGTTGCCGGGGGAGGTCCCTTCCCGAGAGGCCCGCCACGCCGATCGAAGGGGCGAGAACGACAGACTCGTCAATTCCGCCGAACCGCCGGTGGCCGCCAACGACATTCCCAGATCGCCGGCCGCAGAAGCGAAGTCGACGTTGTCGCTGATCACGGCCCTGCCGTCGTCGCCGAACACCTCGAGCTGGCCATGATCGACGAGGATGTGGATGCTGACGGCGTCGCCGATCGGTGCCAGCGGGGTCGAGAACGTCGGGTGGGTGCTGCTCGCGGCGTTGTCGACGGTCAGTTGTTGCGTCGCGAGGTCGTAGGACACCGAGGCGTCGCTGGAGCCGTCGGTTCGCTGGTGGAGACCGAATGACACCGCGCTGGCTGACGACCCGGTCATGGAGAACGACGCCTGGAGCTCGTAGGTGTCACCCGACGTCGTGGCAAGCGGGTCGGAGGACGGGTCGGCGGTGATGGTGCGGGCTGACCATGACTGTGTGCTCTCCCGCAGCACGGAGATCTCGGAGATGGGATTCCGGGTCAGCCGGATTCCGTCGGCGAAGGTGCTCAGCCCGAGTTCGACGGGGAAGGACGCGTTGCCGGTCCAGGTCGCACCATGGTTGCTTCCCTGCCATCCCATCTGCACGACACGTGCCGACGGCAGCTGGTTGAACGTCTGCGAGGCGTACCAGGTTCCGCCGTAGCTGGTGTTTCCGGATTCCATGCTCAGCGGCGTGAGCGAGTCGGGAACGAACATCCCGGACGAGTCCAGCCGGCCCGTCACGTACTGGCCACCCGCGTCCTGCAGCACCCACTTCTCCCGCGATGTGTCGCCATCGACCGGGAGCCGGTAGAGGTCGGGGCACTCCACGAACCACGAAGCCGCGTAATGGCCGGCCTTCGTCCAGGAGAGCAGGTTTGTCGATGTGTAGAAGCTGGCGCCTTGCGAGCCGGTGAAGTCGTAGAGCACCATCTCCCATCGATTGCCTATGGGATCCCATTGCACCTTCGGGTCGCGGCTCTCGGTCGTGCCGGTGGAGACCACTTGGGCGCCCCCGTCGTACATCTGGAAGGTGCGCGCGCCATCCACGCTGTACGCGATGCTGACTCCGTCGGTGCCGGTGAACAGCAGGATCGGGTCGTCTGAACCCGTCTTCAAGCCGGTCGCATTCGTCGTGTCGACCCAGGCGGAGCCCGACCAGAGCAGGCTCTGCGCTCCTCCCGGGTTCTGGACTCCCGGCTCCAGCGCGATGGGCTGTTCCGTCCAGTGGACCAGGTCGGTGCTGGTCGCGTGACCCCAGTGGATGTCGTTGTTCGCACCGAGCGAGTGGGGGTTGCTCTGGAAGAACAGGTGGTAGACGCCGCGGTAGTAGACGGGGCCGTTGATGTCGTTCATCCAGCCGTTCGGCGGACTGAAATGGAACTGCCCGCGATGCGGCTCCGTGTAGTCCGTCGCCTCGTAGGGGAACTCGGGATAGTCCGCCGCGTTGCCCGCGTGCGCCGGCCCCTCGACGGCGAGCGGCACCGACACCGCTCCGGCGGTCGCCGCCACGAGAGCGACCGCGGCCCAGGTGCGCGCAAGGCGCCTCCGCTCGCTCACGGCGTCGCCCGGAAGCCGTAGCTGGTCGTGAACGGCTGGAACTGGGCGGACGTTCCGCTGTCCATGACATGTGTGTTCGTGCTGCTCGCGTCGAGCACGACGGTGTGGACAGAGACATTGGCGGTGAAGTGGTTCGCTGCGATGTAGTTGCTGTCTCCCGACTTCACGAGAACCATCGTTGGAGTCGCACCGCTGGGGGTGATCGAACCGGACGGCACGTTGTATGAGAAGTGGTTGGCGATGAGAGCGTTGTTGTCCCCGTTGAGCTGTACGAGCCCGAAGAGGTCGTCGAGTCCGTTGTTGTAGCCGGTGAGCGGGCCGAACGTCTCGGGCTGGCGGTAGAAGTGATTGCCGCTGATGAGGTTCTCCTTGCAGTTGCCGGCAAGGGTGACCACGCCGGGGTAGAAGGCGTGGAAGCGATTCGCTGTGACATTCGAGAGGGTGCAGCCGACGAAATGGATGGAGTCCTTGCCACGCGGGAAGATGTTGTTGCCCGTCACCAGGAGGCCGAAATGCGACTCCGCGTAAATCGAGTAGCCGACGTACCCGGCGCCGATCAGGTTGTTGCTCACCTTGCTGGCCTGTCCGGAGCCGGTCAGCTCGATCGCGTTGCCGCACTCGGCGAGGAAGTTCTCGGTGACGCTGAGCGCGTCGGCGTCTTTCACGATCAACGCGTGCTCCAAGTAGACGAAGCCCATGTTCTCGACATGCGAGGAGTCGTTGGCGCTGTCGAAGCGGATGCCGACTTTTCCGTTCGTGTACGAGTTCTCGTTCGGCGTGAATGACGCCCCGTCGAGGCAGAAGTTCTCGAACGTGACGCTGCTGAGCCGCGGATTGCCGCCGCGAGTGACGATGAACGCCTCGGACTGGCCGTCGGTGTTCTGGACGATCACATGGCTCGAACCCGGGTTGATCTCGTACCAGGTCGACGTGTCCGCGGTGTTGTAGCGGATGCTCAGCGACGTGAAGCCGTGCCCTGAGCCCCTGATCGTGAGATAGCTGATGTCCACCGTGACTCGCGTCTTGAGCGGATAGTCGCCCGGCGGGATGTAGATGACCGCGCCGGGCTTGGACGCCTGGGACGTCTGGTTCGCCTTGATGTCCGCGATCATGCTGTTGATGACGGCGCCGATGTCGTCGTAGCAGGTGACGCTGCTCCCCGGAATCGTCCAAGACGTCACATCGTAGACAGTGTTCATTCTTCGTCCTCTCGAATGCGTTGAATGCTGACGTGGAGCTGTTCAGAGCAGGCCGACGAGGAACCTGCGGTCACCGGTGGTGTCGGCAGGCGCCGGTTGTGGCGCCTCCGCCGGCTGAACGGCGGCGTCAGCCGGAGGGATCCGAATCCATCCGAGCTGCCCGACGATCGCCGAGGCTATGGCCGCGGTCAGCACGGTTCGACGGCTGATGAGCGTTCCTGACGCTTTCATGCGATCTCCTTTGGTCGCCGGTGTTCGACATGCTGCAAAACCGTTTTGGCCTGCGTCTGGCCGAGACACGGTAGCGGCAGGTTTCGACGAGGTCAATGCCTTCTCGGGCGAACCCGGGTGCCAAAATCCCGGGGGCGCCGATCATCGCCCGCCAAAGATCTTTTGGCAGTTGACAGGGTGATTCCGCGACCCGTACGTTCGTGGCCACGGCACGGATGCGGCCGGCGATGGTGCGGATTCCCCATCGTTCAGCGAGGAAAGGGCGGCTCATGTTGGCAAACCTCAGCGGCTGGCATCTGGTCGCCATCTTCGCCGTGGTGCTCCTCGTGTTCGGCGCGACACGACTGCCGGCCCTGGCCCGAGGGATCGGGCAATCGGTACGGATCCTCCGGTCCGAAGTCGCCGACGGGAAAGCCGATGCGCCTGACGTCGAGGCGGGCGACGGCGCACCGCGGTAGGCGCTGCTCGGCGGCCCCGCGTATCAGCTGCTGGTCCGGCCGTAGTCGGCGGCCCTACGCCATTCCTAGCCTCCGCTACCGCCCGCCGACCTCGGCCGACGTCGGCGGCTCCGCCCCCGCCCGGGACACCGTGATCGCCGCCGCGCGAGCCGCGAAACCGCCGGCCGACGCGAGCTCGGCCCTCGAGCCGTCGCGCACGGCCTCCATCCCCGTCTTCAGCAACCAGGCCAGCAACGCCGCCATATAGCTGTCGCCGGCACCGACGGTGTCCACCACCTGCACGGTGATGGGCTCGATCTCGACCGTCGTGTCTGCGACAGCGAGGAGGGAGCCCGCGGAACCGCGTGTGGCCGCCACCAGTGCGCCGCCCGCGGCGATCGCGCGTGCCGCTTCGTCCACGCTCAGGTCGGGGTAGAGGAAGAGCGCGTCCTCGTCGCTGAGCTTCACGATGTCTGCGAGCTTCGCGAGTCGCTCGAATCGGGCCAGGGCTTCGGCGCGGTCGCCGACCAGGCCGGCCCGGATGTTCGGGTCGAAGCTGATGGTCACTTCGCCGTGGAGTTCGGAGGCGAGCTGTTCGATCCTGTCCGCACCTGGCGACAGGAAGGCCGAGATCGAGCCGACGTGCAGGTGGTGGAGCGGAGGGAGACCGATCCGCCGGGGGAGCTGCCAGCTGATGTCGAACTCGTAGCAGGCCGAACCGTCCGCTCCGATCGTGGCCGCCGCCGTGGATGTTGTCGGCAGGCTCCACGACTCCGGCAGCAGTGTGACGCCGGCTTCGCCCAGCCGAGCGCCGATCGTGTCGCATCTCGTGTCGCGGCCCAGCGCGGTCAGGAACGACGTCGCCACCCCGAGCCGGGCGAGGCCCAGCGCGACGTTCGCGGGGGACCCGCCGGGATGCTCGCGCGTCGTGCCGCCGAGGCGGATCACATCGATGAGCGCCTCGCCGGCGACCAGGACGCGGCGGAGGTCCGCGGGCGGGTCGAGGGCGTTCTCTGGCGGTGTCGGGGTTGGCATGCGCGGAGCTGCTTTCTTTGCGGATTGACTTGACCTGCGGAGCCCGGCGTTCCAGACTGCGTACTGATCACTCGAACTAATACGTATTAATACGTCGAGCAGGAGTTCTGGCCGCGATAAATACGTATTGGCAAAGCCTTCAGAGAGGAAGCGCACCTTCATGATCCGATCCCTCACGATCGCGACGGCCCTCGCCGTCGGCATCACGTTGACCGGGCTCGCCCCTACGGCGGTCCCCGTATCGGCGGCTCCGCCAGCCGTGGCGACCCAGCCTGCCGCCCCGTCGCCCGCTGCGACGCCCTCGACCGGGACCACAGGCCTCTATCACGAGCCGTACCGCCCGCAGTTCCACTACTCCCTGCCGACCGGCTGGATCGGCGACCCGAACGGACTGGTCTACAAGGACGGCCGGTACTACCTGTTCAGCTACGGCACCTGGAAAGGCGCGGTGAGCAAAGACTTGGTGCACTGGACGAACATCGATGTCACCGGCCCGGCGCCTGACCCCGGCGCCGGCGCGTTCTTCTCGGGCAGCGCGGTCGTCGACACGCAGAACACCAGCGGGTTCGGCGCGACGAAGAATCCGGCGATGGTCGCCATCTACACCAGTGTCCAGTCGCGCACGAACGTCGAATCCCAGGACATCGCCTACAGCACGGACGACGGACGCCACTGGACGCGCTACGCGAGCAACCCGGTGATCGACATCGGCTCCGTCAACTTCCGTGACCCCAAGGTGTTCTGGTACGCCCCGAAACACGAGTGGATGATGTCGGTCGCTCTGAGCGATCAGTACAAGGTGGCCTTCTACACGTCGCCCGACCTCAAGACGTGGACGCAGGTGGGCACGTTCGGCCCGGCCGGCGCCACCACGGGGGTCTGGGAGATGCCCGACCTGTACCAGTTGCCCGTCGATGGCAACACCCGCAACCAGAAGTGGGTGCTCAGCGTCAGCGTCGGCAGCACCGGCGTGCAGTACTTCGTCGGGCGGTTCGACGGCTCGACCTTCGTCCCGGATGGACCGGCCACGTACACGCCGCCGGCGGGCAGGGCGCTCGACGCGTTCGAGTCCGGGAGCTACGGCGACTGGACGACGACCGGCTCGGCCTTCGGCACGGCGCCGGCATCGGGCGCACTGCCCGATCAGCAGCCGGTCACCGGTGCGGACGGCCACTACTTCGTGGACAGCTTCAACGGCGGCGACGCCGCCACCGGCGCGCTCACCTCCCCGGTGTTCACGATCGACAAGAGTCGGCTCAACTTCCAGGTGGGCGGGGGTGACAACCCCTACGCCGCGGGTTCGGTCCCGTTCGGGACCCTTCCGACCGGGATGGTCTTCACCGACTTCTCCGGCACGTCCTACGATCCCGGCTGGACCACGACGGGCTCGTTCGTCGGCACCGGCCCGAGCCACGAGAAGCTCGGCAACCAGGTCAGTGCGGGCGTCCTCGACACCTGGGGCCCGGACGGCGACCCGAGCGAGGGCACCATCACGTCCCCGGCTTTCACCGTGGGATCGCCCTACATCGACCTCCAGATCGCCGGCGGCACGCATCCCATGAGCCAGCCGAACCCCACGGCGGTGAACCTGCTCATCGGCGGCAAGATCGTCGAGACCGCCACCGGCAACAACGCGGGGACCCTGGACTGGACGAGCTGGGACACCTCCGCGTATCAAGGCCAGCAGGCGCAGATCCAGGTGGTCGACCAGAACGACGGGTCGACCGGCTGGGGCCACCTCATGGTCGGTGACATCGTCTTCGCCAGCCAGAAGGCGCCCGTCTGGGACACCCAGACGTCCGTCGACCTGCTGGTGGACGGGAAGGTGGTCCGTTCGCAGACGGGCAGGAACAGCGAGAACCTCGACTGGGCGTCCTGGGACGTCAGCGACCTCCAGGGCCGGCAGGCGCAGCTCCAGATCGTGGACAACGCGACCGGCAGCTGGGGCCACATCCTCGCCGACGGCTTCACCTTGGCCGACAAGCCGGCGCTGAACCAGCTCCAGCGCGCGAGCTGGATCGACTACGGCAGCGATTTCTACGCCGAGAACACCTGGACGGACGCCCCCGGCGGCCGGCGGATCAACGTCGCGTGGATGAACAACTGGGCCTACGCCTCGAACGTGCCGACGACGCCTTGGCAGGGAGCCGAGTCCTTCCCTCGGACCGAGTCGTTGCAGTCGATCGGCGGAAAGGTCCAGCTCGTCCAGACACCGGTGGACGCCTTGTCCGACCTTCGCGCCGGCCCGGTGTCGAACGTGCGGGCGGTGACCGTCGCCGGCACGAAGCCCCTTCCCGTGTCGGGAGCCGAGCTCGAGGTCCAGGCGCGGCTGACGAAGGGAACCGCGTCGACGTTCGGCCTGAACGTGAGGACCGGGGGCGGCCAGTACACGCAGATCGGCTACGACACGGCGGCGGGTGAGCTGTACGTCGACCGGACCCATTCCGGCGACACGGGCTTCAATCCGTCGTTCCCCGGCCGGGCTGTCGCGCCCGTCGCGCTGGACTCCCGTGGCGGTCTCGACCTCCACATCCTGATCGACGCCGCGTCCGTCGAGGTCTTCACGGGAGACGGCACCCGGGTGATCACGGAGCAGATCTTCCCCGACGCGGCGAGCACCGGCGTCAGCGCCTTCGCCACAGACGGAACCGCGAGGATCGACTCGCTGCGGGCGTGGAAGCTGACGTCCATCTGGAACTGATCCGGACACAGCAGGAAGGCTCCCCGCCCAGATCGGACGGGGAGCCTTCTTCGTGCGTGGCGCCTAGAGCACCCGCGCGGCCAGCCTGCGGTCGTGCAACAGCGCGACCGACCAGGCGAGGTAGTACAGCGCGATCAGTGGCCCGGCGAGCAGGAGCATGGAGATCACGTCGGCCGACGGCGTCACGATCGCGGTGAAGCCGAGGATGACGAGGAACGCGATCCGCCAGCCGCGCAGGATCGACGCTGCGGAGAGCATCCCGAGGAAGTTCAGCAGCACGAGGAAGACCGGCGAGACGAACGCGAAGCCGGCCGCGACGACGAGCTTCAGCACGAACTGGAAGTAGTCGTTGGCCTGGATGAACGACGAGGAGCCGTCCGCTGCGAACCCCGTGAGCAGGAGGACGATGTGCGGCACGATCAGCCAGCCGGCGCCGCAGCCGACAAGGAAGAGTGGGACGGCGGTGAAGAAGAAGCCGAACCCGTACTTCAGCTCCCGGCGGCTGAGGGCCGGGACGAGGAAGGCCCAGACCTGGTACAGCCAGATCGGGCTGGACGCCACGATGCCGATCGCGAACGCCGCCTGCATCCGCAGGTCGAAGGCCCCGGTGATGGTGTCGAAGTTCAGCGCTGCGAGGCGATGCTGCGACGCTGCGGCCTCCGCGATCGGAGCCCGTAGCGCCGCGAGCACGAGTGGGCCGAGGAACCAGCCGCCGACCGTCCCGGCCAGGAGCGCCGCCGCGCCCCGTACCGCGCGCCGACGCAACTCCGCCATGTGGGCCGCCAGCGACATCCGCGCGGTGCGGTTCCCGCGGCTCACGGCGCGTCCGGGGCCGACCGCTCAAGGGAGCGGGAGGCGGGTTCGGGCTCGGGCTCGGCGAGGAGCGCCTCGCGGATGATCCGCCGCGGGTCGTACTGCCGCGGGTCGTATCGGCGCCAGTCGAGGTCGACCGAGTCGCCGACCTCTTCGCGCACCTGTTGCTGCACGTCGTCGGCGAGTCTCCGCAGCGAGCGCACGAACTGGCCGAGCTTGGCCGCGTAGCCTGGGAGCCGGGTCGGCCCGATCAGGAAGGCGGCGATCACGCCGATCACGAGCAGTTTCTCGAAGCTCATGACAGCACGCTCACGGCCGGGCGGAGACCCCGTCGGAACCGGAGGTGGCGGCCGACTTCTCCACTGTGCCGCCGGCTTCTCCGTCCGACAGGTCGTGGACCTCCTTGCGGAAGATCCGGATCGACTGGCCGAGGCCCTTCGACAGAGCGGGCAGGCGCGTGGCGCCGAACAACAGCAGCACCACCGCGAGGATCACCAGCAGGTGCCAGCCACCGAGATTAGCCAACATGAGTCATCTCCTTTGACGGACCAATACGAGCCAATTCGTATTAGTAATTCGTATTGGCAGGCTAAGCACTCGGCCGGGCGATGTCAAGCCGCAGGACGCGTCAGCCGCGGACCCTGAACTCAGCCGCGGACCCTGCACTCAGCCGCGGACCCGGGCTCAGCCGCGGACCCGGGCTTCCAGGCGCAGCAGGTCGACGGCGCCGTCGGTCGCGAAGACGCCGACGCGGCCGGACGCCAGGTCGTAGACGCGCGTGCTGAGCGCCACCCGATCGTCCACCACGACTACGCAGATGTCGCCGTCGAGGTGGACCTCCACGGTGTGCCGGCCCGGCGGAAGCGGCACGGGGCGCTCCGTTTCGAGCTCGTGCGGCACGTCTCCTCTGATCTGCCACTGCTCGCCGCCGGTCGTTCCCCGGGGCCAGCGGTCGAACACCAGCCGGCCGCGGCAGGGCTCCAGCCGGATCGAGTACGCCTGCTCGGCGTCGTCGGAGCTGCGGATGAGGAGCCCGCAGGCCTGAGTGGACGGCGCGATGTCGAACTCGGCGACGATGAGAGCCTCCGCCGGAACCTCGCCGGCGAGCCATACCGAATGCCGGTCCAGCGCCCCGCGGCCGACGACGGCATCCGCGCCCTGCACGGGGGCGAGCTCCGGCAGGAGGTCGCGGGCCGTGTCGTAGAGGGCTGTGACCGCTCGGGGCAGGCCGAACCGCAGCGAGCCGTCGGCGGACTGCTCGGCGCGGAGTGACGACATCGTCCCGGCCCACTGCCACGCGCCGCTGTCGGTCTCGCCCTGCCTGGTCGCGATCCAGCCGATGAAGTGGCGCTCTCCGGCGTGCTCGACGGTCTTCGACGCGTAGAAGGCGCGGCCGTCGACGGTGTCGTACTCCGGCGCGCGCCACGGGCCGTTGGGGGAGTCGGCGATGCGGTAGCGGGTCTGGAACGAGTCGGAGAACTCCGAGTAGACGAGGTACCAGTGGTCGCCCCACTGGAAGACGTCGGGGCACTCCTGGGCGATGAACCGGCGCGGGTCCCAGATCGGCTCCGCGTCGCCCCAGCGGACGAGGTCGTCGGAGACGAGCCGCGCGACGACACCCGAGCGGCGGTAGGGGGCGCCCAGCCGCCGCGTGGCCAGCAGCATCTGCCACGGCTCGCCGGGAGCCGCGCGGAAGACGAATGGGTCCCGCCAATCCTCCGCCGAGTAGCCGTCGAGGGCGCCGAAGGTCCACTCGGGGTGGCGGGTCCAGGAGTCGAGGGCCGCAGAGGATGTCGCGTGGCAGACGACCTGCGCATCCCCGTCCGCTGTGCGGATGCGGGGGTTGTGCCCGGTGTAGAAGAGGTGGTGCACTCCATCGTCGTCCGTTACGACGCTGCCGGTGTAGCAGTCGAAGTCCTCGGCCTCCGCGCCGCCCGACGGCAGCACGACCCCGCGGTCGGTGAACCGCGCGAAGTCGGTGGTGGTCACCGCCGCCCATGGCATCCCCTCGTCGCGGTCCAGCGGGCGGCGCGGGTCGCGGGTGTCCAGAAGGTAGTAGAGCCAAACCGTGCCGTCGTGCTCGAACGGGATGACATCGCCGACGTACCCGCCCTGGGGCAGGAAGTGGGTGGAGCTCATCGGGCGGAGTCCGCGCGCGGGGCTCCGAGCGAGGCGCGGTCGATGTACTGACAGGGGACGAGTGTGCGCTGCGGCGGCTCCGCGTCCTCGATCAGCAACGTGCCGGCGGTGATGCCCATCTGGAGGTGCGGGAGCGCGACGGTGGCGAGCGGAGGGTGCAGCTCGGCGGCGAGCTCCGGCTGGTCGTCGAAGCCCACGATGGAGATGTCCCTGGGGCATTCCAGCCCGGCTTCGTGGGATGCGAGCAGCGCGCCGACCGCCATCCGGTCGTTGCCGCAGACGAGGGCGGTCGGAGGATCGTCGGCCAGGATGCGGGACGCCAGCTCGTATCCGGAAGATACATGGTAAGTGCCGTAGGCCCGGGGGATGGACGCCGGGTCGATGCCGGCCTCGACCGCGGCGTCGACCAGGCCGCGCTCGCGCTCCTTGCACGCGTAGTCGTCGGACGGACCGCCCAGGAAGGCGACCCGGCGGTGACCGGCGGCGAATACGGCGGCTGCGGCGTCCCGGCCGCCCTGGTACTCGTCGGCCAGCACGAGGGGCGCGTCCTCGACGTTGTCGGCCCAGCAGTTGACGAAGACCGTGCGGATGTCCTCGCCGATATCGAGCGCGGAGATCGGCTCGGGGCCGGGGGCCGCGTACACCAGTCCGGCGACTCCCTGCCGGACGAGGTTCTCCACGGCCGATTTGCCGCTGTCCGGCGCCTCGGAGATCTCGACGACGAACGACACGTACCCCGCGGGCTGCACCGCCTGTTGCACGCCGAGGACGATCTGACCGGCGTAGGGCTGGGAGACGACGCGGTGCGCGATCACGCCGATGGTGAAGGGCCGGTTGGAGCGGAGGGACTGGGCCGCGCGGTTGGGCTGGAACCGCAGCTCCTTCGCCGCCTTCAGGATCCGCTCGCGGGTCTCCGGCGCGACCGAGATGTCGCGCCGGTCGTTGAGCACGAAGGACACGGTCGGTTGGGACACCCCTGCCCGCCGGGCGACATCCTTCATGGTCACCCGCTTCGCCGGGCCGGTGTTGTTCGCAGCCATCAGATCGTTCCTCCCGAAACTGATCATGCCACAAAGCCAATACGTATTTGCAATTCGGGACGGGCTAGAGCTATGCTCGGAATCCCAATACGTATTAGTCCGGTCGTGGCACCCGTCACGACCACGACGCTCAGAGAGGAGCGGACGGATGACCAGCACCTTTGGAACGGCCATCGACCGTCGCACTGTGATCAAACTCGGCGGCGCGGGCCTCGCGCTGACCGGCCTGGCCTCGCTGGCCGCATGCTCCACAGGCGGAGGCGGTGGAACGAGCGCATCGGGCACCATCAAGATGCTGTACTTCGGAGACCAGAAGGCGGCCACGGCGCTGCAGAACACCCTGCAGCCGCAGATCAAGAAGCTCGACAAGAACGCGAAGCTCGAAGTCACGGCCATCAACGGCACCGACTGGAACGACTTCCTCGCGAAGGTCCTCACCCAGATCGCCGCCGGAGCGGCCCCCGACCTGGTGAGTGTCGCGACCGAGGGCCTCCAGCTCATGGCGTCCAAGGATCTGCTGATCCCCCTGGACAGCTACGTGACCAAGGACCTGTCGTCACTGCAGGGCTACTTCGACCAGATCCACCCCGCGCTCGTGGAGTCGATGATGTACCAGGGGCACCTGTACGAGCTCCCCGACAGCTTCAACGCCGGCAGCATGTTCTACAGCACCGACCTCTTCCAGAAGGCCGGGCTCTCCCGTCCCGCCGACAACTGGACGATGGACGAGTTCCACACTTACGCGACCAAGCTCAAGGGCCTCGGCGGCGACGTCAACGCCTTCGACTGGGTGGTGCGCCTCTGGGGAAGCTGGACGTCGTTCCTGTACGCCAACAACGGCAACCTGCTGGAGGAGGGCAAGTACTCCGGCGGCGACTGGCTGTGGAACTCCGCCTTCAAGAACAACCCGGTCGGCGTGCACGGCCGCAAGGGCGGCTGGAAGTGGGGCACGCCCACGGCCAACTCGGAGGCCGCCGTCGAAGCCCTCGAGTACGTGGTCGACCTCCAGCGGTCCGGCCTGTCGCCCTCGCCCGACGTCGGAGGCGGCGCCACCCTCCAGGGCCTGTTCTCCACCGGCCGCATCGGCATGACGATCGGCGGCGGCTTCTGGGCAGGCGGCCTGCACAACGCGGGCATGGCGGACGGCAGCTTCGACGTGCAGCGCTTCCCGACCTGGAAGAGCAATAAGTCGCTGTTCGGCGCGGGCGGCTACGGCATCTTCAACTCGTCGAAGAACAAGGACCTCGCCTGGGAGGTCGTGAAGATGATGGTCGAACCCTCCACCTTCGACATCATGTTCCCGGGCAACGTCACCACGCCCGGCCGCAAGCAGCTGCTGACGGCCGACCGGTACAAGACGACCGGACCGGAGAACTGGTCGGTCTTCTACGACCAGCTCGAGGGCTCGGTGCCGATCTCCGCGCCGCCGTACTACAACGCGCTCGCCACCTCGCTCAACCAGCGGACGACGCAGGCGATCTCGTCGGGCAACGCCAAGGCGGCGCTCGACGGCATGCAGTCCGACTTCGAGAAGGCAGCGCAGGCGTCCTGATGGCTGTCCAGACCCAGGAGCGCCCGCGCGTGAATGGGGCGATCTCTCCTCGCCGTGCCGTCCGTCGCCCCGGTGTGCGACGGGCGGCCCGGCGGGAGGGCGCGTTCGGCTATTCGATGATCGGGCTCGCGGTGGCGTTCGTCGCCGTGTTCACGTTCATCCCGATCCTCGCCTCCCTCGGGCTCTCGTTCTTCTCGTGGGACGTCATCTCGCCCCCGAAGTTCGTCGGGGTCGCCAACTTCACCCGACTGTTCAGCGACGGCTCGACCCTCGCCTCGTTCGGCGTGACCATCCTGATGGCCATCGGCATCGTCGTCCTCCAGATCACCCTCGGGCTGCTGCTCGCGGTCCTGGTCAACAGCCGCAAGCGGAAGTCGACCAAGGTCTTCTTCCGCACGGCCTTCTACCTGCCCCTGCTGGCCTCCACCGCAGCCGTGTCGATCTTCATGGGCTACCTGTTCGACGCGAAATTCGGGCTGATCAACTACTACCTGACCCAGCTCGGGCTGCCCGCGGTGCCGTGGCTGACGAACCCGGTGGCGGCGCAGATCACGATCATCCTGATCGTCGTCTGGCAGCAGGTCGGCTTCACCTTCGTGCTGTTCGTGGCCGCGCTGACGTCCGTCCCGCAGGAGGTCCAGGAGGCCGCGGCGATCGACGGGGCGGGAGCGTGGCGCACTCTGCTGCGGATCAAGATCCCGCTGATCAGCCCGACCATCCTGTTCGCCACGGTCGTAGCGATGATCAACGCGATGCAGCTGTTCGACCAGCCGTTCATCATGACCAAGGGCGGCCCGGGCACGGCGACGACCACCGCGACCATCGCGATGTACCAGACCGGGTTCCAGAACCTGCAGTTCGGCTACGCGTCGGCGATCGCGATCCTGCTACTCGTCATCATCCTCGCGCTGACCGGAATCCAATTCCTCGCCGCACGAAAGCTGGTGTTCTACCAATGACCACAGATGTCGCCCCGAGCACGACGGTCGTGCTCGGCCGCCGCCGGCCGATCGTGAAGGTCGGCAGCATCGTCGGAATGGTGCTGCTCGTCCTCGCGGCGGTGTTCGCGCTCGGCCCGCTGCTCTGGACCCTGACCACCTCGTTGCGCACGCCGGCGGAGGCGTTCACAAACCCGCCGCAGTGGATCCCGACCAGCCCGGACTTCAGCAACTACGCCGCGGTGTTCAATCAGATCCCGATCGGGCAGTTCTTCCTCAACAGCGTCGTCGTGACGGTGCTCATCGTGGTGGGCCAGACGATCACCTGCACCCTCTCCGGCTATGCGTTCGCGATGGTGTCGTTCCCGGGCAAGAACACGATCTTCGGCATCTTCCTGGCCACCATGATGGTGCCGCTGCAGACGATCATCATCCCGGTGTTCGTCATCGTGAAGACGATGGGCATCAGCGACTCGCTCGCCTCGCTCATCATCCCCGCACTGGGGAGCGCGTTCGGGACCTTCCTCATGCGGCAGTACTTCATGCAGATGCCGAGGGAGCTGGGCGAGGCGGCCCGCATCGACGGCGCGTCGCAGTGGGGCGTATTCTGGCACGTCTACGCGCGGATGGCGTCGCCGGCGATCGCGACGCTGGCGATCCTCAACTTCTCCGGATTCTGGGCCGAGTTCTACCGGCCGCTGATCTTCCTCCAATCGCAGAGCAATTTCACGCTGCCGCTGGGACTCGTCGGGCTGCAGGGCAACCTGGGGACCGGGTCGATCTCGGTGGTTCTGGCCGGCGTCATCCTCGCGATGATCCCCAGCGTCCTGCTCTTCATCTTCGCTCAGCGCTACTTCATCGAGGGTGTGACCGCCGGCTCCTTCCGCTGAGCCCCCCGCACAGGCCGCATCGAGGCGGCCGCGAACAGAGAGATGTGTGAACTCCATGAGCGACCACCACCTTCCCCACTTCCACGTGCGCCTTCCGCGCGGTTACGTGAACGACCCCAACGGCCCGGTGGAGCTCGGGGGGACGACGCACCTCTACTTCCAGTCGCGCTCGCACGCCGAGCTGGCAGTGCCGGTCGAGTGGGGTCACGCGACGAGCGAGGACCTCGTGCACTGGACACTGCAGCGGCCGGCGATGAGTCCGGTGCCCGGCGGTGTCGACTCGGGCGGGTGCTGGTCGGGGAACACGGTGGTGGACGGAGACCGTGTGCGCGCCTTCTACTCCGGAAAGGTGGATCACAGCCCATACCAGTCGATCCTGACGGCCCTGTCCGACGAGGACGGCACGAACTTCAGTCGGCCGGCGCAGGTGGTCGACGACCCTGCGCCCGAGGAGGGCGTGACGATGTTCCGCGATCCGTTCGTGTGGCGCGACGGCTCGACATGGCGCATGGTGGTCGGCTCTGCCGGCCCCGGCGCCACGGCGAGCATGAGGCAGTACGGCTCAGCGGACGGCCTGTCGTGGCGGTTCGAGGGCGAGCTGGCGCAGCTGCCGAGGACCGTGTTCGACGGTGTCGACACGGGCGAGGGATGGGAGTGCCCGCAGCTCATCACCGTGGACGGCCGCGAGGTGGCGATCGTGTCGTCCTGGTCGCACGAGGGTGGCCCGGCTGATGTGCTGGCCTTCCCGGTCGACGCGGCCCCGGCTCCGCGCCGGGTGGACGACGGCCACAACTTCTACGCGGCCTCCGTGATGCGCGAAGGATCGTACGGGCAGGTGCTCTTCGGCTGGATCACCGAGGGCAGGGACGCAGCGTTGTGGCAGGCCGCGGGCTGGGCCGGCGCGATCTCGCTCCCTCGGCGCACGTGGCTCGACGGCGACCGGGTCTGCAGTGAGCCGCACCCGGCGGTCGCGGCTCTCCGGGTCGGTTCGGGCCGTGCGGCGAACGGTGCGGCGATCGGCGCGCAGGCCGAGATCCTCGTCCCCGCGGTCTCCGGAACCGTGCGAGTCCGGTACGACGAGGACCACTGGCTCGACGTCGTCCTCGATCTGGAGGCGGACACCCTCACCCTCGACCGGAGTGCGGTCGGGGGAGAATCCGGTGCCGACGCGGAGGCAGCGACGAGCACGCGAGCATTCGGCGACCGTACGGACTGTGCCGCGCGGATCCTTCTTGACGGGTCGGTCGTCGAGGTCTTCACGAGCGCCGGGCGCTCGATCACGAGCCGGGTCTACCCGACGACGCCGCCTCCATGGCACGTCCACGCGCCGGTCGGTGCAGTCGCCTGGGACCTCGAGAGATCGATCTCCTCTGCGAACGAGCAGGAGATCGTACGGATGAACACGGTATCGGTCGGCTAGGAGCCCCACAGAACCGCACAACCGTGAGCGCCGACCAGTCGGTTCGCGGCGCCGGGGGAGAAGCCACCCGACTGAGAGACGGCACCCACGATCGGTTTGCCGAGGAGCTCGGCCACCCACGCGCGCGCCGCGGCGGGCACCTGCTCCCACGGCGCGCGGCTGTTCGCCTTCGGTACCTCGGCCATGACGTCATTCTTCAGTACGACCCGGGCTCAGCTGTCTTGTGACGCGTCAGCGAGGTGAACGTGAGTGGGGCGGTCCCGTTCATGCCCCCGAACGCGCCTCGCTCCCGTCGACCTTGACCCAGCTGGGCGGGTGGGGGCGGCGGCGCTCGCGGTAGAGCCGGAGGGCGAAGGGTGCCCAGAGGATGATCCCGACCCCCACGCCGACGAGCATGCCGCCGACGGTGTCGAGGATCCAGTGCGCGCCGAGGTAGGTGCGGCTGAGCATCATCAGGCGGTGTAGACCAGCCCCGCGATCCAGACCCAGGTGCGCCAGTGTACTACGTGGCCCGCGCATGGCTGGCGCGATTCTGAGCCTTCCTTTCGCGCGGGTGCCGCCCGCGACTCCGGTTCACCCCTTCTGAGGCGTCGGCCCGTCCTTCCGCCAGACGACCGCTTGTGCCACATACCCTGTGGTCCCGTTCCATGTGATCGCGGGGCCGCCGTGGAGCTCGTAGCCGAGGTCGAGCGCCTCGCTCACTCGTTCGCAGAAGGTCGAGTCGTCCACACCGGTGAGCAGCCGGTAGCGGGGGAGTGTGTTGTCGGACGCGTCCATTCGCTCATCGTCGCACAGCATCGACCTGTTCGTTCTCTTCGTGTGGTTCCGGCGTCGGGTCCAGCGTGCTCACGTCGAGTCGTATGCGGTTCGTGGCGCGGAGGCGGCCGGCCGCGATGTTGCGCACTGCTCTGGTGAGCAGGCTCGGCGGACGCAGCCCGCGGTAGACGAACCGATTGGTCGTCACGAGGCGCAGTATCGGGCGTGCGGCCTCGGCGGGCGTGCGCCCCCACAGCGCTATGACCACAGGGAGGGCGTCGAGCCGTCGTTCGTATCCCTTCTGCGCGGTGACCTTGCGGAGCAGGTCGGTCGTGACCAGTCCGGGGTTCATGCCGTGCACGCGGACGCCTGAGGCTCTGGTCTCGCGTCGCAGTGTCTCCGTGAATTGGCGGACCCAGCGTTTGCTGGACGCGTACGCGTTCTGCATCGCAACGGGGCCGTTGTCGCCCTCCCCGTACAGGTTGACGAGGTCACCGAACCCTTGCTCGAGAAAGACGGGCAGGGCGACCCGGGATCCGTGAAACGTGCCGACGATATTGGTTCGTACCACGTTGATGAAGTCGTCGACCGGGGTGCTGGCTGTCGGTCCGTAGACTCCGGACACCCCCGCGTTGTTGATCCAGACCCTGAGGATCCCGTGCGCGAGGGCGTGGTCGCGCAGCGCTTCCACCTCCGCGAGGATCGTGGTGTCGCAGGTCAGCCCGCTCGCGCTGATGCCCTCGGCCCGGAGCGAGTCCACCGCTGTCTTGACGTGACTGTCGCTGCGGGACGATACGACAACGTGGGCGCCGCCGTGCCCGAGAACGCGCGCCATCGCCAGACCGAGACCGCGGGTGGAGCCCGTGACCACGGCGACACGGCTGGCGAGAGGCACTCGTGTCGCGTCGGCGGTGCTCCGGTCATGGGGACCGGCAATGGCGACCCCCTCGTCGTGCGGAGTGTCGCGCCGTGTCCGATCCCCTCGTTCAGACGTGATCATCCGGTTCCTCCTCCGCCGCCTCTTCGAGGACCTGTGCGTCCCCGGCAGCGACGGCGCAGTGGGCTCGTGTGCCGACCGTAAACCCGACGGCGTCCTGGCGTGTGGGACTTTCGGCCCGCAACAGCGGCACGTGGTCGCCGGCGAAAGACCTGGCCGCCATCGCCGACGACTTCGATGGCGGCCAGGTGGTCTGTCGGGTTCAGGCACCCCGTCGCGGGAGGAAGACGCGCATCGTGCTCGGCCCGTTGTTCGCCCAGGCGAAGTAGGGCTTCAGCTCGAGGTCGAGCTCCGCGGTCTCCGCCTGGTCCCAGGCCCGGGGCGCGTACGGCCACTCCGCAGGGGCGGTGCGCGCGAGTGAGATGCGGGCCCTCGCCCCGGTCGGGGTGGCGGCGATCGGGTGTCCGTCGTGGAGGCGGATCTCGTCCACGTGCGCGCCGTACGGGAGGTCCGTCGACTCCGCGCACAGCACCAGGGGGCCGCGTTCCACGGCGACGGTTCCCCGCACGGCGTCCATGCCGGGCGCCGGGTAGGCGAGTCGTGGCTGCATCGGCAGCGAAAGCCGGATCGGATCGTCGGGCGCGAACCGCGCGCGGATGCGGGCGTAGCCGTCCACGACGGTCTGCTCGACGCCCGCGTGGGTCACGCGACCTCCTACACGTTCTCCGAGAACGGAGTAGTGGTCGGTCAGGGCGACCTGACCGCCGACACGCCGGACGCCCAAGCGGCCACGCTGAAGGTCGAAGGCAAGGCGAAGGGGACCTACACCTACACGGTCGTCTTCACCAACGCCGCGGGCTCGACCACCAGCAAGGCGATGACGGTCACCGTCACCAAGTAGCACGACGGGGACACACAGCGGGGCCGGCGGTGACGCCGGCCCCGCTGCTCGTCTGTCTGCGTCACCCGGTCTCCGGATCGAACTGCGTTCGGTGATCGTTCGTCGGCACGTCGATGTCACGCGTCAGCCGATGGAGCTCGTCGAGCCGGGGAAGCGACGCCCGCAGCCGGCCCGGGTGATAAGGGTGGGGAAGAATCCGAGGATGGCGGTGCCGACGTAGACGCTGGCGCTACCGTCGAAGGTGAACTCCTCCCGCCGTCACCCCAGCCGTTGCGCCCCGATGACGGTGAGCAGCCGCAGCTTCTCGTGGCTCTCGGTGCCCGGCGCCGCGGTGTAGACGAGGAGGGCGTGGGACTGATCCGGATCGAGCAGCCGTTGGCAGTTCAGTTCGAGCACGCCCACCTCCGGATGCACGAATCGCTTGACCTGGTCGGGCTGGAGGCCGACTTCGTGCCGTTCCCAGAGCCGGCGGAACTCTTCGCTGCGCTCCAGCAGCAGCTCGGCGTAGCGGGCGGCGCGTGATCCCGGTCCGCGCTGGGCGACGAGGCCGCGGAGTCCGGAGGCGAACAGCCTGCTCAGATATTCGTGATCCTCCTGCACGTACAGGTCGCGGAATCCGGGGTCGCTGAACCAGCGGAACCCGATGCTGCGTTCCGGGCCGCTCAGCGAGGCGGTGTCCCCGGTGAGTGCGACGGCCGGCGGCGTCTGCCGCAGGGTCTCGCCGAGCTCGGTGATGATCTCGGCAGGGGTGTCCTGGAGGCGGTCGAAGATGCGGAGCAGTCCCGGGCTGATGTGCTCGCTGTCGGCGCCGCGCTGCGGCGGGTTGTGGCCCGCGAGGCGGAACAGATGGTCCCGTTCGTCGAGCGAGAGGTGGAGGCCCTGCGCGATGGCCGTGATCATCTGCGCGGAGGGCTGGGGGCCCCAGTTCTGCTCGATGCGGGCGTAGTAGTCCGCCGACATGTGGCTGAGCGCTGCGACCTCCTCACGTCGCAGGCCGCCGGTGCGCCGCCGCGCGCCACGAGGGAGGCCGACATCCTCCGGTCGGGTCGCCTCGCGGCGCACGCGCAGATACTCGGCGAGTGCCGCGCGGTCTGCCATCGCTCCTCTTTCGCTTGCGTGCCCGTCTGTGCTGCCAGTCTCTCCCGGAGCGGGGGCGATATCCACGGTCTGGCGAACCCTGGATGCGCCGGCCGGCTGACGCGATGCTGGTCTCATGACGTCGAAGACCCCCTCCCTCGAACTCCCCGACCTGACGGGACGCCGCGCGCTGCTCACCGGCGGCAGCGACGGCATCGGACTCGGCATCGCTACCCGCCTGGCCGCGGCGGGCGCCGACCTCCTGCTCCCCGTCCGCAACCCGGCCAAGGGGGCATCCGCGGTCGAGGTCATCCGCCGGACCGCACCCGGTGCCCGTGTCGAGCTGCATCGGCTCGACCTGTCGTCGCTGTCATCGATCGCCGACTTCGCCGAGCTGCTCCTCGACCGAGGTGACCCGATCCACGTGATGATCAACAATGCGGGCGTCATGACGCCGCCCACCCGTCAGGTCACCGCCGACGGGATCGAACTGCAGTTCGGCACGAATCACCTCGGTCATTTCGCCCTCGTGGGACGGCTGCTGCCCCTGCTGCGTGCCGGCTCGGCGCGGGTGACGTCGCAGATCAGCATCGCGGCGAATCAGGGGGCGATCAACTGGGACGACCTGAACTGGGAGCGGTCGTACAACGGGATGCGGGCGTACAGCCAGTCGAAGATCGCCTTCGGGCTGTTCGGACGGGAACTGGACCGCCGTAGCAGAGCCGAAGGCTGGGGCATCAGCAGCAACCTCGCCCACCCGGGCGTCGCTCCGACGTCGCTGCTCGCGGCGCGACCGGAGCTGGGCCGGGATCGACCGTCTCCGGCTCGACGCTTCATCGGCGCGCTGTCCCGACGCGGCATCCTGTTCGGAACGGCCGAATCCGCAGGCCTTCCCGCGCTGCTCGCGGCGACCGCACCCGACGCCGGAGGGAAGCTCTTCGGCCCGAGCGGGGTGCAGCACCTCGGCGGAGCACCTGGCGAACAGCGCCTTTTCTCCCGCCTGACCGGCGAAGCGGACGCCACGCGCATCTGGGACGTTTCCGCAGGGCTGGCCGACGTCGGGTTCATGGTGCGCTGACCGACATCGCCCCGACGGAACCGATCCCGAAGGTCTCGTCGCTAGCGCCGGACCAACCACCACACCTCGTGGGCTGCGAGCGTCACGCCGCCCTGGACCTCGACGCCACGGCGCGAGATCAGCTCGGTCCACTCCCCGCCGAACCCGGTCAGCGCCTCCGCGTCCACCCGCTCGGGGTCGTCGCCCACGTTCGCCAGGACGACCAGCGGCCGGTCGGCCGTGCCGGGACGCACGTAGCCCAGCACCCGGCGGTTGCCGGTCTCGATCGCGCGCAGCTCACCGCCGGCGAACTGCTCGTACTGCTTGCGCAGCGCGATCAGCCGTTGCATCCGCGCGTACACCCTGCCGGCGTCGGTGGTGGGGTCCGCCCGTTCGGCGTACTGGCGCGCGGGGTACCGCGGCCGGCCGACCCAGCGCGAGTCGCCGCTGCGTTCGGGCACCTCGAGCTGGCCGTAGTCGTTGAGCTGGCCGACTTCGTCGCCGAGGAAGATCAACGGGAGGCCGCCGGTCGACAGGGCGATCGAGTAGGCCAGGAGGATGCGGTCGAGCCCTCCCGCATCGCCCGACTCGAGGCCGAGCAGCGACGCCGTCGCGCCTGAGACCCGGCTGTCGCCGGTCTTCGGGTTGAACTGGAAGGCGACGCCGCGCGCGAAGCTGCCCTCGAAGCGGCCGGTGTAATAGTCGTTGAGGAATCTGCGGTGCCCGTACGGGTCGATGCCGAGGCGTGCCGCGTCCTCGTCGGCGAAGGTCCAGCCGATGTCGTCGTGGCTGCGGACGTAGTTCACCCAGGCCGTGCCGGGCGGTGTGCGGTGGCGGTCGGCGAGCGCACCGTGGAGCAGTCGGACGTCGCGGGTGGCGAGCGCCTCCCAGGTCAGCGCCATCTGCAACGGGTTGTAGCTCAGCTGGCACTCGTCGGGGCGCAGGTAGCCGAGCACGTCGTCGGGGTGCACGATCGCCTCGGACAGGAAGAGCATCGCGGGCGCCGCGATCCGGCAGACCGCGTTGAACGCCTGCAGCAGCAGGTGCGCCTGGGGGAGGTTCTCGCTGGAGGTGCCGAGCTGCTTCCAGATGAACGGCACCGCGTCCATGCGCAGCACCTCGACGCCCTGGTTGGCGAGGAACAGCATCTCGCCGGCCATCGCCACGAAGACGGCGGGGTTCGAGTAGTTGAGGTCCCACTGGAAGGAGTGGAACGACGCCCACACCCAGGTGCCGTCGTCGAGCTGCACGAACGAGCCGGAATGGTCGTCGGGGAAGATCTCGCGAGTGGTGGCCTCGAAGGCGTCGGGCTGCTCGCGCGAGTCGAACATCCAGTAGAAGTCGCGATAGGCCGGATCGCCGGCGGCCGCGCGACGTGCCCACTCGTGATCGCTCGCCGTGTGGTTGAACACGAAGTCGACCGCGAGCGAGATCCCTTCGGCCCGCAGCGCCTCCCCGAGCCGCCGCAGGTCGGCCATCGTGCCGAGCCGCGGGTCCAGTTCGCGATAGCTGGACACGGCGTAACCGCCGTCGGAGTTGCCCTCCGGCACGGCGAACGGAGGCATGACGTGCAGGTAGGTCAGTCCGAGCTCCCGGAAGTAGGGGATGCGCTCGCGCAGCCCTGCGACGCCGCCGGCGTAGAGGTCGGCGTAACAGAAGCCGCCCAGCATCTCGTTGGACTGGAACCAGCCCGGGTCCGCGAGTCGGCGCCGGTCGAGGTCGCGCAATTCGGCAGGCCGCTCCCGCCAGGAGGTGCGGGCCAACGCGAGCGCGGCCTCCGCGCACTCCGCCAGCGCGGGATGGTCGCCGTAGATCTCACCCAGCAGCCGCGTCAGCCTCCGGCCCTCGACGCGGAACCGCGTCTCGAAGTCGGTCCCGTCGTCGAGACCGGCGCCGCTGCCGCTGTCGAACCGATCGTCCGTCATGTCGATGACGATAGTCACTCGCCAGCCGCAGGGCGACGATGCGTCGGGCGCCGTGTCGAGGCGGCGCCCGCCGGGGCCGGCCTACGGCGCGATCACCCGCCGCACGAACGTGTCCACGTGCTCGCGCAGCGCGTCGATCCGATGCTGGCGTGCGGCCTCCACGTCGAAGCCGACGTAGGCCAGCGGCGCGCGCTTGCGCACGTTGGCCGAGCACTGGAACTCGGCGCAGACGAGCGTGCCGAGAGTGTCCCCCTTGCGGCCGGCCGCGCCGGCGCGCTTGGCGATGAAGAAGACGACCTCGTTGGGCAGGTGCACGTCTTCGCACCACGAGCACTGCGGCCGGCTGCGGACGCCGCCCTCCGCTTTGCGCAGGAGGACGCCGACGGGCTCGCCGTCGACCTCCGCCACGACATAGCCGAGGTTCGGGTTCTTGCGGTCGCGCCAGCCGAGGAAGTCGAGGTCGTCCCAGCGCTGGGCGTCGAGGTCGGGGAGGGTGAGCTCCTTGCGCTCGCGCTGGGAGGCGTTCACGAAGGAGGCGCGGATGCGCGCGTCGGTGAGGGGAAGCATGGATGGTCGTCCTGTCTGTCTGAAGGGTGCGCCGAGACGCACGAGGGCGCGACGACGCCCGGAGAAGTGCGCCGGAGCGCGGGGATCATGAGGAGGCAGACAGGACTATCTGCCGCCGGCGTTGACGACGCCGACGACCTCCAGACGCCCCGCGAGCGGGGCTGAGACGAACTGATCCACGGCGTGCATTCTACGCGCTGCGCGGCGCGCCCGCCGGAGCCGGTGGACGAGGGGACACGACATGCCGTTACCGCAGCGCGGGAACGGCATGTCGCGTCCCCGCTTCGCGTCCCGTGCGGCCCCGGAGAACTCGGTGGTATAACGTTGTAAAGTTGTCGACCGCGAAGGGGGCCAGGGATGGCGGCGACGCTGCACGACGTGGCCCGGCGGGCCGGTGTGTCGATCAAGACCGTGTCCAACGTGATCAACGACTACCCCCACATCCGCCCCGCCACCCGGCTCAAGGTCGAAGAGGCGATCGCGGAACTCGGCTACACGCCCAACCTGACGGCGCGCAATCTGCGGTCGGGACGCACGGGCGCGATCGCGCTGGCGGTCCCGGACCTGGCGCTCAACTACTTCGCGGAGCTGGCGGCTGCGGTCATCGCGGAGGCGGAGAGCGCCGGTTTCGCCGTGCTCGTCGAGCAGACCGGCGGCGAGCGGGATCGGGAGCTGGAACTGCTGCAGAGCCCGCGGCGCAAGCTCACCGACGGCCTGATCTTCAGTGCCCGCGGCATGGGGCAGCAGGACGCGTCGCTGCTCGACGTGCCGTATCCTCTGGTGCTGCTCGGCGAGCGGATCTTTGACGAGAGGGTCGACCACGTCACCATGCGCAACGTGGAGGCGGCGAAAGCGGCCACGGAGTACCTGCTCGCGTCCGGTCGCCGCCGCATCGCGGTCGTCGGCGCGCACGAGAGCGAAGTCGTCGGCTCGGCCGGCCTCCGGTTGCGCGGCCACCTGGAGGCGCTCGCGGCGGCCGGGGTGCCGGCCGATCCCGCCCTCATCACCTACACCGACCCCTGGCACCGTCGCAACGGCGCCACCAGCACGCGGGCGCTCGTCGAGAGCGGCGTGCCCTTCGACGCCGTGTTCGCGTTCAACGACGCCCTCGCGTTCGGTGCCATGCGCGCCCTCGAGGAGGCCGGGCTGCGCGTGCCCGACGACGTCGCCGTGATCGGGTTCGACGACGTCGAGGAGGCCGAGTTCTCCATCCCGTCGCTGACGAGTGTGGACCCCGGCCGCAGCTGGATCGCGCGCGAGGCCGTGCGGCGCCTGCTGGAGAGGATCACCCGGCCGGACGCCGCGGGCCCGCCGCGCCTGATGCTGGCCGACTACCGCATCGCGGAGCGCGAATCGGCGTAGCGCACGCGCCCGCAGCGCACCCGCCTTGACGCCTCGACGTTCCGCTGGCTAACATCCTCTACAACGTTTACCTCCATCGTTGTAGAACACGAAAGCCTCCTCATGACCAACGCACATCTCACCATCGACCCGCAGTTCGCCATCGGCGCCGTCCGGCGGCGGCTCTTCGGCGGGTTCGTCGAGCATCTCGGCCGGCACGTCTACGACGGCATCTACGAGCCCGGCCACCCGGAGGCCGACGAGGAGGGCTTCCGCCGCGATGTGATCGAGCTCGTCAAGGAGCTCGGTGTGTCCACCATTCGCTATCCGGGCGGCAACTTCGTCTCCGGCTTCCGCTGGGAAGACAGTGTCGGCCCGCGCGAGCAGCGCCCGCGGCGGCTCGACCTGGCGTGGCATTCGACCGAGACGAACGAGGTCGGCCTCCACGAGTTCGCCTCCTGGCTCGACAAGGTCGGCAGCGACCTGATGATGGCCTTGAACCTCGGCACCCGCGGCACGCTGGAGGCGATCGACCTGCTCGAGTACGCCAACGTGCCGGGCGGCAGCGCCCTCAGCGACCAGCGCGTCGCGAACGGACGGACGGAGCCGTTCGACGTGCGCATGTGGTGCCTGGGCAACGAGATGGACGGTCCGTGGCAGCTCGGTCACCGCTCGGCCGACGACTACGGCAAGCTCGCCTCCCAGACCGCGAAGGGCATGCGGCAGCTCGACCCGTCGATCGAACTGGTGGTGTGCGGGTCGTCCGGCGCCGGGATGCCGACCTTCGGCGAGTGGGAGCGCGTCGTCCTCTCGCACACGTACGACGACGTCGACTACATCTCCCTGCACGCGTACTACCAGGAGCGCAACGGCGACCTGGCGAGCTTCCTGGCGTCCTCCACCGACATGGACCACTTCATCGAGTCGGTGATCACCACCGCCGACCACGTGAAGGCCGTGCGTCGCAGCGACAAGACGATCAACCTCTCGTTCGACGAGTGGAACGTCTGGTACCTCGACCGCTGGGAGGGCGTCGACAAGATCACGGGCATCGACAACTGGCCGGTCGCGCCGCGCCTGCTCGAAGACGTCTATTCGGTCGCCGACGCCGTCGTGTTCGGAAGCCTGATGATCTCGCTGATCAAGCACGCCGACCGCGTGACCAGCGCCTCCCTCGCACAGCTGGTCAACGTGATCGCGCCGATCATGACCGAGCCCGGCGGGCCGGCCTGGCGTCAGACGACCTTCTTCCCGTTCTCGATCACCTCCCGCCTGGCCCGGGGCAACGCCCTGCGGCTGCCGATCGAGAGCCCGCAGTACGACACGACGGTCTACGGCACCGTGCCTCTCGTGGACGCCGTCGCGACCAACGACCCCGAGACCGGACGGACCGCCGTCTTCCTCGTGAACCGCAGCCTGACCGAGACGATCACGGTGACCGCCGGGATCGCGGCGCTCGGCGACGTGCGGGTGCTCGAGTCGCACACGCTGGCCGACGACGACGTCAACGCGAAGAACACGCTGCAGGAACCGGAGCGGGTGACTCCCGGGGAGGCCGCGGTCGCGATCGCGGACGGCGTCCTGACGGTGAAACTGCCTCCCGTGTCGTGGACGGCGGTGTCGCTCGGCTGAGCGGGCGGGCGGCCGGGCGGCCGGGCGGCGCGTCGCGGGACGGACGTGCCGCCTAGAGTCGACACGTGAACCGCACCGACCGCCTGTACGCCCTGGTGGAGGAGTTGCGCGCCGTGGCTCCGCGCCCGCGCTCCGCCCGCTGGCTGGCCGAGCGGTTCGAGGTCAGCTCTCGGACCATCGAGCGTGACCTGTCCGCCCTCCAGCAGTCGGGCGTGCCGATCTGGGCGGAGCCGGGCCGCGCCGGCGGCTACGCCATCGACCGGTCGCACACGCTCCCGCCGCTCGGCTTCACCGTCGGCGAGGCGCTCGCCGTCTCGGCGGCCCTCGGGGTGCTGGCGTCGAGCCCGTTCGCCGCGTCGGCGGCCTCCGCGCTGCGCAAAGTCGTGGCGGTGATGGACGACGGACGACTCCGCGAGACGGCGGAGTTGACAGCGCGCATCCACGTGCTCGACGACGGCGGGGCGCCGCAGACCGTCGCCGGCCTCGACGGCGCCCTGACCTCCGGCCGCGTGCACCGGATCACCTACCGCGACCGCGCCGGCGCCGAGACGGTTCGCGATGTGGAGCCGCTCGGGTTCGTCAACAAGGGACGCGACTGGTACCTGGTCGCGTGGTGCCGGCTCCGCGACGGCCTTCGCGCGTTCCGCGTCGACCGAATCGTGACGGTGGAGGCCACGGCCGAGCGCCCGCCGCACCGCTCCCTCAGCGCCGACGATCTCGACATCGTCTACGGGGAGCTGCGCACACTGACACTCGGCGAAGATCGCGCCTGAACACCGACAGGACGGTGTCGCGGATGGCGGCGAACCTGGATGCATCGAGGCCGGATGGCCTCGTGCCGAAAGGATCGCTCATGGACTTCGCATCCGTCCGCATCATCACCGACGACCTCGACCGTCTCGTCGCGTTCTACGAGCACGTGCTGGCTGCACCCGCTGCGCGACCGGCCCCTGTGTTCGCCGAGTTCCGCACACCGACCGGCACGCTCGCCATCGGAACCACCGCCACGGTCGCGATGCTCGGCGCGGACGCGCCGCAGCCGGGCTCGAACCGATCGGTGATCCTCGAATTCCTGGTCGACGACGTCGACGCCGAGTTCGCCCGCATCGAGGCGGCGGCGCGGGACGTCGTGCTCCCGCCGACGACGATGCCCTGGGGCAACCGGTCGACACTGTTGCGCGACCCGGACGGGAACCTGGTGAACCTGTTCAGCCGGCGGTGGGTAGGAAATGAATCAGTTATAGCGACTATCGTTTATCGCGATTAAATCACTAAGATTGATTGTGTCATTTATCGCGTTTACCTAGACTGTTTGGGTAATCACCAAACCATTGGAGGCTAACGTGACGCTATTGAGCCCACACGCGACCGACGCAATTGTGGATACGTCCGAGTTGACGGAAGTGCGCGAAGCCGCGGTTCGTCTGAGTGAGTCGGTGGCTCCGCCGCGGCTGCTGGCGGGCGATCAGGTGATCGAGCTTCCACGTGAGGTCACGGACGCCTTCCGGGACCTCCTTGAGCGCTTCGCTAACGGTGAGAGTGTCGTGATCGGATCGACTCGCACACTATTGACCACCTCGCAGGTGGCCGATTTTCTGGGTGTTTCGCGATCGTTCGTGGTCAACCTGATCGATGCGGGCAAGCTCGAATTTGAGTACCGGGGTACGCATCGGCGTGTGTCGCTGACGGAAGCCGTCCGGTATTTGGAGGAATCGAAGCATGCTCGCCGTGACCGGCTCGATGCGATTGCCGAGTTGACGGCCGACAAGGGCGGTTACGACGGCGACCCGTTCTAACGTGCCGTTCCGTGTATTCATCGACGCGAACGTCCTCGTCCCGGGGCGTTGGCGCGACATTGTCTTGACCCTCGCGGAAGCCGAGGTGTGCGAAGTTCTCTGGAGCGGCCCCGTGCTCGAGGAGGTTGCTCGTCACCTGCCGGACACCATGACGGTCGAGGATCGCGAGTTCTTGTTCGAGCAGATGAATGCCGCATTCCCGGACGCGCTTGTCGCTTGGCCTGGCGCCGTCGATGTTGAAGTCAGGTCGCAGGTCAACGAGAAGGATCGGCATGTGGTCGCCGCGGCACTCTGGGGGCACGCGGAAATCCTCCTCACCGAGGACGCAACCCTCCACGATGAGGTACTCGCGAGCGGCCTGCTGGACGCTCAACACATGCCGGTGTTCTTGGCCTATGCGATCGACTCCGCGCCGCGAGAAACGACCCTGGCGTTGGTTGAGATGGCGCGCCGGCGGTGGCTTCGCGACCCCTTCGCGAACGAGCAAGACGTCCTGGGCCGCCTACGTAACTACTTCGACAGACAGGGCTGGCCCGCCGGGTCACTGACTCGTTGACATTAGCCGGTCACTTGGTCGGCGACTGGAATTCGATGCATGACGCTGGACCCACGTGAGCCCAGTCCAGCGTGTCGCCAGGGAGCCTCCGACCCGCCTGGAGCAGTTCAACGTCGGTTTCTTGTACGTTGCCCGGCATGTTGGCGCCGTCACGGTATGCGACTGCGGGCTCGAGCTACAGAGGGCAGCCTTGCCGGTAGAAAAGCCGCCAACGAAAAGGCAGAGGGCCGCGCGAAAGGCTGGCAAGAAGGGCCGCTCAATCCGCGGCGTGGGCGGAGGCGTGCCGGGCTTGGCCGATAGGCGCCTCTGGCGGCGTCCTACGTGACGGTGGGTGGCTGGGGAAGGCCGAGGCTGTTGCCATCCCGACAAGGAGGCTGGTGGATCTCAGTGCGATGATCCCGCGGAACCGTCCCAGCGCCCGGATACCTGCCCGAAGGTCATGGACTCCCATTCACCGGTGAGGAGATGGAGGGCGCAGGCGCGCAGCCGCCACGTCGCGGTGACGAGCTCGAGCACAAGGCTCACGGCATCCTCGAACGAAGTGGCCACGGCACGCGGAGCCTCGTCGCCCCGGCGGCTGAGGCTCGCGCCCTCCCATCGGTGATCGAGAAGGTTCTCGGTGAGCACGTCGTGGATGTAGCGATTGCGCTTGGTGTACGCGGTGCTACCTGCACTGATGGCGCTAAGGACGGCTCGTCGGAATGCGTTGGAGAGCTGAGAGTGGTCTTTGACCAGCTGTCGGCATGTCTTGGCGTTGGTGCTGAAGAAGTCGGGGGCGTCGAGTAACGCATCAAGGTCGTGACGATCCTGTAAAGCCGCGTGCAGCAGGCGAAGGGCGGCGTCCATCTTTGTCGTTTCTGACGCAATACGACCGAGCAGAAAGGTCCTTTGGTCCGACTCCGACAGCGTACGCAGATGCTCAAGTTCCACCCGAACATGCTGGCATCTTGGAGCGGCCGCGCCGAATCCTAGCAATCCGCGCCGCGCCACGGCGCCGGGCCGACCCGACCGGCGGGTACGCCGAGGCGAGAGGTGCGGAACGCAGAACAGGTAAGTCTTAGGGCGGGAGGATCACATGGAGCTGATCGATTGGCGACGCCTGGAAGCGAGTGTCTTCAACCATCTGGTCGAGAACTTGCCCGTGACCGAGAATACTCGCGACGGTCTGGTAGCCATGGTAGTTGACGGTCGCGGCGGCGGCGGCGACGGCGGAGTCGATATTGATGTCACCAAGCAAACCGGCCAAATGGTCGAGGTCTCCAAGCTCAACTACTTCCCGAAGAGCTTCTCCGGCGGACACCGATAGCGACGACGCCAGATCAAGGATTCGGTGGATAAGGCGATGAAGGGACCCCATCCGCCGGTCTGGGCACGGGTAACCCCGACTAGGGTGACCCCGACGTGTGACGCGCAGACGAACAGCCCCGAAATAGACTGCCCCCATGTTCTCCACCCCTCTTCCCCCCGGCGCCGTCCTCCGCCCCCTGGAGCCGTGGCGGGCGGAGGAGTTCGCGGCGCATCTGGATCGGGCGAGGGAGCATATCCGGCCGTGGGTCGGGCCGTCGTTCGTCACGACCGACGTCGAGGGTGCCCGGGCCACGCTCGGCCGTTACGCCGAGCGTGCGGCCCGGGAGGGGGCGGGCATCTACGGGATCTGGGCGGACGGGCTTCTCGTCGGCGGCGTCATGTTCGTCGAGTTCTCCGCCGCGACCGGGTCGTTCGAGGTCGGCTGCTGGCTCGAGCCCGGGGCCGAAGGACGCGGATACGTGACGGCTGCGGTGCGCGAGCTGCTCGCGTACGCGTTCGACGAGCGCGGCATGCACCGTGCCGAGTGGCGGTGCCGCAGCGACAACGAGCGCAGCTCCGCCGTGGCCCGCCGCCTCGGGATGTCGCTCGACGGCGTACTGCGCGAGGCGTGGCCGGTCGGCGGCGTGTTCCACGACAAGCAGGTGTGGTCGCTGCTCGCCGGAGAGTGGGAGGCACAGCGTCCCGCTACGCCGTGACCGGGCTCCCGCTCGCGATCCGGCCGTCCACCACGGTCACGATCTCGTCCAACGTCGGCGAGTGGACGAGGTCGTGCGTCACGAGCAGCGTCGCCGTGCCTTCCGCGTGGGTGAGCCGGGCGAGGAGGTCCATGATCGCCGCGCCGCGTTCCTGGTCGAGTGCGCTCGTCGGCTCGTCCACGAGGAGCACGGACGGCCTCCGCACGAGCGCCCGCGCGATCGCGACCCGCTGGCGCTGACCTCCGGAGAGCTGGGCCGGCCGCTTGTCGGCGTGGCCGGCCAGGCCGACCGACTCCAGCAGCTCGTCCACGCGTTCGCGGACGGCCGCGCGCACCTCCCGCCGGCGGGAGCCGCCGAGCTCGCCCATCACCTGCAGTTGCTCGCGTGCGGTCAGCGACGGGAGCAGGTTGGACTGCTGAAAGACGATGCCGATCTTCTCGCGGCGCAGCCGGGTGGCCTGCTCCGCGGTCAGGCCGGTCGTGTCCTCCCCGTCGACGAGCACCCGGCCGGAGTCCGGGCGGATGAGGGTCGCGGCGAGGGCGAGGATGCTCGACTTGCCCGAGCCGGAGGGCCCGGTGATGCCGGTGACCATGCCGGGGCGGCCGTGGAGGGTGGCGCGGTCGACCGCGGTGATGCGGCCGGCGCCGTCGGGGAAGGTCAGGGTGACGTCGTCGAGGGTGATCATCGGTTGCTCCCGAGTGCGGTGAGGGGGTCGGCATGGGTGACGGTGCGGAGGGCGACGGCGGCGCCCGCGAGACCGAGGACGGTCATGGCGGCCGCGGGCACGAGCGTGGTGATCGGCGCGACGAGGAACGGCAGCGCACTGCCCGCGAGCGCCCCGAGGCCGAGGACGGCGAGCATCCCGACGGCGATGCCGCCGACGAGGACGACCAGCGCTTGCCCGAGGGCGTCGAGCACGAGCGAGCGCTGGGTCGCACCGAGCGCCTTCAGCACCGCGATGTCGCCGGACCGCTGCATCGTCCAGACGGTGAAGAACGCGCCGACCACGAGGGCGGAGATCCCGAACAGCATCGCGACCATCAGACCCAGGGAGCCGATCTCGCTCTTGAAGGTCTCCAGCGCCGTCAGACTGAGCAGAGTCGGCTGCGCGGTCGTGCGCGTCTCCGCCGCGACGGCATCCCAGTCCGGCGACCCCGTCACGGCGATGAGCGTCGCGCGGCCGTCGCCGCCCATGCGCCGGTCGGCCTCGGCCCAGGCGGCGGGCGTCAGCGCGACGACCGGGGTGTGGCTGTACCAGGCATCCCCGCCGACGGTCGCCACGCGGTAGTCGGCGCCCAGGATGGTGACCGTGTCGCCGGTCGAGGCGTGCAACTCCTTGGCGGCGCCCGCCGAGAGACCGACCGAGCCGTCGGCGCGCGGGGCCAGAGCGGTCAGCTCGGTGGAGCCGGCGCCGTCGGGCAGACCGAACAGGGCGACCCCGGTGGAGGTCGACCCCGACTGCGCACGGGTCTGCGCGATCCCGACCGGGACCGCCGCGTCCACGCCGTCGGCGTTCCGCCAGCGCTCCGTCGTCGCCGCGGAGAGCGACGACTCGCTGAAGCTCGCCGACCCGTCGGCCGGCTTCTCGAGCACGAGGCGGTCGCCGGGCAGGCCGAGCACCGCCGAGACGTTCTGGGCGGCCAGGCCGCCGGTGAGGCCGGCCAGGAAGCCGACCAGCACGGTGATGAGGGCGACGACGGTCCCGATGAGGAGGAACCGGCCGCGGGCGTGGCGCAGATCCCGCCAGGCGACGAACACGAGGAGTCCTTTCCGGAAGCGGAGCGGTTCCGCCTTCCGAGATTCCAGCCTTCTCCCGCCGCGGTTCCGTCACATCGTCAGCACGGTCCACCCTCGTCTCCGACTTTCCATTGATGCCGCGGCCGGTCCCGATCCCTAGGCTGGTCGTGTCATGTCCCACAGCGCCCTCACCCCGGTCTTCGTCGGTCTGCGCGTCGGGCTGCACGTGCTCATCGCGGGCCTGCTGATCCTCGTGGTCGTTCGGCTGCCCGGTCTGCAGCCGCAGGCCGCCGTCGCCGGCCTGATCCTCGTGGTCGTGTTCGCGGCCGTGTACCTCACCAGCCTGCTGATGCGCGTCGTTCCGCGGTCGCGCCGCAAACAGGCGGGAGTCGTGTGGATCACCGCGCTCGCCCTGGTCTGGACGGGGCTGGTGATCGTCGTCCCCGAGGCGTCGTACCTCGCGTTCCCACTGTTCTTCCTCTGCCTGCACCTGCTGCCGAGCCGGGTCGGCCCCGTGGCGGTGCTGCTGATCACCGCGGTCGCGATCGCCGCGCTGAGCGCGCACCTCGGGTTCTCCGCCGGCGTCGTGGTCGGGCCGGTGATCGGCGCGGCCGTGGCGATCCTCCTCGGCCTCGGCTACCGCGCACTGGCCCGGGAGGCCGAGGAGCGGGAGGCCCTGCTCACCGAGCTGATGGCCACGCGCGACCGGCTCGCCGAGACCGAGCGCGAACAGGGGGCGCTGGCCGAGCGCGGCCGGCTCGCCCGCGACATCCACGACACGGTCGCGCAGGGCCTGTCCAGCATCCAGTTGCTCCTGCACGCCGCCGAACGGGCCGACCCGGCCGGCCCCGGAGTCGAGCAGATCCGCCTCGCCCGGACGACGGCTGCGGACAGCCTCGCCGAGACCCGGCACATCATCCGGGAGCTGACGCCCCCGTCGCTCGACGGCGGTCTCACCGAAGCGCTCCAGCGGCTCGGCGCCGCCAATGCGGTGCCGGGGTCGCTGCGCGTGGACGTCGAGACGCCCCCGGCGGTCGACCTGCCGATGGAGGTGCAGACGGCGTTCCTCCGCATCGCGCAGGGGGCGATAGCGAACGTGCGCACGCACGCGCGAGCGACTCACGCGCGCATCCTGCTGCGGGACGCCGACGACGAGACGGTGCTGCGCATCGCCGACGACGGCGTCGGCTTCGACCCGGCGGCGGTCGGCTCCGGCGCCGGCGGGGCCGACTCGTTCGGGCTCCGTGCCATCGCCGAGCGCGTCGACCAGCTGGGAGGCGACCTCAGCATCGAGAGCACGCCGGGCGAGGGTGCTTCGGTGACGGTGACGCTGAGGAAGGACCGCTCGTGATCCGCATCCTGATCGCCGACGACCACCCGGTGGTGCGCGCCGGCATCCGCGCCCTGCTCGACGGCGAGCCCGACCTCGAGGTGGTCGGCGAGGCCGCCGGCGCCGACGAGGCGGTCGCGCTCGCGTCGGCTTCGGGACCCGATCTGGTCCTGATGGACCTCCAGTTCGCCGACGGCCCGCGGGGTGTGGAGGCCACGCGCCGCATCCGCGCCCTGCCGTCGGCGCCGCACGTGCTCGTGCTGACCAACTACGACACGGACACCGACATCCTGTCGGCGATCGAGGCCGGAGCGAGCGGCTACCTGCTCAAAGACGCGCCGCCCGACGAGCTGGTCGCGGCCGTGCGGGCCGCCGCCGCGGGCGAGAGCGCCCTGGCGCCGGTGATCGCGAGCCGGCTGATGGAGCGGATGCGTTCGCCGCAGGTGACCCTGTCCGTGCGCGAGCTCGAGGTGCTCGAACTCGTGGCGGAGGGCGCGAGCAACGCCGAGATCGGCGCTCGCCTGCACATCGCCGACGCCACCGTGAAATCGCACCTGGTGCACATCTTCACGAAACTGGGAGTGGCCTCCCGCACCGCCGCCGTAAACGCCGCGCGCTCCCAGGGCATGCTGCGCTGACGCGCGCCCCCTAGGGGCGTCCGAAGGGCGTCCCAAGGGCGTCCCGGTGCCGCCGAAGGGTGCCTTAACGCCCTCAAAACGCGCGTTTAGGGGCGTTTACGTGCCCCTCGCCCCCCCTTCGGGCGCCCCTCGCCCGCCCTTCGGGCGCCCTCGAGGGGCTTCCAGGGGCGTCCGAAGGGCGTCCCGGGGCCGTCGAAGGGCGTCTTAACGCCCTCAAGACGCGCGTTTAGGGGCGTTTACGCGCCCCTCGCCCGCCCTTCGGGCGCCCCTCGAGGGGCTTCCACCGGCGGCCGAAGGGCGTCCCGGGGCCGCCGAAGGGCGTCTTAACGCCCTCAAAACGCGCGTTTAGGGGCGTTTACGCGCCCCTCGCCCGCCCTTCGGGCGCCCCTCGAGGGGCTTCCACCGGCGGCCGAAGGGCGTCCCGGGGCCGCCGAAGGGCGTCTTAACGCCCTCAAAACGCGCGTTTAGGGGCGTTTACGTGCCCCTCGGGCGCCCCTCGGGTGCCCCTCGGGCGTCAGCGTCGGCGCATCGGGCGCACGCTGAGGGACTCGACAGTGCCGACGGCGGGGAGGTCGACGGCGACGCGCACGGTCGCGGCGACCATCTCGGGCGTGATCGTGAACGCCGGATCGTAGTCGTGGCCCTCGCGCGCGACGAGCGCCCGCTGCATGTCGGTGTCCACCCGGCCGGGGTGGATGCTGGTGACGCGCAGGCCGTTCGGCCGCTCCTCCTCGCGCAGGGCGTCGGTGAGCGCGCGCAGTGCGAACTTGGAGCCGGAGTACACGCCGCCGCCCGCCCCGCTCGAGAAGCCGGAGCCGCTGTTGATGGCGACCACCAGCCCCTGCGCCGTGCGCAGAGCCGGGAGGGCGCGGCGGAGCAGCGCCGCTACCGAGAAGACGTTCACCTCGAACACGTGACGCCAGGTCGCATCGTCGGTGTCGGCGATGGTGCCCCCGTCCTCCACGCCGGCCGACAGCACGAGCACGTCGAGCCGTTCGGGCAGGGCGGGGAGGGCGTCCCCGGTCACGTCGCCGACGAACGGCTCGGCGGACGGCAGCGAGGCGACGACCTCCGCGACGGCGGCGGCATCCCGACCGCCGACCAGCACGTGGTGCGTTGCGCCGAGTTCCTCCGCGATGGCGCGGCCGATGCCGCGCGAGGCTCCGGTGACGAGGGCGACGGGGCGGGGGAGAGGATCGGTGCTGGCCATGTCCCGACTCTACGGCGCGCGCAGCCGGCCCGATTCCGAGTCGGCGCCGAGAATCGCCCGGCACAGTCAGATGCGGCGCCGGCAGCCTGTGTCCCCCCGGTCTCAGGCTGCCGGCGCCTCCCACCCCCTGCGTGGGATCGTGACGCGCTCGGGCCCTCCGCGCGTGCTACTTGAGCGCCTGCCGGATCGTCTTCGCGTCGTCGGCAGCCTTCTTCGCCGCGGTGCGCGCCGACTCCAGCGACGACTTCACCGACGACAGCGCCGAGTGGTTCGCGTCGTACGATGCGGGCGTCACCGCGAGCGCCGCGGCCGCCTGACCGCTCGCGTCGTGGGAGGCGGTCGCGATCTGCGCGCTCATGTCCTTCAGGTCGGACTGCAGCGCGTCGGTCGACTTCGCCTTGTCCTTCCCGGAGAGGAGACCGGCCAGCGTGGACTGCTCCTTCGTGAGCTTCGGAACGGTCGTCCCGGTCAGGCGATCGGCGGCCGAGGCGAGTCGCGCCTGCGGCAGAGCGACGGCATAGACCCGGTACTTGGTGTAGACCGTCTTGAGGTCGGCTGCGGCCTGGGTTGCCGTCGTGTCCGCGGCGATGGCGGACGCGGACGCCTTCATCGCAGCCAGGTCGGCGTCCAGGGTGCCGAGGATCGTGGAGCGGTCGCCCGAGCTGAGCGCGTGATCGCCGGTGACCTTCGCGATGGCCGCCGTGAGCTTGGTCTCGCGGTCGCTGGTCGCCTTGGCCCCCGCGGCCTGGAGCTCCGCGAGCGTGCGCGGCGCGTGCGTCTTCGCGCTCGCGCCGGGGGTGGGCGTCGGAGTGGGCGCGGTGTCGGCGAACGCCGGCGTCCCGATCAGGGCGAGGCCGGTGATCCCCGCAGCCGCGGCGACGACGAGACCGGTGATGCGTGTGGGCATGATTCTCCCGTTCATGAGGTGAGCGCCGGAGGTCCTTCCGGCTTCCTCCAGCGTCGCTGCCGAATGTTCGGGCGACGTAAAGGGCGGGTTCGGGACGGGTATCGCGCGGCGCCGCGACGGAGCCGAACGCCAGGCACTAGGCTGCTTGCGCTGTCCGGCGGACGAGCTCGCCGTGACCCGAGCCGCAGAGGACGCCCATGTTGCTGACCATCTCGTACCGCGGGGACGACCCGGGCGACCTGGGGTATCTGCTGCACAAGCATCCCGACCGCGTGCACGACTTCGACCTCCCGGTGGGCGACGCGCACGTGTTCTACCCGGAGCTCGACGCGACGCACTGCACGGCGGCCCTGCTGCTGGAGGTGGACCCGATCGAGCTGGCGCGCAGCTCGCGGTTCCGCGGCGACGCGGGAACCCTCGGGCATTACGTCAACGACCGCCCGTACGTGTCGGGCTCCATGCTCGCGGTCGCGCTCGGTTCGGTGTTCCGCACGGCGATGACCGGGCGGTGCGACGCGCGGCCCGAGCTCGCCGCCTCGCCGATCGACCTGCGCATCGGCCTCCACGCGGTGCCGTTGCGCGGCGGAGCCGACCTCGCCGAGCGGCTTCTCGCTCCCCTCGGCTGGCGGCTGGAGGTGTCGGAGGCGCTCCTCGACGAGCGGTTCCCCGAGTGGGGGCCGTCGCCGTACGCGTCGATCGCGCTCAGCGGCACGATGCGGCTGGGCGAGGCGCTCCGCCAGCTCTACGTCCTCCTGCCGGTGCTCGACGACGCCAAGCACTACTGGGTGGCCGACGCCGAGGTCGACAAGCTGCTGCGCGCGGGGGAGGGCTGGCTGCCGCAGCATCCCGAGCGCGAGCTGATCTCGCGGCGCTACCTCGCGCATCAGCGCGAGTACGTCGCCGCTGCGACGGCCCGGCTGGCCGAACTCGACCAGGGCTCGGCTGGGCTGCCCGAGGCCGCGACCGGGCAGGAGGAGACAGCCGAGGAGCGCGTGCGCCCGCTGAACCGGCTGCGTGCCGACGCGGTGCTGACCGCGCTCGACGACGTCGGCGCCCGCACCGTCGCCGACGTCGGGTGCGGCCCGGGAGCGCTGCTCGCGCGCCTCGCGGTCGACCCGCGCTTCACCCGGATCGTCGGCACCGACGTCTCGCCCGCGACGCTCGAGACCGCGGCCAAGAGACTCGGCCTGGCCGAGCGCAGCGACGCGCAGCGGGAACGGATCACGCTGTATCCGTCGTCGGTCACCTACCAGGACGACCGCATCGCCGGGCTGGACGCCGTCGTGCTGATGGAGGTCGTCGAGCACGTGGAGCCCGAGCGGCTCGACGCCCTCGCCCGCTCGGTCTTCGGCCTCGCGAAGCCCGCGTCGGTGGTCGTGACCACCCCGAACGCCGAATACAACGCGCTGTACCCGGCCTTGGCGGCCGGCGCCTTCCGGCATCCCGATCACCGCTTCGAGTGGACGCGCGCGGAGTTCGCCGCGTGGGCCGGCGCGGTCGGCGGACGCTACGGCTACCGGGTGGAGTTCCGTGCGGTGGGGGAGGCCGACCCGCTCCTCGGCCCGCCGACCCAGCTGGCCCTGTTCCGGAAGGAGGCGACCGCATGAGCGAGCTGACCGTCCCCGCCACCTCGCTGGTCGTGCTCGTCGGGGTCAGCGGCTCCGGCAAGTCGACGTTCGCGCGCGAGAAGTTCGGCCGGTGGGAGACGCTGTCGAGCGACGCCTTCCGCGGGCTCGTTTCGAACGACGAGAACAGCCAGAGCGCGACGGGCGACGCCTTCGACGCGCTGCGATTCGTCGCAGGAACCCGCCTGCGCAACGGTCTGCTCACGGTCATCGACGCGACCAATGTGCAGCCCGCCGCACGCCGATCGATGGTGGCTCTGGCCAAGGAGCACGACGTGCTGCCGGTGGCGATCGTGCTCGACGTGCCAGAGCGCGTCGCGGTCGAGCGCACCGAGGCCCGCGACGACCGTCCTTTCGGCGCGGAGGTCGTCCACCGGCAGGCCAGGCAGCTGCGCGGCGGTCTGACGAACCTGCGCCGGGAGGGTTTCCGGACGGTGCACGTGCTCCGCGACCAGGAGGAGATCGACGCGGCGACCATCGTCCGCACGCGCCTGCTGAACGACCGCGCAGACGAGCACGGGCCGTTCGACGTCATCGGCGACGTGCACGGTTGCCGCTCCGAGCTCGAGTCCCTGCTCGTGAGCCTCGGGTACGACCTCCGCCGCGACGCGGAGGGACGCCCGATCGACGCGGCGCACCCGGAGGGCCGCCGCGCGCTGTTCCTGGGCGACCTCGTCGACCGCGGGCCGGACACCCCCGGCGTCCTGCGGCTGGCGATGGGGATGGTCGGCGCCGGCCACGCCATCGCGGTCCCCGGCAACCACGAGGACAAGCTCGCGCGGGCGCTCCGCGGCGACAAGGTGACGGTCGCGAACGGCCTGGAGACGTCGCTCGCGCAGCTGGCGGATGAGACGCCGGAGTTCCGCGACCGGGTGCAGGAGTTCTGCCGCGAACTGGTCTCGCACCTCGTCCTCGACGGCGGCAGGCTGGTCGTCGCGCACGCAGGTCTGCCCGAGCAGTACCACGGCAGGGCGTCGGGCCGCGTGCGGGCGTTCGCGCTGTACGGCGACGTGACCGGCGAGAAGGACGAGTACGGCCTCCCGGTGCGTCTCGACTGGGCGCGCGACTACCGAGGATCGGCGACGGTCCTGTACGGCCATACGCCGGTGCCGCGTGCCGAGTGGGTCAACAACACGATGTGCCTCGACACCGGATGCGTCTTCGGCGGCGCGCTGACCGCGCTGCGGTACCCCGAGAACGAGGTCGTGTCGGTTCCGGCCGAGCGGGTCTGGAGCGAGCCGGTGCGCCCCTTCGCGCTCGCCGCGGACACCTCGGCCGACCGGGAGGACGACGTCCTGCGCATCGAGGACGTGCTGGACACGCCGGTCGTCGAGACGCGCAGCTCCGGGAGGATCCGGTTGCGGCCCGAGTTCGCGCTCGGGGCGCTGGAGACGATGAGCCGCTGGGCGGTGGATCCGCGCTGGCTCCTGTATCTGCCTCCGACGATGTCGCCTCCCGCGCCGTCGTCCCGTCCTGGGCTGCTGGAGCACCCGGATGAGGCGTTCGGGGCCTACCGCACGAGCGGCGTGACGCGCCTCATCGCCGAGGAGAAGCACATGGGCTCGCGCGCGATCACGCTCGTCACCCGCGACGGCACCCGGTTCGGGGCGGAGCCCGGCTGGCGCGGCATCGTCCACACGCGCACGGGCCGCCGGTTCTTCCCTGATCGCCACGACGAGGAGCTGTTCCTCTCCGGTGTGCACGACGCCGTCGCGCGCGCCGGTCTCTGGGACGAGCTGGACACCGACTGGCTGCTGCTCGACGGCGAGATCCTGCCCTGGTCGCTGAAGGCCGGAGCGCTCATCCGCGAGCAGTACGCCGCCGTCGGTGCGGCGGCGGCGTCCGCGCTGCCCGCTGCGGTCACGGCGCTGGAGCGCGCGGCCGCGCGCGGGCTCGACGTCGCGGCGGTCCTGCACCGGACCCGCAGGCGGGAGGCCGACGCAGCGCTCTACACCGACGCCTACCGCCGCTACGTGCGCCGCACGAACGGCATCGACGGCGTGCAGCTCGCACCGTTCCAGGTGCTCGCCGGCGCCGGCGGCGTGTACGCGGAACGGGAGCACGCCTGGCATCTGGCGCTCGCCGACCGGCTGGTCGAGGCGAACCCGGCGCTGATCCGGGCGACGCGGCACATAGCGGTCGACCTCGACGACACCCGTTCGGTCGACGCGGCGGTCGAGTGGTGGACGGCGCTGACGGAGGCCGGCGGGGAGGGCATGGTCGTCAAACCCGCGGCCGGTCTGGTGCGCACCGAGCGCGGGCTGGCGCAGCCGGGGATCAAGGTGCGCGGGCGCGAGTACCTGCGCATCATCTACGGTCCCGACTACACCGAGGAGTCCAGCCTGGAGCGGCTGCGGGAACGCAACGTCGGCCACAAGCGGTCGATGGCGCTGCGCGAGTACGCCCTGGGTCTCGAGTCGCTCCACCGGTTCGTGGACGGCGAACCGCTCTGGCGGGTGCACGAGGCGGTGTTCGCGGTGCTCGCGATGGAGTCCGAACCGGTCGACCCGCGGTTGTGACGGGGCGGGGTCGGCCGCGGCCGTGCGAGCGCGGCGGCTAGCCCGGCTCCTCCTCGGATTCCAGCGCCTCGTCGGCGTCCACGAAGTCGTCGTCCGTCTCGGTGGCCTCCACCGCCTGCGCCGCCTGAGCGCGCGCCTCCGCGTCGGCCTCCCGCTCTCGCTTCTCTCTGCTCATGCCTCCAGTCTCTCCCTGCTGTGCTCCCTGCGCCTAGGTTGGAGTCGTGGATGCAGAGCTGATCGCACAGACCGACCCCGACGCGTACTTCGTTCCCCTCGGTGGCGGGAGGTACGCCCCCACCGCGCACGCGGGCGGCGCCTGGGCCGACGACGAGATGCACTTCAGCCCGCTGGGCGGCCTGATCACGCACGAGATCCTGCGCTTCGCCGGCGGGTCCGGCGGGTCCGGAGCGGCTGGCGGGGCCGGCGGGTCCGCGCTCCAGCTCGCCCGGATCAGCTTCGACATCCTCGGCTTCCTCGCCCTCGACGAGGTGGAGGTCGCCGTCCAGACCGTCCGGCCGGGCCGCACGATCGAGCTCGTCGAGGCGACCGTCGTCATCCGCGGGCGCACCGCTGTGCGGGCGCGGGCCTGGCTGCTGTCGGCGTTCGACACTGCGGAGGTCGCCGGCGGCGCCCCGGAGCCGCTCCCGGCTCCCGAGACCGCCACGCCGTGGTCGATGTCGGCCGACTGGATCGGCGGCTACGTCTCCTCGCTCGACTCGCGCGCGGTCCGGCCGCCGCAGGCCGGGCGCGGAACGGCGTGGCTGTCGACGCACTGCGCCCTCGTGGAGGGCGAGGAGGTCGACCCGGTCGCCGCCTGGATCACGCTCGTCGACACCGCCAACGGCGTGGCCGTGCGCGAGCATCCGACCCGGTGGATGTTCCCGAACGTCGACCTGACCATCCACTTGCACCGCGCGCCGAGCGGAGGCTGGCTGGGGCTCGACACCGAGGTCGTGTTCGGCGCCAGCGGCCTGGGCGTCACGCGGTCGGTCCTCCACGACCGCGACGGCGCCGTCGGCTTCGCCGAGCAGGCGCTCACGGTGCGACGGCTGAACGAGTAGCCGAGCGGTCGGAAGGGGTATTGACGACTCACTTGTTTTTTGCAAGTATGGGCTCGTTCACACACGAGCCCTGAGGGGGATCACCATGACCACGATGTTCGTCAACCTGCCGGTGACCGATCTGGAGCGCGCGAAGGCGTTCTACTCGGCGGTCGGCTTCACCATCAACCCGCTCTTCACCGACCACAACGCCGCGTGCGTAGTGGTGGAAGAGGACCACAACTACTTCATGATCGTCACGCGCGAGTTCTACCAGACGTTCAGCGACCTCCCGGTCGGCGAGCCGTCCAAGTACGTGTCCGCGTCGACGTCGCTCATGCTCGACAGCCGCGAGGCCGTCGACGCCACCATCGCCGACGGCCTTGCCGCGGGCGGCACCGAGACCAAGGAACCGGCCGACTACGGGTTCATGTACCAGCGCCAGCTGACCGACCCCGACGGCAACGTCCTCGAGTTCGGCTGGATGGACCCGGTCGCCGCGGCCAAGGGCCCGGAGGCCTACTTCAGCCAGCAGGCCTGAGGCCCATGGTCGCGCGCGACTACGGGCAGTACGACGGCATCACGCGCGGCCTGGAGCTGGTCGGGGAGCGCTGGGCTCTGCTCATCGTCCGTGATCTCCTCGTCGGGCCGCGCCGCTACGGTGAACTCGCTGCGGGTCTTCCCCGCATCCCGAGCAACATCCTGGCGGCGCGGCTCAAAGAGCTGCAGGCGGCCGGCATCATCCGCCGGGCGCCGCGCTCGCGCATCATCCTGTACGAGCTGACGCCGTACGGCCGCGAGCTCGAGCCGATCGTGCTCGCTCTCGGCGCCTGGGGGTTCAAAGCGATGGAGGATCCGCGGGACGAGCAGATCGTCACCCCGGACTCGATGGCGATCTCGCTCCGCACCGCGTTCCAGCCGCAGGTTGCCGCCGCACTGCCGGCGACGGCGTACGGCGCACGTTTCGGGGAGGGCGGCCTCCTCATCCGCGTGGAGGGCCCGACGCTGGCGGTGACCCGCGGCGACGGCCCGGTCGACCTCGCCTTCGCGAGCGGACCCGGGCTGCACCGGCTCATCTCCGGGGAGCTCGCCCCGGCGCGCGCCATCGAGACCGGCGTCGTGGAGGTGCTCCGCGGCCCGGGCGACCTCCTGACGCGTTTCGCCAGCACCTTCCACCTCGCCGCCTGACGCGTCCCTCCGGCCGAAGGGCGCCCAAACGCCCCTAAAGCGCTCCCGAAAGGGCCTCTACTCGCCCCTCGGCGGCCCTTCAGTGGAGGATGCGGTAGTCCACGAGGAGGTGGCCGGTCGCGGAGGTGACCGTTCGGAGCGTCTCCAGGCGCATCGCCGGGAGATCGTCGAGCAGCCTCCGGCCGACGCCGGCCACCCGCGGCGCGATCACGAGCCGGAGCTCGTCGACGACACCGGCGGCCAAGAGCGTCCGCGCGACCGTGATGCTCGCGTGCACTCCGATGTCGCCGCCGTCGCCCTCCATGAGGCGCCGCGCGAAAGCGACCGGGTCGCCGTCGACGGCCGCAGCGTTCGTCCAGCCCCCGTCGAGGGGCGACGAGGTCACGACGTGCTTCTCGACGGTGTTGATGAACGAGGCGAACGGCTCGATCGCGGCCGTCGGCCAGAACCGCGACCACTCGTCGTAGCTGCGCCGGCCGAGGATCACCGCATCCTGCGACGCGATCACCGCGCCGAGCTCCGCGTCCATCGCGTCATCCCAGTCGGTGATGAACTCGTCCGGATCCTCCGCCACCCCGTCGAGCGAGAGCAGCTCGTACACCACGATCTTGCGCATGCGAGGCACCTCCTGGGCCTCACGCTAGTCCGCTGTGGATGACGTGGCCTGGAGGCTTCCCTGTACAGAACAGGAAACGCGCCCGCCGATCTCCTCTCAGGTGGCGCCTTAGAGGAGATCGCGGGCGCGTCTCGCGCGGGTTCCGTTTTAGGAGAGGAGTTTCCAGGCGCTGTTTTGGGTGCGGGGGGGGCGTGCCGGTTGAATACCACTGGGCCTGGTACGTGTGGCCCTGGTAGGTGACCTTCTCGCCGCCGGTGTAGACGGTGGCGCTGCTCCAGGCGGGGATGCCGCCCGGCGTGCTCGGCGTCACGATCTCGCTCCACGGACCGCCGGCGACACCCGGGGTGGTGCCGCGCGTGTACCAGAGGGCCGTGAACACGCGGTTCTGGTAGACCACCACGTCGCCCGTGTTGAAAGGGCGGGTGACCGTCCACAGCGTGTGCCCGTCGGCGGCGATCGCGAGCTGGGACCACGCGCCGTTCTTCTTCGACCCGGGAGCCTCGCCCGAGGTGTACCAGAGCGCCTGGTAGACGGAGCCGTCGTAACTCACCGAGTCGCCGCTGAAGTAGACCTTCTTCGAGTCCCACGCGACCGGCTTCGGCACGCCCTGCGAGCCGAGGCGGAGGTCGCAGTCGACCCGGCCGCTGTAGAGCGCGTGGCCCTCGGTGGCGCTGCCGGTGCCCGTGCCGTAGATGCCGTCGTCGGACCAGACGGCTTCCTTCGTGCCGTCGACGCAGGTCGAGTTCGGCGCCAGGGCGAAGCCCTCCAGGTTGTCGACAGGGAGGCCGGCGGGCTTGCTGTAGGCGACGTCGGGGACGATCGCGCCGGTCGTATCCACCTTCAGCAGGGTCGAGACGACGCCGCAGGTGTTGTCGCACAGAGCCCAGATCCGCTGGGTGTCGGCGTCGAACTGCACGTCCATGACGTGGCCCATGCCGGTGTCGACCACGGCGACGCGGTGGAAGGAGTGGTCGCCGTTGAGCGCGTAGGCGTACAGCTTGCCGTCGTTCTCCAGCGCCGCGAAGTAGAGGCCGGAGGCGTGCTGCGCGCCCTTATCCGCGCGGAATGAGGGCCGTTACGCGCCGACCGCAGCAGCTAGCCGCCGGCGACGGAATCCGGTTCTATGGAGGCGGACCTCGATGGAGGCCGACCCGACCGAGAGGACTCCCATGACCGACAGCCCCGTCGTCGCCTTCGACCTGCTCACCACCCAGCTGCTCAACGACCCCGACCTCGACGTGTCGCTGACCGCGACCGGCCTCCACGTGCGCGGCCGGCTCTTCGCCTACGTCGACGCGGGCTCGCTCGTGGTCGACCTGCCGGAGGCACGTGCTGCCGACCTGGTCGGCCGGGACGTCGCCGCGCCGGTCGCCGCCGGTCGCGCCGAGCCGAAGGGCGCCTGGGTGTCGATCGACGATTCCGACGACTGGCCGGAGCTCGCCGCCGAGGCGCACCAGTTCGTCGGCGAGCCCGCTGTCGGCAAGGACTCCTGAGCCTGCCCGCCCGCCCGCCCGCGCGTGCGCGAGGGGCGGCCGAAGGGCGCCCACACGCCTCTTCCCGCGGGTTTTGAGGGCCGTAAGGCGCCCTTGGGCGCCCCCTCAGCGCCCCTCAGCGCCCCCTCAGCGCAGGCAGCGCGATCGGGTCGGGCGCGAAGCCGGCCTCCTGTCGCAGCCGCGCGCCTCGACATCGACGAGCGCTCGGCCGAGGGACCGCGGAACGCATCCGGCTGCGGCTCGGCTTCCGCTCCCGCGCGCAGATCGCCGCCTGGTGCGCGGCTCAGGGCGATCGGTCTGCGTCGGCGGAGTGAGGCACCGGCTATGGGAGGTGCCGCGAAGTGAGGTGGTTCCCCGCCTGCGGCGCCTGTTGCCTGTGACGCCCTACGCCGGTTCGATCAGCCCTGTGCCACCTGCGCCCGCCGCCGCAGCGTCACGCCGGACGTGATCGCCAGCACCACGATCCCGATCGCCTCGACGACCACGGTCTCGGGCACGAGGGTGAAGCTCCACACCTCGGTGATGCCGAACAGGCCGACCGTGAGGGCGAGCAGCAGGGCCGCGAGGCTCGCGATCAGGAAGAGCAGCGACAGGATGGTGGCGATGCGCAGCCAGGTGCCCCGCAGTACCAGCATGCCGACCGCGAGGACGATTCCGGCGATGCCGTTGAGCACGAACAGCGTGCCGAGCAGTCCGCCGACGCCGTCGAAGATGAGGAACAAGTGGATGGCGCCCGTCAGGGCGAGGACGATCGCACTGAGGATGCGCAGGGCCCACACGGGACCCTGTCTGGCTTCGGTCATGGTGCTACCCGCTTCCGGTCCGGGCCTTGCGGGGCGAAGGCCTCATCGGGAACACGAACGAGCATCAGGATAGGTTCAATCGCGTCACGGCGGCGAGGGGCGCGTCGCCGACCAGGGCTAGCATCGCAACCATGCCTCCCGCGTCGGCCTGGAATCCCGGAACCGTGCGCGATGCCGCCGGGGGACTGGCCGCCCTGACGCTGGCGACGTTCCTCGCGGTGACCACCGAGATGCTGCCGGTCGGGTTGCTGCCCGCCATCGGCGGGAATGTGCGGGTGTCCGACTCCATCGCCGGGTTGCTCGTCACGGTGTATGCCTTCATGGTGGCGGTGCTCGCGGTGCCGCTCACGCTGTCGACGGCGCGGTTCTCGCGCAAGGGGCTGCTGCTCGCCACCCTCGTCGCCTACACCGTGGGCAATGCGATGGTGGCCGTCGCGCCGAACTTCGGCGTCCTGGCTGCGGGGCGGGCGTTCGGCGGGATCGCCCACGCCCTCTTCTTCTCGGTGAGCATCGGGTACGCCTCCCGCCTGGTGCGCACCGAGTTCACCGGCCGCGCACTCGCGTTGGTCACCGCCGGGGCTGCGGCGGGCTTCGTGCTCGGCGTGCCGCTGTCCACCTCACTCGGCACCGCGCTGGGCTGGCGCGCGGCGTTCGGACTGCTCGCCGGGGTCTGCGCCCTCTCCTGCGTGATCGTCGGGGTGCTGCTGCCGCCGGTGCCGGGAGGCGGGACCGCTCACCAGGGGTCGGGGGCCGGAGCCCGGCGCACGCGGCTGGCCATCGTGTCGGGGGCGAACGCCGTCGTGTATCTGGGCCAGTTCACCGTCTACACGTTCGTCTCGGTGCTGCTGCTGGCGACGGGACTGCCTGCGGCCGCGATCGGTCCGGTGCTGCTCGGGATGGGCGCGGTCGGGCTGATCGGCACCTGGTTCGCCGCTGCGACACTGGACCGCCGCCCGCGTGCGACCGTGCTCATCCTGCTCTGCACCGTGATCGTCGGCATGGTCGGCGTCGGCGTCGCCTTCCCCGCGCTCGTCGGAGTGCTGGCGGCCGCCGTGGTGTGGGGCGCCGGCTTCGGGGGAATGGCGTCGGTGTTCCAGACGGCGGCGATCCGCACCAGAGGGGCGACGCCTGAGGTGATCGGCGCGCTCATCAACTCCACCGCGAACATCGGCATCGGGGCGGGGGCGGCCGTGGGCGCGGCGGTGCTCGCCGGGCCGGGACTCGGCTGGCTCCCGTTCGCCGGAGCCGCGCTCGTGCTCGCCGGCCTGGTCGTCGTGCTCGCCGCCCGCAACTCCTTCCCGCCCGAACCGTAGCCGAGCGCCCCCGGGCGCCACCGAAGGGTCGACGAGGGGCCGACGAGGGGCCGCCGAGGGGCGCCCAAACGCCCCCAAAACTCGGGTTTGGGGGCACCAACGCGCCCCTCGTCCCCCCCTCGCGTGGCCCGTGCGCCCCTCGTCCACCCTTCGCGTGGCCTCGTGCTCGCCGGCCCGGTCGTCGCGCTAGCACGGACGCTGCATCATCCCACCCGCCGCAAGCGAGGGGCCGCCGAGGGGCGCCCAAGCGCCCCAAAAACGCGGGTTTGGGGGCACCAACGCGCCCCTCGCGCACCTCTCGCGCGCCCCTCGTGCGCCCCTCGCGCCCAGCGGGCATGGGCTCGGATGGCTCGCTCCGGCCACGTGGCACTCGTTCCCGACCGCGCCGCAGGCGAGGGGCCGCCGAGGGGCGCCCAAACGCCCCTAAAGTACGGGTTTAGGGGCACTAAGGCGCCCCTCGGGCGGCGCGGCGCGTCGCGCGGCGCGCGGGCGGCGTCAGGGGCCGTAGGCCGCGAGGAAGCGGTCGCGGAAGGCGTCCATCCTCCAGACCGGCGCGGTGGAGGTCGGGAGCACGCCGGGCTGCCACTTCCACGAGCCGATCCGGTCGATGACGGTCGGGTCCTTCGCGATGATGCTGATCGGCACCTCGTGGTTCGCGCCGACGCCGCTGACCACCGTGGCCGGCTGGTGGTCGCCGAGCACGACGACGACGAGGTTCGGGTCGTCGAACGCGGTCAGGAACGAGAACAGCGCTCCCATGGTGTACTCGACCGACCGGCCGTACAGCTGCTGCACGTGCCGCGGGTCCTGCCAGACCACGCCGGGCGCGAGTCCCTCGCCCGGCTGCGGGTCGTAGACCGAGCCGTCGCCGATGGCGTCCCAGGGCAGCAGCCGCGGCAGCGGCGTCCACGGGGTGTGCGACGACACGAGGTCGATCTCGGCCATGAGCGGCGCGTGCGGCACGCCCAGCTCGTGCTGCTGGAGGTAGGCCCACGTGTACTGGTCGGGCACCCGCGCATAGCTGAAGCGGGGCCCGCGATACCCGACGTTGGTCGCGTTGAGCTGCTTTCCGAAGTGGTAGAACGAGCTCCCGACCGGCCACGGCTCGGTGTCGGACGGCACGTCGCTCAGCGTCTGCCAGCCCGCCTTGCGGAAGGCGTCGCTCAGCGTGAACCGCGTCGTCGACGTCACCTGGTCGTACTTCTGCTGCGAGTCGATCCAGAGCCCGGTCTGCAGTGTGGAGTGCGCGAGCCAGCTGATCCCGCCGAAGGTCGATGACGTCAGGAAGGCGCTGCGCTCGGAGTAGCCGTGCGCGGCGAGGTCGGTGTTCCCGCGCCGGAGGACGGCATCCACCCCCGGCGAGAACGACGTGCCCTGCACGGCGACCTGCCCGTAGCTCTCGACGAACACGACGAGCACGTCCTTGCCCTTCAGGCCGGTGAGGAGGTCGGCCGCGGGCAGCTGCGCGTACGGGTCGCTCGCGGCCGACCGCTCGAAGACGGCCCGGTCGCGGGCGGCGACCTCCACCTGGCCGACGCTCGCGGTCGCCGCCGAGACCGAGTCCGCCGCGGCTACCGGCTCGCCGGCGACGAGCTGGGCGCCGACGAGTGCCAGCACCAGCCAGCCGGCCGTCAGCGCCGAGGCGCCGATCAGGCTGGCGCGCCGCCGCAGCGCGAGCACGCGGGCCAGCCGCAGCAGCAAGGCCGCGATCGCGATCGTCGCCGCAGCGGCCAGGATGGCGACCAGCACCAGCAGCGCCAGCGCGCCGGCCGACCCGGCGGAATCGGTGACGACACCGTAGCCGTCTCCGAGCTCCGACCATCCGGACACGACGTCGAACGGACGGCCGACCGTCGCGAGGAAGACCCGGTCGAGCCCGGCGAGGACGGTCGCCGCCACGAGCAGCGCGGCGGCGACGGATGCCACGGTGCGGCGCGCCCAGCGCCACGGCAGCACGACCAGCACCACGATCACGACAAGGCAGTCGAGCGGGAGGCGGAGGAGCGCGAGCGGAGAACCGGAGTCGATCAGTCCGGGCGCGACGGCGGCGACGAAGACGGTCACCGCCGACAGGATGGTCACGGTCGCCGACCGGGCGCGCGAGGGTGCGCCCTGTGGGGAGCTCGTCCGGCGCATCAGGTCCGCCCGGCGCCGGGCGGCCACACGTCGACGCGCTCCGAGCGCGCGTAGCGGAGCAGGACGACATCGCCGATCGGTCGGGCCTCCACCAGTCGTGCCCGGTGGTCGCTCGTCCACGGGAAGTCCGCGTCGCGGACGAATCGCGGGGCGTCGGGGTCGCCGACGAAGAACGGGGCGACCGCGAGGTGAAGCTCGTCGACGAGGTCGGCGGCGAGGAACTCCGTCAGTGTTGTGCCTCCGCCCTCGACCATCAGCCGACGCACACCGCGCTCGCCGAGATCGGCGAGGACGGCAGGCATCGTCGGCTCGTCGCCGAGAGCCACGACGGTCGCGAGGGTGCCGAGCCGGCGGCGGAGGGCGTCGGCGACGCCGCGCGGGCAGTAGACGAGCTTCGTGGTGTCGCCGAGCGTGAAGAACCGGGCGGCAGGGTCGAGGTCGCCCGACAGCGTCACCGTCGCCTTCCACGGCGTGCGGCAGCGGCCCTCGGCCTCCCGCCGGTCCTGCCGTTCGCTGCTGCGCACCAGGAGGCGCGGATCGTCGCGCCGCACCGTACGCGCCCCGACGAGGATGACGTCGTTCTGAGCTCGGACCTCGTCCACCCGGTCGAAATCGGCGGCGTTCGACAGGGCGAGCTTGGGGGGCCGGGCGGTGTCGAGGTAGCCGTCGAGGGAGACGCAGCAGCTGAGGGTGACGTACGGCAGGTCGCTCATGACCGCAGTCTCCTCCGCGAAGGCGGCGCGGGCGACCGGTCCGACCGTCGCGGGAATGGGCGCGCTCATCGACCGCGCCTCCTCCCGACGAGGGGCGCCAGCCACGCGACGGCGGCACCGGGAGCGACGGCCAGGAGGGCGAGCACGCCGTACAGCGTCGCGGCCGAGATGCAGGCCGCGGCGCCGAAGCCGGCGACCGCGAACGCCCAGCCCGCCGCGCCCTCCCGCTGCCCCCACCCGCCGATGTTGAACGGGACGGCGGCGGCGAGCAGCACGACCGTGCCGAGCGCGAGCAGCCGCCCCGGCGGAACGGCGGCCCCGACGGCGGTCGCGGCGACGGCGAAGATCGCGAGGTGGCAGCCGAACACGACGATGGAGGCCGCGACGGCGTGGGCGCTCACGGGCAGGGAGCCGAGGCCGGCGCGCAGCTCACGGGCCTCCCTGCGCAGCGCGCGTCGCACCCGCTCGCTGCGGAGCGCGACGGCGACCCCCGCGGCGACGACCGAGAGCCCGATGCCGATGCACGGGAGCAGGACGCCCTCGAACTCCGCCCCGGCCAGCGCCAGCACGCCGATCGTGAGCACGAACTGCACGGCCTGACCCAGGACGCGCTCGATCGCGACGGCCCGGGCGGCCGCGCCGAGCCCGGCTCCTCCGTTCCGGGCCGACGCGCGGCCGTGGTCGACGACGCGCTGCACATCTCCGATGACCCCGCCGGGGAGCAGGGAGTTGACCAGCTGCGATCGGTAGTACATGCCGACGGCCGTGCGCCAGCGCAGCGCGGCGCCGAGTCGACGGGCGATCAGGGTCCAGCGCCACGCGGCGGCCGCCGTCGCGACGGCGAAGAGCACGACGGCGGCGATCACGGCGGTGAGGTCGAGGCTCAGGAGGCCGTGGATGAACGGTTCGGCTCCGACCCGCAGCACGATCGCCACCAGCACCGCCACGCCCACGACCGTCCGCACTGTGATGCGGAACCCGCGCGTCCTGAGGATCCGGCCTGCGTGTCCGAGCGCCCGTGCGAACGCGGATGCGATCGCGGGCGGGGTGCCCTCGGGCGCCTCCGGATTCCGGGCCTCTGCAGCCAGTCGGAGACTCATCGCGGCCACGCCAGCAGATCGAGGTGGTACACGACCGCGGAGAGCTTCCCGCGCTCCTGCTGCGCCCGGCGCAGCTGCCGGTAGCCCGCCGCTTCGCGACGCAACGCGGGCTCCTGCTCCAGGGCGGCGTCCGTCCAGCCATCGAACCACTCGGCGAGCAGCAGGCGGTCGCGCGCGTCGAGCCGCCAGGTCGTCAGCGCGGTGCGCACCCGCCACCCCGCCTGGCGGAACAGCCCGAGCACGATCGGTGCGCCGTACCGACCGAGCAGCCGGCGGCCGGCGACCTCCCTGCGCTGGTGGGCGTTGAACGCCCGGGCGAAGCGGATGTCGCGGGCGTCCCACGGCGTCAGCTCCACGTCGCCGGTGACGCTCAGCGACAGCAGCACCGGGGCTCGCGCCGACAAGCAGGCCGCCACGATGGCGTGGGCCTCTGCTGCTGTCAGCACGTCCAGCAGTGCGGAGGCCGTGACCAGGGAGGCGCCGTCGAGAGCGGAGGGGTCCAGTGCGTCGAGCTCGCCGATGCGCGAGCGCAGCTCAACCGGCCGGCCCGACGCGTCGCGCGGGCGCCGGCCCTCCGACGCGCGGGCGACGAGGGCGGGGTTCCAGTCGTGCAAGACCCAGGTCTGCGGTCCGGGCAGTCGCGGGGCGAGCCAGCGCATCATCGAGCCCGTGCCGCTGCCGAGGTCGTGCACCACGACCCGACGGCGGTCGCCGGCGTCACCGCGACCGGCACCGAGCAGCCCCGGCACGGCGTCCGCGAGCACGCCGGCGCGGGCGCGGGCGTCCTCCGGCTCGCGCAGCGACAGCCAGTCGACGCTGACCTCGAGGACTTCGCTCACGATCTCACCGCCTGCGTCTCCCCGGCGTCTTCGAGCGCCGCGGCGAGCGCGGCCGAGACCAGCGCCGCCGTGGAACGCCACGATCGTCCCGCCTGCCGCGAGTCGCGCGCTGCGGACGTGAGCGCTCGCCGCCGCACGGGGTCGGCCCACCACTGCTGAAGCACGACGTGCAGCGCCCATACGTCGTCGGGCGGCACGAGCACCGCCGCCTGCGGCACGGCGATCGCCTCGGGGAGGCCGCCGACCGCGGTCGCGAGCACCGGGACGCCGTGGGCGAGCGCCTCCGCCACCGCCATGCCGTAGCTCTCCGTCCGGGAGGGCAGGACCATCAGGTCGGCTTCGGCGTACGCCGCCTCCAGGTCGCGGCCCGTCAGCACGCCGGGGAACCGGATCCTGTCGCTCAGCCCGACCGTGTCGACCTGCGTCTTCAGGGCGTCAGCGAAGTCCGGGTCGACACGGGGCGACCCGACGATCGTGCACGTCCAGTCGTCCCGGTCGGCGAAGCCGATCAGGGCGCGCACGAGGAGGTCCTGCCCCTTGTGCGGCGCGATCGCCGCGACGCACAGCAGCCGGCCTCCCGACGGGGAGGCCTCCGTCGCCGGCGCGGGGTCGACGCCGGGGTGGGCGACGGCGATGCGCTGCGGGCGGGCGGCGTCCTGCGCGAGCAGCTCCGACCGCGTCCAGTCGCTGGTCGTGATGATGCGGCGTGCGCCGCGCAGCGCCGTCAGCCCCGCGTCGCCGATCGCACCGGCGACCATGTGCACGAGGACGACGAGACGGAGGCGTTTGGCGTGAGCGATCAGCGCCTCGGGTTCGCGCGTCGCCAGCAGGCCGTCGACGAGCGTCAGCGCGCCATCGGGCAGCTGCGCGAGTGCGCGGGCGGTCCACCCGTCGCCGCGATCGGTGACGGGCACCGAGCGCACCTCCCAGCCGTCGGCCCGCAGGCCGTCGCGCAGCCGACGGTCGTAGACGTTGCCGCCGCTGACCCGCGCCGCGTCGTCGATCGCGTCGGGCACCACGAAGGACACCGTCCGCGGCTCGTTCACGGCGACACCGTCCTCACAGCGACCGCTCATAGCTCGCCCACGCGATGTGCGACTCGTGCAGTGTCACCGAGACGGAGGTCAGCCCGGTCGCCCTGCCGAGCTCGCCCGCGGCGGCGCGTTCCGCCAGGCGATCCGCGATCACGCGGCAGAGCACCTCGGTCGTCGTGTTGGTGCCGGCGAACTCCGGGTCGTCGTCGAGGTTGCGGTAGGTCAGAGCTCCGGTGATCTCGGCGAGCGCCGCAGTCGCCCGCCCGATGTCGACGACGACGCCGTCGGCGTCCAGCTCGTCGGCACCGAAGCTCGCGTCCACGACGAAGGTCGCGCCGTGGAGGCGCTGGGCCGGCCCGAAGACCTCTCCGGTGAAGCTGTGCGCCACCATCAGGTGATCGCGCACGGTGACCGTGAACGGCATCAGGCATCCCTCCAGTCGATCGTGTGGCAGAGTTCGGCACCCGGGTCGGAGGCGAGCCGGGAGAGCACGTCGGGCAGGTCGCGCCACGACGACTCGCCGGTCAGCAGCCGGTCGAAGGCCGCGTCGCCCAGCAGGTCGAGGGCGAGCGCGAGGCGGTCGGTGGTGCTGCGGCGGTCGCGGCGCGCGGGCGGCACCGCCCCCACCTGGCTGGAGCGGATGGTGAGCCGGCGGGAGTGGAAGTCCTCGCCCAGCGGAAGGCTCACGGCACGATCGCCGTACCAGCTCGCCTCCACGATCACGCCCTCGGTCACGGCCGTCTCGAGCGCGAGCCGCAGCCCGGCCTCCGACCCGCTCGTGTTGACGACGAGGTCCTGGCCGTGCGGGGCGTCGTCCGGCACCCGGAAGTCGACGCCGAGGGTGTCGGCGATCGATCGGCGCGCCGGGTCCACATCGACCAGCGTCACCTCGGTGCCCGGGACGCCGCGTGCGAGCCGGGCGAGACAGCACCCGACCATACCCGCCCCCACGACGGTGATACGGTCCCCGACGAGCGGGCCCGCATCCCACAGGATGTTCACCGCGGTCTCGACGGCGCCGGCGAGCACGGCGCGTCGCGCAGGGACCCCGTTCGGCACCGGCACGACGGCGGAGGCGGGGACGACGTACGCCGACTGGTGCGGATACAGGGCGAACACCGTGCGGCCCGCGAGCTCGGGAGGCCCCTGCTCGACCGTGCCGACGTTGAGGTAGCCGTATTTGACCGGCCCGGGAAAGTCGCCCTCCTGGAACGGCGCCCGCATCCGTTCGCGCTGGCTCGCGGGAACGCGGCCTCCGAACACCGTCGACTCGGTGCCGCGGCTGACCCCCGTGAACAGCGTGCGCACGCGCACCTCGCCGTCGGCGGCGTCGGGAACGGGCTGACGCCGCAGGGCGCCGACCTCGGGTTCCTCGACCCAGAACGCGGTGGCTTCGAGCACGTCATCACCCCTCTCTGAACCATCCGTCCACGTGCAGCGTGTAAACACAAGGCCGCTCAACACAAGGGTTGACAGTGCGGTGGCGTTACAGACGAGACACGAGGCTCACGTGAAAAGGGTTCAACTCGCGGCGATCGGCTGGGCCGCGGCGGGCGCGATGGTCGTGCTCCTGGCGTGCGAACTCGAGCTGCGCTGGTGGATGATGCCGTTGCCGGCGTCGGGCCGGCTCGCAGCGGTGGCCTACCTCGCGATCTCGAACGCGCTGGTGATCCGGGGCCTGCAGCGGCGCCGATCGGAGCGGTTCGGTCCGGCGAACATGGTGACCTCGATGCGGTCCGCTCTCGTCGGCGTGATCACCGGGCTGGTGGTGGCGTCGTTCACCGACCCCATCCCTGTCGCCCTGCTGGTCGGCCTCGTCGCGCCGGCTCTGGCGCTCGACGCGGTGGACGGCTGGGTCGCCCGCCGCACCGGATCTACCAGCGAGCTGGGCGCACGGTTCGACATGGAGGTGGATGCGTTCCTGCTGCTCGTGCTGAGCGTGTATGCGGCGCCGGCGCTCGGGGGCTGGGTGATCGCGATCGGGGCGCTCCGCTACGCGTTCATCGCAGCGGGCTGGGCGCTGCCGTGGATGCGGGCGACGCTGCCGTACCGCTACTGGCGCAAGGTGGTGACGGCGTTCGCCGGCATCGCGCTGGCCGTCGCGGCCAGCGGCCTCCTGCCGCGCATCGACGCCCTGCTCGTCGCGGCGGCCCTGGCGCTCCTCCTCGAGTCGTTCGCGCGCGACACCGTGTGGTTGGTGCGCAGGAGGCTCGCCCCTCGACCCGTGCTCGCGACGGGGCGACAATACGGGCATGGACAATCTGGAGACGGCTGAGGCGGCCATCCGCGAGGCGCGCGCGAAGCTCGCGGCGGCGACGGGCGCGCCCGCCGCGGCCTCCGGCGCCTGGGCGGAACCGCTGCGGCTCGCGCTCGACGCGATCGAGAGCGCGGTGGCCGAGCTCAGCGAACTGCGGGACCAGCCGCGCGAGAACACGGGCGAGACCGGCCCGGACGCGTCGTACATCCCCTGAGTCGGGCGCCCTGCGCGTCGCGCACGCCTGCCCCTGACGGCGGTAGGGTCGGCTTGTCGCATCCTGACGCGGCATCCCGACGCTGGAGGTCCGATGACCGTCTTCCGCACCGTGCTCGAACCGACCGGCGGCAACAACGTCGGCATCGTGGTCCCCGAGGAGATCGTGCTCGGGTTCGACCGCGGCAAGCGCGTCCCCGTCATTGTCACCATCGACGGCGGTTACAGCTATCGGACCACGATCGGCGTGATGGGAGGCCGTTACCTGGTCTCGTTCAACGCCGAGACCCGCAAGAACACCGGCCGCGGCGCAGGCGACGAGATCGAAGTCGAGCTCGTCGTCGACCCCGACCGCTGAGCCGAGGACGCACTCGCATGCCGAATCCCATCGGACGCGCGCTGCGCGACCACCGCGCCGGCCACGACAGGGTGGCCTGGGAGCGCGCCGGCCTCCAGGCGCCCGAGTCGTTCGCACTGACCAGTCCCGCCTTCGCCGACGGCGCCCCGATCCCGCCGGAGTACAAGGGCCGGCTGTTCGGACAGGACCTCTCGCCCGCGCTCGCCTGGACGTCTCCGCCGGCCGCCGCCGAAGAGCTGGTCCTCATCGTGGAGGATCCCGACGCTCCGCGTTCAACGCCCGCGGTGCACACGATCGCGCGCGGCATCGATCCGGCGCTCGGCGGCCTCCCGGAGGGTGCGCTCGCCCGCCGCACCCCGCCGCAGGGCGTCTCGTACGGTCGCGGCTCCCTCGGCTCCCGCGGCTGGCACGGCCCGATGCCGGTGCCGTCGCACGGCCCGCACGCGTACGTCTTCCAGCTGTTCGCCGCGGATCGCCGGCTCGACCTCCCCGAGTCCTTCGGCCTGGAGGACGTCGTTCGTGCACTGAACGGCCACGTCGTCGCGCGCGCCCGCCTCGACGGCACGTACGAGAACCCCTGACCCGCGCCTCGCGCGCCCCGAGGTGCGACACGATGTCACCTCTCGGCGGGACGCGCCGACGCGCCCACCCGGCGGGGTGGGTGCGTCTCGCGCGCCGCGGCGTTACTGCGGCAGGCCGCCCAGGCGGCGGCGCCGCGCCACCAGGAGGTACCCGGCGAGGATGAGCGCCAGGGCGACGATCGCGATGATCGGCGCCACGACCGAGCCGGTCGAGGCGAGCGAACCGGCGGCGGTCGTGCCGGTTCCGGTGCCGCTGCCCGGGCCTCCCGCGGCGGGGAGGGCGCCCGACGGCTGTCCGTCCGCGGTCACCTCGAACGGGACGGTGACGCTCGCGCCGCTCTGGGCGCCGGTGATCGTGATCGTGTGGCGTCCCAGCTCCGTTGGGGCGATGGCCGCGATCGTGGCCGCGCCCGAGATGACGTCGGTGCGCGGGAGGTCGACCGGGTCCGACTTCACGACGCCCGCGACCTGGCGGTCGCCGTTGAAGCCCGAGAGCGTCACCGAGATCGGGTCGCTGGGCTTCACCGACGTCGCGTCCAGGGCGACCGACGCCCGGGCGCTCAGCGCGGCGTAGCTGCGTTCGAGCTGGAGGGCGCGCGAGATGGTGAAGAACGTGTCGGTCTGGTCGGTCAGCCCGACCACGTCGGCAGCGCCGGGACCGTAGCCGGCGATGCGCAGCTGGGCGCCGGTGTGCTGCTGCGAGCCGCCGGCCGCCGCGGTGCCGTAGGCGACCTTCATGACGGTGCCGTCGGCCGTGGTCAGCGCGGTGCTGAGCGTCGCGGGCGGCGTGCTGTCGACGATCTGGCTGGTGTGCGCGTGGTCGGCGGTCACGATGACGAGCGTGTTGCCGTCCTTCTCGGCGAACGCGAGAGCAGCCTGCACGGCCTCGTCGAGGTCGACGGTCTCGCCGATCTGGCCGCACGCGTCGGCGGAGTGGTCGCGCTTGTCGATGCTCGCGCCCTCCACCTGCAGGAAGAAGCCGGACCCGCCGGGCTTGTCGAGCAGCGAGATCGCCTTGTTCGTGAGCGACGCCAGCGAGAGATCGGTGGACAGTCGGGCGGGATTGGGCGTGCAGGTGACAGGCGCCGCGTCGGCGCCGCCGACCGTCGCCGTGGTCGAGGAGTACCGGGTGGGGAAGTTGCCGGGCGTGAACAGGCCGAGCAGCGGCTTCTGCTGGTTCGCCTCGGTGACCCCGGCCAGGCCCGCGGCGTCGCCGACGACCTGGTACCCGCGCTCCTGGGCCTGGTCGAAGAGGGTCTTGTCCTTCCAGGCGCCCGCCTTGGCCGTCTGGCCGAAGGAGGTCGACCCGCCGCCGAGCGTCACATCGGCCCGGGCGTCGAGCAGCTGCTCGCTGATCGAGCCGAGGCCGCCGTTGACGAGGGCGTCCGCGCCGCAGGAGGCGCTGTCGGGGCCGTAGCAGGAGCGGGCGCCGACGTGCGCGACCTCGACGGCGGGCGTCGCATCCTGGATCTCGGCCGTGCTCACGTTGCCGGTGCGCAGCCCGTTGGCGCGCGCGAGCTCGAGCAGGGTGGCGTGCGGGGTGCCGTCGATGTCGACCGAGACCGCGTTGTCGTACGACTTGGTGCCGGTCGCCCAGGCGGTGCCGGTGGCGGCCGAGTCGGGCACGTAGTCCGGCTTGCCCTTGTTCGCGCCGTCCTTGTAGAGCGAGTAGGTCGTGTACTGGCCGGTTAGGGGCAGTGCGTCGATGCCCGGCAGCATCCCGGCCGCCCCGTACTGGTAGTTGCGGGCGACGGTGATCTCGCTGTCGCCCATCCCGTCCCCGATGAGGAGGATCACGTTCTTCGCGGGACCGGAGACGATCGACTGGCGCAGCGCCGTCGTCGAGTCGTCCGGGTTGCGTGCAGCGCCGCCGGTGTCGGAGGTCGCGGCCAGGGCCGACGCGGGCGCGAGCGCCGCGGCAAGCACGCCGGCCGACGCGGCGAGCGCGAGGCCGGTTCTGAGTCGTGTGGTGAGCAGGGGCATGGAGGTCGTCCTTCCGTTCGAGACCCGCAACAGCCCAGTGCTCGCGTATGAACCCCGCCTTAACCTGAACGAACTCTCATGTGAATTCGTACAGATTTCACCCACTACCGCCACCGAGACGTGAGTAATCGCGGGAATCCCGACTCGGATTCCCGCGATTACTCACGTCTCGGCGGCTGGGGGGCGGGGTTACGCGGTGGCGAGGGCCTGCGCGGCGGCCTCGGCGGAGGGCGCGTTCAGGGCGCGACGGGAGCGGGCGAAGAGCACCGCGCCGAGCGCGAAGCAGAGCGCCTCGGTGACGGTCATCGACCAGATCACCCCGCCCATCCCGAACAGTGCGTCGGCCAGCAGCACGATGGGGATGAACAGCACGCCCTGCGCGACCGACATGATCGTCGCGTTGCGCATCTGCTCCGTCGCCTGGAAGACCGCGATGATCAACCCGGTGAACCCGTTGAAGAGGGTCGAGACCAGCATGGCGGTGAGGATGAGCGTGCCGTCCGCGATCACGGAGGGGTCGGCGCTGAACAGCGCGAACACCTGGTCGCGGAACACGAACACGATGGTCGAGAAGACCGCGGTGACCCCGGCGATGGCGACCGCGCTGCCGGTGATCGCCTTCGTGAGGCGGCCGCGGTCGCGCGCCCCGAAGGCGTAGGCGAACAGCGGGATCGCGCCCAGGAAGACGCCCATGCAGATCATCTCGGGCAGCTGCGAGATGCGCAGCGCCACGCCCATCGCGGCCAGCAGGGATGCGCCGTAGCCGATCGCGATCCAGTTCATGACGAGCGTGGTGACGATCAGGAACGACGACATCAGCAGCTCCGACACACCGACCCCGAACACGGTGGCGAGCATCGAGCGGTCGGCCCGGAAGTGCCGTAGGGCGAGCGAGGTGGTCTCGCTGCGGCGGCTCAGCCACCACGCGTAGTAGCCGACCGTCACCAGATTGGAGAGCCCGAGTGCGATGCCTGCGCCGAGGACGCCCCAGCCGAGCACCAGGATGAACAGCACGTCGAACAGCAGGTTGGCGATGGTGGAGGCGATCAGCCCGGTCATGGAGGCCACGGCCGCGCCCTCCGCCCTCACCAGCTGTTCGAGGGCGAACGCCGCCACGTACACCGGTGCGAAGGCGAACATCGCCCCGATGTAGAGGGCGGTCGGCGCCACCGAGGCGCCGGTCGCGCCCACGGCGACGGCCAGCGGGGTCGCGAAGATCAGGCCGACGACGCCGATGACCGCACCGGCGACGAGCGCGCCCCAGAGGGTGAACGACGAGACCTGCTTGATCCGCTCGGCGGTGGCGGCGGTGGCGGCGGGGTCGGCGTCCTCCTGATCCTGCGATCCGAGCAGGCGGGACACGTACGTCCCGCCGCCGACGCCGAAGACGCCTCCGACGGCCATCAGCAGCGCGAACACCGGCAGCGAGAAGGTGAGCGCAGCCAGCAGCGGAGTCGAATGGAGCGAGCCGATGAAGCCGGCGTTGATGATGTTGTAGACGCTGCCGACCGAGAAGCCGGCGATCATGGGCACGCACAGGTGCACCAGGGAGCGCCAGATCGGCGCGGACGAGAGGTAGTGGCGATTCGAAGACATGACGGGACCTCCGTTCCGTGAACGGCTTTCAAGACGGTGAGAAGAGAAGTGGCGTGTGCGGAGTGCGCGGACCGTGCCGGCCGCCGGTCAGTGGCGACGGTCGGTGCGGGGCGCTGTGCGGGACGGGGCTGTGCGGGAGGGGCCGGTGCGGGACGGGCCGCTGTGGGACGGGCCGGTGCCGGACGGGGCGGTGCCGGACGGATCCACGTGCGACGGATCGGCGCCGACCACGCGCTCGAGCAGCGCGATCAGCCGATCCTGGTCGGCCTCGTCGAGGACGTCGAACAGCTTGCGCTGCTCGGCCGCCATCGACTTGTCGAACCCGGCGACGACCCGCGCGCCCTCGGCGGTGACGCGGACGATCTTGACGCGGGCGTCGCTCGGTGACGAGGTGCGGGTGACGTAGCCGCGCTCCTCCAGCCCCTGCAGGAGGCTGGTGACGCTGGCGGCTGTGGTGCCGGACATCTCGGCCAGCTCGCGCGCGATCACGTCGCGATGCTGGTTCTGCTCGAGGTAGCCGAGCGTGAACGCCTGCTGACGGGTGAGTCCGCTGTCGCGCACCCACTCCTCGGCCGCCGCGCGGCCCGCGAAGGCGACGCTGCGGACGAGCTCGGTCAACCGGTCGATCCTCGATGCCATAGTTAGAACTCTAATAGTTTGAATTCAAACTGTCAATCGTGCGCGGGCGCGCCATGATGAACGCATGACTGTTCGTCCTCCCGCGGTGGTCGTCCGGGGCCTCCGCAAGTCGTACGGATCGTTCGAAGGGCTGCGGGGAGTCGACTTCGAGATCGCCGACGGCGAGACCTTCGCGCTGCTCGGTCCGAACGGAGCGGGCAAGAGCACCACGATCGAGATCCTCGAGGGGTACCGCGATCGCGATGCCGGCGAGGCCCGCGTGCTCGGCGAAGACCCGGGCAAAGCCGGCACCGCCTGGAAGGCCCGGCTCGGCATCGTGCTGTAGTCGGGCTCGGAGGCGGCGAACGTCACCGTCCGCGAACAGCTCACCCAGTTCGCCCGCTACTACCCGCACAGCCGCGACGTCGAGGAGGTGATCGTGGCCGTCGGGCTGGAGGAGAAGGCCAAGACCCGCATCCGCAATCTCTCCGGCGGGCAGCGTCGCCGCCTCGATGTCGCGCTCGGCGTGATCGGGCGCCCCGAGCTGCTCTTCCTCGACGAGCCGACCACCGGCTTCGATCCGGAGGCGCGGCGGCAGTTCTGGGATCTGGTGCGCGCGCTCAAACGCGAGGGGACCACCATCCTGCTGACGACCCACTACCTCGACGAGGCCGCGCAGCTGAGCGACCGGGCGGCGGTCATCGCCCACGGCGCGCTGCTCGACATCGGCGCGGTCGACGAGATCGGCGGATCCGTCGCGCGCGTCCCGATCGTCCGCTGGCGCGACCGCGCCGGCGCACTCCACGAGGAGCGCACGGATGCACCCGGTGCGCTGGTGGCGCGGCTCACGGCCGAGGCGGGAGGCGAACCGCGCGACTTGGAGGTGATCCGGCCGAGCCTGGAGGACATCTACCTCGGGCTCGTGCGGGAGGCAGACGAGCGCGCGAGCGCGGCTGCGGGCGCGGGCGTCGCGACCGGCACCGGAGCAGAGGAGGCCGCCGCATGACCGCGGTCGCGCTGGGCTGGTCCCGCATCCGCTACGAAGTGCTGGTCTACTTCCGGCAGTCCGACACGATCTTCTTCACGTTCCTCTTCCCGGTCGTCATGCTCGGGATCTTCTCGGTGGCCTTTCAGGGCCTCGGCAAGGTCGGGGCGGCGCCCGACGGCAGCGGAGGGATCAGCCAAGCGGCGTACTACCTTCCCGGGATGATCGCCGCCGGCATCCTGCTCAGCGGGGTGCAGAATCTCGCGGTCGACATCGCCGTGGAGAAGAGCGACGGCACGTTGAAGCGGCTCGGCGGCACCCCCTTGCCCGTCGTGTCGTACTTCCTGGGCAAGATGGGCCAGGTCATCGCGACGAGCGTCCTCCAGATCGGCCTGCTGCTGCTGATGGCGCGCGTCGCGTTCGGTGTCGCGCTCCCCACCGACCCCGCGCTCTGGCTGCGGTTCGCGTGGATCTACGCGCTCGGGATCGTCACCTCGGCCGTTCTCGGCATCGCCCTGTCGGCCGTGCCGCGCACGGGCAAGAGCGCGACGGCGGTCATCATCCCGATCGTGCTTGTGCTGCAGTTCATCTCGGGTGTGTACCTGGCGTTCAACCTTCTGCCGACGTGGCTGCAGAACATCGCGAGCCTGTTCCCCCTCAAGTGGATCGCGCAGGGCATGCGGAGTGTCTTCCTGCCTGCGAGCTTCGAAGCGGCGGAGCCGAGCGGCAGCTGGCAGCTCGGCTGGATCGCCGTGGTCCTGCTGATCTGGCTCGTCGCCGGGCTAATCGCCTGCCGGCTGACCTTCCGCTGGATCCGCAAAGACGGCCGCTGACGCGCCTCCTATCGCAGCCCGAGGGGCCGCCGAAGGGCGCCCAAACGCCCTCAAAACGCGCTTTTGAGGGCGTTTGGGCGCCCCTCTGCAGCGTACGCTGCCCGCTCCGGCGACAAGCTGACGCAGCTTGGCAAACGAGTTGTCAGTTTGATAGAACATACGGTGTAGGCTGATTCAGCGACACCAGGACGAGACGGCACCGACGAAGGAGTCCACGACATGACGAACGAGATCCCGGCACCGGCGCAGTCCGCGCAGGTGGCGCCGTTCGACCTCATCACCATCGGGCGCATCGGAGTCGATCTCTACCCGCTGCAAGACGGCGTCGGTCTCGAAGACGTCGAGACGTTCGGCAAGTTCCTCGGCGGGAGCGCCACCAACGTGGCGATCGCGGCCGCCCGCCACGGCCTCCGCTCGGCGGTGGTCACGGCGACCGGCGACGACCCGTTCGGCCGTTACGCCCACCGCGAGCTGCGCCGGCTCGGCGTCGACGACCGGTTCGTGGGCACGGTCGATACGCTCAAGACGCCGGTGACATTCTGCGAGATCTTCCCGCCGGACGACTTCCCGCTGTACTTCTACCGTGACCCGATCGCCCCCGACCTCGCGATCACGGCGCGCGATCTCGACCTCGACGCGATCCGCCGTGCGCGCATCTACTGGTCGACCGTCACCGGGCTCTCCCGCGACCCCAGCCGCACCGCGCACCACGCGGCATGGCAGGCCAGAGGCCGGCGCGCCCTCACGGTCCTCGACCTCGACTACCGGCCGATGTTCTGGTCGAGCGGGGCCGCCGCCACGGCCGAGGTCGAGCAGGCGCTGGGTCAGGTCACCGTGGCCGTGGGCAATCGCGAGGAGTGCGAGATCGCCGTCGGCGAGACCGATCCGCAGCGCGCAGCCGACGCCCTGCTCGAGCGCGGCGTCGAGCTCGCCGTCGTCAAGCAGGGCCCGCGCGGAGTGCTCGCCAAGACCCGCGACGAGACGGTGGAGGTGCCGCCGTACTTCGTGGAGGTCGTCAACGGCCTCGGGGCCGGGGACAGCTTCGGCGGCGCGCTCTGCCACGGCCTGCTGCAGGGCTGGTCGCTGGAGCGCGTCATCCGCTTCGCGAACATCGCCGGGGCGATCGTGGCGACCCGCCGCGAATGCTCCACCGCCATGCCATCGACCGACGAGGTCGAGTCGGTGCTGAAGGAGCTCCAGAATGTCCGCAGCTGATCTCATCGCGGGCTCCGCGCCCCTCCTCGACGCCGCGGCCTTCGCCCGTCTGCGCGCGCAGCGGCACTCGAGCCCGCGCGATGTCGAGACGGCGCTCGCGGCGCGGGCACGCCGCCCGCTCGTCCGCGACGACGGCCGCCTGTTCATCGTGGCCGCCGACCACCCGGCCCGTGGAGCACTCGGCGTCGGCGCCGACCCGATCGCCATGGCCGACCGGTACGACCTCCTGCAGCGCCTCGCGCTCGCGCTCTCGCGGCCCGGCGTCGACGGGGTTCTCGGCACTCCGGACATCATCGACGACCTGGCGTTGCTGGGTGTCCTCGACGACAAGATCGCGGTCGGGTCGATGAACCGCGGCGGCCTGCGCGGCGCCGTCTTCGAGATGGACGACCGGCACACCGGCTACGACGTCGACGCCCTGGTGCGCGACGGCCTCGACGCGGCCAAGCTGCTCGTGCGCGTCAACCTCGAAGACGTCGGCACCGCCCGCACGCTGGAGGCCACGGCCAACGCTGTCACGGCGGCGGCGCGCGCGCACCTCCCGATCCTGCTCGAGCCGTTCCTGAGCCAGTGGTCCGACGGCCGGATCGTCAACGACCTGACTCCCGACGCCGTCATCCGGTCGGTCGCGATCGCGTCCGGCCTGGGCACATCGTCCGCCTACACCTGGCTAAAGCTTCCGGTCGTGCCCGAGATGGAGCGCGTGATGGCGGCGACCACTTTGCCGACGCTGCTGCTCGGCGGTGACTCCGAGGCCGCACCCGACGAGACCTTCGCCTCGTGGGAGTCCGCGCTCGCCCTCCCCGGCGTGCACGGTCTCGTCGTGGGGCGCACCCTGCTCTATCCGAAAGACGGAGATGTCGGCCGCGCCGTCGACATCGCCGCCACCCTCGTCCACGGCCGCTGACGCACGGCCGACGCACCATCGCGCTAAGGAAGATCATGACCAGCACCGAGACCACCGCAGTCGGCAGCACGACCGGCGACCTGCCCACCATCACGCACTGGATCGACGGAACGGAGCACCCCTCGCGCAGCGGGCGCACCGCGCCGGTCTTCAACCCGGCCCTCGGCGTCGCGACGGCCCGCGTGGCGCTCGCCGATCAGTCCGAGATCGACGCCGCCATCGCGTCGGCGCAGCGCGGTTTCGAGGTCTGGGGTCAGTACTCGATCGCCAAGCGGCAGGCGGTGCTGTTCGCGTTCCGCGAGCTGCTGAACGCACGCAAGGGCGAGCTGGCCGCGATCATCACGGCCGAGCACGGCAAGGTGCTCTCCGACGCGATGGGCGAGATCCTCCGCGGCCAGGAGGTCGTCGAGCTGGCGACCGGATTCCCGCACCTCATCAAGGGCGCATACTCCGAGAACGCTTCCACAGGCATCGACGTGTACTCGCTCAAGCAGCCGCTCGGCGTCGTGGGCATCATCTCGCCGTTCAACTTCCCGGCCATGGTGCCGATGTGGTTCTTCCCGATCGCGATCGCCGCCGGCAACGCGGTCGTCCTCAAGCCCTCGGAGAAGGACCCTTCTGCGGCGCTCTGGCTGGCGAAGCTGTGGCAGGAGGCCGGGCTCCCCGACGGCGTCTTCACGGTGCTGCAGGGCGACAAGCTCGCCGTGGACGGCCTCCTGAACAGCCCGGTCGTCCAGTCGATCTCGTTCGTGGGCTCGACCCCGATCGCGCAGTACATCTACGAGACGGCGTCGAAGAACGGCAAGCGCGTCCAGGCGCTCGGCGGCGCCAAGAACCACATGCTGGTCCTGCCGGACGCCGACCTCGACCTGGTCGCCGATCAAGCCGTCAACGCCGGCTATGGTGCGGCGGGGGAGCGGTGCATGGCCGTGTCGGTCGTGCTGGCGGTGGATGGGCCCCTCCCCGCCGGTTCCGACGCGGCGCGGAGCGACGGGGCGGCCGTGCCGAGAGGGACCGTGGCCGACGAACTCATCGCCAAGATCACCGAGCGCATCGGCGCCCTCCGCATCGGCAACGGCGCGGGTGACGCGGCGGGGGAGCCGGACATGGGCCCGTTGATCACCGGAGAGCACCGCGACAAGGTCTCCGGCTACGTCGACATCGCGGAAGCCGACGGTGCGGACATCGTCGTCGACGGCCGCGGCTTCACCGTTGAGGGTCACGAGGACGGCTTCTTCTTCGGCCCGACCCTGCTCGACAAGGTGCCGACGACCTCGCGCGCCTACACGGAGGAGATCTTCGGCCCGGTGCTGTCGGTGGTGCGCGTGCAGACGTTCCAAGAGGGCCTCGACCTGATCAACTCCGGGCGGTTCGGAAACGGCACGGCGATCTTCACCAACGACGGCGGCGCGGCGCGACGCTTCCAGAGCGAGGTGCAGGTCGGCATGATCGGCATCAACGTGCCCATCCCCGTCCCCGTCGCGTACCACTCGTTCGGCGGCTGGAAGGCCTCCCTCTTCGGCGACGCCAAGGCCTACGGCGTGCACGGCTTCGACTTCTTCACACGGGAGAAGGCGATCACCAGCCGCTGGCTCGACCCCGCCACGCGGCACCACACCGACAACCGCGGCATCGACCTCGGCTTCCCGCAGAACACCTGAGGACATCCGGATGGCCGAGCACAACGAGTGGTTCTTCCCGCGTGGCGCACTGAGCGACGACGGCTGGGAATCCGCTGTCGACGCGCGTCTCGCGGGCTGGCAGCACACCGGACTCCGCGTCGCGGAGCTGTCCGGCGGCACGGTGAGCCAACCGGCCGGCGAGGTGGAGCGGATCGTGGTGCCGCTGGCAGGTTCCTTCTCCGTCGAGCACGAGGGCCGCACGACGCGGCTGGCCGGCCGCTCGAGCGTTTTCGACGGGCCGACCGACGTGCTCTACGTCGGCGCCGGTCAGGGGCTCGCCATCACCGGCTCCGGCCGCGTGGCCGTCGCCGAGGCGCCGACCCGCGTGCGCAAGCCGTCGATCCACATCCCCGCGGATCAGGTGCCCGTCGAGCTGCGCGGCGCGGGCCGTGACAGCCGTCAGGTGCACAACTTCGGCACCCCGGGCGCGCTGGACGCCGCCTCCCTCATCGTGTGCGAGGTCATCACGCCGGCGGGCAACTGGTCGTCGCATCCCGCGCACAAGCACGACGAGGACCTGCCGGGACACGAGTCTCGGCTCGAGGAGATCTACTATTTCGAGTCGGCCCCGGTCCGGGGCGCGAACGCTCCCCGTGACGCGGACGCCTTCGGCAGCTTCGCGACCTACCGCTCCGCCGCCGGCGACATCGAGACCAACGCCCTCGTGCGCACCGGCGACATCGCGCTGGTCCCCTTCGGCTACCACGGACCGGCGGTCGCCGCGCCCGAGTACGACCTCTACTACCTCAACGTCATGGCTGGACCGGCAGAGAGCCGGCAGTGGCTGATCAGCGACGACCCGCGTCAGGCCTGGCTGCGCGACACCTGGACCGACCAGGAGATCGATCCCCGTCTGCCCTACCGTCCGACCACGCAAGGAGCCGCACAATGACGACCGACACGGCGACGACCCGCACGGCGAAGACGAACACGGCGACGACCAATAAGGCGACGATCCGCAGGATGACCGTCGGCCAGGCGCTGGTGGAATTCCTCGCCAACCAGTGGACGGTCGACGGGGACGTGCGCGAGCGCACCATCCCCGGGATGTTCGGCATCTTCGGGCACGGCAATGTGGCCGGTCTCGGCCAGGCGCTCGCGCAGGCGAACGCTCACGACCCCGGACTCATGCCGTACCACCAGGCCCGCAACGAGCAGGCGATGGTGCACCAGGCGGTGGGGTTCGCGCGCATCCACCGCCGCCGCGCCACGTTCGCGTCGACCGCGTCGGTCGGCCCCGGCGCCGCGAACCTGATCACGGGTGCCGCACTGGCCACGGCCAACCGCCTGCCCGCCCTGCTGCTGCCGTCGGACACCTTCGCGACCCGCGTCGCCGACCCGGTGCTCCAGCAGCTGGAGCACCCGCACGACCTCGGCATCCAGGTCACCGACGCCTTCCGTCCGGTGTCCCGGTTCTTCGATCGCGTGCAGCGCCCCGAGCAGTTGTTCTCGATCGCGCTCGCCGCCATGCGGGTCCTGACCGACCCGGCTGAGACGGGCGCGGTGACGATCGCGCTGCCCGAAGACGTGCAGGCCGAGGCGTTGGACGTGCCGGAGGAGTTCCTGGCGCCGCGCGAATGGCGCCTCCGCCGGCCCACGCCGGAAGGCTGGGCCCTCGCCGCGGCCGTCGAGGCGATCCGGAACGCGCGCCGGCCGGTGATCGTGGCCGGCGGCGGTGTGCTCTACTCGGGCGCCGAGCGGGAGCTCCAGGCGTTCGTCGAGGCCACGGGCATCCCGGTCGGCACCACCCAAGCCGGCGGCGGCTCCCTCGACTGGGATCACCCGCAGTACCTGGGCGGCGTGGGCGCGACCGGAACCACGGCCGCCAACCGCCTCACGGGCGAGGCCGACCTGGTGATCGGCGTCGGCACCCGGTACAGCGACTTCACGACCGCGAGCCGCACGGTGTTCCAGAACCCGGGCGTCCGGTTCGTCAACGTCAACGTCGCGGCGTTCGACGCCTACAAGCACGGCACGCAGCTCCCGGTCATCGCCGATGCCCGTGAGACGTTGGTCGCGCTCACCCGGGCGCTGGCCGGTCACCGGGTGGAGGGCGCGTATGCCGAGCGCATCGCGAGTGAGAAGGCGGCCTGGGACGCGGTGGCCGACGCGGCGCTCGCACCGAGCCCTGCGGACGTCTCGCGACCGGACGCCCTCCTCGGGCAGCCGGAGATCATCGGTGCCGTGCAGCGGGCCAGCGGGCCGCGCGACGTCGTCGTCCAGGCCGCAGGATCGCTCCCCGGCGACTTGCACAAGCTGTGGCGCGTGCGCGACCCGCTCGGCTACCACGTCGAGTACGCGTTCTCGACGATGGGGTACGAGATCGCCGGCGGCCTCGGCGCCAAGCGCGGTCTCGAAGCGCTCGGTGACGACCGCGACGTGATCGTGCTCGTCGGCGACGGCTCCTACCTGATGCTGCACACCGAGTTGGCCACCGCGGTCGCGGAGGGCATCAAGATCGTCGTCGTGCTCATCCAGAACCACGGCTTCGCGTCCATCGGCCACCTGTCGGAGACGGTCGGCTCGCAGCGCTACGGCACCCGCTATCGCTACCGCGACGCGGACGCGCTCAACTTCGAGCGCGGCGACTTCCTGCCCGTCGACCTCGCCGCCAACGCACGCAGCTTCGGCATCGACGTGATCGAGGTCACGCCGGGCCCGGACGCCGCGGCCCGCCTCGAGGACGCCGTGAAGACGGCGAAGGCGAGCAGCACCTCGACGCTCATCCACGTCGACTCAGACCCGTTCGTCTACGCGCCCGACGGCGAGGGCTGGTGGGACGTGCCGGTGGCGGAGGTCTCCGAGCTGGAGAGCACGCGTACCGCGCGCGCCGAGTACGTCGAACAGCAGAAGAAGCAGCGACCCCTCCTCGGGTGAGCCCCGGATCCGATCGCCACGAAGGCCGCACAGACAGAAGGACAGCGTTGACCGATAACGACACCGCGACAGCCACCACCACCGCCACCGGTCTCCGCATCGGCACGGCCCCCGACTCGTGGGGCGTGTGGTTCCCCGACGATCCGCGGCAGACCCCCTGGGATCGGTTCCTCGACGAGGTGCAGGCCGCCGGCTACCACTGGATCGAGCTCGGGCCGTACGGTTATCTGCCCACCGAGCCGGCGCAGCTGCTCGACGAGCTCGCGAAGCGCGAGTTGCGCATCAGCGGCGGAACGGTCTTCACCGGCTTCCACAAGGGCCCGGACCAGTGGGATCGCGCGCTCGAACAGGTCGAGAAGGTCGCCACGCTGACGCGCGCCGTCGGAGGCGAGCACATCGTCGTGATCCCGGACCTCTGGCGTTCCGACGCCACCGGTGAGACGCTCGAGCCCCGCACGCTCACCGACGAGCAGTGGGACTCGCTGGCCGCCGGACACGACCGCCTCGGTCGTATGCTCCTCGAGGAATACGGCCTGCGCCAACAGTTCCACTCGCACGCCGACTCCCACGTGGGCACCCACCGCGAGGTCGAGCGCCTGCTCGCCCAGACCGATCCGCGGTATGTGAACCTGTGCCTCGACACCGGGCACCTCGCCTACTACGGCGGCGACAGCCTCCGGCTCATCGGCGACCACCCGGAGCGCATCGGCTACCTGCACCTCAAGCAGATCGATCCCGAGCTGCGCTTCGAGGTGCTGAAGAACGACGTGGCCTTCGCCGACGCCGCGATCGACGTGATGGTCGAGCCGCCGGCCGGCATCCCCGACTTCGCCCCGATCATCGAAGCGGTGGCCGCGATCGATCCCGAGATCTTCGCGATCGTCGAACAGGACATGCCCGGCATCGACATCACGGTGCCGCTCGGGATCGCGACCCGCACCCGCGACCACATCTTCGGCTGCACGCCGCTGACCCGGGCGCGCTGACCCGGTCGGCAGCCGGCCTCCCGCCTTCACAGAGAAACGAGCCACACCGCATGAGCAGCACCACTCCCCAGGACCTCCGAGCGCAGCAGGACCTCCGGTCGAGCGCTGACCTCCGGGTCGGCGTCGTCGGCGCCGGTCAGATGGGCGCCGACCACATCCGGCGCATCACGCGCACGATCAGCGGCGCGACGGTGGCCGCCATCGTCGAGCCCGACGCCGGCCGCGCGGCGACGGCGGCGGCCGCCGCTCCGGGCGCGCTCGCGTTCGGCAGCGTCGAGGACGCCATCGACGCGCAGGCCCTCGACGCGGTGATCATCGCCACGCCCGGCCCGTTCCATGAGCCGGTGCTGGCGCCGGCGCTGGAGGCCGGTCTGCCGATCCTCTGCGAGAAGCCGCTCACGCCCGACAGCGCCTCGTCGTTGCGCGTCCTGGAGCTGGAGCAGAGGCTCGATCGACCGCACATCCAGCTCGGGTTCATGCGGCGATTCGACGACGAGTACCAGGCCCTCCGCACCCTGATCGAGGCGGGCGACGCGGGTGAGCTGCTCATGCTGCGCGGCGTGCACCGCAACCCGTCGGTGCCCGAGAGCTACACCCAGTCGATGCTGATCACCGACTCGGTCGTGCACGAGTTCGACGTCATGCCCTGGCTGGCCGGGTCGCCCATCCGCAGTGTCGAGGTCAAGTACCCTCGTCGCAACGCGCTGGGGCCGGAACGCCTGCGCGAGCCGATCCTCGTGCTCATCGAGCTCGAGAACGGCGTGCTGGTCGACGTCGAGATGAATGTGAGCGTGCGGTTCGGATACCAGGTCGCGACAGAGGCCGTGTTCCAGACCGGCATCGCGCGCATCGGGCAGCCGGCCGGACTGCAGCGCTGGTCGGACGCCTCGTTCTCCGTCGCCGAGCACACCACGTACACCACCCGCTTCGCCCGCGCGTACGACGCACAGGTGCAGGCGTGGGTGGATGCGGTCCGCGACGGCTCGCTCGTCGCCGGCCCGAACGCGTGGGACGGCTACCTCGTCGCCCTCGCGTGCGAGGCCGGAGTGCGCGCACTCGACGAGTCCGGTCCGGTCGCCGTCGAGTCGCCGGAGCGCCCGCACTTCTACGCCTGACCGGCCCGCGATCCTTTCGGGCTCAGCGGTCCGTCGGGCAGCGGGTCCGTCGGGCTCAGCGGTCGACGAGCGTGAGCTCGAACGAGTAGAGGTCGGGGCGGTAAACGTGCTGTCCGTACTCCACCGCACGCCCGGAGTTGTCGAAGGCCGTGCGCGACATCGTCAGCAAGGGCGAGCCTTTGCGGATCTCGAGCAGCTCCGCCTCGGTGGCGCTGGCGGCGCGTGCGCCGATGCGCTGGTTGGCGACCCGGATCGAGACGCCGCGCGCCTTCATCAGCTGGTAGAGGCCGCGCGCTTCGAGGTCGTCCCGCGTGATGTCGGTGAAGTCCTCCGGCAGGGTGTTCTCCAGGACCGCGAGCGGGACGCCGTCGGCGGAACGCAGGCGCGTGAGGTGGAGGACCGGAGCGCCGACGTCGACGCCGAGCTCTTTCGCCGTCGTGTCGTCCGCCGTTCCATGCGCGTACGAGATCACACGCGTGGTCGGGGTCTGCCCCGACTGTCCGAGGTCTTCGTACAGACTGCTCAGCTCGACATTGCGCGTCACCCGGCCGTGGACGACCTGGGTGCCGATGCCCCGGCGGCGCACCAGCAGGCCCTTGTCGACCAGTTCCTGGAGGGCGCGCCGGATGGTCGGGCGCGAGAGGCCGAGCCGGTTGCCGAGCGAGATCTCATTCTCGAGCCGCGATCCCGGGGGCACGCGCTCGTCGCGGATCGCCTGCTCCAGAGCTGTCGCCAGCTGGTAGTACAGCGGCACCGGGCTCGACTTGTCGAGACTGTCGAACAGGTCCACGGGGAGCGGGTACTCGACTTGCATCCGTGTCCTCCACGACGTGGTGTATATGTCAGCACAACCGTACACCAGCCGTCCCATGTCCGGCCCGACCAGGGCGGGCCGGCCTCCCAGCGCCTTCGCCGCTACTGCTCGGCGCTCAGCGCGATCGTGCCGATGCCGAGCACGGCGAGGATCGCAGCCGACACCCGTTCCAGCACCTTCGTCACCGACGGCTTCTTGAGCCAGGCGACGGCCCGGGAGGCCAGCAGCGCGACGATGGCGAGGTAGCCGGCGGCCACGACGGCGTCGATCGCGCCGAGGAGCAGGGTGTTGCCGATCGTGTGGCCGTCGCGCGGGACGAACTGGGGAGCGATGGCCAGGAAGAACAGGCCGACCTTGGGGTTCATCACAGTGGACACCATTCCCGCGATGAAGCCCGAGCGCAGCGTGGTCGTGCGGACCTGCAGATCCGGCCCGTGGGCGGCACGACGGCGGCTCGCGATGAACGCGGAGACGCCGAGATAGATGAGGTAGAGCCCGCCGGCGATCTTGACGACGCGGTAGATCTCGGCGGACTGCTCCAGCAGCGCGGCCAGCCCGAACGCGACGGCGAGGGCCCACAGCATCGAACCGACCGCCGAGCCGACCGAGGCCGTGAGTCCGGCGCCCGGTCGCGCGAGGCTGTAGCGGAGCACCAGGAAGGTGTCGGGCCCGGGCGTCACGGCGAGCAGCACGCACAGTCCCGCGAACGCGAGCAGAGCGGGGGCGGTCATGGAGGGAGTCTAATCGGCGTACACTCCCGCCATGACCGACGACCTCCTCGCCGCCGTCCGCGCCCGCTTCGACGGGCGCTCGAGCGAGTACGACGACAGCGCGATGCACCATGAACTGGCGGAGGCGGTCGCGCAGTTCGCCCTCGAGGGCGCCGAGGGTGCCGAGGGTGCGGAGGGCGCCGAGGGCGCCGAGGGTGCGGAGGGCGCCGAGGGCGCCGAGGGCGTCGAGGGTGCGGAGGGCGTCTGGGACGTCCTGGATGTCGCCACGGGCACCGGCCTCGTGCTGCGGGCCCTGCACGAGCGGGACACCGCGCTGCGGCTGACCGGCATCGACCTCTCCGCCGGCATGCTCGGGGTCGCTCGTGCCGCGCTCCCGGCCGCCTCCTTCGTGGAGGGTGATGCCACGACGCTGCCGTTCGACGATGCGGAATTCGACCTGGTGACCTGTGTCACGGGGCTGCACCTGTTCCCCGACGCCCGCGCGGCGATCGCGGAGTGGGTGCGCGTGCTGCGCCCGGGCGGCCGTGCCGTTACGGCCACCTTCGGCGACATCGACCGCGCTCAGCACGGCGGTCGACCTGGCGGGGCCGTGCCGGGTCTCGGTCATCACGGCTCGGGAGGGTCCGACTACCCGACCCACCACGAGCTCTTCCGGACACCGCGACTGCTGGCCGAGACCGCGTCGCCGGTCGGTCTGGAGGTCGTCCGCCACGCCTGGTGGACCTTCGGCGGCGACCGGGTGCTGCTCGCCGAGCTGCGACCGAGTTAACCTCCCCCCCTCCCCCCCCGTCCCCAACCGGCGAGTACGCGCATAATCGGTCAGAAACCGCCGAGTACGCAGACAGTCTGCGTACTCGGCGGTTTGTCGCGGTCGCGGGAGGGGGGATCAGCTCGTGACGGGTCAGCGGGCGGGGAGGCGGAGCTCGAGGGCGGTGCCGGCGGGGCCGGTGGAGGCGACGGCCACCTCTCCGCCGTGGCGCACCGCGACCTCGCGCACGAGTGCCAGGCCGATGCCGAAGCCCGAGCGGGAGCGGCCGGCGGCGGCGGGCTCCGCGCGGGCGAACCGGTCGAAGATCCGGGCCGGGTCGATGCCCTGGATGCCCGGCCCCTGGTCGGCGACGATCAGGGAGGCCGCACGGCCGTCCCGGCGAATCGTCGCGGTCACGATGCCGCCCGCCGGGGAGTGCGCGACCGCATTGTCGAGCAGTGCGGTCGCGCAGCGCTGCAGCGTCGTGGCGGGCACATCGCTCGCCACGTCGTCGCGCTCGACGAGCCGGACCTCCACGCCGGCCTCGCGGGCCAGCACGCGCAGCGACTCCACCGCGCGCCGCACCGGGCCGGAGAATGCGACCGGTCCCTCCGCGGCTGCGGCGCGGTCGCGCTCCGGGTCGGCGGCGAGCAGCAGGTCGTTGACGACGTCGATGAGCGTGCGGGTGTCGTCGCGAAGCTCGGCGACGGTCCCCGTCGACGGGTCGCCGGGCGGCAGGCCGCGCTGCAGCACCTGGAGCCGGGCATCCAGCACGGCGAGCGGGGTGCGGAGCTCGTGGCTGGCGTCCGCGACGAAGTCCCGCTGGCGGCGCAGCGCCTCCCCGAGCGGGCGCACCGCCCGTCGTGTGACGATGACGGACAGTGCGCCCGCGACGATCACGGCGAGCACACCGACGATGATGAACGCGAGCATCGCATCCACGGTGTCGATGTAGATCTTGTGCTCGCCGGGCCGTGGGGCCTCCCGCAGCTCGGAGGGCTGCAACTGGTCGAGCACGAAGAAGAACGCGACCCCGATCGCCGCGACCACCAGCGCGCCGGACGCGATGGCCAGTTGCAGGCCGACCGTGCGGGAGGCGCGGCGCACCTCGAGCGAGTCGACCTCCCTGTTCCTGCTCACGATCGGCCGCGGCTCACAGCTGCCCCAGTCGATAGCCCTCGCCGCGGACCGTCGCGATGAGGTCGGGGTCGGTCTTGCGGCGCAGGTAGTGCACGTAGGTGTCGACGGTCCCGGGCTGTTCGTCCGCCTCGAACACCGCCTCCAGGATGTGTGCGCGCGAGAACGTGCGCAGCGGGCTCTCGGCGAGCAGGCGGAGCAGGTCGGACTCGCGCGCGGTGAGCTGGATGCGGCCGTCGTACGGCGAGTAGATGCTGCGGCTCTCGGGATAGAACCGCCACTCGCCGACCGGCAGCTCTCTGCCCTCGCCGGTGAAGGTGCGCGTCAAGGCGCGCAGCCGGGCGAGCAGCTCGTCGAACTCGAACGGCTTGACCAGATAGTCGTTCGCCCCGGCGTCGAGTCCCTCGACCCGGTCGCGCACCGAGCCGAGCGCGGTCAGCATGATGATCGGCGCGACGACCCGGCCGTCGCGGAGCTTGCCGACCAGCGTCGCACCGTCGAGGCCGGGGAGGCGGCGGTCGACGACCAGGGCGTCGTAGCGGCCGTCCAGGCCCTCCCGGAGCCCGGTCTCGCCGTCGGTGACGAGGGTCACGTCGTAGGTTTCCGAGAGCACCTGCTCGATGAGCGGCCCGAGGCGCGGATCGTCCTCGACCAGCAGCACGCGCAGTCGGGTGGCCTCCATATCGCTCACCCTAACTCCCGTCGGCTCGGGCGGGCCGCACGGCGACCGCGGAGGCGACCGGCGCCGGCGCGAACCGCCGCAGCAGCGCGAGCACGAGCAGCACGGCGGCGGGGGCGTACACCAGCGAGGCAAGCACGTCCGTCGGGTTGTGGACGCCGAGGTACACGCGCGAGAACGCCGTGACGAGCGGCGCGACGATCGCGAACGCGAGCAGCGGCGTCCGCAGCCGGCCGCGGCCGAACACGATCAGCAGTGCGAGGCCGAGCGCGACCGCCAGGGTGGTGTGGCCGCTCGGAAAGCTGAAGCCGGTGTCGGTGAGCAGATGGTGCGGGAGGTCGGCCGTCAGTGGGCGCGGACGGCGCACGATGTCTTTGACGACCGTGCTGCCCAGCCAGGGGAGCAGGGCGAGCGCGGCGAACGCGATGGCCGCCCCCGGCCTGCGCTGCCCGAGCCACGCGACCGCCGACACGACCGCGATGACGACGAGCGCGGCGACGGGCGAGAACAGCACCGAATCGGCGAGCGCCACCGCATCGACCACTGGTGTGCGCGCGGACTCGATCGCCTGGATGACCGCCAGGTCGCCTGCGGTGACGGCGGGCGATGCCGCGATCGCCAGCCCCGCGAGGACGACGAGGAGGATGACGCAGAGCGGGATCACGATCGCGCGCGGCGACGGAAGCGGTGTCGCGCGCGGTCTCGGCTGCGGTGCCGTCGCTCGGCGGTGCGGTGCTGCGGTCATGGGCGTCCCCTCCTCGAGCATCCACAGTGCGCCGTGCGTCCCCAGAGTTCGCTAAGGATGGCGCCGGCCGGCCGCGTGCCCTTCTCAGAGGATTCTGGGATGCACTGCGCGAGGCTGACGGGATGCTCCGCAACAAGGTCCCCGCGGTCACCGCGCTGTTCTGGGTCACGAAGCTCCTCACCACGGCGATGGGTGAGACGACGTCCGACTTCCTGGTCAAGAACTACGACCCGGTGATCGCCGTGATCGCGGCCTTCGTCGTGTTCGCCGGCGCCCTGGTGCTGCAGTTCGTCGTGCGGCGCTACATCCCGTGGGTCTACTGGCTGGCCGTCCTGATGGTCGCCGTGTTCGGCACGATGGTCGCCGACGTCCTCCACATCGTGCTCGGCGTCCCGTATCTGCTGTCGGCCGGGTTCTTCGCGGTCGTCCTCGCCGTGGTGTTCGTGGTCTGGTACCGCTCGCAGCGCACCCTGTCGGTGCACCACATCGATACGCGCGCCCGGGAGTTCTTCTACTGGTGCGCCGTGCTGGCGACGTTCGCGCTGGGAACCGCAGTCGGCGACCTCACCGCGACGACCTTCGGGCTCGGCTACCTGGCCTCTGGCATCCTGTTCGGCGTGCTGTTCGCGATCCCGGGCGCCGCCTACCGCTGGTGGGGGCTGGGTGCGACCGCCGCCTTCTGGACCTCATATGTTCTGACGCGCCCGTTCGGAGCGTCGATCTCCGACTGGCTCGCCATGCCGCACGCGCGCGGTGGGCTTGATCTCGGGACCGGCCCGGTGAGCCTGGTGCTGTTCGCGGCGATCGCGGTGTGCGTGATCCTGCTGTCGGCCCGGCGCCCCGCGGACCCGGCCGCGACCTCCGCCCCCGAGGCGTCGCCCGCCGCCTGACCCCGTCACCGACCCCGAGGAGCATGCCGCTGTCACTTGTCGCGGCGAAAAGCGACAACGACGTGCCCTTCGAGAGGGATCTGCGCGATGAGCGGGCGGCGCGGGCGGGAGGGTTCGCTGGGTGACCGCTGAGCTTCTCGCGGTTCCCTTCGGACGGAGCGCTGGTACTCTCGGTCGGGTATGCCGTCCGCATCCGTCCCCTCCCGCACCCGCGGCCGCCGCTCGGCGGGCCGCCGCGCCGCGCTGCCGTCGCGGCCCAAGCCGGTGCTGCGGCTGCCGCTGCACCACCGGATGGGCGTCGCCCTCGCGGTGATCGCGCTCGTGTGCGGATTCTCGATCGTGCCGACGGATGCCGCCCTCGCCGCCACTGTTTTCCGCGTCCCGGAGGCGGAGCTCGCGCCGGGATCGCCGCCCGGGCAGCGCATCTTCGTCGATGCCACGATCGCCGCTCCGGTGGTCGACAGGGACACGCTCGGCGCGACCGACAGCATCCAGGGGCTTGCCCGCATCGGAACGAACGAGTCGTGGGCCAAGCTCGTCCTCATGTTCGGAGGCTGGCAGACGACCGACGCCAACGTCACGGTCATGCTGCGCTGGATGCGGCAGGAGAACGGGCCGCCCGACTGGTGGAACCGCAACAACCCGCTGAACAACGGCTACGGCTCCGGGGGAGGCGCCGGTCTGGGGAGCTACCCCGATCTCGTCACCGCGGCGAAGTACTGCGCCGAGAACCTGCAGCGCGGGTACCCGGGCATCGTCGCCGGCCTGAACGCCGGCACCAGCGCCGACGCGACCGCCGAGGCGATCTGGGCCTCCCCGTGGGCGTCGAGCCACTACGCCAACGGCGCCCACTGGAGCACCAGGCCCGTGGAGATCGTCCAGGCCCCCGCTTCCGCCTGGGGCTTCTGACTCCCTCGGTTGCACCGCCGAAGGGCGCGTATACGCCCCTAAAACTGAGATTTGAGGGCGATTGGACGCCCTTCGCGGACGCGGAATGCGCCGAACTCAGCTCTTGGCCAGCCATCCCCTCAGCTTCGGCAGCGGCCAGGTCGTCACGATGCGCTCGGCCGGCACGCCGTTGGCGGCGGCCCGGGCGGCGCCGTAGGCCAGGAAGTCCAGCTGCCCCGGGGCATGAGCGTCCGTGTCGATCGAGAACAGACAACCGGCGTCGAGCGCGCGCTGGATGAGCTCGTCCGGCGGGTCCTGCCGCTCGGGCCTCGAGTTGATCTCGACCGCCACATCGTTCTCGGCGCATGCGGCGAACACGGCGTCGGCGTCGAACTCGCTGGGCGGCCGCGTTCCGCGCGAGCCCTGCACCAGCCTCCCCGTGCAGTGGCCGAGCACGTTGGTGTGCGGGTCGCGGATGCCGCCGAGCATGCGCGCGGTCATCGTGCGGCTGTCGGCGCGCAGCTTGGAATGGACGCTCGCGACCACCACGTCGAGGCGGCCGAGCAGCTCGGGAGTCTGGTCGAGGGCGCCGTCTTCGAGGATGTCGACCTCGATCCCGGTGAGGAGGGTCACGCCGCCGGTGTCGAGCCCGGCGATGATGTCGAGCTGCTCGGTCAGCCGCTCGGCGCTGAGGCCGCTCGCGACCGTGAGGGTGGGGGAGTGGTCGGTGATCGCCTGGTACTCGCGGCCCAGCGTCGCGGCGGCGGCCGCCATGACCTCGATCGGTACGGTGCCGTCCGACCACTCGGTGTGGCTGTGGAGGTCGCCGCGGAGCTGCGCACGCAGCTCCGCGCCTCCCGCGTCGAGAGGCTCGGCGTTGCGCTCGCGCAGGTCGGCGAGGTAGCCCGGCACCTCCCCGGCGACGGCCTGCGAGATCACCTGGAACGTGCGGTCGCCGATCCCCTTGGTGCGCTTGAGCCGGCCGTCGGCGACGCGGGCGGCGACCTCGTCCGCACCCAGCGGCGCGATGATGGCGGCGGCCTTGCGGAACGCCTGCACCTTGAAGGAGGGAGCGAGCTCGCGCTCCAGCCAGAAGGCGATCTCGTTGAGCGCTGCGACCGGATCCATGCCCCTCATGCTCCCACCTCCCTCGCCGAGGGGCACGTAAACGCCCCTATCCGTGCGTTTTGAGGGCGTCTGCACGCCCTTCGGCGGCGGGTTACGAGGGGTTACGCGGGGTGAGCAGTGCAACCCCCTGGGCCGATAGCGTCGGAGGGGTGAGCAGCGCGATCGAGAACCTGGGCCGCGAGACCCGCCTGTTCGAGCCGACTCCGGAGTTCGCGGCGCAGGCGAACGTGGGCCCCGAGGTGTTCGAGCAGGCAGCGGACCCGGTCGCCTTCTGGGAGCGCCAGGCGGCCCGCCTCGAGTGGGCGGAGCCCTGGCACACCCCGCACACGTGGCAGCCCGCGAGGACCGGGGAGGACGGCGGGCTCAGCATCCCGCGTGCCGAGTGGTTCGCGGGCGGACGCCTGAACGCCGCGGTCAACTGCGTCGACCGTCACGTCGCGGCCGGGGGCGGCGACCGCGTCGCCCTGCACTTCGAGGGGGAGCCCGGCGACCGGGAGTCGATCACCTACGCCGACCTCCAGCACCGCGTCGCGCGCGCCGCCAACGCGCTCACCGCCCTCGGCATCGGGAAGGGCGACCGCGTGGTCGTCTACCTGCCGGTGATCCCCGAGACCGTCGTCATCACCCTCGCGATCGCCCGCGTCGGCGCCATCCACTCGCTGGTGTTCGGCGGGTTCTCGGCGGAGGCGCTGCGCTTCCGGGTGGAGGACACCGGGGCGAAACTGCTGGTGACGTCCGATGGCCAGTTCCGGCGCGGGGCGGCCGTGCCGGTGAAGGCGCAGGCCGACGCCGCGGTCGCGGGCGACAACGCCGTCGAGCATGTGCTCGTCGTGCGCCGCACCGGCGCGCTGACGCCCGACATCCCGTGGACACCGGGCCGGGACGTCTGGTGGCACGACGTCGTCGACACCGCACCGAGCACGCACGAGCCCGAGTTCTTCGACGCGGAGACCCCGCTGTTCATCATCTACACGTCCGGCACGACCGGGCGACCGAAGGGCGTGGTGCACACCACCGGCGGCTATCTCACCCAGGCCTCCTGGAGCCACTGGGCGCTGTTCGACGCCAAGCCGGACGACGTCTACTGGTGCACTGCCGACCTCGCCTGGGTGACCGCGCACACCTACGTGCTGTACGGCCCGCTGTCCAACGGTGCGACCTCGGTGATCTACGAGGGCACCCCGAACACGCCCTCCACCGGCCGGCACTTCGAGATCATCGAGCGCTACGGCGTGACCACGTACTACACCGCTCCGACGCTCATCCGGACGTTCATGAGCTGGTTTCCGGAGGGCCTGGCCGCTGCGGGCGACTGGGACCTCTCCACCATCCGGCTGCTCGGCACGGTGGGGGAGGCCATCAACCCGGAGGTGTGGGTGTGGTTCCGCGAGCAGCTCGGCTCGGGCCGGGCGCCGGTGGTCGACACCTGGTGGCAGTCGGAGTCCGGCGCCGCCATCGTGGCGCCGCTGCCGGGCGTGACCGCGCTCAAACCGGGCTCGGCGACGCTCGCGGTGCCGGGTGTGACGGTGCGCGTGGTGGACGAGCGCGGGGAGGACGTGCCGCGCGGGGCGGGGGGCTCGATCGTGATCGACGGCACGTGGCCGGCGATGTCGCGCACGGTCTGGGGCGACCCGGAGCGATACCGCGACTCGTACTGGCGGGCGTTCGCCGACCGCGGCTACTTCCTCGCGGGCGACGGCGCAGCGGTCGACGACGACGGCTACCTCTGGCTGCTCGGCAGGCTCGACGACGTCATCAACGTGTCGGGCCACCGCCTCTCGACGATCGAGATCGAGTCGGCGCTCGTCGCGCATCCCGCGGTGGCGGAGGCCGCGGTGGTCGGTGTCGGCGATACGACGACGGGACAGGCCGTGGCCGCGTTCGTGATCCCGGCCGGTGGCGGGGAGGGCGTGCCGGAGGCCGCCGTGCTGCGCGAGCAGGTCGCCCGGGCGATCGGCGCCATCGCCAAGCCGCGCCACGTCGTGGTCGTCGACGACCTCCCGAAGACCCGCTCGGGCAAGATCATGCGCCGACTGCTCGTGGACCTCTTCGACGGCCGGCCCCTCGGCGACACGACCTCCCTCCAGGACGAGACGGTCCCCTCCCGCATCGCCGCCGCGCTCGCCCGCCGCTGACACCGAGACGTGAGTAATCGCGGCAATCCGCATCCGGATTGCCGCGATTACTCACGTCTCGTCAGGCGGTCGTGGCCGACCGGAACAGCGCGAAGGCGCTCTCGCCCACGATCACGCTCTCGCCGTCGTCGAGCGCGAGCTCGGGGTCGCTGCTCAGCTCGAGCTCCCAGTGCGCTCCGGGCGGGTCGGGGAGGACGAACTCCACGCCGTTGCGCGCGGCGTTCAGCAGCAGCAGGAACGAGTCGGCGCCTTCGTGCATGAGCACGAATGCGATCGACCGCGCTTCCGGGTCGGCCCAGTCGGCATCGGCGAACGGCTCGCCGTCCGCGCGCACGATCAGCACGGTGTCGGGACCGCCGACGTCGGGGGCGTGCCGGTACCATTCGGGCCGCAGCGCCGGTTCGGTGCGGCGCAGGCGGATGAGCTTCGACGTGAACTCGTGCAGCTCCCAGTCGGCGTTCTGCCAGTCGTACCAGGAGATCTCGTTGTCCTGGCAGTAGGCGTTGTTGTTGCCCTGCTGGGTGCGACCGATCTCGTCACCGCCGAGGATCATCGGGACGCCCGCCGACAGCAGCACGGTGGCGAGGAAGTTCTTGCGCTGCCGGGTGCGGAACGCGAGGATGCCCTCGTCGTCGGTCGGTCCCTCCGCCCCGTAGTTGTCGGACCGGTTGTCGGATTCGCCGTCGCGGTTGTCCTCGCCGTTGGCCTCGTTGTGCTTCTCGTTGTAGCTGGTCAGGTCCGCGAGCGTGAAACCGTCATGGGCGGTGACGAAGTTGACGCTCGAGAGCGGCGCGCGGCGCGAGTCCTCGTAGATGTCGGGGCTGCCGAGCACGCGCTGCGAGAGGGTGGAGAGCACGCCGGGCGTGCCGCGCCAGTAGTCGCGCACGTCGTCGCGGAACTTCCCGTTCCACTCGGACCAGTCGGCCGGGAACCCGCCGAGCTGATACCCGGCGACATCCCACGGCTCGGCGATCAGCTTGACCTGCGCGAGCGTCGGATCCTGCTGGATGAGGGTCAGGAAGGCGCTGTGCAGGCTGGCGTCGCCGCCCTGGCGCGTGAGGGTGGTGGCGAGGTCGAAGCGGAAACCGTCGATGTGGTAGTCCTCGACCCAGTAGCGCAGCGAGTCCATGATCAGCTGCAGGGCGGCCGGGTGGCTGACGTTGACGCTGTTCCCGGTGCCCGTCGTGTCGAAGTAGTGCGCGCGATCGCCGTCGACGAGCCGATAGTACGAGGGGTTGTCGATGCCCTTGAAGCTGTACGTCGGGCCGAGGTCGTTGCCCTCCGCCGTGTGGTTGTAGACGACGTCGAGGATGACCTCCAACCCCGCGGCGTGGAGGGCTTTCACCATGCCCTTGAACTCGTCGACCTGGTGGCCGGTGTCTCCGGTCGCCGCGTACTCGTTGTGCGGGGCGAAGAAACCGATCGAGTTGTAGCCCCAGTAGTTGCGGAGGCCCTTCTCGGTCAGGTGCGCGTCTTGCACGAACTGGTGCACCGGCAGCAGTTCGACGGCCGTGACGCCGAGGTTCTTGAGGTACTCGACGGCGGCGGGATGGGCGAGCCCCGCGTACGTGCCGCGGAACTCCTCGGGCACCCACTCCATGAGCTTGGTGAAGCCCTTGACGTGCGTCTCGTAGATCACGGTCTCGCTCAGCGGGATGCGCGGGCGGGCGTGGTCGCCCCAGTCGAAATCCTGACGGTCGACGGCGACGCCGAGGGCGACGTGACGCGCCCCGTTCGTGTCGCTGCGCCGCCGCGGCCGGCCGAGCTGGTGGCCGAACACGGCCTGCGTGTTGTCCCACGATCCGGTCACGGCGCGGGTGTGCGGGGGCAGCAGCACTTTGGCCGCCGAGAAGCGGAGGCCGTTCGCCGGGTCCCAGGGGCCGGCGACGCGGAGGCCGTAGCGGGTGCCGGGGACGAGCCCGGCGACGAAGCCGTGGAAGACGTGCCCGGTGCGCTGGCGGAGCTCGGTGCGCGTCTCGCGGCCCCGCGCGTCGAAGAGCGAGACGAACACCGCGTCAGCGTTCTCGCTGTAGACGGCGACGTTGGCGCCGCCGTCGACGAGGGTGAGCCCGAGCGGATACGGGCGGGACCCGTCGCCGCTCACCGGAGGGTCCGGCCGGGCCGGCGATGACGGCAAGACGGGGGGCAGGGTTCGGACACGGTGCCTCCGTTCGGGTAGACCGACAGGTTACCGGGGAGGCCGAGCGCCGCGGAAGCGGTTGACAGAGCTGAGGCGTACCGCTATTCGCACCTGAGTTAGGGTGCACTGATGCCTCTGCTCCTCACCGTGCCCGCGGCCGTCGTCCTGCTGGTCGTCGCCGTGCGCATGTGGCGCGCGGACAACCGCCGGCTCAGCATCGGTGTGGTGGCGGCGATCGGCGGCTACTTCGCGATCGAGTCGCTGCTGGCCGTGTGGGAGGGCACGCTGCCGCTCGGCCTGCTCTTCACGATCCCGTTGCTGTCGCTGCCGTTCCTGATCCCGGTGCTGGCCGTGTTCCTGATCGCGAACGGCCTCCGGATGCTGCGCCGCGAGAGCAAGAGCCTCGCCAATGGCCTCTCGCTGATCGCCGGTCTGGTGCTGCTCGCGGTGCCGGTCGCGGCTTTCCTCACGCTGACGGCGGCGCTCACCGCGCACGACGATCAGGTCGTCGTGCGCGCGGTGCTCCTCGCCGTCGTCGTCGTCGCGGCGCTGGGGTCGACCTATGCGGCTGCGTTCTTCGTCCTCGTCCTGGCCTATGGGGCCGTCTACCGTCGCGCCCGGGTGGGCGACTACGACGCACTCGTCGTGCTCGGCGCGGGCCTCATCGACGGTCGCGTGCCTCCGCTGCTGGGGTCCCGGCTCGACCGCGCGGCGGCGCTGTTCTCCGCGCGACGGTCGCGCGGGGAGGACTGCGTGCTGATCCCGACGGGCGGGCGCGGGAGCGACGAGCCGCGCTCGGAGGGGGAGGCGATGGCCGAGTACCTGCGCGACGCCGGCGTGCCGGCCGACAGCGTGCTGCCGGAGACCGAGGCCGAGAACACGGAGCAGAACCTCCTGTTCTCGCGCGAGATCGCCCAGGCGCACCGACCGGGGTCGCGCGTCCTGATCGTGACGAGCGACTATCACGTGCTCCGCGCCGCGATGCTGGCGCGGCGGGTGGGGCTTCCCGCCGGAGCGACCGGTGCGAAGACGGCACGCTACTTCCTGCCGTCGGCGACGCTGCGCGAGTTCGCCGCTGTGGCGGTGATGTTCCCGCGGATCCAGGTGGCCGTGCTCGGGTTCTGCGTGGCCGCCGGGCTGGCGGCCGGGTTCCTGGTGGGCGCGGCCGGAGGGGCCTAGGCGGTCCGGAGGCCGGTCGCCTCGTGTTGAACGCCGAGTCGCGATGCCGCGGCCGTGTCGAGGACGAGCACCGCGTGCGGGTGGGTCTGCAGGACCGACGCAGGGCAGGCGACCGAGACCGGCCCCTCGACGGCGGCGCGGACGGCCTCCGCCTTGCGCTCCCCGAGAGCGACCAGGAGGATGCGCTTCGCCCGCATGATCGTGCCGAGTCCTTGCGTGAGCGCGTGCGTCGGGACGTCGTCGGGGGAGGAGAAGAAGCGAGCGTTGTCGAGCCGGGTGCGTCTGCTCAACTCTACGACGCGGGTGGACGTCTCGAAGGGTGAACCGGGCTCGTTGAACCCGATGTGCCCGTTCGAGCCGATGCCGAGCACCTGCACGTCGACGCCGGCCTCCGTGACGGCGCGCTCGTAGTCGTCCGCGGCCGCCGCGAGGTCGGCCGCGCCGCCGTCCGGGACGTGCACGGCGGCCGGGCTCATTCCGAGCGGCGCTGTGACCGTGCGGTCGATCACCGCGCGGTAGCCGCGCGGGTCCGAGGGGGCGAGGCCGACGTACTCGTCGAGCGCGAAACCCCCCGCGCGGGACAGGTCGAGCTCGCCGTGCCGGACCCGGTGGGCGAGGGCCGTGTAGGCGCCGAGCGGGGAGTCGCCGGTGGCGAGCCCGAGAACGGCGTCCGGCCGCGCGGCCACGACGGCGGCGATCTCGTCGGCAGCGAACCGGCCCACGTCGGCCGACGTGGGCAGGACGACGACCTCCATCACCGTCCGGCCGCGACGAGCCCGGCGCCGGCGCCGCCGAACAGCTCGGCGAGCTGCGGGTGCGCTTCGGTGTAGCCGCGTAGCAGCTGCCGCGCGGTCGGGACGCTCTCGACGAGCGGGTGCAGGGCGAAGGCGAGCAGGGCCTCGGACTCGGATCCGGTGAGGGCCGCCGCGATGGCGTGACGCTCGACCTCCTTCACCTGCGCCATCAGGCCCAGCTGGTGCAGGCTCGGGGCGGGGACCGAGAGCGGGTGGGCGCCGTTCGCGTCCACGAGCGTCGGCACCTCGACGACGGCGTCGTGCGGGAGGCCCGCGATCGTGTCGCCGTTGCGCACGTTGAGGATCATGGTCGCCTGCTCGTTGCGCGTGATCGCGTTCATCACGCCGAGCGCCACGCCCGCGTAGCCCTGATCGGCCGCGTCGAACCCGGCCTCGTGCTGGTGCGCCGGCGCGTCCTGGGTCCCGCCGGTGGCCTCGGCCATGTACGAGGCGCTGCGACGCTCGACGGTGCGCCGCCAGAGGCCGGCCTTGTCGTCCGCATCGCGGGAGAGCGCCCAGAACTCGGTCTGGGTGCGGGCGAGGAAGTCGCCGCGCGTCGTCCCGGCATCGATGATGGCCCGCACCGCGTCGCGGTTGAAGTAGTAGTAGTAGAGGTACTCGTTGGGGATGACGCCGAGCTCGCGGATCCAGTCGGCCCCGAACACCTGGCCTTCTTCGAGCTCGCCGAGCAGTCGGTCGTCGGCGAGGAACTCGGGCAGGATGTCGCGACCGTCGTGGTAGACGCCGCGCATCCAGCCGAGGTGGTTGAGCCCGACGTAGTCCATGTGGATGCGGCTCTGGTCGACGCCGAGCGCCGCCGCCACCCGCCGGCCGAGGCCGGACGGCGTGTCGCAGATGCCGACCACGCGCTCGCCGAGCACCCCCTGCATCGCCTCGGTGATGATTCCGGCCGGGTTGGTGAAGTTCATCACGAACGCGTTCGGCGCGAGCCGTGCGATCGTCTCGGCGACGGTGACCATCACGGGCACCGTCCGCAGTGCGTAGGCGATCCCGCCGGGACCGGTGGTCTCCTGCCCGAGGACCCCGAGGTCGAGCGCGACGTGCTCGTCGCAGCGGCGCCCCTCCAGTCCTCCGACGCGGATGGCGGAGAAGACGAAGTCGCTGCCCGCGATCGCCTCCTCCAGCGAGGTGGTGGTCGTCAGTCGCGGCGCGGCGAGGGCGTCGGCGGCGAGCTGCCTCAGCAGCGCCGACATGGTCGTGAGCTTCTCGGCGTCGACGTCGTACAGGCACACCTCGTCGACGCGGGGTGCTCCCGTGTCCCGGAGCATGGCTTGCCAGACGTAGGGGGTGCGGAATCCACCGCCGCCGAGGATGCTCAACTTCATGCGATCACGACCTCTCCGCCGCTCGCGCGGCACAATTCGATTGATTCGATGGGGGCGCCGTCGGTCGTGACGAGCACGTCGACGTCGGCGAGCGAGCACACGCGGAGCGCGCCTGTCCCGGGGAACTTGGCTTCGCTGGCGAGCAGGACGACTTTGTCGCTCGCGGCGATCATCGCCTGCTTGAGGGGTGTCTCCACCGCCATGTCGTCGACGATCGCCCCGCCGGAGCGGACTCCCGTGCAGCTGAGGAACATCACGTCCGCGCTGATCTGCTGCAGGGAGGACACGGTGAGCGATCCGACCAGCGTGCGCATGTTGCGGCGCAGGACCCCGCCGAGCAGTACGACGCGCACGGCGCTGTCGTTGCGGAGCTCGTCGAAGACGGCGAGGTTCGAGGTGACGACCGTGATGTCCCGGCCGCGCAGCATGCGTGCGAGGAACGGCGTGGTCGTACCGATGTCCAGGAGGACGACGCTGCCGTCCTGCACGTAGTCGAGCGCGGCCTTGGCGATGCGCACTTTGAGGTCGATGTCCGCGCTGTCGTCATAGGGCGTCTCGGGCGACTCGGCGCCGTCTTGCACGGTCATCCCCGAGCGCAGCACGGCGCCGCCGTAGCTGCGGGTGAGTTCGCCGTTGCGATCGAGGATCTCGAGGTCCCGGCGGATCGTCGACGGGCTGACGCCGAGCGTCTCGGCGAGCTCCGGGACGCTCGCGGCGCCGCTGGAGCGCAGCTCGGTGAGAATCCGCTGGCGCCGTTCGTTCAGGATCATGGGCATCACGATACCGAAACATGCGCGAAATACGCAAAGGTGTGCAAACTTTGTCAAACCTGCGCAAGAGTGTTACGTTGTCCCGCATCCGTCCGGAGAAGTGCGAAGGAGTGAACTCTTGCATCACCGTGTGTCCCGACCCGGAGCCCTGCTCTTCACCGGGGATGTCTTCTGCGACCTGATCTTCACGGGCGCCGACGTGCCGGTGCTCGGTCAGGAGAAGTACGCGGACCGTTTCGCAATCGCCGCGGGCGGCGCCGCGATCCGGGCGGTGGCATCGGCACGTCTGGGCGCCGACTCCCGCCTGGTGGCCGCGATGGGCGACGACGTCATCGGGTCGCACGTGCACGCCCTCCTTCGGGCAGAGCCCAACCTCGACCTCGAGGAGCTGACGACCGTCCCGGGCTATCAGACGCCGGTCAGCGTCGCGATCTCGGGGCCGCACGACCGCGGGTTCATCACCTACGTCGAGGAGCACGCGGTCGCGATCCCGGCGCGTCGCGACGACGTCGCAGCGGCGCACCTCGATGTCGCGGACGCAGCGCTGCCCTGGGCGCGCGAGCTCCGCGACCGCGGCGCGATCCTGGTGGGAGGCGTCGGCTGGGACGCGACGGAGGAGTGGTCCAGCGACCTCCTCGGCGGGCTGGACAGGGTCGACGTCTTCATCCCGAACCACGACGAGGCGATGGCGTACACGCGCGCCTCCGACCCGGTGGCCGCCGCTCGCGCACTGGCCGACCACGTGTCGCTGGCCGTGGTCACCCGCGGAGCGGCGGGCGTCGTCGCCGTCGACTCGGCGAGCGGGGAGGAAGCGGACGTGCCGGGGATCCCGGTCGCGGCCGTCGACCCCACCGGCGCAGGCGACGTCTTCACCGCCGCCCTCATGACCTCGTTCGCCGAAGACTGGACCCTCGTCGAGCGACTCCGCTTCGCGACGGCCGCGGCGGCGTATTCCGTGACGGGACTGGGCGGCGGCGCTGCCGCTCCCACCGCTGCGCAGCTCGTCCGCTTCGTCGAACGGAGCGCGGCCGACGCCGACTGGGACTTCCTCCACGACTGGACGCGGCGGGAGCCGCTCCAGCACACCCCGGCAACAGAGGCAACAGAAAGGTAATCCATTGAAGAAGCAGTTCACCGCCATAGCCGTCGGCGCACTCGCTGCGGCGACCGCCGTACTCCTCGCCGGATGCGCGCCCGGAACCTCCGGGGGAGGCGACACGTCGAAGACCGTCGCCGCATCCAAGACCGTGGAGTCGGGGAAGTACACGCTCACCGTCTGGGATCAGAACAACACCGGTGAGATCGACGCCGCGCAGAAGAAGCTCAACGCGGCGTTCGAGAAGAAGTACCCCGACATCACGATCAAGCGCAACAGCCAGTCGTTCTCCGATCTCAAGACCACGCTCAAGCTCGCCCTCTCGGGCAACAACCCGCCGGACGTCGTGCAGGCGAACCAGGGTTACCCCGACATGGGCGCCTTCGTCTCGGGCGGGATGCTCACCCCGCTGAACGACTACTCGAAGCTCTACGGCTGGAACGACTACTTCCCCTCGAACCTGCTCGCCCTCAACACCTTCAGCTCCGACGGCAAGCACTGGCAGACCGGCAACCTCTACGGCGTCTCGAACACCGGTGAGTTCGTCGGCGTGTACTACAACAAGAAGATCCTGGACAGCCTCGGGGTCGAGGCGCCCAAGACGCTCGACGACCTCACCGCCGACATGGCGAAGGCGAAGGCGGCCGGGGTGCAGCCGATGGCCTACGGCGATCTCGAGAAGGTGCGCGGCATCCAGCTCTACGGTGTGGTCCAGGCTGCGACCGCCGGCGCGAAGGCCGTGCAGGATCTCGTCTCGGCCAAGTCGGGCGCCTGGACCGACGCGGCCAACGTCGACGCCGCGGCCACCATCCAGGACTGGTCCGCGAAGGGCTACCTGCCCGCGGACGCCAACGGCATCTCCCAGGACGCCGCCGTCGCGGACTTCGGCAAGGGCCAGGCGGCCTTCATCATCGACGGCACGTGGGACATGTCGACGATCGGGCAGGCACTCGGCCAGTCGAACGTCGGGATGGCGGCGCTCACCCCCGCCGGCGCGTCCGCGCCCGTGACGCAGGGCGGCGAGGGGCTCGCGTGGGCGATCACGTCGAAGTCCGCCCACCCCAACGCCGCGGCCGCCTACATCGACTTCATCTCGGGTCGTTCGAGCGCGCAGACGATGATCGACGCGAACAGCCTGCCGACCGTCCTCCCGGCGGATCACACGGCGAAGGCGGGGACGCTGAACGCGAGCGTGTACGCCCAGTACGCCTCGCTGACGGCCGGCAAGAGCATCGTCCCGTATCTCGACTACACGACGCCGACCTTCTACGCGACGCTGACCGCCGCCATGCAGGACCTGACGGCACGGAAGACGACACCGCAGCAGTTCACGCAGACGCTGCAGACCGACTATTCGGGCTTCGTCTCCGGAAACAAGTGATGGCTCAGACCCTCGTCGCGACTGCCACCGACGCTCCGCGCACCCGCGCGCGGCGCCGGTGGCAGCCGGTCGCGTACCTGTACATCGCGCCGGCCGTGCTGGTGCTCGCCGCGTTCATCGTCGTCCCGCTCGTGCAGACGTTCCAGTACTCGTTCTACGACTGGAACGGCATCGGCGCGTCGACGTGGGCGGGGCTGAAGAACTACGCGGCGGTCTTCACCGACGCGCAGCTGCGCGACGCGTTCCTGCACGTGTGCGTTCTGCTGCTGTTCTACGCGGCCCTCCCCGTCATCCTCGGTCTCGGGCTGACGATCGTGCTCTCGCACGCCAATCGGCTGCGGGGGATGGGCTTCTTCCGCACCGTGCTCTTCCTCCCGCAGGTGATCGCCTCCGTGGTCGTCGGCACCATCTGGGTGTCGATCTACGCCCCGCAGGGCCTCTTCAACCAGGTGCTCGGATGGATCGGGCTCGGCGATCTGGGCCGGGCCTGGCTCGTCGACTACACGTTCGCCCTGGTCGCGATCGGCTTCATCGGGACGTGGGTCAACACCGGGCTCTGTCTCGTGCTCTTCCTCGGCGGCGTGCAGAACATCGAGCCGTCCGTCTTCGAGGCCGCACGCATCGACGGTGCGGGTCCGTTGCGCGAGTTCTTCGGTGTGACGCTGCCGGCGCTGCGCGGGCAGATCGCGATCGCCCTCACACTGACCGTCACCGCGACGCTGAAGTCGTTCGACATCGTCTACATCACCACGCAGGGCGGGCCGGGGACGAGCACCACCGTCCCCGCCTACGAGGCGTTCAACCGCGCATTCAACACCGGTCAGGTCGGTTCTGCGGCCGCTGTCGCGATCGCCCTGACCGTGCTCATCATGGTGATCTCGTGGTTGATCACCCGGCTTCAGCCGAAGGAGACCGCATGAGAATCGGCAGAGTCGAGAAGACCGTCGACTACATCATGCTGAGCGTCTTCGCGCTGTTCGCTCTGCTGCCGCTGGTGGGCGTGCTGTTCTCGTCGGTGATCCCCGCGGGCCAGAACACGGGCGGGTTCCAGCTCCCGCGCACCGTCCGCCTCCAGAACTATTCGGACGCGTGGACGGAGGGTCACTTCTCCGCCTACATGGCCTCCAGTGTTCTGGTCGCCGTCGCCGTCGTCGTCCTCACGTTCGTTCTGGCGACCCTGGCGGGTTATGCGTTCGCGCGTATGACGTTCCCGGGGTCCGGCATCCTGTTCTTCGTGCTGCTGGTGGGGCTGATGCTCCCCGAGGAGGCCTTCATCATCCCGCTCTACTTCAATCTGCGCACGGCGGGCCTCACCGATACCTACTGGTCGCTCATCCTGCCGCAGACCGCTCAGTCGCTCGGGTTCGCCGCCTTCTGGATGCGCAACCACTTCCGGGCGTTCCCGGGCGAGATCATCGAGGCGGCGCGGCTCGACGGCGCGAGCGATCGGCGGTTGCTCTGGCGTGTGCTGGTGCCGGCCTCCTGGCCGTCGATCGCGACGATGGCGGTGCTGGTCGGGATGTGGACGTGGAACGAGTTCCTCATCCCGCTCGTCATGATCACGCAGGACCAGTTCCGCACGGCCCCGCTGGGGTTGGCGTTCTTCCAGGGGCAGCACATGACGAACTACTCGCTGCTGTCCGCGGCCGGGGTTCTCATCGCTCTCCCGATCGTGATCCTCTACCTCGTGCTGCAGCGCCGGCTGATCAGCGGTATCGCGGGGGGCGTGGGGACCCGCTGACCCCATCGCCGATCGCGGCGGTCACGCGCACCGTGTCGTCGAAAGCGGCCAGGGCGCCGCCGCTGCCGTCCGGGGCCTGTTCCGCGGGAGGGAGGGACCCGCTGAGCGCAGCCTCCACACGCAGCCCGCCACGCGTGAAGCGGAACACGTCGTCGACGCACGACACCGCGGTGGTGCGAGCGTCGGCCGGGATTTCTCTCCGCAGCCCGATCAGCGTGCGGTACCACGCGAGCAGCCGCGCGTGCCCGGGCTCGTCGAGCTCGGCCCAGCGCAGCCGCGCGCTCTCGAACGTGGCCGGGTCCTGGGGGTCGGGAACGACGGCGGGATCCCAGCCCATGCGGGCGAACTCGGCGATGCGGCCGGTGCGGGTGGCCTCCGCGAGTTCGGGCTCCGGATGCGAGCTGAAGAACGGCCACGGCGTCGTCGCACCCCACTCCTCGCCCATGAAGAGCATCGGCGTGAAGGGTCCGAGCAGGACGAGCGCGGCCGCCACGGCGAGCGCGCCGTCGGTAAGCGTCGCGGTGAGGCGGTCGCCGATCGCGCGATTGCCGATCTGGTCGTGGTCCTGGCTGAAAGCGACGAGGCGGGTGAACGGGATCTCGGCGTCGAGCGGCCGGCCGTGGAGGCGCTCGCGGAAGCTCGAGTACGTGCCGTCGTGGAAGAAGCCGCGCTCGAATACCTTCACGAGCGACCCCGGCCCCGCGAAGTCGGCGTAGTAGCCGCTGGTCTCCCCGGTGAGATTGACGTGGATCGCGTGGTGCACGTCGTCGTCCCACTGTGCGTCGAGACCGTAGCCGTGCCTGCGGCGCTCGCGGATCAGGCGCGGATCGTTCAGGTCGCTCTCGGCGATGAGCGTCGCGGCGCGCCCGGTACACTCCCGGATGCCGGCCGCTCGTCGCGCGAGCGCCTCCAGGATGTGCTCGGCGCTGCTGTCGTGCAGGGCGTGCACCGCGTCGAGCCGCAGCCCGTCGACGTGCATGTCGTCGAGCCAGAACGCCGCGTCGTCGAGGATGAGTCGCCGCACCTCGTCCGACCGCGGCCCGTCGAGGTTGACCGACGAACCCCAGGTGTTGCGGCCGTCGCTCAGGTAGGGCCCGTATTTCGGGAGATAGTTTCCACTCGGACCGAGGTGGTTGTAGACGACGTCCTGGATGACGGCGATGCCGCGCGCGTGACACGCGTCCACGAACCGCTGGTAGGCGTCCGGGCCGCCGTAGGGTTCGTGCACGGCGAACCAGAGCACGCCGTCATAGCCCCACCCGTGAGTTCCGTTGAACGCGTTGACCGGCAACAGCTCGACGGCGTCGATCCCGAGGCCCACGAGGTGGTCGAGCCGTCCGGCAGCGGCGTCGAGCGTCCCCTCCGGTGTGAACGTGCCGATGTGGAGTTCGTAGATCACCCGGCCGGTGAGCGATGCGGAGCGCCAGGCGCCGTCGCCCCACTCGTGGTCGAAGGGGCTCCACTCGCGGCTCAGCGCGTGGACTCCGTGGGGCTGGCGCCGAGAGCGCGGGTCGGGAAACGGGCCGTCGCCGTCGACCACGAAACCGTAGTCCAGGGCGCCTGGGCCCGCCTCCAGCGGGGCTGCCAGGCGCCACCATCCGCCGTCCGCGCGCTCCAGCGGCTGCCGGCCCCGGCCCGCCACGTCGACGGACACCGATCCAGCGTCGGGTGCCCACACCGGGAAGGTGCGTGCCGGGAAGGTGCGCGCCGGGAGGGCGCTCGCCTCGAACGCCCCGGAGGCGGTCGTCTCGACGCCGGTCATCGGGTCACCGCCAGCAGCGCGACGGGATACCGGTCGAAGAGTTCTGCCAGAGACACACGCCCGCTGACCGTGCGACCCGTCAGCTCATCGTGGAGCTCCCGGGCTCCGACGTCGACGGCGGTGTCACCCCAGCCACCCGCGCGGGCCAACCCGACCGGGAGCCGCGTCGCGAGGGCGACGGCGCCTCCCCGGTCGAAGGCCACCAGATGGTCCGCCTGCGGCCCGGCGGCGTGCAGCGGTTCATAACCGGTGAACAGTTCGGGCCGGTCACGGCGCAGGCGCAGCGCCCGGGATGTGACCAGCAGTTTGGCGGCGCCGGACGAGTCGATCTCCGGCCGGCGTCCCTCGTCGAGGTGCGCGAGCAGGGCGGCCGCCGCGTCGAACTCGACCGGGCGTCGGTTGTCCGGGTCGACGAGCGAACGCTCCCAGCGTTCGGAGCCCTGATAGACGTCGGGAACACCCGGCGCCATCAGCTGGAGGAGCTTGGCCCCGAGGCCGTTGCTCGCCCCCGGCGCCTCCACGAAGGCGGTGATCGCCTCCACCTCGGCTGCCACCCGGGCGTCGTCGAACACAGCGTCGACAAGGTCGGAGAGAGCGCCTTCGAACAGCGCATCGGGATCCGTCCAGCTGGTTCCTGCGCCGGCCTCCCGTGCCGCCTTGAGCGCGTAGGCGTGCAGTCGCTCGCGGGAGGCCGGCCACGCGCCCACGATCGACTGCCAGAGCAGGTTCTCCAGCGTTCCGTCGCCGAGCGCGGCACGCTCGCGCACTGCGCCGAGGAACCGCGCCCAGCGCTCGGGAGCCTCCGCCAGAACCGCGATCCGCGCGCGGGTGTCTTCGCTGCGCTTGGTGTCGTGGGTGCTGAGCGTCGTGAGCGAGTGCGGCAGCTCGGTGAGCCGTCGCTCCTGGATGCGATGGAAGGCGGCGACCGGGAGGGCGAACTCCGACGGATCGCCGCCCACCTCGGTGAGCGAGACCAGCCGCGTGTAACGGTAGAAGGCGTTGTCCTCGACACCCTTGGCCATGATCGCGCCGCTCGTCTGCTGGAATCGAGCGGACGCCTCGGACACTTTGCCATCGGTATCGGTGCCGAAGGCGCCGACGAGCCAGGTCAGCGACGAGGCGAGATCGGGACGTGCGGCGACAGCGGCATCACGAGCCGCCGCCAGGTGGTCGCCGCCGAACGGCAGATAGCTGCGATACACCGGAAAGGCCGCTGCCAGCTCCGCGACGGCGTCGGCGACGTCGTCGGCCGACGGCGCGTCCGACGGCGCGTCCTCCACGTCTCGCGACGGGCCGGACGCCAGGGCACGCGCCTCGCGCGTCACCCTCAGCACTTCCGAGCGCAGGATGCCGTCGGCGACGGACCGTTTGCGCCGGTGCACGAGCGCGGGCCAGTCTCGGCTCTCTTCGCGGTCGTCGTGCTCCTCCGCGAGCGCTGTCAGCGGCTCTTCGCCCCCGGGGTCCACGAACACCCGATCGACGATGCCGAGTGCGTCGTATCCGGTCGTGCCGGCGATGGGCCAGGTCGGGATCCGTTCGTCGCCTTCGAGGATCTTCTCGACCCAGATCGGGCGCGAGCCGGCAAGCTGCGCGAGCCGGTCGAGGTAATCGCCGGGGTCGCGCAACCCGTCGGGGTGGTCGACGCGGAGGCCGTCGACCAGGCCCTCGCGCAGCCATCGTCCGATCTCGACGTGCGTGGCGTCGAAGACCCGCGGATCCTCCACGCGCACCCCGGCCAGGGTGTTCACCGCGAAGAACCGCCGGTAGTTGAGCTCGGCGTCGGCGCGTCGCCACGACACCAGCTCGTAGTGCTGTCTGTCGTGCACGATCGGTGCCGCGCCGGACTCCGTGCCGGGGGCCAGGGGAAAGCGGTGCTCGTAGTACCGGAGCTCGCCGCCCTCCACCCGGAGCGCGGAGAGCTCGTCCGGACCGTCGCCGAGAACCGGGATGCGCAGCCGGCCGCCGCCGAACCGCCAATCGACGTCGAAGAAGTCGGCGTAGGCGGAGTCGCGGCCGAGCCGGAGGACGTCCCACCACCAGGGGTTCTCGTGGGGTACTGCGACGCCGAGATGATTGGGCACGATGTCGACGACGACAGCGAGTCCGCGCGCATGAGCGGCGTCCGCGAACTCCCGCAGAGCAGCGGGACCGCCTCGTGACTCGTCGACGCGGGTGGGGTCGACGACGTCGTAGCCGTGCGCCGAGCCCGCCGCGGACTGGAGCAGTGGCGACAGGTAGACGGCGCCCACGCCGAGCCGGACCAGGTAGTCGAGCGTCTGCGCGGCATCCCGCAGCGTGAAGTCGGGAGTGATCTGGAGGCGGTAGGTGCTTGTCGGTACGTCGTTGCTCACACCGTGGATTCTTTCGCGAGCCGACCTCGCCAGGAAGGGGCTGGACATTTCTGTGGAGAACCGGCGCAGGGCACACGCTGTGAGGGGATTGATTTCTCAGGAGGTGAGTGCAGCCTGGACGGCCCCGGCAGAGGGTGGGAGCGTCGGGGATACGCAGACGAAAGGGGACCACGATGGGACTCGACGACAAGATCGAGAACGCCGCTCAGAACGCCGGCGGCAAGGCGAAAGAGGGCGCGGGCAAGGCCACGGGCGACGAGCGCCTGGAGGCCGAGGGCAAGGGCGACCAGATCAAGGCCGACCTCAAGAACGCCGGCGAGAAGGTGAAGGACGCCTTCAAGCACTGAACGCCTGCACTCGGCGCACGCGCTGAGCGCCAGCACCGGAGTCCCCGTCGCGGTCCACGCGGCGGGGACTTCGCACGTTCCCGCGCCGGTTCAGCGCGTGACGGCCGCGATGGCGCTGATCTCGATCAGCGCGCCCGGCACCCCGAGACCGGCCACGCGCACGGCCGAGACCAGTGGCGGGCTGCCCTCCCTCGCCAGACGCGGAGCGATGGCCGCGTAGGCGGCCGCGAGGTCCGCCCCGTCGTCGATGGCCACGAACCACTGGATGACGTCGTCGAGGGTTGCGGAAGCCGCCGTGAGCGCGACCTCCGCGTTGTCGAGCGCCCGTGCGGCCTGTGCGCCCACCTCGGGAGAGACGACCGCTCCGTGCTCGTCGACGCCGTTCTGGCCACCGAGATAGACGGTGGTCGCGCCGGCGGGCACCACCGCGACGTGACTGAACGCAGGGCTGTTGACCAATCCGGGTGGTCGGAGAAAGCTGATCGGCATGTCGACATCGTCGCAGCGATCACGGCAGACGTGCCAGAGCGCGCTGCAGCGGAGCCGCCGCCGAGCCGCCGGCAGTCCCGTGACCCTGACGGGCGGGGGCCTCAGGCGGCTTCGCGCGCATACCAGGCCTTGCGCAGACCGGCACGGGCACGGGAGGCGAGCATCGCCGCTGCGGTCGTCTTGATGTGAAGGAGCTCGCCGATCTCGGCGTTGGAGCGCCCCTCCACCTCGGAGTACCAGAGCGCCCGCTGCCAGCGGTCGGGAAGAGAGTTGAAGGCGGCGATCGCCGCGTCGTGACGGTCGCTTTCGTCGAGCGCGTCGAAGCGCTCGTCCGTGAAGCCGAGGTCCGGAGCGTCGTCGAGGTCGACGGTGGGGCGCAGGTTGCGGCCCCACGAGGCGGCGACCGACCGGATCGTGGTGGCGAGGTAGCTGCGCACCGCGGTCGTCGGCCCGGCGCCGTTTCGTACGGCCTGGAGCATGCGGGCGAAGGCCTCGGAGACCAGGTCGGCGGAGTCGATGCGGGTGGTGATGCGCCGCGCGATGGCGACGCCGACGGCGGCGTGGCGTCGCCAGATCTCGCCGAAGGCCCGGTCGTCGCCTTCGCGGGTGAGGTGGATCAGCTCCTCATCGGAGAGCTGATCGAGCCGGGTGATGCCGGAGATGATGCTGAGCATGATGTTCCTCGGAGGCGATGGGGCCGGTGTCGGGCCGCACGCACTCGTTCTCGGGATGGGAGTCGGAGGAGAGGACTGACGGACACCGGCCTCTGCTCGCGGGATCAGGCTCGCGAATGCCGGTGTCTCGGACAGGCGTAGGACTACGTGTTCGACTACGTGTTCGGCGCACGTACGTATCGCCCATCGCATCGCCCGAAGGTGGTCGGTGGCGTCATCCGTTCGTCGACCGATACTGGGCGGCGCCGGGCACCCGGCGTTACGGATTCCTCGGAACCGTGTCCTCTCCGCAGAGAGAAGGGATGTGGACGATGAGCACGCTCGAGACACGCACACTGATCCGGCGCGGCATCTGTCCCGACTGCGGAGCGCGTGATGCGCGTCCTGCGATCGTGACGACGCTGGCGGGTGGTCCGGCGTTCGTCCTGGTCTGCGACGACTGCGGCAGCTGCCGCGGCTACAACGGCTGAACGCAGACCGAGACTCCCCCACGACGAAACGAGGAGCGGCTCATGCCGAAGAAGAAGCGCCAGGCGCTCAGCCGGACCACGGCGGGCCTCACGCACATCGAGCGCGCCACAAGCGTGGTGACGGGTCGGCCGATCCTGATCAGCTGCGAGTGCCCGCTCGGCCACGACCACACGTACGCCGAGTGGCAGGAGCGGTTCGGAGCGGGCGGCCGCCGGGAGTGAGGTCGACGGCGTGGCCTGGCGTGTTCACCGCCAGGACACGGCACGTTCCCCTGGTGTTCACCCGCCTCGGCGGAGTAGCTTGCGCTGCATGGGTGACCGGAAGGAGCGCGCCCGGGCGTGGCGTGGCGTCGGGGTCGGGGCGCTGTGCGGGCTCGTCGCCGCGCTGTCGACGGCGGCGCTCCTGTTCCTCATCCCGACGGAGGGCGAGAATCCGCGGGCGTGGGGCATCATCGTCTGCGGTGTCGTCACCGCCCTCGTCTGCGAGCGGTTCGCCGTGCGCAACTGGAGGCTGCTGCGCCACTACCGGGGCGACGATCTCGCGCCCGGACGCACGGAGCACGCACCCCCTCGGCGCCTCACGGTGCGGGCGCTGCACCGCGAGCCGCTGCACCGCGAGCCGCTGCACCGCGAGCCGCTGCACCGCGAGCCGCTGCACCGCCACCCGCTGCACCGCTAGGGCGTCAGCACGACTTTCCCGCCGGGGTGGCCTCCCTCGACCAGCCGGGCGGCGTCCGCCGCCTGTCCGAGAGGGAACGTGCGGGCGATGTCGACCTCGAACGCGCCCTCGGCGATCAGGCCGAGCACGAGCGGATAGGCGTCGGCGCGCAGACGGAGCTCGTCCGCGGTCAGGGGCACGGGATTCCCGCCGCCCCAGGCCCGGATGCCCAACTCCGCTGCGCGCGGCCCGACCACGATCGTGCCGATGCGCGAACGGTCGTCGACGAGCGCGAATGAGGTCTCGAGCGCTTCTTCGGTGCCGATCGCGTCGAGGATGCGGTCGTAGCCCCGCGGCGCCGCCTCGCGCAGGCGCTCCAGGAGGCCGGGGCCGTAGGCGACGGGGACGGCGCCGAGCTCGCGCAACCGGTCGTGGTTCGCGGGCGACGCGGTCGCCACCACGGTCGCGCCCATCCGCCGGGCCAGCTGGATCGCGGCCCGTCCGACGCTGCCGGAGCCGCCGTGGATGAGGAGGGTGCTTCCCGCTTGGACGCCCAGTGACACGAGCGCCTGATGCGCGGTGCTCGCCGGGACGCCGATGGCCGCGGCCTCCTCCCACGTCACCGCGGCGGGCTTGCGCACGAGGTGGGAGGCCGGAGCGACCAGGCGGGTCGTGTAGGCGCCGTGCGCCTCACGCACCACCACCTCGTCACCCGTCGACCAGTCGGTCACGCCCGCTCCCACCGAGAGCACCACGCCCGCGGCGTCGCTTCCCGGAACGCGCGGCCGCGTGATCGGAGCGGTCGGTCGGGTGCCGCTCCGGAGCTTGCCGTCGATGGGGTTCACGCCGGCCGCGCGCACGGCGACCACGACACCGTCCTCCGGCGCCACCTGGTCGGGCACCGTTGCGACCTCCAGCACCTCCGGGCCGCCGAGGTGGTCGTACTGGATCTGCGTGGCCATGGCTGTCCTTCGGTCGGAGTCGGTGGAGACGGGGGGAGGGGTCGGCGCGGGTCAGCGCTGGGCGAACGCAGCACGATACCGGGTGGGCGGCACGCCCACTTCGGCGTCGAAGTGGTGCCGCAGCAGCGTCGCGCTGCCGAACCCGCTGCGCCGCGCGACCTCGTCGACCGGCAGGTCGGTGGTCTCGAGGAGCAGGCGCGCGTGCAGGACGCGCTGCGTGGTCAGCCACTGCATGGGAGGCACCCCGGTCTCGGCGACGAAGCGGCGCGAGAAGCTCCGGGTCGACATGTGGGCGCGTGCGGCGAGGCCGGAGACGGTGTGGCTCTCGTCGAGCGTGTCGGTGAGGTGGTCGAGCAGCTCGCTGAACGTGTCGTCCTCGCAGTCGGAGACCGGCCTCTCGATGTACTGGCGCTGCCCGCCGTCGCGTTGCGGCGGAACCACCATGTTGCGCGCGATCGTGTTGGCGACGGCGCTGCCGAGCTCGCGGCGCACCAGGTGCAGGCACGCGTCGATGCCCGCCGAGGTCCCGGCGCTGGTGATGATGGTCCCGTCGTCGATGAACAGCACGTCGGGGTTCACCTGCGCCTGCGGGAACCGGCGCTGCAGGTCGTCGGCGTGGCGCCAGTGCGTCGTGCACTCGCGCCCGTCGAGCAGCCCCGCGGCTCCGAGCGCGAAGGCTCCGGAGCAGACGCTGAGGAGGATGGCGCCGCGCGCGTGGGCGCGCCGCAGCCCGTCGAGCAGGTCTTCCGGGTACTCGTCGCGGATCGTGGCGGCCGGCACCGCGATCAGGTCGGCGTCCTCCATCGCGTCGAGCCCGTACGGCGCGATCATGCGCACCCCGGTCGCGTTGCCGATCGGCTCTCCCGGGTTCGCCGAGCAGACCCGGAAGTCGAACGGCGTCAGGCCCGCGTAGCTGCGGTCGAGCCCGAACACCTCGCAGATGACGCCGAACTCGAACATCGCGAAATCGTCGATCATCGGCACGGCCACGCTCTTCAGCATGGACGTCAGTGTAGTGGCCGAATCTTTGCGAAGATAGACCTGAAGCCAACTCGTGGCCGAATGTTTTCGTTCGTAACGTTGTGGACATGGCAAACACGACCTGGGCACAAGGCATCGAACACAGCTGGGTGGCCCGCCCGGTGAAGACCCGCGACGGGGAGATCGTCCCGCCGCGCCGACGTCGCTTCCTCCTGAGCGACTGGCTGCCCGCGGCCATCGCCGCGCGGGGAGGCCGTGTCACCCGCGAGACCGACCGTGCGCTGGCCGACCTGCGTGCCGCTCAGGACGCCCGCGCCGCCGGCCGCTGAGCGCCTCGGCCGGCCCGCCTAGGCTGGTCGGATGGACAACGCCGACGCATACCTCTTCGACATGGACGGCACGCTCGTCGACTCGCACGCGGTCGTCGAAGCGGTGTGGACGGAGTTCTGCCAACGCCACGGGCTCGACCCGCGGGCGGTGCTCGCTTTCGCGCACGGAAGACAGGCGGGGGACACCGTCGCGCATTTCCTTCCGGCGCTGACCGATTCGGCGCAGGCCGAGCTGGTGGCCGGGCTGCTGGCCGCGGAGGTCGCCCGCACCGACGGCATCGTGGAGGTGCCGGGCGCGCGGCGGCTGCTCGCGGCGCTCGCAGAGCGCGGAGCTGGTGTCGCGATCGTCACGAGCGCCTCGCGTGAGCTCGCGCTCGCCCGGCTGAACGCCGCGGGCGTCGGCGTCCCGCAGGTGATCGTCGCCGCCGAGGATGTCGAGTGCGGCAAGCCAGATCCGTCGTGCTATCTGCTCGCCGCGTCACGGCTCGGGGCGCCCATCGAGCGCTGTGTCGTCTTCGAGGACGCCGAGGCCGGTCTGGCGGCGGCGATCGCCTCCGGTGCCCGGGTCGTCGTGGTGGGTTCCCATGTCTCCGCCCTGACCGACGGCCTGGAGCGCATCGGCGACTACGCCGGCGCGGTTCCCGGCGTCGAGGACGCGCCCGTGGCCTCCTGAGCCGCCGAGGGTTGACGCCCCTGGCGCTTCGCTCTATCCTTTAGTCAACCAATTGATTGATTAAAAAGGTGGTTGACTAATGGAGCCGGACCCGCTCGACAGGGCTTTCGCGGCACTGTCGGATCCGGTGAGGAGAGCGATCGTCGCCCGCCTCAGCCGAGGTCCCGCGACGGTCAACGAACTGGCCGAGCCGTTCGACATCACCCTCCAAGCGGTGTCCAAGCACATCGGTGTGCTGGAAGGCGCCGGCCTGGTGTGGCGCACGCGCGAGGCGCAGCGTCGCCCGGTCCATCTGGACGTCGCCGCCCTGGAACGACTCACCTCGTGGATCGACCGCTACCGGCTGGAGGCCGAAGCGCGCTACCGGGCGCTCGACGGCCTCCTCGCCGCCGCAGAGCCGAGCACGCAGAAGAAGAGCACAGAGCAGAAGAGCACGCAGCAGAAGAACACAGAGAAGAAGGAGAAGGAGTCATGAGCAACCCCGTCGTCATCGATGCCGTGCCCGGCACCTCGTACGCCGACATCACCCGAGAGTTCGAGGCCCCGGTGGAGGCCGTCTTCCGGGCGCACGCCGACCCGGACCTCTATGTGCAATGGATCGGTCCGCGCAGTCTCGACAACACGATCACCCACTGGGATTTCCGCACCGGGGGAGGCTACGGCTTCGAGCAGACCGACCCCGACGGCAACGTCTACGCGTTCCGCGGGGTCATCCACACCGTCGTCGAGAACGAACTCATCATCCAGACGTTCGAATACCTGGGCGCGCCGAACGAGGTCAGCCTCGACATCCTGCGCTTCGAGTCGCTCCCCGGGGGCCGCTCCCGGCTTCTCGGCCACTCCGTCTTCCCGTCCAAAGAAGCCTTGGAGGCCATGGTCGCGGAGGGCATGGAGTACGGCATGACCGAGGGCTACGAGAAGCTCGACGAGCTGCTGGCGAGGGGGTGAGCCCGATGACGCGCATCGTCGCCGACATCACTGTCTCGCTCGACGGTTTCGTCACGGGGCCCGACGCAGGCCCGGGCAACGGCCTCGGCACCGGCGGTGAGCCCCTACACCGCTGGGTCTTCGCCGACGACCCGGACGACAATCGCATCCTGGAGGCCGCCACGGCTCGATCGGGCGCGGTCGTCATGGGCCGCAACCTCTTCGACGTCATCGACGCGCCCGACGGCTGGAGCGACGAGCTCGGCTACGGTGCGACGGAGGTCGTGGTCACCGCGAACGCGACGCATCTCACCTACGACATCGACTGACGGCAGCACCGAGCGGTGTCCACCGATCGGTGGACACCGCCGTCCTCCGTCCGCCGGTGCCGCCGAGACCACGGGCCGACGAGGCTGGATGCATGAATCCCGCATCCTCGTCGAAGCCGGCGCTCGTCGGCCTCATCCTCGCCGTTTCGATGACGACGATCGACCAGACGATCGTCGCGCTCTCCGCCCCGACCATCCAGCAGAACCTGGGCCTCAGCCACGACGGCATGCAGTGGGCGGTCAACGTCTATCTGCTGACGACCGCCGCGTTCTTCCTGCTCGGCGGCCGGGTCGCCGACGTCGTCGGGCACAAGCGGATGGCTCTCCTGGGCATCGCCGGCTTCGGCATCACGTCGCTGCTGTGCGGGCTGACCCCGACCGGCGATCTCGCCGAGGGCTGGCTCGTGGGCGCTCGCGCGCTGCAGGGCGTCAGCGGCGCGATCATGTTCCCGGCAGCGATCGGAATCGTCGTCGAGGGCTTCCCGCGCGAGCGGCGCGGCCGGGCGATGGCGATCTTCTTCACCATCACAGGCGCGATGACCGCCGTCGGTCCGATCGCGGGAGGCTACCTCACCGAGTGGACCTGGCGGTCGATCTTCTGGGTCAACGTGCCGATCGCCGTCGTCTCGTTCGTGATCGTCGCGCTCACCGCGCGTCCCTCCACGCGCCGCCACGAGCGGATCGACTGGATCGGCGCCGCGGTCGTGGCGGCCGGGATGGCGGCGCTCGTGTTCGGACTCCAGCAGGCGAGCCCGTGGGGCTGGGGCAGCCCGGCCGTGCTGGTGAGCCTGATCGGCGGCGCCGCCCTGCTGGTGCTGTTCGGCTGGCTGCAGCTGCGCGCGGCCCAGCCGCTGGTGCAGGTGCGTGCCTTCCGTGACCGCGGCGTGCTGTTCTCGCGGCTGGCGACCCTGTTCGCCTCGATCGCGTTCATGTCGGCCTTCTTCTTCCTCAGCGTGTGGGGCCAGGTGTCCCTGCAGCTGTCCGCGATGGCGACCGGGATCCTGTTCCTCAAGTTCTTCATCGGCTTCGTCATCGGCAGCCGGGTCGGCTCCGTGCGGTTCGACCGGAACGGCGCGAAGGCGATGGTGCTGCTCGGCGGCGTCGTCGGAGCCGCCGGCTTCGCCTGGCTGGCGCTGGGCGCCACCGACCTCTCCGTGAACGGCGTGCTGTTCTTCAACGCCCAGACCGCTCCGCTCGTCCTCGCCGGCGCAGGCATCGGCCTGATGTTCACGCCGGTCTCGACCGACGCCGTCAACCGCGCCGTCGGCGCCACCTACGGGGAGGCCTCCGCGCTGACCCAGACGATGAAGAACTTCGGGGGCGCGCTCGGCATCGCGGTCTTCTCGACCATCGTGACCTCCCGCCTCACCGACCTCCTCACCACGTCGTTCGCGAAGTTCGGCGGTTCGGCGGCGAACGCTCAGGACGCGGTGAACCAGATCAGCGGCGCCTCGGACCGCTCGAGCGCCCTCTCCACGCTGCCGCAGGTCGTGCAGGAGCAGATCCTGCACGCCGTCCGCGCGGACTACGCCTCGGCCGTGCAGTGGGCGTTCTGGGGGATGGCCGCGGCGATGGCGGTCGTCGCGGTGATCGGGATGCTCTATCCGGCGGGGCGCACCTCGATGCCCGAGGACGACGTGCTGGGCGAGTCGGCGGCGCCCGAGAACGCTACAGTCTGAACGTGACCAGCCCGTCCGATCGCGCCGACGACCGCTCGTCCGACCTCCCGACCGTCCGGGCCGACGACCGCTGGTTCGGCGACTGGATCGGCTACTCCGCCGCCGCGACCCTCGCCGCCGTCGTGCTCGTCCTGGCCAACCCGTACACCGGTGCGGTCCGGACGTTCACGGCGGCCGGCCTCATCGTCGCGCTGTTCCCGTTCTACTGGTTCGTGGCGCGGCCCAGCCGTGCCGGGGTCCGGTCCAACACCTGGCGCGCATGGGTCTACGTCGGGCTCAGCACCGCGGTCTACTTCGTGGCGTACGGGCTGAACAACTGGTCCAATGTCGCGCTGTTCGTGCTGTCCCCGCAGTTCTTCCTGATGCTGTCGGCCGTGCCCGCGGCCATCGCGATCGTCGTCCTCAATCTGGGCGGCGTCGGGGTGCGCTGGCTGCTCGGCGATCTGGCCCCCGGGGATGTGGCCTCCACCCTCGGCATGACCGTGCTCGTCATCGCCGTGTCCATCTACTTCAGCAACCGCATCACCGCGGTCACCAAGGAGAGCCGGGAGCGCGGCCTCCTCATCGACCGGCTGCGCGAGCAGCAGCGCGAGATCGCCGCGCTGTCGGAGCAGCAGGGCGCCGCGGCCGAACGCGAGCGCATCGCCCGCGAGATGCACGACACCCTCGCCCAGGGGTTCACGAGCATCATCACGTTGGGCCATGCGGTGCAGGGCGAGCTGGAGGCCGACCCGTCCTCCGCGCGCAGGCACGTCGAGCTGATGACCGAGACGGCGCAGGAGAACCTCCAGGAGTCACGCCGGATCATCGCCGCGCTCACACCCGGTCGCCTGGCCGACTCCACGCTCGACCAGGCGCTCGCCCGGGTCGCGGCGCGATTCGGCGACGAGACAGGAGTGCCGGTCGTCTTCACGGTGCACGGCACTCCGAGGCCGGCGTCCCCGGCGGTGGAGGTGGTGGCGCTGCGGGTCTTCCAGGAAGCGCTGGCCAACGTGCGCAAGCACGCCGCCGCGCACGCGGTCGAGGCGTCGCTCGGATACGAGCGGGGCGGGTTGCGGCTCACCGTCCGCGACGACGGCCGCGGTTTCGACCCTGCGGCCCCGCGGCGCGGTTACGGCATCGACGGGATGTCGTCCCGCGTCCGTGAAGCCGGGGGCACGTTCGACCTCGTGAGCGGCCTCGGCCAGGGCACCCGGCTGGACATGGTGCTCCCGACCACGGAGGCGGCCGGATGATCCGCATCCTGCTCGCCGACGACCATCCTGTCGTGCGCGAGGGCATCCGCGGGATGCTGCAGAGCTACGACGACATCGAGGTCGTCGGTCAGGCCGGCAGCGGGCCGGAGGCCGTGTCGCTCGTCGCCGTGCTGAAGCCGGACCTCGTGCTGATGGATCTGCGCATGCCGGGCGGCGACGGCGTCGCGGCGACGCGCGCGATCGCCGCAGAGTTTCCGGGCACGCGCGTCGTCGTGCTGACCACCTACGAGACCGACCAGGACATCCTGCGCGCCATCGAGGCCGGCGCGAGCGGTTACCTGCTCAAAGACATCGCGCCGGCCGACCTGGCGCGCTCGGTGCGCTCCGCTGCCGCGGGGGAGACGGTGCTGGCGACGTCCGCCGCCTCCGCGTTGCTCGGTCGTCTGCAGGGCCGCGGCCAGGCGCCCGCCCTGTCCGCCCAGGAGGTCAAGGTGCTGCGGCTCGCGGCGGACGGCCTCACCAACGCGGCGATCGGCGCCGAGCTCTACATCGGCGAGGCCACGGTGAAGACCTACCTCGCCCGCGCGTACGAGAAGCTCGGCGTCTCCGACCGTACGTCCGCGGTGCGCCGCGCCCTCGAGCTGGGCCTCATCGACTGACGCCCCGGCGCCTCTCGCCAGGCGCCTTCCGTCCGGCCGTTGGTCACAACACGCCGACGCGGTGACGCGCGGCGCGGCGGGTGGGGACGCATCGTTGTCCTGGGTGGTGGGAGCGTTATGTGCTGCGAGGCAGCTGCGTCTCCCCTGGTGGACGGGCCGCGTCTGGCGACAACGGCCGGCGGCCCGTCCTCCCGCCCCGGTCAGGATCGCGGCAGGGACAGTACGACGGTGCGGCCCGCGGGGCGCTGCTCCGCGATGCGATGCGCCTCCCACACCGCGTCGAACGGAACGACCTGCGGCTCGAACGTGTGCAACCGCCCGTCGGCGACGTCGGTGAGGAGGCCGCTGAGCAGGCGCCGGTACGCCGGACGCTTCCGGAGCACCCAGAACGGTACGGAGCAGACCACCTCGCGCGGGTGACCGCGGCCGTGGGCGACGGCGGCGGCCGACCCGCGGATCGCATCACCCCGCTCGTGCTCCGCCCGGCCCGCGAACGCCGTGTGGACGATCACCCCGGTGGGGGCGACGGCTTCGCGGACGCGCGGCGAACCGGTGTGGTCGATCGCCGCCTCCACGCGGCCGCCGGCCAGTTCGCGGACGCGCGCCGGCCAGTCGGGGTCGCGGTAGTCGGCGAGCAGCACCTCGGCGCTCCGCTCGGCGAATCCGGGCGGGGGAGCGGACCCCGTGCCGATCACCGCACGGCCGTCGCGGAGCGCGAGCTGCGCGACGAGCATTCCCACCGCGCCGCTGACGCCTTGGACGAGGATGCGCGGCGCCGCGCCGGCGTAGTGCAGAGCGAGCGCCGCGGTCACGGCGTTGAGCGGCACCGTCGCTGCGAGCTCCGAGGGGAGAGCCTCCGGCACCGCGACGAGGAACGTGGGCGAGAGCACGAGGTGGGTCGCGTGCGAGCCCATCCGCGGGAGCACTCCGGCGACACGTGCACCCGTGCGGAGGCCGAGCGCGACCGAGACGGCGGACTCCGACTCCAGCACCCCGACGAAGTCGTAGCCGGGCACGAATCCCGGAACCGGTTGGAACACGTAGCCGCCGCGCCGGGCCAGCACCTCGGTCGAACCGATCGTCGCGTGCGTGACCCGCACGACCACCTCGTTGCCGCGCGGCGCTCGCAGCGTCTCGTGAACGACCGCCACTGCGGAGGCGTCTCCGAAGCGGACGACGAGTGCGGCGGAGCGTTCCAGCGCAGCGGACCCACGGCCTCCCATCGGCGGTCAGCCGGCGCGCTGCTGCAGCAGGCCGGCGCGCTCGGGGTGGGCCTCGAACCAGTCGGCCACATACCAGCACATCGGCACGATCCGCCGGTCGGAGGTGCGCTCGATGTCGTCGACGGCGTACGCCACCAGGTCGGCCGCGTACCCCTTGCCGCGCTGCGCCGGCACGGTGTAGGCCCGGGTCAGCGAGATCGAGCCGCCCAGGATGCTGTAGTCGAGGACGCCGACCAGTTCGCCGTCGATCCGCATCGCGTAGCGGTTCGCGTCGGTCTCGTTGCTGAACTCGGTGGACATGCGCCCATCGTACGACCGTCGCGAGTGTGAGGGAGGGGAGGTATCGTGAAGCCGTGGGACCCGAACCCGCACCGTCCGGGTTCCCGCGCGCATTCCGCGATCGAGCTGCAGCAGGCCAGGCCGCGCGCGACGACCGTCGTGCGCGCCGCGAGAAACGCTGGAGCCTCACCCGTGACGATCGAGAACCCGTCGCCCGCACTGTCCCCTGCCCACCAGGCACTGCTCGAGCAGGTGCCGATCGGCGAGCACTCCGTCATCGACGCAGAGGTGATCGGGTACGAGCACGAAGGCGTTCTCCTCGAGGGCTATCTTGCACGGGATGTGCAGGCCGACGAGCGGCGGCCGGCCGTGCTGATCCTCCACGACTGGAAGGGCGTCGGCGACAACGTGCGCATGCGCGCCCAGATGCTGGCCCGGCGGGGGTACGTCGCGTTCGCGGCCGACCTGTTCGGCGCGGACGTGCGTCCCGACGACGAGGAGGCGCCGAAGGTCGCCCGGCAGTACTACGACGACCTCCCGCTGCTGCGCTCTCGCGTCGCCGCCGGCTTCAGTTGGTTGCAGCAGCACCCGGCGGTCGACCCGGCACGACTGGCCGTGATCGGCTACTGCTTCGGCGGCAGCGCCGCCCTCGAGTTCGCCCGCACCGGCGCGCCGGCCCGCGGCGTCGTCTCCTTCCACGGCGGGCTGATCGCGCACGAGCCGTCCGACGCCGCCTCGATCGCCGCCTCCCTGCTGGTGCTGACCGGCGGCTCCGACCCCGTGGTGCCGGACGAGGCCGTGATCGCCTTCGAGAACGAGCTGCGCGCGGCGCCGCACGTCGACTGGCAGCTGACCACCTATTCGGGGGCGCCCCACGCGTTCACGATCCCGGGCACCGACCGGTACCGACCGGTCGCCGACGCCCGCAGCTGGCGCGCGCTGGCCTGCTTTCTCGACGAGGTCTTCGCCTGACGGGCCGTGCGCCGGCTCAATTGGCGGTCTGCGAACGGGTCATGTAAGCTCTAACAGGCCCGCGCGACCACCGCTGCAGGTCATGCGCCACTAGCTCAACGGATAGAGCATCTGACTACGGATCAGAAGGTTG
>NZ_CAMFLC010000006.1 GCF_945957465.1 uncultured Leifsonia sp.
CGAAGGTGAGCCCTGCTGTGGGTCTCATTTATTCAGCACCGCCTCTAGTACTTTCCTCGCGATCGGGGCGGCGATGGAGTTACCCGTGCCGTTCTGACCGCGTCCACCGCCATTTTCAACGACAACCGCCACAGCGAACTGAGGATCGTTGGCCGGCGCGAACCCCGTGAACCACAGCGTGTACGGGTCGTTCGCCCCGTTCTGCGCCGTCCCCGTCTTACCGCCGACCTGAACCCCGTCTATTCTTGCATTGCTCGCCACGCCGCGATCGACGCCGTCGACCATCATCTGCTTGATGGTGTCGGCGATCTCCTTGCTCATGGGCTGGGAGAACTCGGTGGGCGTGAAGCTCTCGATGGTCTGCAGGTCCGATGATCGGATCGAGTCCACCAGGTTCGGCGTCATGAGCTTGCCGCCGTTCGCCACGGCGGCCGAGACCATGGCCATCTGCAGCGGCGTCGCCCGGTCGTCCTTCTGGCCGAACGAGCCCAGAGCGCGTTCGGCCGGGTCCGGGTACAGCGGGTAGACGCTCTTCGTGACCGGGATCGGGATCTTCAGCGACTGGTTGAACCCGAACTTGTCCGCCTGGTCTTTGATCACCTGCGGCTTGAGCTGCATGCCGAGCTCGGCGAACGGGATGTTGCAAGAGAAGATCTGTGCCGTCGCGATCGAGACGGTCGCGCCGGGACCGCAGGTGGTGAAGGAGTCGTTCTTCACGATTGTCGGCGAGCCGGGCAGCGGCAGCGAAGCCAGGTTCGGCAGCTGGCTGTCCTTCGTGTAGTCGCCCGTTCCGAACGCCGCTGCGCTCATCACCGGCTTGAAGGTGGACCCTGGCGGGTTGAGGTTGCCGCCGATGGTGCGGTTGATGAGGGGGCTTCCCGCTGCGTCGAGCAGCTGTTGGTACGTGGTGTTGACGGCGGCGGTGTCGTGGGATGCGAGGACGTTCGGGTCGTAGGTCGGCTTGGAGACCATCGCGAGGATCTTGCCGGTCTTCGGTTCGAGCAGCACCACCGCGCCCTGGTAGTCGCCGAGCGCATCCCAGGCCGCCTGCTGCGCCGTCGGATCGATCGTCGTCTCGACGCTGGCGCCCTGCGGGTTCTTGCCGGTGAGGATCGCGTTGATGCGGTCGAAGAACTGCGAGTCGGAGGTGCCGGCGAGCTTGTCGTCCAGCGCGCCCTCCAGACCCGTCGCTTCGCCGTTGACCGGATAGAACCCGGTGACGGCGGAGTACAGCGGTCCGTTGCTGTAGACGCGCTGCCACTTGTAGACGTCGCTGGACGGGACGGACTGGGCGACCGGCCGCCCGGCCACGAGGATCGCGCCCCGCTGCGACGCGTAGCTGTCGTTGCGGGCCCGAGTGTTGCGGGCGTCGGCCGCGAGGGTGTCGGCCTGGACGACCTGAAGGATGGACGTTGACACCAGCAGGGCCAGGAACATGGCGAGCACGATCGTGCTCACCCTCTTGATCTCGCGATTCATCGCTCAGCTCACCACCAGACGGGGTTGGTTGCGGACGGTGTCGGAGAGGCGCAGGAGGAGTGCGACGATGATCCAGTTCGCCACCAGGGACGACCCTCCCGCCGCGAGGAACGGTGTCGTGAGGCCGGTCAGCGGGATGACGCGCGTGACGCCGCCGATGACGATGAAGCACTGCAGCGCCAGCGTGAACGAGAGGCCCACGGCGAGCAGCTTGCCGAAGTCGTCCTGGCCGGCGAAGCCGATCCGCAGTCCACGGGCCACGAACACGAGATAGAGGGCGAAGATCGCGAACAGCCCGGCGAGCCCGAGCTCCTCACCGAGGCTGGCGATGATGTAGTCGCTCTGGGCGACCGGCGTGATCCACGGCTGACCTTGACCGAGGCCGGTGCCGATGAGGCCGCCGTGAGCGAGGCCGAAGAGCCCCTGCACCAGTTGGAAGCTGCCTCCGTCGGCGTCGTAGACCTTCTGAGCGAACGGGTCGAGCCAGTTCTCGAACCGGTCGTGCACGTAGACGAGGAGCTGGCTTGCGACGATCGCACCGCCGACGATCAACAGCAGGCCGAGGATCACCCAGCTGATGCGGGACGTCGCGACGTAGACCATCACGAGGAAGAGCCCGAAGATCAGGAGGCCGGTGCCCAGATCGCGCTGGAAGACGATCACGGCCATCGACATGAGCCAGACGATCAGCAGCGGGCCGAGGTCGCGGGCGCGCGGGAAGCGGATGCCGAGGAACTTCTTGCCCACCATCGAGAGCGAGTCCCTGGCCTGGACGAGGTAGCCGGCGAAGAAGACGGCGAGACACAGCTTGGCGATCTCACCGGGCTGGAAGCTGAACGGGCCGATGCCGATCCAGACGCGTGCGCCGTAGATCTCGCGCCCGATCCCGGGCAGCATCGGCAGCAGCAGCAGCACGAGCGCCGCCAGTCCGAAGATGTAGGTGTAGCGCTGCAGGACGCGGTGATTGCGGATGACCATCACCACGGCGATGGCGCACGCGATCGCGATGGCCGCCCAGACGATCTGCTTGACGCCCGCGCTGTCCCAGCCCGCTTCTTTGTAGTGGATGTCGATCCGGTAGATCTCGGCGATGCCGATCCCGGTGAGCACGGTGGCGATCGGCAGCAGGAACGGGTCGGCCTGCGGCGCCACGAAGCGCAGGGCGATGTGCATGCCGATGACCAGCGCCGACAGGCCGGCACCCAGATAGACCAGTGTCAGGTCGACATGCCCGAGGGCGCCGAGCTGCACCAGGACGACCGCGGCCGCATTGATGCCGCACGCGATGAGCAGGAGCAGCAACTCGAGGTTGCGCAGTTTCGCGGGCAGGCGCAGGCGCTTGACCGGGCCGGTGGTGGGCCTGGTCCGCGGGCGCTCCCTCACATCACTTGGCGGCATCGGTCAACTGGTCCACTATGGCCCTGGCGGCGGCCAGGTCGTCGGCATTGATGGTCTGCTGCACGAGCTGCTTGTCGTATTGCGGGAGTCGCGTGACCGGTACATCCGTCTCTTCGTACACGTGCGAGAGCACGATGGGGCCGAGGTTCTGCTGCACGCCCTGGTAGATCGCCACCTTTCCTGCTGGCGAGGCGCCCACGAAGAAGCGCGACTGCGTCCACTGGTACCCGAAGAGCACGGCGAGGACGATCGCGATGACGACCACCGCCAGGCCGATCATCCAGGTGAGGCGGCGGCGGCGCGCGCGGCGCTCGTCCTCTTCGATCAGTTCGTCGAGGTAATCGTCGGACTCGGGTTCGAAGTGGGTCGGCCCGGTCGCCGGGCGCACGGGGTGGAGGCGCAGCGTCGGGAGGCGGGCCGCGCGGGTCGTGGGCTTCGGTTCGCCGAACTGCAGGGGTGCGGCGGCCGACCCGACGGTCACCGGGTCTTTGACGACGTCGCCGCGGCTCACGTCGCCGATGTCGAGGATCACCACGGTCACGTTGTCGGGGGCGCCGGCGTCGAGGCTCTGCTTCAGCAGGCGGTCGGCGACCTGCTTGGGTGCGTCGCGCGAGGCGAGGGCTGCGAGGAGGTCGTCGTTCTTGACCACGCCGCTGAGCCCGTCCGAGCAGATCAGCCAGCGGTCGCCCGGCCGTGTCGCGAGGATGAGCGTGTCGATCTCCGGGGAGGCGTCGACGTCGCCGAGCACGCGCATGAGCACCGAGCGGCGGGGATGGACCATCGCCTCCTCTTCGGTGATGCGGCCGCTGTCGACCAAGCGCTGGACGAACGTGTGGTCGACGGAGACCTGGCTGAGCTCGCCCTCCCGGAAGAGGTAGATGCGGGAGTCGCCGATGTGAGCGATCGCGACCTCGTCGCCCACGCGCAGGAGCGCGCTCACCGTCGTCCCCATGCCGGTGAGCTCCGGGTGCTCGAAGACGGTCTCGGCGAGCAGCGAGTTGGCGGCGATCAGTGCGGACTGCAGTGCGAACTCGGCCTCCGACGCGGTCGCGTAGTCGCCGTCGGCCTCCCGGATGCGGTTGACGGCGATGGCGCTGGCCACATCACCGCCGGCGTGGCCGCCCATCCCGTCCGCCACCACGAACAGCTCCCGTCCGGCGTAGCCGGAGTCCTGGTTGTTCGAGCGGATCTTCCCCGTGTGGGAGACGGCCGCTGCCCGGTTCGCTGCCACCGGTTACCGTCGCAGCTCGAATGTGGTCGTCCCGATCTTGATCGGGGTGTCGAGCGGGACCTGGGTCGGGACGGTGACGCGTCGACCGTCGAGGAACGTGCCGTTGGTGGAGTCGAGGTCTTGGATCATCCACTCGTCGTTCCACAGCAGCAGGCGCGCGTGATGCGTGGAGGTGTAGTCGTCGCGGATGACGAGCCCCGAGTCGCTCGATCGGCCGATGGTGATGGGGTCGCGGCCCAGGGCGAGCTCGGTTCCGGCGCGCGGGCCTGAGGTGATGACCAGCCGGTGAGCCGTCTGGACGCTCGCTTTCGTGCCGCCGCCTGCGGTGTTCGCGCCGGAGGGGAGGCTCGACACCGGCGCGTGCTGCATGACCGGCTCGGTCGGACCGGCCATGCCGGCCGGCGCTCCGGCCGGCACCGGCGCGGGGGCGCCGGCCGGGAAGGGCGACGAGGGCGTCTGCGCGGCGGGGGTTTCCGGGAGCTTGCGGACGCGCTGGCCGAACAGGTCGGTGCGCAGCGCGTACACGATGCCGAAGACGAAGAGCCAGAGCAGCAGGAGGAAACCGAACCGCAGCACCAGGAGCGTGAGCTCGCTCGGGTTCACGAGGTGCTCCAGAAGTTGTCGCCCTGCGCCGAGCGCTGGGTGGGTGCGGCCTGGGGGAGCACGCGGAAGATGATGTCGGTGCGCCCGATGGTGACGACCGAGTCGGGTTCGAGGATCGCCTTCTTCACCGGCTGCCCGTTCAGCTTCGAGCCGTTCGTCGAGCCGAGGTCCTCGACCTGCGCGCGATGGCCGTCCCAGAGGATCATGACGTGGCGGCGTGAGATGCCGGTGTCGTCGACCGTGATGTCGGCGTCGCTGCCGCGGCCCACCACGGTGCGGCCGCTGGTGAGCGGATAGTGGTGCCCGGCGATGTCGAGCACGGGCGTCCAGGCGACCTCGCCTTTGACGTTCTCGGAGTCGATCTGGAGCATGCCGACGCTGATCTCGGGGTCCTCCAGCAGCTGGATGGAGAGGCCGCCCGCGAACTGGTAGTGCTGACTGGTCGCGTGCTTCTGCGCGAACGAGACGAGTTCGTCGGTGAGCGCAGCACCCATCGATCGCATGCGCGTGTAATCGGCTGACGACATGCGCAGCACGAAGCGGTTGGGCGCGAGCACCCGGTCGCGCGCCACGACGGCGGACTTGGTGTCCATCTCTTTGCGGATGGCGCTGGTGAGCTCGACAGGCTGCAGCCCGGAACGGAAGGTCTTCGCGAACGCACCGTTGACGGCGCGCTCGAGCCCCCGCTCGAAGTTGTCCAGAATGCCCACTAGTCTCCCGCTCCCGGCTTGCCAGCTACATGCATGTTAGTCGGACTGCCCTGGAAGACACCCCCGGGCTGCTGGCGAACCGGTGAAGATCACGCTTTCGGGCCTCGGCCGATTCGTCGGCGGAGACGCGACCGTGTTACTCTTCCTTGGTTCGCGCGAGTGGCGGAATTGGCAGACGCGCTGGCTTCAGGTGCCAGTGCCCGCAAGGGCGTGGGGGTTCAAGTCCCCCCTCGCGCACGAAGAGTGGTTCAGGATTTCCGGAAATCGGGATCATGAAATGCTCGAGACGAACGAGAAAGGCCGGTCTGACTGAGAAGTCAGGCCGGCCTTTTGCGTTGGTCGCTGCCGAGTGACTGCGACTGAGGCTTATAGGCCAAAAAAGTGGATGGCTTGGGCGTCCTCGTCTCCGGCCGTGTCCCTGCCGTCGCGGATACGTGGGGTCATCGCCTGGCCTTCGATTGGGACGTACCAGACCCGAAACGTGATGGCTGTTCAGTCGATGGCGGCGACGAGTGTCCGGATCAGCGAGACTTGGCCACGAATTTGCGATAAGAATTCGCGCAAATACTGCTGTGCAGGGTCACCTGGCAGCGAATACGAATAACTTGGGTGGGACACGGAGAGACGGCTTCTAGGATCACTGCGCTCTTTGTTTGCGCCGAGCGAACCCGTGGCGCGCTCAGCGCGCCGTGCGGAGCCGGACGAAGCGGTATCCCATCCCCACGGCCAGTACGACGACACCCGCCACGATCGCTCCGACCGGCAATGTCGCCACCAGCACCAGGCAACCGATCGCGCCGGCGATTGCGAGCGTTCGCGGATAGCGCCGGTGCGTGCGGTCCTGCGTCCACGCGGACAGGTTGGCCACGAAGTAGTACAGCAGCACCCCGAAGGACGAGAAGCCGATGGCGCCGCGCAGATCGGTGACGGCGACGAGGACGCACACAATGAAGCCCAAGGCGAGCTCGGCGCGGTAGGGGACGTGGAAGCGCGGGTGCACGGCCGCGAACCAGGACGGGAGGTCGCGGTTGCGCGCCATCGCCAGGCTCGTCCTCCCGATGCCGGCGATCATCGCCAGCAGTGCGCCCAGCGCGGCGGCGGCGGCCCCGATTCGGATCACCACTCCCGGCCAGTCGGCGCCGCTGGTCGCGGCGACTTCGCCGAGGGGTGCCGCTGACGTCGCGAGGCCCGCAGGCCCGAGCGCGTGCAGAGCAGACACGGCCACCAGCGCATAGATCGCGAGGGTGGCGGTGAGTGCGATGGTGATGGCGCGGGGGATCGTGCGGGTGGGGTCGACGACCTCCTCGCCCATGGTCGCGACGCGGGCGTAGCCGGCGAAGGCGAAGAAGAGGAAGCCCGAGGCCTGCAGCACCCCGCAGACCGTCACGGGGGTCCCCGGCTGCGCGGCGCTCGCCGAGGTGTGCGTCAGGCCGATGACGATCGCCACCGTGAGAGCGACGAGCGAGACGGCCACGAGGATCCGGGTGAGCAGCGCCGTGCGCGTGACGCCGAGGGTGTTGACGATGGTGAGGACGATCACCGAGAGCATGGCGACGGGTTTCACCCAGGGGGCGGGCACCGCATACGTCGCGAATGTGATGGCCATGGCCGCCGAGCTCGCCGTCTTGCCGACGACGAACGACCAGCCCGCGAAGAAGCCCGGCCAATCGCCGAGGCGCTCCCGACCGTAGACGTAGGTGCCGCCCGAGGTCGGGTACTGGGCGGCGAGCTGCGCGGACGAGGTCGCGTTGCAGAACGCGATGAATCCGGCGATGACGAGTCCGACCAGGAGGCCGGCTCCCGCGGCCGCCGCGGCCGGGGTGAAGGAGGCGAAGATCCCCGCGCCGATCATCGAGCCCAGGCCGATGGCGACCGCGTCGCCGAGACGCAGCCGGCGCGCGAGGGCTGCCGGCGGCGGGATGGGGGTGCCGGTCACGCGCGTCAGCATAGCCATTGCGGGTGACGGCAGCGGAGCTCGCCCGATTATTCAGTCTGAACTGAACAGTTAGACTGTCTATATGACTGATCCTTCGCCCTCCTCCGTCCGCGCCGCGCTCGACCTCCGGGTCGCGTTCGCACGGCTGCGACGCCGTCTGCGCGAAGTGGCCGCCGAGTCGGCGGGTCTCAGCGCCCAGCAGGTCTCGGTTCTCGCGCGCGTCGGCAAAGGCGAGGCCGACACGGCCTCGCGGCTCGCCGAGCTGGAAGGCGTCCGGCCCCAGTCGATGGCGACCGTCATCGCGTCCCTCGAGGAGCTCGGGCTCGTCGGTCGCACACCCGACCCGGCCGACGGCCGGCGCCAACTCGTCGCGCTCACCGACGCCGGCCGGGAGGCAGAGGGCGGCAACCTCGACACCAAACGGGAGTGGCTCGCCCATGCCATGGAGGAGGAGTTGACGGAGGAGGAGCGTCAGACCGTCATCGCGGCGGCGGCCCTGATCGAGAAGCTGGCGCACGCGTGATCGACCGGATCACCGCGAAGCCCGGGCCCGCAGACCGGTTCGACCGGCGGTTGCTCGCTCCGATGATGATCGGCGCGGTGCTGAACCCGGTCAACTCGTCGATCATCGCGGTCGCCCTCGTGCCGATCGCGACTGCGCTCGGGGCTCCCGCGTCGGAGACCGCGTGGCTGGTCTCCTCCCTCTATCTCGCGACCTCGATCGGTCAGCCGCTCGTCGGCCGGCTGGTCGACACGTTCGGGCCGCGGCGGCTGTCGATCGCGGGAGCGATCCTCACCGGACTGGCCGGCGTCATCGGACTCCTCGCACCGAACATCGCGGTGCTCGTGATCGCCCGCGTCATCCTGGGGTTCGGCACCTGCGCCGGCTACCCGGCGGCGATGTACCTGATCCGGAGCGAAGCGACACGCACAGGCATGCGCAGCCCGGCCGGGGTGCTGACCGCGCTGTCGGTCACGACCCAGACGATCGCGGTCATCGGCCCGACGCTGGGAGGGCTCCTCATCCAGTTCGGCGGTTGGCGGGCGACCTTCGCCGTCAATATCCCGCTTGCGCTGGCATCCCTCGTGCTCGCCCTGCTCTTCCTGCCCCGCCGGACGGCTCTCGACTCGCCGCGTCTGGAGCGGGCGCGCCTGGATCTCCTGGGCATCGCCCTGTTCGCGGCGACACTGGTGTGCCTGCTGCTGTTCCTGATGGACATCCACCTTGCGCAACTCTGGCTGCTCGGGCTCGCAGCGGTGTTCGGTGCGGGCTTCGCGCTGTGGGAGCTGCGGCGCCCCGACCCCTTCATCGACGTGCGGGTGTTCGCCGGGAACGTGCCGCTGCTCGTCACCTACGCGCGCGCCGTGCTCGCGGCGACGGTCAGCTACTGCTACCTGTACGGCTTCACGCAGTGGCTGGAGGGCGGGCGCGGCCTCTCCCCGGCGCTCGCCGGCCTGGTGCTGCTGCCGACGTTCGCCGTCGGCATCGTGGTCGCCTCCGTGTTCGGGCGGCGGCCGGAGATCCGCTGGAAGCTGATCGTCGGGGCGCTGGGTCAGGTCGTCATGGCGGCTCTGCTGCTCTTCGTGGGCGCGGAGGCCGCCCTGTGGGCGCTCCTGCTGATCGCCGTCGTTGTCGGCGTGCCGCAGGGGATCGTGAACCTCGCCATCCAGAACACTCTGTACCACCAGGCCGACCCCGCGCGGATGGGTGCGACCTCGGGACTCCTGCGCACCTTCATGTATCTCGGCGCGATGCTCGCGTCGGCGGCCACCGGCGCGTTCTTCCACACGACGGCGAGCACCGCAGGCCTCCACGACCTGGCCTGGTTCATGCTCGGCGCGGCCGTGGTCTTCCTCGTGATCACCCTCGTGGACCGGTCGCTTCGTCGCGTCGACCGGCTCGCGACCGGAATGGAGGATTGACAGGTACCTGTCAATCCTCCACGATGGGGTGATGCCCACCACCATCCAGCGCATCATCGTGTCCACGTCCCGCATTCCGCACGCGCTGGCCCTCTACCGTGACGCCCTCGGACTGCGGGTCGATCGCGCGAGCGCGGGCTTCGCGTGGCTCACCAGCGCCGAGGGCGTCGAACTGATGCTTCACGAACGGGAAGCCGTGCCGTCGGACACCGCGGTGGCCATCGGATTCGCGGTCGACCGGCTCGACGCCGTCGTCGACGCCTGGACGCGCGCAGGCGGCGCCGTGGTCGACCCGGCCGAGGTGCAGCCGTGGGGCGAGCGGATGGCGGTCGTCCGCGACGGCGACGGGCACCTCGTCTGCCTGAGCGAGCGCGTGTGACCGCCGCCGACCGGCTCACCGAGCTGGTGGACGAAGTCTTCCGTCTCGCGGACGCCTTCAGCCGGGCAGGCGACGGGATCGTCGCTGAAGACGGGCTCACGGCCTCCCGGTGGCTCACACTCGGTGCGGTCGCGCACGGGCCGCTCAGCGTCGCGGCCATCGCACGCCGACGGGGGCTGCGCAGGCAGTCGGCGGCGGAGGCCGTCGCGCAGCTGGAGGCCGCTGGTCTGGTCACCCGCGCGCCCGACCCGGCCGACGCCCGCGCGCCGCTGGTGACCCTCACCGAGAAGGGCTGTGCGGTGCTCGACGGCATCCGCCCCCGGCGACGGGCGTGGGCGGAGCGCACAGCCGAGGCGGCCGACGAGCACGAGCTGGCGAGGGCCGTCGACCTCGCCCGCCGTCTCCGCGAGCGCATGGAGTCGCCGTCGCCGTAGAATCTTCGCGTGACCGAGGACGTCCCGGTGCTGAGCGACTCGCTCGTCGACGTGTTCGCGAGCGGGAGCTGGATCTTCCTGCCCGCCGCGCCTGCGCGGGGCCTCGCGACCGAGCTGGACGCGGAAATCCTCGATGAGCAGTTCTCGTGGTGCGAGAACCCGCACCTCGGCGAGGGTGCGGGACTGCTGGTCCTCACCGCGGCGATGAACGGCTGGATGCTCCTGCACGGCGCGAGCGAGACGGTCGGCTGGGCCGGCGGCCTGCTCAGCGAGCAGCGCGACGTGTACCGCGCGACCATCGACGTCCGGCTCCCCGCGATGAGCTGGGCCTTTCTGGAGCGGGGTGCTCCGACGCGATCCGTATCCGTCGAGCTGGGCGATGACGGAGACCTGGTGACGCGCACCTCCGGTCACCCGCTTCCGTTCGAGTCCGATGGCATCGACCTCCCCGACACCGGCACCGGGCTCGACGCGTTCTTCTACCCCGTGACGCTGCTCGCGGAGCACGGCGTGACCCTGGACGATCTGGAGGTGGCGCTCGATCGCCCGAGCGTCACGCTCCGCGTGGGGTGACGCGATAACGCACGAGCACGACACCGGACGGGAAGGCGTGCTCCTCCAGCAGCTCCAGCCGGAGCAGCCGGCCCGCCGGCAGGGCCGGTGTCCCGCCGCCGACGGAGACGGGGACGAGGAGCAGGATCACTTCGTGGACGAGGCCCGCACGGAAGGCCTCCGCGGCCAGCGTCGGACCGCCGATCGAGACGTCTCCCGGAGCCGAGTCCACGAGCGCCCGCACCGCCGCCGGGTCGAACCGCGGCTCGACTTGCGTGCGCGGCGTCGTCGCAACGGTCAGGGTCGACGAGTACACGACCTTGTCGGCCGAACGCCAGATGTCCGCGTACTCGCGCATCACCTCCGGCTCGCCGCCGTCGCCGATGTCCTGCCAGACGCGCATCGTCTCGAACATCCGACGACCGTAGAGATAGGTGGAGATGCCGCGCTCACGATCGTTGACCGCAGCGTGGACCTCCTCGTCGGGAGCCGCCCAGTCGAAGGAGCCGGTGGTATCGGCGGTGTAGCCGTCGAGCGAGGCGATCGCTGAGAAGACGAGGGACATGCGGCGACTCTAGGCCCCGCTCGCTCGCGGCGACAGGGGCCCCGCGTTCAGTGGGGGAGGAGCGCGGCCAGCGCGCGCAGTTCGTCGCCGAAGATCAGCGGCACGACAAGGTCGAGCACGAAGCCGATCACGACGGCGAGGACTGCGGCGCCGGCCGCGATGACGACCAGCGTCGCGAACAACCTGAGATAGGCGTTGTGCGCGACCGTCGCGAGCGCCCCCCGCGCCCGCGTCAGCTCGCCGTACCGGCGGTACTGCAGCGTGGTCATCTCGTTCCCCTCCGTGGCCTTCCCCTCGGCCACGACATCCAGTCAAGCGGGGAGGATCCGACCTCGGCATCGGCCCCTGGTGGGCGCCAGGTCATCCCGAGGGATGATTCCGCGGCCCGCGGGCGCGCGGCCGCAGAGCGAGTCAGCGGCTGAGAAGTGAGTCGACCACGGTGCACCCAGTGCCCTGATCAGGAGACGGGGCGACGGCATCGGTGGCCGAAGCGAGCCGGCGGGAGAGCTGCTCGCGGCGAGCTTCGAGGGCCGCGATCGCGGCGTCCAGCTCGGCGATGCCGTCGGCATAGGCGACGACGGAGGCGGGGCAGTCGTCGCTGCGGGCGTGGCCGGATCCGAGACACGCGATGAACGGGGCGGCCTTGCTCGGGGGAATGCCGACAGCGGCGAGCTCGCGGATCTCACGGGCTGCGCGCAGCTGTCCCTCGTCGTAGTCCCGGTAACCGTTCGGGAGGCGCTGAGGAGCCAGCAGCCCGAGGCGTTCGTAGTAGCGCACGGCCTTCACCGTCACACCGGCCCGATCGGCCAGCTCGCTGATCTGCATGCGACGAACCTCCGCAGCGGTGCGTTCGCTCCGCTCCGACGCCAGCGTAGACCTTGACCCGGAGGGAAGGGTCAAGGCGATCGGCGGATCGCGCTCACTCGGCGCGCGAGAACTCCGAAGCCCTGGCCACCTGCTCCGGGGTCAGGGCGACGCCCGTGTAGCGCTCGAACTGGCGCGCGGCCTGCAGTGCCACGACTTCGGCGCCGGTGATCAGGCGCTTGCCGGCAGCTCGGCCCGCGGTGATGAGCGGCGTCTCGGCGGGGAAAGCGACGACGTCGAAGACTACGGACGCGCGCTGGACGAACGCCGCGTCGAATGCGAGCGCTGCTTCATCGGCTCCGCGCATGCCGAGCGGCGTGACGTTCACGATGACGTCGAAGTCGGGCTCCGGCTCGATCGCCGTCCACACGTAGTCGTATTTCGTCGCGAGCGCCGAGCCGGCGTGCTCGTTACGGGCCAGCACGGTCACGTCGCCGAAGCCGGCGCCGCGGAACGCCGCGACGACGGCCTTCGCCATGCCGCCCGAGCCGCGCACGATCACCCGGGAAGCCGGGTCGACGGCGTGCTCTTCGAGGAGCTGTGCCACCGCCTCGTAGTCGGTGTTGGAGGCGGTGAGGAAGCCGTCCTCGTTGACGACCGTGTTCACGGACTCGATCGCGAGGGCAGAGGGCTCGAGGTTGTCGACGAGCGGGATGATCGCCTCCTTGAACGGCATCGACACCGAGCAGCCGCGGAGGCCGAGCGCGCGCACCCCGCGGACGGCACCCTCCAGGTCGTCCGTGGTGAACGCCTTGTAGATGAAGTTGAGCCCGAGTTCGTCGTACAGGAAGTTGTGGAACCTCGTGCCGAGGTTGCTGGGACGACCGGAAAGGGAGATGCAGACCTGCATGTCCTTGTTCAGGATGGGCATGCGTCCATTCTGGCAGGGGCGCGAAACGAGGGGTTGCTGTCCCCTGAGCACACTCGAAGCCGGCCGGGCCCAAACGTTACGTTCATAACTTGACTACAACTCAGCGATGATTCACGCTTGTCGCTATGACCGCCACTTCGGGTCTTCCCGCGCGTGGCGCACGCAACCCCGGGTCTCAGGGCGCGCTCCGGCACCTGAATCAGGAGCGGCTCGTCGAGTTCCTGCTCGCCAACGGCCCGTCCACCCAGGCAGAGCTCGCGCGCGGGACGGGCCTCTCGACCGCCACTGTCTCGAACATCGTCCGTGACATGGCGGCGAAGGGCGTCGTGGCCACCTCACCGGTGACCTCGAGTGGCCGGCGGGCGCTCCTCGTGCAGCTCACCGACACCGGCGATATCGCCGTGGGCGTGGACTTCGGGCGCAGGCACGTGCGGATCGTGCTCTGCACCCTCGGCTACGAGGTCATCGCCGAGGAGGCGGTCCCGCTGCCGCTCGGATACGACGTCTCCGATGCGGTGTCACAGGCCGCCGACCTCCTCGATCGGATGCTCGCGGCCGGAGCGCACGACCGGCAGGCGGTCCTCGCCGTCGGCATCGGCATCCCCGGCCCCATCGACCGGCGGACCGGGACGGTACTGCAGGGCGCCATCCTGCCGGAATGGGTGGGGGTGCGGCTGCGCGACCTCGAGGAGGCCTTCCGCTTCCCGGTCGTCGTGGACAACGACGCCAACCTCGGCGCGCTCGCCGAGGTGACATGGGGCGCCAATCGCGGGGTGCGCAACCTGATCTTCGTGAAGATCGGCACCGGCATCGGCGCCGGCCTCATCCTGAACGGGCTGCCCTATTACGGTTTCCTCGGCATCACGGGCGAGCTGGGCCACACGCCCGTGACCGAGCAGGGCGTCATCTGCCGCTGCGGCAACCGGGGCTGCCTGGAGACGATCGCTTCGACCAGCGTGATGATCGAGACGCTGGGTCGGGGCGTGAACGCGCCGGTCAGCACGGCGGACATCCTGCGGCGCGGACGTGACCGCGACCCCGCCGTCCTCCGCGTCGTGAGCGACGCCGGCACCGCGATCGGGCAGGCGATCGGCAACATCGCCAACGTGATCAACCCCGAGCTCGTGCTCATCGGAGGACCGCTGGTCGGACTCGGCGACGCTCTGCTCGATCCGATCCGCCGGGGAATCCAGCACAACGCCATCCCGGTGATCGCCGGCACCACCGCCGTGCGGATCTCGTCGCTCGGCGACCGTGCGGAGTCTCTCGGCGCTGCAGCGCTGGTCATCCAGGGCGCGCTCACCGGCGGCGAGTAGGGCGACCTCTTCGGCCCAGTGGCCCCGCGACGCACAGCGCGGCGATGTCTTCCTGGGCTCCCATCGGCCATGTCGCTCGATGCGATATGTAACCATCGATATTTGCCTGTAACATTGACATCGCGTTGCCGCCGTCCGGCGTGACCGCTCAGCACCCGCATCCCGACACGACCCAAGGAGCGACGATGCCGTCGAACGCAGTCATCCTGCAGATGCGCGCCATCACCAAGGAGTTTCCCGGCGTGAAGGCGCTGGAGGATGTCTCCCTGACCGTCCACGCCGACGAGATCCACGCGATCTGCGGCGAGAACGGCGCGGGCAAGTCCACGCTGATGAAGGTGCTGTCGGGTGTCTACCCGTACGGGACCTACTCCGGTGACATCGTCTACCAGGGCGAGGTGATGCGGTTCAAGGACATCAAGTCGTCCGAGCAGCGGGGCATCGTGATCATCCATCAGGAGCTCGCGCTGATCCCGGAGCTCTCGATCACCGAGAACATCTTCCTGGGCAACGAACCCGGCCGCGCCGGCGTGATCGACTGGGCCGAGGCCAAGCGTCGCGCCGCCGAGCTCCTCGCCCGCGTCGGCCTGAGCGACGACCCCGACACGCAGATCAAGAACATCGGCGTCGGCAAGCAGCAGCTGGTGGAGATCGCGAAGGCACTCAACAAGAACGTCAAGCTGCTGATCCTCGACGAGCCGACCGCAGCGCTCAACGAAGCCGAGTCGCAGCATCTCCTGAACCTGATCCTGGGTCTCAAGGGACGCGGCGTGAGCTCGATCATCATCAGCCACAAGCTCAACGAGATCGAACAGATCGCGGACGAGATCACGATCATCCGCGACGGCCGGTCCATCGAGACGCTCAATGTCAAGGCCGATGGGGTCGACGAGGACCGGATCATCCGGGGAATGGTCGGCCGCACGCTGGAGAGCCGGTTCCCGGGGCGGACGCCGAACATCGGCGAGGTCTTCTTCGAGGTTCGGAACTGGGTGGTGCAGCACCCGCAGGTCCCCGACCGCCTTGTGGTGAAGAATTCGAGCTTCACCGTGCGCCGGGGCGAGATCGTCGGGTTCGCGGGCCTGATGGGCGCCGGGCGCACCGAGCTCGCGATGAGCGTGTTCGGCCACTCCTACGGCACCTTCGTCTCCGGCGAGATCTACAAGGACGGCAAGGAGATCCAGGTCCGCACCGTCTCGGAGGCGATCGACAACGGCCTCGCCTACGTGAGCGAAGACCGCAAGGTGCTCGGCCTGAACCTCCTCGATGACATCAAGCAGTCGATCGTGTCGGCGAAGCTGAAGAAGATCGCCAGGCGCGGTGTCGTCGACGATCGGGCGGAGCACGCGGTCGCCGAGGAGTATCGCACGAGCCTCCGGATCAAGACGCCCGACGTCGACCGCGGGGTCGCGACGCTTTCCGGCGGTAATCAGCAGAAGGTCGTCCTGGCGAAGTGGATGTTCACCGACCCGGACATCCTGATCCTCGACGAGCCCACGCGCGGTATCGACGTGGGTGCCAAGTACGAGATCTACGGCATCATCCAGCAGCTGGCCGCGCAGGGCAAGGGCGTCATCGTCATCTCGTCCGAGCTGCCGGAGCTGCTGGGCATCTCGGATCGTATCTACACGATCTTCGAGGGCCAGATCACCAACGAGCTCCCCATCAGCGAAGCCACCCCCGAAACGCTCCTCAAGAGCATGACCTCCGCCAAGAAGAAGGCAACCCGATAATGACGACTCAGATCGAAGAGAAGAAGAAGTCCGGCGGGATCCGCGACCTCGGCAAGATGTTCGGCGGCGGCCAGTCCACGGGACGCCAGTTCGGCATCCTGGGAGCACTCGTCGTCATCGTCCTGCTGTTCCAGATCCTCACCGGCGGCAAGACGCTGGACCCGGTCAACCTGATCAACCTGGTCAACCAGAACGCCTACGTGCTCATCCTGGCGATCGGCATGGTCATGGTCATCATCGCCGGACACATCGATCTGTCGGTGGGCTCGGTCGCCGCTGTGGTCGGCATCATCGTCGCGCAGGCGATGACGAGCTGGCACGTCGCCTGGCCGCTCGCCATCCTGCTCGGCCTCGCCGTCGGAGCGCTGATCGGCGCGTGGCAGGGCTGGTGGGTCGCCTACGTCGGCGTCCCCGCCTTCATCGTCACACTCGCCGGCATGCTCATCTTCCGCGGACTCAACCAGCTCATCGGGAACGCGAACACCATCCCGGTCCCGGACGCCTTCACGTTCATCGGCGGCGGCTTCCTGCCCGAGTGGGGCCCGGACACCGGCTACAACAACTCCACCCTGCTGCTCGGACTCGTCATCGCGGTCGTCATCGCGCTGAGGGAGGTCCGCACCCGACGCAACCAGACGAAGATGGGATCGGAGAATGCCCCCCTCTGGGTCAGCGTCTTCAAGGTCGTGGTGCTCGACGCGATCGTGATCTACTTCACGTTCCTGTTCGCGGGCGGCCGCGTCGGCACCTCGTTCCCCGTCTCGGGCATCATCCTCGGCGTGCTGATCATCCTGTACTCGTTCGTGACGCGCAGCACGATCTTCGGCCGCCACATCTATGCGGTCGGCGGCAACGCGCACGCGGCCGAGCTGTCGGGCGTGAAGATCAAGCGGATCAACTTCTTCGTGATGATGAACATGTCGGTGCTCGCGGCTCTGGCGGGCATGATCGCGGTGGCCCGTTCGGTGTCCTCGGGTCCGCAGGACGGCCTGGGCTGGGAGCTCGACGCGATCGCGGCCGTGTTCATCGGTGGCGCCGCGGTCTCCGGCGGTATCGGTACGGTCGGCGGCTCGATCGTCGGTGGCCTGGTGATCGCTGTGCTCAACAACGGCCTCCAGCTGCTCGGCGTGACCAGTGACAAAGTGCAGATCATCAAGGGCCTCGTGCTGCTGATCGCGGTCGGTGTCGACGTCTACTCGCACCGCCGCGGCGGACCCTCGCTCATCGGCCGGCTGCTGGGCGCCGGTCGCCGGCCGGCCGAGTCGGGCACCGCCGCCGGCGAGCAGCCCACCGTCACCCCGACGTCGGACCCGACCGAGCAATCCTCCCGGTCGCTCACCACCTGAGCCCATGGCGTCCACGACCTCTCACCGCACAGCAGAAGGAAGAACACATGCGTAGGACCACACTCGCGGCGGCTGCCGTCGCCGCTGCCGCCACGCTCGCTCTGGCGGGCTGCTCCACGCGAACCGGCTCGTCGGCGTCGGCCGTCCCCGGATTCGCCAAGGACGCGACGATCGGTGTCGCCCTGCCCAGCAAGACATCGGAGAACTTCGTGCTCGCCGGCGGTCTGTTCACGGACGGACTGAAGAAGGCCGGATTCACGGGTGACGTGCAGTACGCCGGCGGGACCAGCCTGGTCGCCGACCAGCAGTCGCAGATCCAGTCGATGATCACCAAGGGCGCGAAGGTCGTCATCATCGGTTCGGTCGACGGAGGTCAGCTCACAGCGCAGACCAAGGCGGCGCATGACGCGGGCGCCGTCGTGATCGCCTATGACCGCCTCATCATCAACTCCAAGTACGTGGACTACTACGTCGCCTACGACAACGAGAAGGTCGGCGAGCTGCAGGGCCAGTCGCTCGTGGACGGCCTGGACAAACGGTTCCCCGGCGTGAAGCCCTACAACATCGAGCTTTTCTCCGGCTCTCCCGACGACGCGAACTCGAAGGTCTTCTGGCGCGGCGCCATGAAGATCCTCCAGCCGAAGATCGACGACGGCACTCTCCGCGTGGTCTCCGGGCAGACCGACATCAAGGCCACGGCAACCCAGGGCTGGTCGGGGCAGAACGCACAGAACCGCATGGATACGCTCCTGGCGGCGAATTACACGTCGACGGAACTGCATGGCGTGCTGGCGCCGAACGACACGGTCGCCCGCGGCATCATCACGTCGGTGCGCAGCACGGGCAAGCCGATCCCCGTCGTGACCGGCCAGGACTCGGAGGCCCAGTCGGTCAAATCGATCATGGCGGGCGAGCAGTTCTCCACGATCAACAAAGACACCCGGAACCTCGTGAATCAGGCGATCGCGATGGTCGAAGATCTGCAGCAGGGCAAGAAGCCGGAGATCAACGACGACACGTCGTATGACAACGGAGCCCGGATCGTCCCCGCCTACCTGCTCAAGCCACTCATCGTGACCCGGGACAACGCGGCCGAGGCGTACGCGAACGATCCGCTCCTGGCGCCTTTGACCAAATAGGAGACGCACAACCACCGAAAAGGCCGGTCCCGCACGGGGCCGGCCTTCGTCGTCTCCTGTGGATCAGGTCTCGCCCCTCGGTGTAAGGCGCGGTCTGCCCGTCCGTTATCGATCCGTTGTCTTCACTATTTGACGCCAAGACTGAATTTAGCGTTTACTACTTAGGCGCAAGCGTAGCGCGCGCAGGCAACAGACCATCCCGAACAGCACACCAAGGAGCGACGATGCCGTCGAACGCAGTCATCCTGCAGATGCGCGCCATCACCAAGGAGTTTCCCGGCGTGAAGGCGCTGGAGGATGTCTCCCTGACCGTCCACGCCGACGAGATCCACGCGATCTGCGGCGAGAACGGCGCGGGCAAGTCCACGCTGATGAAGGTGCTGTCGGGTGTCTACCCGTACGGGACCTACTCCGGTGACATCGTCTACCAGGGCGAGGTGATGCGGTTCAAGGACATCAAGTCGTCCGAGCAGCGGGGCATCGTGATCATCCATCAGGAGCTCGCGCTGATCCCGGAGCTCTCGATCACCGAGAACATCTTCCTGGGCAACGAACCCGGCCGCGCCGGCGTGATCGACTGGGCCGAGGCCAAGCGTCGCGCCGCCGAGCTCCTCGCCCGCGTCGGCCTGAGCGACGACCCCGACACGCAGATCAAGAACATCGGCGTCGGCAAGCAGCAGCTGGTGGAGATCGCGAAGGCACTCAACAAGAACGTCAAGCTGCTGATCCTCGACGAGCCGACCGCAGCGCTCAACGAAGCCGAGTCGCAGCATCTCCTGAACCTGATCCTGGGTCTCAAGGGACGCGGCGTGAGCTCGATCATCATCAGCCACAAGCTCAACGAGATCGAACAGATCGCGGACGAGATCACGATCATCCGCGACGGCCGGTCCATCGAGACGCTCAATGTCAAGGCCGATGGGGTCGACGAGGACCGGATCATCCGGGGAATGGTCGGCCGCACGCTGGAGAGCCGGTTCCCGGGGCGGACGCCGAACATCGGCGAGGTCTTCTTCGAGGTTCGGAACTGGGTGGTGCAGCACCCGCAGGTCCCCGACCGCCTTGTGGTGAAGAATTCGAGCTTCACCGTGCGCCGGGGCGAGATCGTCGGGTTCGCGGGCCTGATGGGCGCCGGGCGCACCGAGCTCGCGATGAGCGTGTTCGGCCACTCCTACGGCACCTTCGTCTCCGGCGAGATCTACAAGGACGGCAAGGAGATCCAGGTCCGCACCGTCTCGGAGGCGATCGACAACGGCCTCGCCTACGTGAGCGAAGACCGCAAGGTGCTCGGCCTGAACCTCCTCGATGACATCAAGCAGTCGATCGTGTCGGCGAAGCTGAAGAAGATCGCCAGGCGCGGTGTCGTCGACGATCGGGCGGAGCACGCGGTCGCCGAGGAGTATCGCACGAGCCTCCGGATCAAGACGCCCGACGTCGACCGCGGGGTCGCGACGCTTTCCGGCGGTAATCAGCAGAAGGTCGTCCTGGCGAAGTGGATGTTCACCGACCCGGACATCCTGATCCTCGACGAGCCCACGCGCGGTATCGACGTGGGTGCCAAGTACGAGATCTACGGCATCATCCAGCAGCTGGCCGCGCAGGGCAAGGGCGTCATCGTCATCTCGTCCGAGCTGCCGGAGCTGCTGGGCATCTCGGATCGTATCTACACGATCTTCGAGGGCCAGATCACCAACGAGCTCCCCATCAGCGAAGCCACCCCCGAAACGCTCCTCAAGAGCATGACCTCCGCCAAGAAGAAGGCAACCCGATAATGACGACTCAGATCGAAGAGAAGAAGAAGTCCGGCGGGATCCGCGACCTCGGCAAGATGTTCGGCGGCGGCCAGTCCACGGGACGCCAGTTCGGCATCCTGGGAGCACTCGTCGTCATCGTCCTGCTGTTCCAGATCCTCACCGGCGGCAAGACGCTGGACCCGGTCAACCTGATCAACCTGGTCAACCAGAACGCCTACGTGCTCATCCTGGCGATCGGCATGGTCATGGTCATCATCGCCGGACACATCGATCTGTCGGTGGGCTCGGTCGCCGCTGTGGTCGGCATCATCGTCGCGCAGGCGATGACGAGCTGGCACGTCGCCTGGCCGCTCGCCATCCTGCTCGGCCTCGCCGTCGGAGCGCTGATCGGCGCGTGGCAGGGCTGGTGGGTCGCCTACGTCGGCGTCCCCGCCTTCATCGTCACACTCGCCGGCATGCTCATCTTCCGCGGACTCAACCAGCTCATCGGGAACGCGAACACCATCCCGGTCCCGGACGCCTTCACGTTCATCGGCGGCGGCTTCCTGCCCGAGTGGGGCCCGGACACCGGCTACAACAACTCCACCCTGCTGCTCGGACTCGTCATCGCGGTCGTCATCGCGCTGAGGGAGGTCCGCACCCGACGCAACCAGACGAAGATGGGATCGGAGAATGCCCCCCTCTGGGTCAGCGTCTTCAAGGTCGTGGTGCTCGACGCGATCGTGATCTACTTCACGTTCCTGTTCGCGGGCGGCCGCGTCGGCACCTCGTTCCCCGTCTCGGGCATCATCCTCGGCGTGCTGATCATCCTGTACTCGTTCGTGACGCGCAGCACGATCTTCGGCCGCCACATCTATGCGGTCGGCGGCAACGCGCACGCGGCCGAGCTGTCGGGCGTGAAGATCAAGCGGATCAACTTCTTCGTGATGATGAACATGTCGGTGCTCGCGGCTCTGGCGGGCATGATCGCGGTGGCCCGTTCGGTGTCCTCGGGTCCGCAGGACGGCCTGGGCTGGGAGCTCGACGCGATCGCGGCCGTGTTCATCGGTGGCGCCGCGGTCTCCGGCGGCATCGGCACGGTCGCCGGCTCGATCGTCGGTGGTCTCGTGATCGCCGTGCTCAACAACGGCCTTCAGCTGCTCGGCGTGACCAGCGACTGGGTGCAGATCATCAAGGGCCTCGTGCTCCTGATCGCGGTCGGCGTCGACGTCTACTCGCACCGCCGCGGCGGACCCTCGCTCATCGGCCGGCTCTTCGGCGGCCGCGGGCGCAAGGAGAACGCGGTCGACGGCGCAGGGGCCGACCAGCCCGCAGTGCTCCCGACCGCCGACCCGGCCGAGGACTCGTCGCGCTCCCTCACCTCCTGACCAGAACTCCTTCCCGAAACCTGCACCATCCCAACCACAGAAAGAGAAAGCAATGCGCAAATTCGCACTCGCGACAGTGGCTGTCGCAGCTGCCGCCGCGCTGGCCCTGTCGGGCTGCTCGAGCCGTGACGGCTCCAGCGGAAGCTCCACGGCCTCCGGCTTCGCCAAGGACGCTTCCATCGGCGTCGCCCTCCCGACCAAGACGTCGGAGAACTGGGTTCTCGCCGGTGGCCTGTTCACCGACGGCCTGAAGGCGGCCGGTTTCAAGGGCGACGTGCAGTACGCGGGCGGCTCCGGCGTCTCGGACCAGCAGTCGCAGATCCAGTCGATGATCACCAACGGCGCCAAGGTCGTCATCATCGGCGCCGTCGACGGCGGACAGCTCGCCGCGCAGGCCAAGGCCGCGCACGACGCCGGCGCGACCGTCATCGCCTACGACCGCCTGATCCTCAACACGAAGGACGTCGACTACTACGTCGCGTACGACAACGAGAAGGTCGGCGAGCTGCAGGGCCAGGCCCTGCTCGACGGCATGAAGGCGAAGTACCCGGGCAAGACCAAGTACAACATCGAGCTGTTCTCGGGCTCGCCCGACGACGCCAACTCGAAGGTGTTCTTCGACGGCGCCATGAAGGTCCTCCAGCCGAAGATCGACGACGGCACGCTGACGGTCGTCTCCGGTGAGACCGACATCAAGCAGACCGCGACCCAGGGCTGGCTGCCGCAGAACGCGCAGACCCGCATGGACACGCTGCTCGCGAAGAGCTACGGCTCGACCGAGCTCGACGGCGTTCTCTCGCCGAACGACACCCTGGCGCGCGCCATCATCACCTCGGTGAAGGGCGCCGGCAAGCCGGTTCCGATCGTGACCGGTCAGGACTCGGAGGCCGAGTCGGTCAAGTCCATCATGGCGGGCGAGCAGTACTCGACCATCAACAAGGACACCCGCAACCTGGTCAAGCAGGCCATCGACATGGTCAAGGACCTGCAGCAGGGCAAGAAGCCGGCCACGAACGACGACAAGTCGTACGACAACGGCAAGAAGATCGTTCCGGCCTACCTGCTCAAGCCGGTCATCGTCACCAAGGAGAACGCGGCGGAGGCGTACGCCAACGACCCGACCCTGGAGCCGCTGACCAAGTAGTAGGTATCAGAAACAGGCAGAAGGCCGGTCCCGAACGGGACCGGCCTTCTGTCGTCCCCCTGGACGGTTCCCCCTGGCCGAGCGTGTCTCCACGGTAGGGCGGCGACGGAGGGTTCGGCATCCGGGCTGTCACGGATATCACGGCCCGTGGTGACACTGACCCGCAGGGTCGGAGTCGCCGGGTCAGAGCCGGCCGAGCACGTCTCCGAGGCGGGTCACGTAGTCGTCGATGAGGGTCACGGCCGCACGGCCATCGCGCCTGGTCGTGGCTGCCCTCAGCTCGTCGGTGAACCGTTTGACCGCGAGGGGGTCGAGTCGCCCGTGGAGCTTGCGTCCCAGGCGGCGCACTTGCGGCAGCACGTTGCCGAGCGTGCGGATGCGCACATTGTTGCCTTCGATGCGGGCGAAGGCGACGACGAGGTGCTCGAAGACGGTCACGAAACGCACGGTGTCGTCGATGGTGGCGGCCTCGACGAGCTCGGTCTGGATGTCGGCGACGAGCTCGTCGTCCTCCTCATCCCACGACGGGATGCCGCGCAGGGCTGCGCCGGCCCAGAGGTCGCCGGCGACCTGCACCGACTCGAGGACGCCGACGATGTCGAACGCCGCGACGCGGGTGAACCGATTGCGCTCCATCTCGACCAGGCCCTGTTCGGCGAGACGGTCGAGCGCGTGACGGATGGGCGTGCGCGAGATGCCGAGCCACTCGACGAGGTCCGAGTCGCGGAGGCGCTCGCCCGGCTCGAGCGTGCCGTCCATGATGGCGGCCTCGATTCGGACGTAGGCCTCGTCGGAGAGGGAGATGCGGGCGACGTGATCGGTGGGCATCGGCATGATGTCGGGTCTCCTCGGGGGAAGGATCGGGGCGGGACACGGGGGTGGAACGATCGGTTTGCCGTGATCAGATTCCTCTTGCTAAACTATAAATATACCAGATCAAAACACTGAGTTCAGGAAACGAGCCCCATGACCCTCGAAGAACTCCGCGCGAGGTTTCCCTCGCTCGCGGCCGACAGGCGCCTGCTCCGTAACGATGTCTACGCGATCCTTCTGGCCGGCATCGTCGCCGGCGACCTGGCTCCCGGCGAGCGTCTCAAGGACGCAGAGCTCACCGAAGCCCTGCGGGTGTCGCGGACGCCCGTCAGGGAGGCCATCAGCCGGCTCGCTCAGGTCGGGCTCATCCGCACTGCGCCCAACCGCTACACGCTCGTCGCCCCGATGGACGACGTCGAGACCCGGCGCGTGATCGGCGTGCTGGGGCTTCTGCTGCCCGAAGCCATCCGCCGGTCGATCGGCGACCTCGATGTCGACACCGAACTCGAGCTCACGGTGATCGCCGAACGCCTCGAACGGGAGCCGGCATCGTCGCCGATCGACGCGTTGCAGCGCACGACGAGTGCGTTCCTCGGCGGCATCCGCGACACGGTGCTCGCCGAGACGATCGAGACGCTGCTCCCACGGTTCGTCCGATATGTCGCACTGTCCGACGTCGGCGCCGCGGCCGCCTCGCGTGATCGCGTGCTCGCGCTCACACGAGCGCTCGCCGCCTCCGACGGGGCAGCGGTGGAGGTGATGGAGCAGATGCTCGGCGACCTGGCCAAGACCCTCACGCCGAGCGGCGGAGCCGGCTGAGGACGTTCGCCGGCAACACGAGCAGCAGGAGCGCCAGCACGACGAGGATCCCCGCCCCGGCGATCACAGCCGCCACGAGGCCGAGCGTCACATCGAAGACGAAGAAGACGACTCCCGAGGTGAGCAGGGCGACGAGGCCGAGCGTGATGCGCAGCATGCGGTTGGCGATGGACACCGTCTGGGCTTTCTCGTGGTGGCGGAACAGCCGGCGGTGGAGCGCCACGGGCGCGAGACCCAGGGCGGTGCAGCCCGCGGCGAGCGTGACCAGGACGAGGTAGAAGCCCACTTGGAACGGCGTGAGCCCGCCGAACCGCTGCTGGAAGGCGATGGCGAGGAGGAAGCCGCTGATCAGCTGCGTTCCCGTCTGCGTCACGCGCAGCTCCTGGAGGATCTCGCTCCAGTTGCGGTCGGCCCGCTGCTCCTCGGACTCCGGACGGCCGTCGGCGGGGTCGATGTCGTCGTTGCCGGGAATCTCGCTCACCGCCCCATGGTCGTCCTCGGACCGGGAGGACGCAATGCGCCCGGCGGTCCCTGTGCTGTGAGTGCCGCGCGATAGAAGCGGACGAGTTCCGCCGCGCTCGGACGCTGCGCGGCCATTGCGGCGGGATCCGACCGCCGCTTCGCCATGTGATGCCGCCAGGACTCCGCGGCACAGCGGTGATCCCAGGCGACGGCCGCCGCGGCCTCCAGGGTGCGGCACCAGCCGATCAGCTCCCGGCCTTCGGATCGAGGTGCCCAGGTGACCACCCGGAACCAGACGTCCGGGCGGTTCGCGTCGCCGAACGCGAAGCGCCGGATCACGGCGTACGGCGTGCCGAGGGCACCCTGGCTGAGCAGCCACTCCGTGGGCTGCGCGTTCGCCACGGGATGCCAGGATGCGCTCACGTCAGAACGTTAGGGAGAGCCGCCGACACCGTGGCCCTCGCGAGGGCTGCTCAGGTCAGCAGGCGGATGAGCGCAGCCACCACCGCGGCCGCGGGCACCACGATGATGAACGGGACCCGCAGTGCGTAGAGCCCTGCGGCGATCGCGACGGCAGGAAGGCGGGCGTCGAGCTCCAGCGTCTGGCCGGCGCCGAACGTCTGCACGCAGATCAGCGCGGCCAGCAGGGCCGCCGTCAGCAGGTCACTGGTGCGCGCGACGGCGGGGTGGTCGAGCGTCTTGGGAGGCACCAGCCATCCTGCGGCCTTGAGGGCGAGGACGGCGATCGATCCGAGGAGGATGATGTGCCAGGTCGTCACGGTTCGACCTCCCGCTCCATGGGGACCGGGTCGGGATGCTGTCCGTGGTCGCGCTTTCCGAAGAGGTTGAGGGCGCCGAAGACGATCGCGACGACCGCAGCGGCCAGGACGGGGAGCCCGGGCATGAGGAACGGAGTGAGCAGTGTCGCGACGAAGCCGGCGGCGACCGCCACGGCCTGCGTCTGGCGGGCGCGCAGCCGAGGCCAGAGCAGCCCGAGGAACGCGGCCGCGGCGGCCGCGTCGAGGCCGTAGGCCTTGACGTCCCCGATGAGGTTGCCGAGGAGTGCGCCGGCGAGTGTCATGATGTTCCAGCCGATGTAGACGACGAGGCCGGTGACCCAGAAGCCGACACGCTGCGCATCGGGCTCGGTCTGCGCGGTGGCGACGGCCGTCGACTCGTCGATCGTGAGCTGGGCGGCCGCGCTGCGCCTCCAGAATCCCGGTCCGATGATGCGGGACAGGCGGAGGGCATAGAACGAGTTGCGGACGCCGAGGAGGGCCGCGCCGGCGATCGCCGTGCCTCCCGCGGCCACGCCGCCGGAGGCGAGGACTCCGATGAGTGCGAACTGGGAGCCCCCGCTGAACATCACCAGGCTCAGGACGCAGGCCTGCCAGACGTCCAGCCCGGACGCCGTGGCGAGTGCGCCGAAAGAGATGCCGTAGAGGGCCGTGGCGATGCCGACCGCCCAACCGGAGCGTGCGGCCGCGCGCTCCTGGGCGGTACGGGGGCGGGACACCCTGTCGAGACTAGGGGGTATCCGCCGGCGCCGCACCTACTCGGATGACCCCGCGCCGGCGCGGAACAGCCGGGAGACCATGTCGTCGGCCGTGCTGTCGCCGAGCGTCCAGGGCTGGAAGATGACGCGGTTGACGATGGGCGCGATCACGACGTCCATGACGTCGTCTTCGGTGATGGAGGTCTCGGGGTGCCGGGCCAGCAGCTGCGCCGCCTCGGTGCGCCGATTGCGCAGACAGTCGGAGGTGCGCTCGCCCGCCGCGCCGGCGCCGCCGCGCAGCAGAGCGGCGTTGACGGGCTTGCGGAAGTGCGTGACGACGCCGTTCGCCCAGTCGGTGAGGTCGTCGCGGAGGTCGCCGCGTTCGGCGAGCGGGCGGTCGGGGTCGAGGTGGTACGTGGCGATGTCGTTGAGCAGTGTGGGGAGGTCGCCCCAGCGGCGGTAGATGCTGGTCGGATTGACTCCGGCGCGCTCGGCGATCATCGGGACGGTGACGCGCTCGCTGCCCTTCTCTTTGACGAGTTCTTCGACGGCGGTGCGCACGCTGTGGATGACCGCGGCGCTGCGTCCGCCCGTCCGCTTCGACGGTCTGGTCGTAGTCATGGGAATAGCTTAAAGCAAATCTTGTTGCTTTTTGACGGGTACCGCCCTATAGTCCATTAAAGCAACCATATTTGCTTTTAGGAGGCCCAGATGTCCACTGCAGGAGACGCGTGCCCGACCGTTGCGACCGGTGGAATCGCCGTCGCCCGGCCGCCCGCACGCACCGGTCGCCTGCGGGCGGCGCGGCTGAGCCCGGCCGCCGCGTTCGCAGGCACCGCCCTGGCGTTCGTCGCCGTCGCTCTCGCGGTGGGTGCGCCGAGCCCGCTGTTCGTGCTGTACCAGCAGGAGTGGGGATTCCCGTCGTGGCTGCTCACGGTCGCGTTCGCGATCTACGCCGTCACGCTGCTGATCACACTGCTCGTGGCCGGATCGCTCTCCGACCACATCGGCCGCCGGCCGGTGCTCATCGGGGCGCTCGCCCTCCAGGCCGCGGCGATGCTGATGTTCCTCTTCTCGAAAGACATCGGTGCCATCATCGCGGCACGTTCGGTGCAGGGGGTGGCGACCGGCGCGGCGATGAGCACCTTCACCGCAGCGCTCGTCGAGCTCGCACCCGAGCGGCAGAAGAAGCTCGGGGCGACGATCGGGTCGACCGCTCCGGTCGGCGGCATCGCGCTCGGTGCCTTCTTCACGGGGCTCGCCGTGCAGTTCACGGCGCAACCGACCACGCTCGTCTTCGTCACACTCGCGCTGCTGTTCGTCGCCGGCATCGTCGTCGTCTTCGCGTCGCCCGAGACCGTGTCGCCGCGGGGCGGGGCGCTCCGATCGCTCACGCCTCGGCTGTTCATCCCGCGGGCCGCGCGCGGCGAGTTCATCGCGGCCCTGCCGCTGTTCGTCGCGACGTGGATGCTGGCCGGGCTGTTCATCGGACTGTCGCCCTCGATCCTGCACGGGGTCTTCCACCTCGACTCAGGCCTCCTCAACGGCGCGATCGTGGCGGTGCCGCCGGCCGTCGGTGCGGTGGCCGGACTTCTGCTGACGCGCGCCCCGGCGCGGACGACCACCGTGTGGTCGATGGCGGCCATCATGGTCGGCGTCGCTCTCGCCGCGATCGGCATCGCCGGAGGCCTGCTCGTCATGCTCTTCGCCGGTGCGGTCGTCGCCGGTGCGGGGTTCGGCGGCGGGTTCTCGGCGATGCTGCGGATCATCGCACCTCTCGCCCCCAACGACCAGCGCGCCGAGCTCTTCGCGGGCGTGTTCCTCGTGAGCTATCTGGCCTACGGCGTGCCCGCGCTCGCAGCCGGGGAGCTGATCGGAACGATCGGGCTCCTGCCGACCGCTCTGGGCTACACGGCCGTCATCGCCGCCGCGGCGGCGGTCGCGATGGTGGTGCAGATCGTGCGCCTCGCCCGATCGGCGCGCGCCGAACAGCCCGCCACCGGGGTCACGGCACGTCGATGAGCACTTTGCCCACGATGCCGTCCTTCACGGCGTCGTGGGCGGCGGCCGTCTGCTCGAGCGGGAACCGGGTGATGGGCAGGCCGTGTTCGGCGCCGACCGGAAGTGCGCCGTCGGCGACGGCCGCCGACACCGCACGCACGGCGGCCGCCTTCGACTCGGGGGTCACGGTGTAGGTCAGGAGGAACTGCCAGCGCAGGTTCTTCTGCATCGAGGGCCGGATCGGGATGGCGACCTCGGTGGAACCCGGGGCGTCCGCGTAGCTCGCAATCGTCGCGTTGCGTCCCGTGATCTTCGTGTCGAGCGCGGCGTTGGCCGCAACGTTCACCTCCACGACGACGTCGACGCCGCGCGGTGCGAGGGCTCCGATCGCCTCGGCGGTGTCGGACTCGCGATAGTTGACGACGTGATGTGCGCCGGCCGCGCGCGCGAGCTCGGCCTTCTCGTGGCTGCTCACGGTCGCGATGACCGTCGCGCCGGCCCAGACGGCGAGCTGGATCGCAGCATGGCCGACCGCGCCAGCGCCTCCCGCGACCAGGACGGTGCGCCCCTCGAGCGCCCCGGGCGCCAACTCGTCCGGCACGGACTCCGATGAGGTGAGCGCCCTATGGGCGGTCAGAGCCGGGATGCCGAGGGACGCCCCGACATCGAATCCGACGCCGTCCGGCAGCGCCACGACCTGATCCCGGGGGAGCGCGACCAGCTCCTGGGCCGTCCCGTCGGGTCGCTGGAATGCGGCGTCCCACACCCAGACCCGGTCGCCCACTGCGAGGTCGGACACGCCCGCGCCGAGCTCGTCGACGACGCCCGCGCCGTCCTGGTTCGGCACCTGCGGGCGAGGGAGCTCGGAGGAGCCGGACCCCTGCCGCGACTTCCAGTCCGTCGGGTTGACGCCGGAGACGTGGATGCGCACCCGCACCTCACCGTCGCCGGCGTGCGGCTCGGGCCGTTCGCCGAGCGTGAGGACGTCGGAATCGCCGGTGGACGTGTAGCTGACAGCCTTCATGCGACCAAGCCAACCACGGCGGAGGGGCGGCTGTCAGCCCGCGGAGCACGCGCCGGAGCTGATCGGGGTCGGGCCGACCGAGCCGAGCACGGGTCGCAGCTCTTCGAGAGTGAGCGCGTATCCCGTATCGGGGTCGACGGTCGACCGCGCGAAGACGACGCCGACGACGTCGCCGCTCTGATCGAGCAGCGGGCCACCGGAGTTGCCGGGCCGGATGGAGCCGCGAAGCGAATAGATCTGCCGCTCGACCGTTCCGCTCTGATAGATGTCCGTGCCGCGAGCGGTGACCTGGTCGCGCACGCGCTGCGGCGAGATCGTGAACGGCCCGTCTCCGGGGTAGCCGGCTGCGTACGCCGGCGCGCCCGCGCCGAGATCCTGCCCGATGTCGAGCGCGGGTGCGCTCAAGTCCGTGACATCCAGCACCGCGAGGTCGCGTTCGGGATCGAAGGCCACGAGCGTCGCCCGGTCGACTGTGGTTCCGCCGGACTCGCGCACGACGATCGACGACGCACCGGCGACGACGTGGGCGTTGGTGACGACCCGGCCCCGCTGGACCACCCAGCCGCTGCCCTCGGAGTCCACGCCGCACGCCGGTTTGGAGGCCAGGACGGTCACGACGGACTGCTGCGAGTTCTGCACACCGGCCGGGATCGTGGGATCCGGCGCCCCGATGCTCTTGATCGACTCGCCGCCCTCGAAGACCTTCGGGAGACCGGCTCCCGCGAGGGCGTCGTCCACCGCGCCGAGCACGGTCGAGGAGGGGAGCGGTGCGATGCTGTTCAAGGTGGAGACGACGCGCGACGAGTCCGCCGCCTGCACGACGGTCGCGAGGCTGGTCGCCATGGCGAATCCGGCCACGAGCCAGACGACGACCGCCCAGGTGACGAAGCCGAGCGCGGCGCCGACGAGGGAGTCGACCCAACGGATCGGGCCGTGCCGCAGCACCTTGCCGATCACCGAAGCCGCGGCGGTGGCGAGCGCGTACACGACGGCGGCGCAGACCAGCAGCACGACGGCCGCGACGATGGACCGCTGGCTGACGCCGGTCAGCCCGGAGGACGCCATCCAATCGACGACCATGGGAGCGAGCAGGAGACCGAGCGCCAGGCCGGCGCCCAGGCCGACCAGTGCGCCGGCGGCCCGGATGGCGCCGTTGCTCCAGCCGGCCGCCACCGCGAGGACGGCGAGCACCAGCAGCACGACGTCGACCACGATCTCCACGCCCTTCACCCTGCCCCACCAGGCTGGGCGCGGGCTGGGGTGCCGGTGGGCGTCGCCGGTGGTTCTCCTCCGGGTCCTTCAGGTCGATGGGCCGGCTGTTTCTCCGCGGGTCTGCCGATCCCGACCGGTCGTGCCGCCGACCTCTCCGGCGGAAACCGAGCGGCGCGTGGGTATATTACGAGGGAGCGGCGGGTGCCCGAAGCCCCACGCGGAGGAGGAGCCGTGCCGAAGGGAGCGAACCTCCCCGCGATCGCCGCGTTCAACGAGACCGTGGTGCTCGACGCGGTGCGCCGCTCGGAGGGCGGTCTGAGCCGGGTCGAGCTCGCCGCGGCGACCGGGCTCTCCGCTCAGACGGTGACCAATGTCACGCGGCGCCTCCTCGTCCAGGGTCTCATCCGCGAGGCCGGGAAGCAGAGCGAAGGAAGCCCGGGCAAGCCGCGCACCCTGCTGCGACTCGACCCCGCGGGCGCGTACGCCGTCGGCGTGCACCTCGACCCGACCGTCATCACCTGCGTGCTGCTCGACCTCGAAGGCGAGGTGGTCGAGCACACCCGCCGGCCCTCGCCTCCGGACGGCGACGCGAAGGCGACGCTCGCCGTGATCCTGGAGGCCATCCGGGCGGTGCTCGCCGCTCCCGGGCTCGATCCCGCCCGGATCATCGGAGTGGGGGTCGCGGCGCCGGGTCCGATCGACGCCGAGACCGGTGTCGTGGTGCGACCTCCGCTGATACCGGGCTGGAACGACTTCCACCTCCGCGACGAGCTGACAGCCGCGACGGGCCTGCCGTCGCTCGTGGCCAAGGACGTGATCAGCGCGGCCGTCGCCGAGCGCTGGCACGACCCCGCCGGCGCGAGCAAGGACTACGCCTTCATCTACTACGGCACCGGTGCCGGCATCGGGCTCGTCCTCGGTGGCGAGGTGTACACCGGCTCGACCGAGAACGCGGGCGACGCCGGCCACGTCCTGGTCGACCCCGGCGGTGCCCTGTGCGCGTGCGGCCGGCGCGGGTGCTGGGGCGAGTCCGTCCGGCCACAGCGGCTGGTCATGCAGGGCCTCTGGGCCGGGCTGCTGGAGCCGCCGGGCGGCGGAGAGGTCATCGACGGCGTCGACATCGACCTCGACGTGGAGGTCGTCGACACGCTGTTCACGCAGCTCACCGCCGCAGCCGATGCCGGAGACGAGCGCGCGGCCGCGATCGTGGACCGCTCCATCCGCAACACGGCCTTCTACCTGTCGAACCTCGCTGCCCTGCTCGACATCGACCGCGTCGTCTTCGGCGGACCGTCGTGGGCGCGCGTCGAGCAGCGCTTCCTCGCCCAGCTGCCCGCCCGGATGGCGGAGATCGACATGGGCATCCTGACGCACCCGGTCCTGCTCCAGGGCACGGCGGTCGGCGAGGATGTCGCAGCTGTCGGCGCCGCGTGCCTGGTGCTCGACGAGACCTTCTCGCCCCGCGTCGGGCGACTCTAGCCCGTCCCGGCCGACGTCCCCCGACCGAGGGGGAGACGGCAACTTGCGCCGAACTCTTGATCTATAAATCAAATTGATTTATAAATTACGAAGAGTTCGCGGCATGGGAGCCGGCGGACCTCAATGCAAAGGAGCATCGATGAAGCGAAGCAAGGTACTGGCCGCAGCAGTTGCCGCAGCCGCTCTCGTCGCGTTGGCCGGTTGCTCGTCGTCCTCCGGTGGCGGCGACGGCAAGACCATCAAGGTCGCCTTCCAGGACTACGGGTCGGACATCATGTCCAACTTCATGAACAAGGCCAAGACCGACTTCGAGAAAGCGAACCCCGGGGACAAGATCACCCTGGTGCCGATCAAGGCGGCGGAGAACGACTATTACACCAAGCTCGCCCTGATGAACCGGGCGGCGACCACCGCGCCCGACATCATGTCGGAGGACACCTTCCTGATCCGCGCCGACGCTCAGGCCGGCTATCTGGCGCCGCTCGACTCCTACGTGTCGAAGTGGTCGGACTGGTCGAACTTCTTCGACAACGCCAAAGACGCGGGCAAGGGCGACGACGGAAAGGTCTACGGCATCCCCACCGGCACCGACACCCGCGGTCTCTGGTACAACAAGCAGATCTTCGAGAAGGCCGGCATCCCCACGCCGTGGCAGCCGAAGACCTGGGACGACGTGCTCAGCGCGGCCAAGAAGATCAAGGCGGCCGACCCCGGCGTCATCCCGCTGAACATCTTCTCCGGCAAGGCGGCCGGTGAGGCCAGCTCGATGCAGGGCTTCGAGATGCTGCTCTACGGCGCGAGCGAGAAGGGCCTCTACGACGACTCGACCTCCAAGTGGATCATCGGATCGAAGGCGTTCACCGACGCGCTCGACGTGATCAAGGAGGTCTACCAGGGCGGACTCGGCCCGAGCCAGGAGATCACCAGCGACACCAACTACCAGAACACGGTCAACAACCAGCTGGTGCCGCAGGGCAAGCTGGCGATCAACCTCGACGGCTCCTGGGCGTCCAACGCCTGGCTGCCGACCGGCGCAACCCCGTGGCCGGACTGGGACAAGGTGATGGGAACGGCCAAGATGCCGACCCAGAACGGCGAGGACCCCGGATCGATCAGTCTCTCGGGCGGCTGGACCTTCTCGATGGGCGCGAAGAGCTCGGCGAAGGACCTGGCCTGGAAGTTCATCACCTTCCTGACCGACAAGCAGCGGTCGCTCGAATACAACATCAACACCGCGGGCATCCCGGTGCGCAAGGACGTCGCCGACGACGAGAAGTACAAGACGTCGAACCCGACCTCTGAATTCTTCTCCTCGCTGGTCGCCGTCACCAAGTTCCGCCCCGCGACACCGGACTACCCCAAGATCTCCAACGGCATCCAGGTGGCGATGGAGTCGGTCATGACGGGGCAGGCCACACCGGCCCAAGCCGCCAAGACCTACGACGACTCGGTCGTGGGGATCGTCGGTAAGGGCAAGACGGAGTCGAAGTAATCGTGACCTCCACCCTGGATGCCGTCGGCTCCGACGCGCGCGGCCGGACCAGCTCGGTCCGGCCGCCGCGCGGCCAGCAGAAGGCACGTTCGCGCGCACACGCCCGGCGCTCAGCCGCCCGGGCCGTCCCCCTGGTCCCGGCCATCGGGCTCCTGCTCGTCTTCCTGGTCGGGCCGATCCTGTCGTCGTTCTACGGCTCGTTCACGAACATGTCCCTCACCGGAGCGTCGGCGGCATCGGCGCAGTGGGTGGGCCTCCAGAACTACATCGACCTGTTCACGAGTCCGGACTTCCCGGTGTCGGTCTGGCTGACGCTGGTGTTCCTGATCGGCTCGGCGGTCATCGGCCAGAACGTCGTCGGGATGGTGCTCGCGCTGCTCATGCGCAGCGGCAGCCGCTGGGTGGGAGCCCTCGTCTCGACGTTCGTCGTCGGCGCGTGGGTGCTTCCTGAGATCGTCGCGGCGTTCGCGTCCTACGCGTTCTTCAGCCAGCACGGCACCTTCAACGCCCTGCTCGCGGCGTTCGGCATCGTCGGTCCCTCGTGGCTGTTCGCCTTCCCGATGCTGTCGATCATCCTGGCCAACACCTGGCGCGGCGCGGCCTTCTCGATGCTGGTCTACTCGGCGGCCCTGCAGGAGGTGCCGCCCGAGATCACCGAGGCCGCCGAGGTGGACGGGGCGAACGGCGTCAAGCGGTTCTTCCTCGTGACGTTGCCGATGATCCGGCGGAGCATCTCCACCAACCTCATGCTCATCACGCTCCAGACCCTCTCGGTGTTCACGCTCATCTACGTGATGACCGGTGGCGGCCCGGGCAACAAGAGCATGACCCTGCCCGTGCTGGCCTACCAGGAGGCGTTCAAGTTCTCCGAGCTCGGCTATGGAACCGCCATCGCGACCATCCTGCTGCTCGTCGGGGCGGTCTTCGCGATCGTCTACGTGCGCGCTCTCAAGACGGAGGTGGACTGATGAAGCTGTCATCGCCCAATGGCATCGCCCTGAAGTGGACGGCCAATGTCCTGCTGCTGCTCATCGGCATCGTGTTCGTGCTGCCGCTGGTGTGGGTGGTGCTGGCCTCGTTCGACGGCAGCGCGACCCTCTCCGTCGCCTGGCCGAAGCAGTGGACGCTCGAGAACTTCCAGAAGGTGCTCACGCCCGACCTCGCGTTCGTCCCGCTCTGGAACAGCCTCCTGCTGTCGGCCGGCTGCGCCATTCTCACGGTGATCGTCGCCGTGCTCGCCGCGTATCCGCTGTCGCGGTACCGCAACCGGTTCAACCGGCCGTTCCTCTACGCGATCCTGTTCGGAACCTGCCTGCCGATCACCGCGATGATGGTGCCGGTCTACAGCCTGTTCGTGTCGCTCAACCTGATCGACTCGCTCGGTGGGACGATCCTGTTCATGGCGGCCTCGTCGCTCCCCATGGCGATCTGGATGACGAAGAACTTCGTCGATTCGGTGCCGATCTCCCTCGAGGAGGCGGCGTGGGTCGACGGCGCCTCCAGCATGAAGACGCTGTGGACGGTGGTGGTGCCGCTGGTGCGTCCCGGCATCGCCGTCGTCTTCATCTACGTGTTCGTCGCCGCCTGGGGCAACTTCTTCGTCCCGTTCGTGCTGCTGCTCAGTCCCGGCAACCAGCCGGCGGCGGTGAGCATCTTCACGTTCTTCGGGCAGTACGGCGCCGTGGCTTACGGACAGCTCGCCGCTTACTCGCTCATCTACTCCGTGCCCGTCATCGCGCTCTACGTGATCGTCTCTCGGGCGCTGGGCGGCTCGTCCGCGCTCGCGGGTGCGGTCAAGGGCTAGCCGTACCTCTATATATAAGGAGCCGTCGTTTGTACCAGCAGAACCAGCTCGCCGCGATGCGGGTCGACCGTTTCGTCCGCGAGCGCCTGACGCCCGCCCTCGAGCGGGCCGCCGTTCCGGTGGCCGTGGAGATGTGGGAGGTTCCGGACGAGCCGGTGCCCTTCGCACAGGCGGTGCAGGGGCCGTTCGAGCCGTTCGCCGTCGGCCGCGCCTGGGGGCGCCCCTGGGGCACCGTCTGGTTCCGGGTCAGCGGCACGGTTCCGGCCGAGTGGGAGGCCGATCCGGCGGACGTCGAGCTCGTGGTCGACCTCGGGTTCACGGCGGGACAGGTCGGGTTCCAAGCGGAGGGGCTGGTCTGGACGACCGACGGAACGATCGTGAAGGCACTCGAGCCCCTCAACGACTACGTGCGGCTGCAGGCCGCGCCGGGGGAGTCGTTCGAGCTGTTCATCGAGGCGGCCGCCAACCCCGACGTCGGCTCTGACTGGTCGTTCCGGCCGACGCCGGTCGGCCGCAAGGCGACGGCGCCGACGGACTCGATCTACACGCTGCGTCGGATCGACATCGTGCATCGCGACACCGAGGTGTGGGAGCTGATCCAGGACATCTTCACGATCCGCGGGCTCGCGGCCGAGCTGCCGGAGACGTCGCCGCGGCGGGCGGCGCTGTTCGCGGCACTCGAGGACGCCGTCGTCGCCGTGGACCCGTTCGCCGTCGCGGCCACAGCCTCCCGCGGTCGTGCGGCGCTCGCCGGCGTGTTGGCGTCGCCCGCCGCCGCAACCGCACACCGCGTGTTCGCCGTCGGTCACGCGCACATCGACTCCGCCTGGCTGTGGCCCGTGCGCGAGACGATCCGCAAGTGCGCCCGCACCTTCTCGAACGTGCTCGACCTGATGGACCAGGACCCGGATTTCGTCTTCGCGTGCTCGTCGGCGCAGCAGTTCGCGTGGATGCAGCAGTTCTACCCGGAGCTGTTCGACCGCATCCGGGTGCGGGTCGCCGAAGGCCGGTTCGTGCCGGTGGGCGGGATGTGGGTCGAGTCGGACACGAACCTCCCCGGCTCGGAGGCGATGGCCCGGCAGTTCGTGGAGGGCAAGCGGTTCTTCCTCGACGAGCTCGGCCATGAACCGCGCGAGGTCTGGCTGCCCGACTCCTTCGGCTACTCCGGCGCCCTCCCGCAGATCGCACGTGCGGCCGGGATGGATCACTTCCTGACGCAGAAGATCTCGTGGAACGAGGTCAACCGCTTCCCGCACCACACGTTCGAATGGGAGGGCATCGACGGCACGCGCATCTTCACGCACTTCCCGCCGGTCGACACCTACAACTCCGTGCTGTCGGGCGAGGAGCTGGCCCGCGCCGAGCGCAACTTCGCGGACAAGGGCCGCGCGAACACCTCCCTGGTGCCGTTCGGGTTCGGCGACGGGGGCGGCGGACCGACCCGTGAGATGGTCGCGGCCGCCGCGCGGACCGCCGATCTCGAAGGTTCGCCGACCGTGCGCGTCGCGCCGCCGGAAGCGTTCTTCGAAGCCGCGCGCGCCGAGTTCTCACCGGCGCCGGTATGGGCCGGTGAGCTCTACCTGGAGTTCCACCGCGGCACGTACACCTCGCAGGCACGGACCAAGCAGGGCAACCGTCGCAGCGAGGCTCTGCTGCACGAGGCCGAGTTGTGGGCGGCGACGGCGGCCGTGCGCGCCGGCGCCGCGTATCCGGCGGAGGAGCTGCGCCGGGCGTGGCGCACGGTGCTGCTGCAGCAGTTCCACGACATCCTGCCCGGGTCGTCGATCGGCTGGGTGCACGACCAGGCCGTCGAGAACTACGCGGAGGTCGCCAGGAGCCTGGAGGGCGTCATCGCACGGTCGCTCAGTGCGCTCGCCGGGGGAGCCGGGCCGGACGCCGCGTCCGGTGCGGTCGCGAACGCCTCCCCGTTCGCCGTCGACGGCGTCGCACCGGGCGGCATCGGCGTCCCGTCCCGCGACGGCGCTGTCCGGGTCGAGCGTGTGGGCGACACGCTGCGGTTGGTGAACGACCGGATCGCCGTGACGATCGACGCGGACGGTCTCATCCCCTCCATCGTGCACAGGGCGAGCGGCCGGGAGGCCGTGCCGGCCGGCACCCGCGCGAACCTCCTGCAGCTGTTCCGCGACACCCCCACCCAGTGGGATGCCTGGGACGTCGACGTCGAGTACCGGCTGTCGGGTGAGGACCTGACGGTGGTCGACTCGCTCGAGGTCGTCACCGAGCGCCCGGAGCTCGCCGAGGTCCGTCTGGTGCGCCGCTTCGGCGACTCCGCAGTGACCCAGACGCTGTCGCTGGCCGCCGACTCGTCCGCGCTCGACATCGAGACGCGGATCGACTGGCACGAGCGGCAGCGGATGCTGAAGCTCGGCTTCCCGGTGGACGTGCATACGACCTCCGCCCGCTCGGAGATCCAGTTCGGCCACATCGACAGGCCGACGCACACCAACACCAGCTGGGACGTCGCCCGGTTCGAGACCAGTGCGCACCGCTGGGTGCACGTCGGCGAGCCGGGCTTCGGGGTGGGCATCGCGAACGACGCGACCTACGGTCACGACATCACCCGACACGAACGGGAAGGCGGCGGAACGTACTCGTTCGTGCGGCAGACGCTGCTGCGGGCGCCGCTCTTCCCCGACCCGGAGGCCGACCAGGGTACGCACATCCTGCGCAGTTCGATCGTGATCGGCGACGTGGGTGCGGCGATCGAGACCGGCTACCGCGTCAACCTGCCGCTGCGACCGGCGGCCGCGGCCGACGTGACTCCGCTGCTCGCCTCGTCGTCGCCCGCCGTCGTCATCGAGACGGTGAAGCTGGCCGAGGACGGCTCCGGCGACGTCGTCGCGCGGTTGTACGAGGCGCGCGGGTCGCGCGCGCAGGCGACGCTGACGGTCGGCTTCCCGTATGAGCGCATCGAGCGCACCGACCTCCTGGAGCGCCCGACCGGAGCGGGCGACACCACGCTCGCCCTCCGGCCTTTCGAACTCGTCACGCTGAGGTTCGTCCGCAGCTGACGCCAGACCGCCCGCCCCGGGCCGCGCGAACCCCGGGGCGGGCAACACCCCGTCTCCTGACGGCACGCTCTCCCGCCGCTCCGCTCCCGAACTGGGGTGCACAGACCGCCGGGAGCAGCGGTCCGTACCGGCTATCCTGTCGAGACGACCGGGGAGGTGGGCAGGATGACGGCGACGTGGCGCAGGCGTGTGCTCGTGGTCGAAGACCACGCCCTGCTGCGTTCGCTGGTCGCCGACGCCTTCAGCCAGCGCGGTTTCGAGGCGGTCGCGTCGCCCTCGGCGGTCGAGGCCCTGCGTGACATCGACGCCGCCGACCCCGACCTGCTCGTGACCGACATCGATCTGGGGTCGCGGCCGAACGGCGTCGAGCTCGCGACCATTCTGCGGGAGCGCGCCCCGCACATCGCAGTGGTGTTCCTGAGCAACCTGTCGCTGGAAGCCGCTGCCGCACAGGCACGGGACACGGTGGAGGGCGCCTCTTTCGTGAACAAGGGTGCGATCGGCTCGGTCGACGAGCTGGTCGACGCCGCGGAAGCCGCGCTCGCCGACCGGCCGGTGCGGCACGTCGCCGACGCCGAAGGGGCTCAGGGTGCGCTGCTGCGGCTGAGCGCGGCTCAACGGGAGACCACGCGACTGCTCGCCTCAGGACTGACCAACGCGGAGATCGCCCGCCGGCGTGGAGTGTCGGTGCGCGCGGTCGAGAAGAGCGTCGAACGCGTGTTCCAGGCGCTCGGCCTCACCGGCGACGACACGACCGCGCCCCGCGTCACCGCCGCGACCCTCTACCGGGCGACGTACGGCGATCCGCGGTCGGGACTGTGAGCACGACGTCGATCGTCGCCCGCCGCCTGGTCGCACAGGCGACGGGACCGTCCGCGGTGACCGTGTGGACGTGGCTCGTCACCGCGCCGATCGCACTCACGGTGATGTCCGGGCTGCAGTACGTGACCGGTGGTCCGCTGGCCGTCGCCGCCGTCGCCGGCCTGCAGCATGTCGCCGTCGGCGTGCTGCTGATTCTGCTGCGGCTGCTGTTGCTCGTCACGCCGGCGGCGATCCGCGCGGGAGTCGTACTGGCCGGCTTCGCGACGATCGGCGTTCTGCGGCCACTGCTCTTCCTCGGCTCAGGAGCGGCTCTGCACATCCCCGTCGCCGCGGGCGACCTGGCCGGCCGGATCCTGATCAACGTGGTCACCACTGTCGCGATGTTCTCGCTCGTCGCCATCGCCGTGCAACTGGTGCGCGACCATGCCGGCGTCTATCGCCGGCTGCGTTCGGCCCAGGCGGCCTCCGCCCGCGACGCGGAGTGCGCCGCTTCACGCATCCGGGAGTTGAGGCACTCCGCCGTCGATGCTGTACTCGACCAGCTGGAGGAGGCGACCTCCGACGCCGTCATCCGCGGGATCCGCCCGAGCGACGCCGCGAACCTCCTGCGCGGATTGGCGGAGGAGGTGGTTCGCCCGGCGAGCCACCGGGTCTACGACGACGATCTGGTGCTGCCGGCGAGCGCGGCCGACACACCCCCCGTCCGTTCCCGCGAGTGGATCGCGTCGGTCTTCGGCGCGATGAGGGCCGCGCCGCCGCTGCCGCTCGCCGTACTGTTCGTCATCCTGGTCTTGCCGTTCGGCGTCTGGCAGTACGGCGTGCTGTTCATGCTTCCGCCGCTGGCCTGCGGCTTCGCGGTCCTCCTGGCGGGCAACGCGGCGATGGTGCCGATCGTCCGCCGAACGCCTCCCGGCGCACGGGTCGTCGTCATCGCCGCGAGCTACGCTCTGATCGGCGTTCTGCTGTCGACGACCAGCGCCGTGGTGGTGCGACTCCTCGGCCGCGATCCGCAACTCGTCTGGTTCGAAGCGGGCACCTACTGGGTCGTGGGTCTCGCGGTCGCGTTCGTCGCGTCGCTCTCCGAGCGGGTGCGTCGCGATCAGAGCGAACTGGAGGAGGCGATCCAGTCAAACATCCACTCCGCGGCCGCCACGCGCTCGGCTCTGGAGCACGAGCGCGCCGGGCTTGCCCGGCTCCTGCACGCCGGTGTGCAATCCGAGCTCATCGCCGCCGCCCTGGCCGTGGGGTCGGCTGCCGCCGAGGACGCGTCGGCGGAACTCCGGGACGTCGTGGCCAGGATCCGCGCCGACATGAGCGCCCCCCGAACGGAGCCGGACGCGGCGGAGCGGATCACCGCGCTCGTCGACAGCTGGGGATCGGCCTTGCCGTTGCACGCCTCCATCGGCGACGTCTGGGAGCGGCTGCGCGAGCCGCGCAGGGCGGACGCCGTGGTCGACGCGATCTCGGAGGGACTGGCGAACGCGGTGCGCCACGGCGACGGCACGCCGGTGACGCTGGAGGTGGCTCCGGCGGCCGAGCAGGGGGTCTCGATCGTGATCGTCTCCGGGGGAGTGCTGTCGGCTGCGCGGCCCGGGATCGGGTTGCTCCAACTCGCCGAGCGCGGGGAGGTCGCACTGCGGGAGAACGCCGGCCGTGTCGAGCTCGCCGTGGTGATCCCCTAGCCCGATCGCCCCTGTCGTAACAGCCGTACCCCGCGTCATGACGCGGGTCGGCGGGGCATATCGTCATGCTGATCGGACCCGCATCCGAGACCATCCGGGCCCGGGGTGCTTCTGCGTGACCCGAACGCGCGGGATGCGCCCCGCCCCCGGGTCCTCCGTCCTCCCGCTCTCCGAGCTTGTGCGATTTCGGTGGATCTATTCATCCGCATTGATAGAACGTCCAGCCGAAATTTGATAAGAATGGTTGGGTACGCCTGAAGGTGTCGACCCCCCACGACACCCCGACCCGACCGTCCAGGAAGTTCAGTTTGCCCAAGTCGCCTGCCCCTCTGCGGCCTCGCCGCAGTTATCGGGCACCCGTCGTACTCGACGTGGACGAGCAGACGCAGGCGGTCGCCGACCCGGTGAACGACTTCACCCGGGCCGATTCGCTGGTTGCCGCGACGACCGCGCCGGTCTCCGCCGCGCCGGCTTCGACGGCACCCGTCGTCTCGAGCCGGCGTGCGGCGTTGGAGGCGGAGCGTTCGCGTGGCCGTCGTTCCGCGAAGGCCGGCGCGCAGAAGAGCGGCCGCACCGTCGTGCGTGAGCGCATCGTGGTGAAGCCCACGCGTCCTTCGCGCGCCGAGCGTCGCGCGGCGGCCGCGCAGATGACCGCGGTTCCCGCTGCGACGGTCTCCGCCGGGCCGTCGGTCGCCGACCCGGGCAACCTGCGCCACCCGCGCCACCCGCGCCGCGGCATCTTCGTCGAGAACCGCCGCCGTCGCAGCTTCCACGTCTTCGTCCTCGTGGCGCTGACCGCTTTCTTCGGCACCGCGTCCCTTCCCGCGTACGCCACGACGGGCGAGGGCTCGACGGCCGGCAACGCGCGCACCGCGCTCGCGGTGCAGACGCTGACCGGAGGCGACGCCACGGCTCAGGTCGTGTCGCGTGACGGCATCGGCATCGCCGAGAGCCCGGAGGCGCTCGACTCCACGACCAACAGCTCGGTGTCGCCGACGGTGCAGGCGCTGGCCGTGCAGCTCATGGGTGCCGTCGCCGCCGGCCGCCTGGTCGGCTCCACGCCCAACCACATCCCTGAGATCGCCAACCTGGCCGAGGGCAAGGTCGTGCCGAACTGCGGCGTCGACTATCGCGTTCTGCAGGCGATTTCGGTCGCCCTCGACAACTTCAGTCAGGTCGGCGTCAGCGACATCAACCGTCGCTGCACGGGCCAGATCGAAGGCGCCGGCACCGACTCGGCGCACTACGCCGACGGCGGCGGTCACGCAGTCGACTTCTACCTCCTCAACGGCTCGCCCCTCACCGGCGGCGACGCTCGCTCCGTCCAGCTGATCCGCCTCCTCGACCCGCTGGTCCCGAGCGGAACCGGCCTCGGCCAGGTCGAATGCCGCCAGTCGATGAGCCTCGACCACTTCGCGCCGTTCGACGACACCTGCAACCATCTGCACATCGACTTCCTGAAGTCGTCCGGGGCCACGCTCCGCTACGGGTGAGTCGGTGCGGGTCTCCGCCCGGGCCGTCACCCCAACGGCAGCGACACCCCCGCTCCCAGCCTTTTCATGACCAGCGTCGACGTCATCCGCTGGATGCCGGGTAGGCCGCCGAGCGGGCCGTCGTACAGCTCCTGGTAGGCGGCGAGGTTCGGAGTGAGGACGCGCAGCATGTAGTCGGGGTCGCCGAACAGGCGCTCGGCCTCGGTGACGTTCGGGATGGCCACCACGGCCTCCTCGAACGCGCCGACCGTGTCGGGGTCCGTGCGGCTGATCGTCACGAAGACGATCGCCTCGAACGTGAGCCCGACGGCGGCCGGGGAGACGACTGCGCGGTACTGCTCGATGACCCCGGACTGCTCCAGCTCGCGGACGCGACGGTGACAGGCGGAGAGGCTCAGACCCACCTGGGAGGCCAACTCTGTCACGCTGATTCGGCCGTCTTCTTGCAGCGCTGAGAGAATCTCCCGATCCAAGCTGTCCATGCCGAAGATTCTCCTACAATTGCGGGAGCTCCGCCGCAGATTTCGAAGCACTTTCCGCGATATTTCGCGTAGCTTCTGCGCCATGGACCTCGCACTCGTCGCGCAGTTCTGGACCATCGCCGTCCTCCTCGCGCTGACCCCGGGCGCCGACTGGGCGTACGTCATCGGCGCCGGGCTCAGGGCGCGCTCGGTCGTGCCGTCGATCCTCGGGATGCTGACCGCCTACGCCGTCGTGATCACCGCCGTCGCGGTGGGGGTGGGGGCGATCGTCGCCCGGTACCCCGTGGTCCTCACCGTGCTCACCGTGGGTGGCGCGGCCTACCTGATCTGGCTCGGGATGAACGCGCTTCTGCGTCGCACCGAGCCGGTCGGACCGCACGGCGAGCCGATCGCCGGCAGCGCCGCTTCGCAGTTCCTCCGCGGCGCAGGCGTCAGCGGGATCAACCCCAAGGGCCTCCTGCTGCTGCTGGCACTCCTGCCCCAGTTCACGACCCCCGGCGGGATGCCCGCCGCGGCGCAGATGCTGGTCCTCGGCGCTCTGCACCTGGCCGACATCGCCGTCATCTACACGATCGTGGCTCTGCTCGCACGACGGCTGCTGAGGTCGCGGCCGCGGGCGCTCGTCGTCGTCGCCAAGCTGTCGGGGGCGATGATGGTCCTCATCGGGACGAGTCTGCTCGTCGAGCGGTTTCTGCCCGGGTGAGCGTCAGCGACCGAACAGGTTGAGTGCCGCCCACTGCAGCAGGATCACGGTCTTTCCGTCGACGATGCGACCGTCGGCGATCATCGCCAGGGCCTCGTCGTAGCCGACGGTGACGGGCTCGATCTCTTCGCCCTCCTCGGCCAGGCCGCCGCCGCCGGCGACCGCCGACGGCAGGTACTCCGCAGCGTAGAAGTGCACGCGTTCGGTGACGGACCCCGGGCTCATGAAGAGGTCGAAGAGGTGCTCGAGAGCGCCGACCTGCACGCCGAGCTCCTCCGCGGCCTCCCTGCGGATCGCCTCCTCGGGAGCGTCGCCGTCCAGCAGTCCGGCCGCGGCCTCCACCAGCATGCCGTCGGGGTGTCCGTTGACATAGGCGGGGAGGCGGAACTGGCGCGACAGCAGCAGCGTGCGGCCCGCCGGGTCGTACAGCAGCACGGTCGCCCCGTTGCCGCGGTCGTAGGTCTCGCGCGACTGCGTCGTCCACTCGCCGTCGCGCCCGCGGTAGTCGAACGTCGTGCGGCGCAGCACATGCCAGCCGTCGGAGACGACCTCGACGTCGGCGATGCGCACGTCGGGGTTGCCCGTCACGTCGCGGCCGGTGAGGTGGAGGCCGGTGCGGCCGCGGCTGTCGGCGAGGTCGTGGCCGGGGCGCGGGTCGCGCGGATTGTCGTCGATGCTCACGAAGTGAGCGTATCGGCCGTTCCCTGAGGGCGGACGAACGCCCCGATCACCTCGCGGACCTCCACCCCGCCGCCCTGCCAGGTGGCCGGGTTGCGGCGCGCGATCGCCAGAGCGGCCTCCCGGTCGGGCGCCTCGATGATGCCGATGCCCGCGACGATCTCCTTCGACTCGGTGTAGGGGCCGTCTGTCGTGCCGGTGCCGCGGATAGAGGTCGACTCGGTGTGCGGAGCGAGCGCGAACGCCGCGATCAGGTCGCCGTCTCGGATCAGGTCCTCCGAGTGGCGGTCGTGCTCGGCGAGCTCGTCGGGCGTTCCGGCGACGCCGTCGCCGTAGATGAAGATGGCGAACTGGGCCATGGTGATTCCTCTCGGGTGGACACTTCTCAGTCGGTCTCGTTCACTGGGACGTCGAACGGGCGCGGCCCGGTTCGACACACTCAGCGGAAACGGCGCCGGATCGCCCGTGCCGCGAGGATGTCCGCCGCTTCGGCGTCTTTCGCCTTGACGATCGCCCTGTCGGACTTGAGCGGGAGCGCCCTGCCCTCCTCGACGCGGGCACCGCGGACCAATTCGCGCGCCCGGGCGATCTCCGAATCGAGCTCGGCGCCCAGCAGGAGGACGACGTTGGCGATCCAGATCCACAGCAGGAACACGATGATGCCGGCCAGCGTGCCGTAGGTCTTGTCGTAGCTGCCGAAGTTCGCCACGTAGAACGCGAACAGCGCGGAGGCGACACCGAGGGCGACGATCGCCACGACGGCCCCGGGGGTCAGCCAGCGGAACCGCGGCTGGCGCACGTTCGGGGTCGCCGAGTAGAGCAGTGCGACCAGCAGGACCAGTGCGACGATCACCACGGGCCAGCGGAGGATCGACCACGCCGTCTTCGCCGCGTCGCCCGCCCCGATGGCGTGGCCGAGGGCCTCGGCGATCGGCCCGGAGACGACCAGCAACACGGCGACGACGGCGATCAGGATGAGCGACGCCAGCGTCACACCGAGCTGGACGGGACGCAGGCTGAACGCGGTCCGTCCCTCGCGCACGTCGTAGATGCGGTTGAGCGCGCGGCCGAACCCGCCCACGTAGCCGGAGGCCGACCACACGGCGCCGACGACGCCGATCACGAGCGCCCAGCCCGTCGCAGGCGACGACGCCAGGCTCTCGATCGGCTGCTTGACGACGGCGAGCATGCCGGGCGCCAGTTCGTCCACCATCCCGAACAGCGCGTCGATGCCCGCGGTGCTCTGCCCGACCAGCCCGAGGATGCTGACCAGCGCGATCATCGCGGGGAACAGCGACAGCACTCCGAAATAGGTCAGTCCAGCAGCGAGGTCGGCGCAGGCGTGCTGCCCGAAGCTGCGCAGGGTGCGCTTGAGGACGTACCCCCACGGGAGGCGCCGCCAGGAGACGTCACCGGCCACGCGAGAGCCCTCGCGCCACGAGGGCGGCCGCGCCGCCCACGACGGCGAGGAGCACGGCGGCGGAGGCCACGGGGTGCGACCGGATCTGCACCAGCGGATTGAACGTCGCGAATAGGTCGTCGAGCGTGGTCGCGAGCTCGTCACGCGTCTGCTCGAGCTCGAGCTTGAGCGTGTTCATGCCCTTGTCGCTCACGGCTTCTCCCCTCTCAGCGCCTGCGCGTCGGCTTTCAGCTCCGGACCGAGGTCGTCGGGCACCGGCGGCACGCCGCGCTTGAGCATCGCCCGTCCGACGAGGGCCGCGACGACGGCGAGGACGATGAGGATGCCGGCGACGATGAGCGCGGCCAGCCATCCCGGCACGATGAGCGCGAAGGCGAAGACCGCCGCGGTGATCAGCACGCCCAGCGCGAAGAACACGAAGACCAGGGCGCCGACGAGGAGGCCGGCGCCGATGCCCGCCGCCTTCGCCTTCGCCGCCATCTCGGCCTTGAACAAGGCGAGCTCGGCGGCCAGGAGCCGCTTGAGCTGGGCGGTCGCGTCGCGGGTCAGCTGCGGCAGCGGCCGCAGCCCGCGCGTGGTCCGGCGGCGCTCGCGGGGGAGCGCGGCCTTGTGTTCGCTCATTCCGTTGGCCTCCCTGGCTGTCGCGTTCGAACGTACCCCACGGCCGGTGACGAGCCAAGGGAGGGTCCTTCGCCGGACGCGCACGATGGTGCACACTAGGGGAATGAGCGGCAACGGCAGCACCGGGTCGGGCGGCGTCCTCGTGGCGGTCGTGCCCGGTCAGCCCACCGCGGTGCTCGATCAGGCGGCCCGGCTCGCCGACGACCTCGACGTGCCGCTGGTCTGCGCCAACGTCGACCCCAACCGATACCTCGTCTCCAGCTACGTGGACGGCACCGTCGTGGCCCTTCCGTACGACCCCGACCTGCCCGAGGTCGAGGAGGAGACATTCGACGCCGAGCTCGAATCCGACATCCGCGCGGTCATGGACGGCCGCGGCATCCCGTACACGCTCAAGCAGCTCGCCGGCGACCCGGCGTGGGCGCTCGCGCGCCTCGCCGACGAGATGGACGCGCGGTACATCGTCGTCGGCACACGGGAAGCCGGGCTGCGCGGCAGCCTCCGGGAGTTCTTCAACGGCTCGGTGGCCGTGCACCTCGCCCACCGCCAGCACCGCCCGGTGATCGTCGTGCCGCTGGCGCCGGTCAACGGGTCGCAGGCGCTGCCGTGGGAGGACCCGCCGGTATAGTGGTCCAGCGGCGATGGATCTCGCCGGGGCATCCGCCCGAACCGCGACGGTCGCTGATAGTTCCTGCGCTTCTTCACTGAAGGGTGGATGCCGCTTGTCCGCGAGACCCCCATTGCCCGTGCACCTCCACTGGCGGTCCGTTCTGCTCGTCTTCGCCGGGGGTGCGGCCGGCACCACCGTGCGCTCCCTGCTCTCGGCGGCCGTCCCGGCCGCCGGCGGCCTCCTTCCCATCACCCTGGTCATCAACGTGACGGGCGCCTTCGTCCTGGGCTGGCTGCTGGAGGCGCTCGCCCTCCACGGGCCGGACACCGGGCGCCGTCGCGACCTGCGGCTGTTCGCCGGCACGGGCATCCTGGGCGGCTACACCACCTACAGCTCCTTCGCGGTCGACACCGACGGGCTGTTCGCCGCGCACGACCCGGCGGCAGGAATCGGCTACGCGCTGGCGACCATCGTCGTCGGTGCGCTCGCCTCGGTCGCCGGCATCGCCGCGGCAGCGGCCCTCGCCCGGCGCAAGGGCGCCCGCTCGTGACGGCGCTGCTGACCCTCGCAGTGGCGATGGCGGGCGGCCTCGGTGCAGTCTCGCGGCTCGTCCTCGACGGAGTGCTCCGCGCCCGCTTCCGAATCGCCTTCCCGTTCGGGACGACGGTGATCAATGTGACGGGGTCGTTCCTCCTCGGCCTGGTGACCGGTCTGGCGGTGGCGCACGGCCTCCCACCGGAGTGGCGCGCGATCCTGGGCACCGGTTTCCTCGGCGGGTACACGACGTTCAGTACCGCCAGCTATGAGACCGTCCGGCTCGCGCAGCAGCGGCGCTACCGTGCCGCCGCGGTCAACGGCGTCGGGATGCTCGTGCTCGCGCTCGCCGCCGCGGCCCTGGGGCTGTGGCTGGGCGGCCTCCTCTGAGACGGTCGGGCCTCAGCCCTCCTGCTCCATCCACCACTCGGTGAACGCCTCTGCGCGACCATCGGGCGTCAACAGGATCACCCACAGGTTCGAGTACGTCGGGCCGTCGTGATAGTCGGTGACCCCCTCGACGAAGTACTGCGGGCCGTCCTGTCCGAGCAGCCGCCATTCGAAGTCGACGGAGCCGGGATCGTCTTGCGCGTCCAGCCAGCCCTCGACGATCTCGAGGTGGCCGTCCCACGGCTCGGCGAACGGCTCCGTGCGGTAGCTCGCGTCCTCGGTGAAGAGCGCACGGATGTCGTCGGGGTCGTTCGTCTCCCATGCGGTGCGGTAGCGGTCGATCCAGGTCGTGATCGCGTCGGCCATGCACACCGTTATACGCCCTGCCTGCGCGGGCCCACCAGACTTGACAGTCCGGCGCCGGGCTGCGCGTGGGCCGCTACGCTGTGCGCATGACGGGCATGCTGGACTCATGACAGGAATCTTCACCGAGTGGTCCGAGTTCAACGTGGCGGTGGCCGGGGCCGGCGCGGCGCTCGGCGGCCTCCTCATCGTGGCCTTGTCCGTCAACATCCGACAGATCGCCGAGTCTCGCGGGCTGGCCGCACGCGCGGGTGCGTCGATCGCGACGCTGATCCTCGGCGTCGCGCTGAGCTGTGCGGCGCTCATCCCCGGCCAGGTGGCGTGGGGATTCGGCCTCCAGGTCCTCGCGGGCACGATCGTCTGCGGCATCGTGGCGGTGCGCTCGTCGATCGCGATCCGAGCGGACAGCAGGGCCACCGGCTATGGACGCTACGACGTCGAGCGCATCGCCGTCTTCTCGCTGCCGTTGCTGTTCGATCTGGCCGGCGGCGTGCTGCTGATCGGGCTGGCCCCGTCGTCGGTCGGGATGGTCCTGGTCTCCATCGCGACCATCCTGGCCATCGTCACGACCGTCCTGTTCTCCTGGGTCGCCCTCGTGGAGGTGCTGCGCTAAGCGGGTGATCCCGCCGGTGCACCGGCGAGCGCCAGCTGCGGAAGCGCGTCGAGCAGCGGAGCGAGCTCCGGGATGCGATGCGCCTCCCGCAGAGCGGCCTCCAGAGCGTCGTCGTGCACCGGGCGTGCCGTGTCGAGAAGTCGGTGGCCGCCGGCGGTGAGCTCGGTGTAGATGCCGCGCCGGTCGTCGAGGCAGTCCACGCGGGTGAGCAGGCCGCGCTCTTCCAGACGGTTGACCAGCCGGGTGGTGGCGGACGGGCTGAGGGCACTGGCACGCGCGAGCTGCTGCATGCGCATGTGCCAGCCGTCCTGCCTGCTGAGGGCGTCGAGCACGGTGTACTCGACCACGGAGAGCGCCGCTTCGCGGGTCAGCGCCCGCTCCAGCTCGTTCTCGATGAAGTTGTGGAGGGCGGCGAGAGCGCGCCAGCCCTGCGCGCGCACTTCGACGGCGTCGTCGGCGATGCCCACGGGGTCTCCTCACTGTCGGTGGCGGCGGACGTGACCTTGCCAAAACTAATTGCGTGTGCAACTATTTATCGCGCGTCTGCAAGTAACCACCCTACGCGGTCGCACCTTCGACCTTCGACATTCCCAGGAGTTCCCCATGCCTGCTGGCCTGATCGCGCTCGCCCTCGGCGGATTCGGCATCGGCCTCACCGAGTTCGTGATCGCCGGCCTCCTGCCCGACGTCGCCGCCGACTTCCACGTGGACGCCGCAGCGGCCGGATGGCTCATCTCCGGTTACGCGCTGGCCGTCGCAGTCGGCGCCGTCGGGTTGACGGCCGCCGTCACGCGCCTGCCGCGCAAGACGGTGCTGCTCGGGCTGATGGTGCTCTTCATCATCGGCAACGCGGTCTCCGCGCTCGCGACCGACTATCCGACCATGCTCGTCGGCCGGATCGTGGCCGCGCTGTGCCACGGCGCGTTCTTCGGCATCGGCTCAGTGGTGGCGGCCGGGATGGTGGAGCCGGACAAGAAGGCGCGGGCCATCGCGATCATGTTCACCGGCCTGACCGCGGCGAACGTGCTGGGGGTGCCGTTCGGCACGCTGCTCGGGCAGCAACTCGGCTGGCGGTCGACGTTCTGGGCCATCACCGCGATCGGCGTGCTCGCTCTCGTCGGGCTGGCCGTCCTGGTGCCTCGATCGGCCGGGCGAGCGGACGGCGGCGTCGAGGAGACGACCGGTCTGCGCGGCGAACTGCGGGCGTTCCGTTCCGCGCAGCTGTGGCTCTCGCTCGCCGCGACCGTGCTCGGTTTCGGCGGGATGTTCGGGGCCTTCACCTACATCGCCTACACACTGACCGGTCTGTCCGGGTTCCCCTCGGGTGCGGTTCCGTGGCTGCTCATCCTCTTCGGGGTCGGGCTCTTCATGGGCAATGCCGCTGGCGGGCGGTTCGCGGACCGCTCGATCGACGGGACGCTTCTGGTCGTGCTCTCGGCGCTCGCCGTCATCCTCGGGCTGTTCGCGCTGGTCGCGCCGCTGCCGGCGGCCGCCGTGATCGCGCTCGTGCTGATGGGTGCAGCCGGATTCGCCACGGTCCCCGCGCTGCAGTTGCGCGTCCTCCGTTCCGCCGAGTCGGCCCCGACGCTGGCGTCGGGCGCGAACATCGCCGCGTTCAACGTCGGCAACGCCCTGGGGGCGTGGCTCGGCGGACTGACCATCGCGGCGGGACTCGGCTACGCGTCTCCGCTGTGGGTCGGGGCGGCGATGACGGTCGCGGCGCTCGCCGTGGTCGCCGTGGCGGCCGGCATGCGGGCTCGCCCCTTCCTCGACGGTAGACAGGGGAGTACGCTCACCATTGTCTCGAACGGAAGGCCGACGATCAGGGGGTGATCGTATGGTGGAAGCGCCGGACGCCCGACGCTCCTCCCGCGCTCCCGTGCGGCTTCTGATCGGTTCACTCGTCCTCGGCGGCGGAGTCGCAGCACTCGGACTGCTCTTCGGAGGCGGCGCGGCCGGGGCCGCCGAGCCTCCCGCGCCGGACCCGCTGGGAGCGGTCGTCTCGAGCGTCACCGGCGCCGTCGGCGATACCGCGCACACGGTGACCTCGGCTGTCGCCCCCGCGCTGCCCGATCCGGTTCGCTCGACCGTCAGTCAGGCGGTCCGGCCCGTGACGCAGGCGGTCGACCAGGTGGCGCAGGCTGCGCCGGTCGCTGCGGTCGTGACTCCCGTGGCGAAAGCCGTCGACGATGTCGTGGCCGCCACGCCGGTCTCGCAACTCCCCGTGCTGGGAGCGGCCCTCGGCTCCGCCCCGGTCGAATCCGTGACGACCCCGGTGAGCACCGTGGCGGACGGCACCCTCTCGGACGTGTCCACGGCTCTACAGACCGCGGTCGAGCCGGTCGCGCCGACCGAGCAGCCGCCGACCGTTGCGCCGCCGAGCGCCGGGCCGGCTGCCGCCGGAGCGGCGGTGGCCTCCGCCGCCGGCGTCGCCGGCTTGTCGGTCGCCGCGATCGCGGGCGCTGACGGATCATCGCTCTTCGATGCCGTTCGCCCCTTCGGCCGCGACTCCGGGCGGCTCGACGTCACCGCTGTGACGGCCTCCGCTCCGGGCGGCGCGCCCCCCGGCGGCTCCGACCTGCCGTCCCGCGGCGTGCCGTCCGGTTCACTCGGCGCCGGCGCCTCCGGAGGCTCCGGCGGCGGCGGCGCGTCGGCTTCGGCCGTCTCCGGAGATGCGCTGGCGGCCGCGTCCGCCCCGCGCGCCGGCCGAGCTCTGCTTCCCGTCGGTGACGGCCTCGCTGCCGCACCGCTGTTCGATCACGACATCAGCCCCGACTGAGTGGGCGCAGTCTGCCGTTCCGGCAGAACGCGACCCGAGCTCCCGACCGGGAGTTCGCAGACACTCATTCGAAAGGCTGAACGATGAACAAGTACGTCTCGAGAGGGTTGTGGTTCACCCTCTGCGTCGGAGGGCTCTGGCTCGCCGGCACCGCGGCGGCGAACGCCGCGGAAGCACCATCGACGACCGGCTCCAACGGAGTGGCCTCCGGCGACCAGGCCGCGATCGGGCTCACGGTTCCCGTGACGGTCTCCGGCAACGGCATCGCCGTGCTCGGCGACGCCGGATCGACCGGCGCGCAGTCCGCACCCGCCGCCCCCGCTCCGGCGGTCAGCACGTCGACCAGCGGGCTCGGCGGCGTGGCCTCCGGCGACCAGGTACTCGTCAGCATCGCGGTGCCGGTCACCGTGAGCGGAAACGCCGTGAGCGCCGTCGGTGACTCGGGCTCGACCTCGAGCTCGGGCTCGGGCTCGACCTCCTCGACCTCCTCGACCGCCTCGTCGGGCACGACACCCGCGACGGACCAGACCACGTCGGGAACGGGTGGAGTGCTCTCCGGCGCGCAAGCGCCGATCGCAGTCTCCGCTCCCGTGACGGCGACGGGCAACGCGGTGAGCGTGCTCGGCGATGCCGGTTCGTCGGGATCGAGCACGTCCACCTCGCCGTCGGGTTCGCCCGCGGCTTCCACCGGCTCGGGCGCGACCACGTCGGGCTCGGACGGCATCCTCTCCGGCGCGCAGGCTCCGGTCGGCGTATCGGCACCGGTGACCGTCGGGGGCGACGCGATCAGTGTGCTCGGCGACGCCACCTCGACCGGTTCGTCGGCGGCTGCGCCGTCGGGTTCCGTTCCCGCGACCGCCGGCACCACTTCGGGTTCTGGTGGTGTGGTGTCGGGTGCTCAGGCTCCAGTGAGTGCCTCTGCTCCCGTTACCGCCTCGGGTGACGCGGTGAGCGTGCTGGGGGATGCCTCCTCGACCGGCTCGTCGGCGGCTGCGCCGTCGGGTTCCGCACCGGCCGGTGGCGTCACTTCGGGCAGCGGCGGCGTGGCCTCCGGTGCACAGGCTCCGATCCGGGCCGCCCTTCCGGTCGCCCTCGGCGGTGACGCCGTCAGCCTGCTGGGCGACGCGACGACGACCGGCTCGACCGCCGGTGCCGCCGGTTCCGGCGCCGGCACCGGCTCGAGTTCCGTCCCGGTCACGAGCGGCGGCGGAAGCCTCCTCGGCGGCGCCCAGCTGCCGGTGAGCGTCGCCCTTCCGATCACGGTCGGCGGTGACGCGGTGAGTGTGCTCGGCGACGCCACCACCACCGGTGCGACGACGACCCCGACCGGCCCGACAACGCCGACCGGCCCGACCACGCCGACCGGCCCGGTCGTTTCGACCCCGACGGGACCAGTGGCCGCTGTGGGAGGTGGCGTCTCGATCGCCTCGGATGGCCCGGCCACGATACTGAGCGCCGCCCCGGCATCGACCATGCTGGCCTCGACCGGATCCGATGCGCTCACACTGGGTGCGTTCGGCGCACTGCTGGCACTGCTCGGTGCGCTGGCCGTGTTCGGGGTGTCCAATCGGGAGCGCCGTCACCACACCCGGTGAGGTGACGGCTCGACCATGACGCGTCGGGGGCGGCCGGTCGCGCAGGCCGGCTCGCCCCCGGTGACGTCGTCAGAACCCGATCGGACGACCGGGGGAGAGCGGCTCCGCGCTCGCCCCGAAGCTCTCCCCGCTGTTGTATTCGGCCTCGCGGCGCTCCACCTCGGCGATCAGTGCCTTGTTGAGCATCTCGGACCAACTGCTGTCCTGCTCCTCGAAGGAGGTGGAGCGGTAGGCCGCTCTCGCCCTGTTGCGGAGGCCCTCGCTGAGATAGAACGTCACGCTCGTGCGCCTGGCCGGTGCGGATTTCGCGGCGACCGCGGTCGGGCGCGCGCGATATTCGGAGGAGGCACCCTCATCGAGCTGCGGTTCATCGCCTCGATCGGGCTGGTCGTGGTTGGTCATCGCACCTCGCAAAATATTGCATGTGTCATCTGTCCGCAGCATACTACCTGATGAAGACGCGCGCCGGGAGTGGCTTCTATCCGTCCGATGGGCGGTCCCCGGTGTGCGCGGCTCTCAGCGCGAAAGCCGCTCCACGATGGCACCGAAGAGCTGCGGCCGGGCGGTCGCGGTCGGGACGATCCGCGGCCGGAACGACGACCGCGCCGCGACGACCAGCCCGGTGGTGAGCATGCGGAAATCGCGGGTGGTGGCCCGCCAGGCGCGCTCGTACTGCTCGGTGTTGCCTGCGCGCACGGCCGCGACCGCCGCGCGCGCCTGCGCGAATCCGACGCGCATGCCCTCGCCGGTCAACGCGTCCACGTAGCCGGAGGCGTCGCCCGCGAGCAGCACACGTCCCGAAGACCGCGAGCGCGAGCGCTGGAGCAGCGGGCCGGCGCCGCGGGGGGCCGACACGGCGTGAGCGCCCGCCAGGCGCTCCGCGAGCGCGGGGATGGCGGCGATCGACGCATCGTGGTCGAGCGGGCGCGGGCCGAGCACGGCGACGCCGACGGTGCGATCGTCCACCGGCGTCACGTAGGCCTCCACGAGCGGGGACCAGTGCACCTCCACGAGGTCGGTCCAGGGCGCGACCGCATAGTGCTGTCGCAACCCGTAACGCCGCCGGGTGGGGTGCTGCGCGCGACCCTCCAACCCGAGCAGGCGCCGTACGGGCGAATGGAGTCCGTCCGCCGCGATCACCCAGGGCGTCTCGAGCGCCTCCGCAGTGCGGCTTCCGAGCTCCAGCACGACGGAGTCCCGACGCTGGGTCACACCGGTCACCCTGTCCCTCAGGACAGGCGTGCCGAGCTCAGCGGCTCGGCGCGCCAGCTCGCGCTGCAGCACGGTGCGTCGCACGCCGCGGCCCGGCCGGTCGGCGAACCGGTGCTCGACGCGACGTCCGGTGTCGAGGTAGGCGATTCCGGCGAGCGGATGGCCGGGAGGGTCCACCCCGATGCGATGGAGGGCCGCGAGCGCCCCGGGCATCAACCCCTCGCCGCACGCCTTGTCGATGGGGTCGTCGCGCGGCTCCACGACGATGGTCTCGATGCCGGCCAGGCGCGCTTCGATCGCACAGGCCAGCCCGATCGGCCCTCCGCCCACGACGACGAGCTGCGGTGCGGTCATGTCCGTGCGGCCGCGGCCGCCTCGGATCCGGCGAGCGCCCGGTTCTCGCAGGGGATGCGGAAGCCCAGCAGGAGCACGGCGTTCAGCACGGTGAAGGCGACGGCGGTGATCCACGCCGTGTGCACCAGGGGGAGCGCGAAACCCTCGACGACGACCGCCACGTAGTTGGGATGGTGCAGCCACCGGTAGGGTCCACGCGCCACCAGGGCGAGGCCGGGCACGACGATGACCCGGGTGTTCCAGCGCGGCCCGAGAGTCGCGATGCACCACCAGCGCAGCGCCTGACTGGCGAGGACCAGCACCAGCATCGGCCAGCCGAGCCACGGGAGGAACGGGGGGTCGAGCAGCCACACCTCCGCGAGGCAGGCGAGCAGGAGGCCGGTATGCAGCGCGACCATCGGCGGGAAGTGGCGCCGGCCGTACTCGACGCCGCCGCGGGCGAACGACCAGCGGGCGTTGCGGGCCGACACGAGCAGTTCGGCGATCCGCTCCGCCCCCGTGGCGAGGACGAGCACGGTGTACCAGATCACGCGACGGCCCCCAGCTGCGGTGCGGTGCGTACGCCCGGCGCACCGTCGGCCCAGCGCAGCAGCACCAGTTCGCTGGTGACACCGGGGCCGAGGGCGAACAACAGCCCGATGGTGTCCGGCGGGTGCGCGCCCAGCTGCTCGGCGAGCACGTGCAGCACGGCGGCCGACGACAGGTTGCCCACGCGGGCGAGCGATCGCCAGCTGGCGTCGAGCGCGTCCGGCGGCAGGTCGAGCGCGCGCGCGAACGCTTCGAGCACCTTCGGGCCGCCGGGGTGCGCCGCCCACGCGCCGACGTCGGAGACCTCGAGGCCGTGCTCCGCGAGCAGTCCTCGGGCGTCGTCCGCGAAGTTGCGGTCGATCACGTCCGGGACGCCGGCGCTGAGCACGATGCGGAACCCGGTACCGCCGATGTCCCAGCCGATCACGTTCTCCGTGTCCGGGTAGATGCGGCTGCGGGTGTCCAGGACCTCCGGGCCGGGGAGACCGAGCTCGCGCGCGCGATCGTCGCCCGCCATCACGACGGCCGCGGCACCGTCGCCGAAGAGGCCGCTCGCCACGATGTTCGCCATCGAGTCGTCGCGCGCCTGCACCGTCAGGGAGCAGAGCTCGACCGAGAGCAGCACCGCGATCTCGCCGGGGTGACCCTGGAGATAGTCGTGCACCCGGGCGATCCCGGCCGCGCCGGCGACGCAGCCCAGGCCGAAACTGGGCAGACGCTTGACGTCGCGGCGCATCCCGAGCCGCTGGACGAGCTGCGCGTCGATCGAGGGGGCGGCGATCCCCGTGACGGACGTGAAGAGCAGGAAGTCGACGTCGCTGGCGAGCAGCCCCGCGGTCGCGAGCGCCTGGGTGATGGCGCGCTCGGCCAGCGTGGTCCCCTCGGCGATGAAGAAGTCGTTCGACTCCTGGAACGAGCCGAGGGAGCTGTATCGCTCGAGCGGCATCACGAGACTCCGGGTCTCGACGCCGCTGGCCGCATGGATGCGGCGCATGACGGCCTGGCGCTGGGGGTCGCTCGTGATCATCGCGAGCAGCGCGGCGGTGATCTCGCCCTGGCTATAGCTGCGGGCGGGAAGTACGGGCGCCACGGCCACGATACGGCTCACATGCGAAACGTACCACCGGGGACGGCCGGCGCGGTGGGGTCGCGGGGAACTGCCAGACGTGCGCCCGCGGCCGTCATCCCAGTACGGCGAAGGCGTCGATCTCCACGAGCATCTCCGCGCGCGGCAGCCCCGTGAAGACCGTGGTGCGCGCCGGGAGCACGCCGGAAGGCACCCGCGTCGACAGGAACTCGCCGTACGCCTCGTTCATCGCGGCGAAGTCGTCGCGGGTGGTCAGGTAGACCCGCAGCATCATCACGTCGTCGAAGCCGGCTCCGCCCGCGGCCAGCACGGCCTCCACGTTGCGGAGGGTGCGGACCGTCTGGGCCTTCACGTCGCCCGGGTGGAGGTACTCGTTCGTCCCGGGGTCGACCGGGCCCTGACCGGAGACCTGCAGGAACGGCCCGCGGCGCACGCCCTGCGAGAAGGTGTGCGCGGGGGCGGGCGCCTCGGTCGTGGTGACGGCGATGCGGTCGGTCATGGGGTTCCCTTCGATCGTGCAGCTGCGGTGGATTCCCGGGTGCGCGCGCCCAGCTCAGCCGAGATCCGGGCCGTCGCGTCGAGGAGCGTGGGGAGCAGGGCGAGGACGCCGTCGTGCGGCAGGACCACGTTGGGCACCGAGATCGAGACCGCCGCCGCGATCCGGCCGTCGGGTCCGTGGACGGGGGCGCCGACGCAGTTCATGAACGTCTCGTGCTCCTCGTGGTCCTCGGCCCAGCCGCGCTCGGCGCTGATGGCGACGTCGGCGAGCAGCGCCTCCGGCGTGGCGTGCGTGCGCGACGTGAAGGGCAGCAGGTCGAGTCCGGCGACGACACGTTCGCGCTCGGCCGGGTCCACGCCGCCCAGCAGCACCTTTCCCACGGCCGTCGCGTGGACGGGCGCCGGCAGGCCGATCCGCGAGTACATGCGAAGCCCCTGGCGGGAGTCGACCTTGTCGATGTACGTGACGACGCCGTCCTGGTACGTCGCCAGATGGACCGTCTGACCGGTCGCGGCGGCGAGTTCGCGCAGGATCGGCGCGGCTGCGGCGCGCACATCGAGCGCGTCGAGGGCGTCCGAGGCGAGAGCGAAGACCGCCGGGCCGACGTGGTAGCGGTGCGCTGCGTCGTGGCCGGCGAAGCCGTGGGCCTCCAGCGTCTGCAGCAAGCGGAGCACGGTCGACTTGTGCACGCCGAGCTCCTCGGACAGCGCGTCCAGCGTGCGCACGCCGCGGGCGACGAGCCCGAGCAGGTCGAGCGCCCGGGCGACCGACTGGCTCACGACGTCGCCCCGCGCCACGGGATCTCGCCCGGGTGCACGCGCCAGCGCTCCCAGGTGTCGGCTTCGACGCGGGCGATCGTGTCGCGTTCGGGGCCGCTCGGGACGGTGAGCGGACGGTCTCCGTGGCCGATCAGGGTGAGCGAGGCCAGGGCATGCCCGAGGCGCAGTGCGGCGGTGTCGTCGCGCCCCTCCGCACGGCCCGCGAGGAAGCCGGCGGCGAAGGCGTCTCCCGCGCCGACGGGTTCGACGACCTCCACAGTGAGGCACGGGACGTGCGCCTCGCGGCCGTCGCGCCGGTATGCCGCCGCGCGTTGCTCCTCGTCTTTCAGCACCACGGTCTCCAGGTGCGGCAGCTCGGCGAACAGTCGCGTCGGGTCGGTGTGACCGAAGTGCGCCTCGGCCTCCTCGTGCCCGGCGAACAGGAGGTCGGCCTGGGCGACGAGCGCGCTGAGTGCCGAGCGGTCGCGGCCGGTCCACAGCGCCGGCCGCAGGTTGAGGTCGACGCTGACGACGGTCTGCGGTCCGACGAGCGAGCGCAGTGCGCCCGTGAGCTCCGCGGTGGAGGCGGAGAGTGCCGGCGTGATGCCCGAGGTGTGGACGATCGCGGCGTCGCCCAGCAGGGCGGCCGTGGCCGCGGAGCGCAGGTGCGCCACGCCGAGCACCGACGCCGCGGACCGGCTGCGGTAGTAATGCATCCTCGTCCGGACACCGGTGGGCCCGGCCACGGGCTCCTTCACGTAGAGACCCGTCGGTCTGGTCGCGTCGCGCTCGACAGCCGAGGTGTCGACGCCGGCCTCACCGGCGCTGGCGATGACGCGGTCGCCGAAGCCGTCGGCCCCCAGGCGGGACACCCAGGCGGTCGGCACGCCGATCCGGGCGAGGGAGGTCGCCACGTTGAACTCGGCGCCGCCCACGTCGGACCCGAACGCCCGCGCCTCCGACAGGGGGAGGTGGTGCTCGGGATACAGGACGACCATGGCTTCGCCGATGGTCACCAGGCGTGCGGCGGCCGTCATCCGTCTCCCCTTCCGCGATCGTCGGGGATCATGCTAGACAAGGGAGCAGCGATTGTGCAACGTCCGTTGCGCTCTGTGCAATGACTGGGAAGGGACGAATGGAGCAGTACAAGGCCGCACCGCTCGACTTCACGGCCGCCGACATCGCCGAGCTGTCGCGGAGCCGTCCGTCCCTGAGCGCGTTCCCGACGCCGATCGTGACGCTCAGCGAGACGGCGGTCGCGCACAATCTCGCCACGATGGCGGAGTGGTGCCGGCACGCCGGTATGGGGATCGCCCCGCACGGCAAGACCACGATGAACCTCGAGCTCTGGCGGCGGCAGCTCGCGGCGGGCGCCTGGGGCATCACCGTCGCCACGCCCTGGCAGGCGTCCGTCGCGCTCGGCTGGGGCATCCCACGCGTACTGCTCGCCAACGCGCTCGTGCAGCCCGGTGCCGTGCGCTCGCTCGCGCGCGATGCCGATCGTCTGACCGTCTGGGCGGACTCCACGCGCGCAGTCGAGATCATGACCGGCGCGCTGGCCGAGGCGGAGGCGCCCGGACCGCTCGACGTGCTCGTGGAGCTCGGCGGCGACGGAGGCCGCACGGGCGCGCGAGGTCTGGAGGCCGCGCTGGCCGTCGCGACCGCCGTCGCCGACTCGCCGCGGCTCCGGCTCGCCGGGGTCGCCGGGTATGAAGGAGCGCTCGCGCACGACGCATCGCCGACATCGCTGACCCGCGTCCAGGCCTATCTGCACGAGCTGGTGCGACTGCACGACGCGATCGAGGCCGCGGGTCTCTACCCGCCCGGCGCACCGGTCGTCCTCACGGCCGGGGGCAGCGCCTACTTCGATCAGGTCGCCGAGGTGCTCGCGCCGCGCCGTGACCTCGCAGGGGCCGGCGGCCGACCCGTCGAGGTGCTCCTGCGCTCGGGCGCCTACATCACGCACGACGACGGCTTCTACCGGTCGATCACGCCACTGAGCCGCACGAATGCGGGCCGCACGAATTCGGGCCCCACGAGTTCGGGCCCCACGTTCTGCGCGGCCATCCACGGCTGGGCGACGGTGGTCTCCCGGCCGGAGCCGGGGCTCGTGCTGGTGGATGCCGGCAAGCGCGACCTCCCGTACGACGAGGGCCTGCCGATCCCGCAGGCCATCCGGCCGCTCGGCGCGACGGCCGCCCGGCCGCTGGAGGGAGCCGTCACCACCGCGCTCAACGACCAGCACGCATTCGTGCGCGTACCGGAGGACGCCGTCATCGAGGTCGGAGACGTCATCCGCTTCGGGCTCTCGCACCCGTGCACGACCTTCGACAAATGGCGTGCGCTCGCCGTCGTCGACGACGCTCTGTCCGCCGATCCACGGGTGATCGGTCTGCTGGAGACGACCTTCGGATGACCCGCCCTCGCCCCACAGGAGAACGATGCTGATCGAGACCCTCACCGCCGACCGGGCACTCGCCGTGGTGCGCGCGCCCCGCATCGACGATCCGGGCGCGCTGTGCCGTGCGCTCGCCGCGGGCGGCATCCGCGTCGTCGAGTTCACCTTCACCACTCCGGACGTGGAGGCCGTGATCGCGGCGGCGGCCGCCGATCCGGGTGGCGCCGTGGTCGGTGCGGGGACCGTGACCGACGCACGCACGGCCGAGGCCGCCATCGCCGCGGGCGCGCGCTTCCTGGTCACTCCGGGGGTCAGCGAGGGAGCGGCCGCGGCGGCCCGCGAGGCGGGCGTGCCGATCATGCTCGGAGCGCTCACCCCGTCGGAGGTCATGCGGGCCGTCGAGCTCGGGTCGGCCGCGGTCAAGATCTTCCCGGCGTCCACGGTCGGACCAGCCCACCTGAAGGACCTGCGCGGGCCGTTCCCGACCGTCCCGTTCGTGCCGTCCGGCGGCCTCCACGCCGACAACGCCGGTGCCTGGATGGCGGCCGGCGCGCTCGCTGTCACCGCCGGGTCGAGCGTGGTCAGCGCGGCCGACATCGAATCGGGCGCGTGGGAGGCGGTCACTGAACGGGCGCGGGCCTTCAGCGGAGTCGCGACGGCATGACGGCAGGCGCGGCCGCCGGAACGCTCCTGATCCGGGGTGCGACGATCCTCGACGGGAGCGGCCGGCCGGGTCGCACGGGTGACGTGCTCGTCGCCGACGGCCGGATCCGCGAGGCGGGCGACCGCAGCGACGCCTCCGCCGCGCGGATGATCGACGCCGACGGGCTCGCGGTGGCACCCGGCTTCGTCGACATGCACGCCCACTCCGACCTCGCTGTGCTCGACGACCCGCAGAACCTCGCCGCCGTCTCCCAGGGCGTCACCACCCAGGTCGTCGGCCAGGACGGCCTCGCGTACGCGCCGGCGACCGAAGCCGCACTCGACGTCCTCCGGGAGCAGCTCGCCGGGTGGAACGGCCCGCACGCCGGGGCCGGCTGGCCCGACGTCGCCGGCTACCTCGCAGAGGTCGATCGGCATGGCAGCGCCGCCAACGTCGCGGCCCTCGTGCCGCACGGAACGATCCGGCTCAACGTCGTCGGCACGCACGACCGCCGCGCGACGCCTTCCGAGCTGGCCGCGATGCGGTCCCAGGTGGAGCGAGGGATGCGCGACGGCGCGTTCGGGCTCTCGGCCGGGCTCAGCTATGCCCCCGGGATGTTCGCCGACACGGCCGAACTGGTGGCGCTCTGCGAGATCGTCGCGGCGAACGGCGGGTACTTCGCACCGCATCAGCGTTCCTACGGAGCCGGGGCTCTCGACGGCTACGCCGAGATGATCGCCATCGCCCACCGGGCGGGATGCGCCCTGCACCTCACCCACGCGACCATGAACTTCGAGGTCAACCGGGGGCGCGCCGGTGAGCTGACGGCGCTCATCGACGACGCCCTCGCACACGGGGTGGACATCACGCTCGACACGTATCCGTACCTGGCCGGATCGACCACCCTCGTCGCCCTGCTGCCCGGCTGGGCGGCTGCCGGCGGACCGGCGGAGACGCTGGCGCGGCTGGACGATCCCGCGCAGCGGGAGCGGATCATCCGCGACCTGGACATCGTGGGCTCCGACGGGGCGCACGGCGTCCCGGTCGACTGGCACGCGGTGGAAGTCTCCGGCGTCCGCGATCCCGCGCTCGCCGACCGCGTCGGGCGGACGATCGCTCAGCTCGCGGCGGCAGAGGGCCGCCCTCCCGCCGAGGCGGCGTTGGACCTCCTGATCGCCGACCGGCTCGGCACCGGCATCCTGCAGCACGTCGGCGACGAGGACAACGTCCGCACGATGATGCGGCACCCGCGCCACACCGGCGGAAGCGACGGCATCCTCGTCGGCGCCAAGCCGCACCCGCGCGCGTGGGGGACCTTTCCGCGCTACCTCGGGCGCTACGTCCGCGAGCACGGCGTGCTCACCCTGGAGGACGCCGTCGTCCACCTGTCCGCGCGTCCCGCGCGGCGGCTCGGCCTCGCCGACCGCGGGCGCATCGCACCGGGCGCGGTCGCGGACCTCGTGGTCTTCGATCCGGCGACCGTCGCCGACCGGGCGACCTTCGACGAGCCGCGACAGCAGGCCGCCGGGATCCCCTGGGTGCTCGTCGCCGGGGTCCCGGTCATCGAGGAGGGCGTGCGCGCGGAGACCGCGCCCGGCCGGGCGCTACGCTCGGCAGCATGCGTGCCTTCCTGATCCTGCACGGCTGGGACAACTTCCGCCCGCCCGGCCACTGGCAGCACGAGCTCGCCGCGAGCCTGCGCCGCGCCGGCGAGCACGTGGTCTACCCGCAATTGCCCGACGCCGCGCACCCGCAGGTGGAGGCGTGGCGGACGGCGGCCTCCGCGGCGCTCGCCGAAGCAGCGGACGACGGCGCGCAGGTGACGGTCATCGCGCACAGCCTGGGAGCCGCGCTCTGGCTGGGCGCGCGGCCGGACGACGCGGGCGCGGGGTCCGTGGTCGACCGCGTGCTCCTGGTCGCGCCGCCGTCTCCCGGCTTCCTGCGCGACAACCCCGACGTCGCGGCGTTCGCCGACCTGCCGATCAGCCGGCCGACAGCGCAGACGCACATCGTCGCCTCCGACGACGACCCGTGCTGCCCCGAGGGAGCGGAATCGGTCTTCGCCGCGCCGCTCGGCCTGCCGATCACGACGATCCCGGGCGGCGGGCACCTCACGGTCTCTAGCGGATACGGAGAGTGGCCGTCGGTTCTCGACTGGTGTCTCGATCCGACGGCCACGATCGTCCCGCGCTGACGTCCCCGCTGCGCCGGACCGGTCTCACTCCTGCGCTGCGCGCACGACCTCCACGAGCGGCTCGAACAACGCGTCGCCGCGCTGGACGCCCATCACCTCGTCCACGATGTCCTCGGCGTCTGCGCGCTGGAGGAGCTGTTGCAGCTCGAAGCTCTGCGAGTCCTCCGGAACGTCGAACCGCAACGCGGCGCCCACCGCGGCCAGCAGGGCTTCCGGGATGCCGCCGACGTACTGCACGTAGTCGGCGGCCGGCCCGATGAACCGGTCGTTACGGCCGAGCTTGCGCAGCGGCTCACGGCCGACGCGCGTCACTTCGTCGACCAGGTACGGATTGCGGAATCGGCTCAGGATCTTCGCCCGGTACGCCGCCAGCTCCTCGGGGTCGAGCCCGTGCTTGGCGCTCAGTGCGGCCGAGGTCTCCGCGAGCGCGGCTTCGGCCGCTTCGGCCACGGCCGGGATCCCGATCGCCTGGCTGATCGTGGTCGCCCCCGCCACGAAGCCCGTGTACGCCACCGTCGCGTGCCCGGTGTTGACCGTGAACAGCTTGCGCTCGATGTACGGTCCGAGCGAGTCGACGAAGTGGGCGCCGGGGATGGCCGGCTCGTGGCCGTTGAACGGGCTGCGGTCCACGACCCACTCGTAGAACGTCTCGACGGTCACGTCGATGCCGGCGTCGGGCGCCTGAGCGGGCACGATCCGGTCGACGGCGGTGTTGGCGAACACGGCGCGGGAGGCGAGCTCGTCGCGGGCGTCGTCGTCGGGGAGGCCGTCCATCAGCTCGGCGGCGAGCAGATCGGTCGCGCCGATCGCGTTCTCGCACGCCATGACCGCCAGGCGCGGCGCGTCCGTCGGCCGGGCCGCCAGACCACGGGCGATCACCGGCGCGACGAAACGCAGGATGCGCGGTCCGACCGCCGTCGTCACCACATCGGCCGACGCGATCTCGGCGACCAGGGCCTCCTCGTCGGTCGCGCTGTTGATCGCGCGGAACCCGGTGACGGTCTTCGTCTGCGACTCGTCGCCCACCAGGTGCACGTCGTACGAGTCGGCCGACGCGAGAGCGTCAATCAACTCCGCGTTCACATCGGCGAACACCACTTCGTAGCCGGCCTCGTGCAGCAGGAGCCCCACGAAGCCGCGCCCGATGTTGCCCGCACCGAAATGGACCGCCTTCATTCGAACCTCCGCCTCACTCGTTGACGTCGCCGAGGAGCGCGAACAGGGCGTCCGCGTCCGGGGCGTCGATGAGCTTCTGCACGTCGTCGTCCTCCGAGAAGAGGATCGCGATCTTGCTCAGGATGTCGAGATGCTCGTTGTTCCGCCCGGCGATGCCCACGACGAACCGCACCTCCTCGCCGCCCCAGTCGAGCGGCGAGGAGTAGCGGATGAAGGAGAGCGCCGATCGCACGATCTCGTCCTTGGACTCGTTGGTGCCATGCGGGATGGCGAGGCCGTTCCCCATGAAGGTGGAGACGGTCGCCTCCCGCTGCGCCATCGAGTCGACGTAGGCCGGCTGAACGGCGCCCGCCCTCACGAGCAGCTCACCCGCCTCCCGGATCGCGTCCTCCCGTGTGGTCGCGGTACCCGCGGCCACGACGTTCGCCCGGTCGAGAATCGTGTCGGTCATGTGGTGGCGTCCTCCGTTGCGTTCTGCTGCTGCGTGGCGACCAGGTCGACGACCTCGTCGTACTTCGGGCTGTTCATGAAATTGTCGACCGACACGTGGAGCGAGTTCGGCGACTGTCCCTTGGCGCGATCGGTGAGCTCCCGCTGGGTGATCACCAGGTCGGCCGTGCCGTCGAGGTTGCTGATGGCCTGATTGGTCACCGTGACCCCCTCCACGCCGGCCTTCTTGATCTTGTTCCGCAGCACGGACGCGCCCATCGCGCTCGAGCCCATCCCAGCGTCGCACGCGAACACGATGTTGCGCACCAGCCGATCGGTGCCGTCGCCCTGAGCGTCGCCGGGGTCGTGCTCGCCCTCGCGCACGAGGCCCTCGAGGATCGAGGACTCCTTGCCCTTGTTGGCCTCGGTCTGCGCGACGGCGGCGGTCAGGTCGCCCAGCTTGCCCGCGGCGATGTCGCGGCGGCGGCTCGCCCGGAGGATGATCGACGCGACGACGAACGACACCGTCGCGGCGCCGACCACCGAGATCACGACACCCGGGATGCTGGTGAGCGGTGCCTGCAGCAGCACGGCGATGATCGAGCCGGGGGACGCCGGGGCCCGCAGGCCGGAGTTGAAGGTCACGTTGATCGCGATACCGGTCATGCCGCCCAGGATGGCCGCGATGACGATCATCGGCTTCATGAGCACGTAGGGGAAGTAGATCTCGTGGATGCCGCCGACGAACTGGATCAGTGCGGCGCCCGGGGCGCTGGCCTTGGCGATGCCCATGCCGAAGATCGAGTACGCGATCAGGATGCCGAAGCCGGGGCCGGGGTTGGCCTCCAGCAGGAACAGGATCGACTTGCCCTGCTGCTGCGCCTGCTCGATGCCGAGCGGGGTCAGCACGCCGTGGTTGATCGCGTTGTTGAGGAACAGCACCTTGCCCGGTTCGATCAGGATGCTCGCGAACGGCAGCAGGTGCAGCGAGATCAGCCAGTTGACGGCATTGCTCAGCACGCCGCTCAGCCACTCGACGATCGGGGCGATGCCGAAGAACGCGCCGATCGAGAGCAGCATGCCGACGATGCCGGCCGAGAAGTTGTTCACCAGCATCTCGAAGCCGGCCTTGATCCTGCCCTCCCAGAGGCCGTCGACCTTCTTCATGATCCAGGCGCTCAGCGGGCCCATGATCATGGCGCCGATGAACATCGGGATGTTCGACCCGACGATGACACCCATGGTCGCGATGCTGCCGACCACGCCGCCGCGCACGCCGTAGACCATGCGGCCGCCGGTGTTCGCGATGAGGAGCGGGAGCAGGTAGGTGATCATCGGGCCGACGAGGCCGACGTACTGCTGGAACGTGTGGCCGCTCGGGTCCTGTGCCAGCACGGTGGCGGCGCCGGTCCAGCCGATCTTGGCCTGGTCGCCGAAGCCTCCGAGGATGCCGTTGATCGCCCATCCGGTGGTCTGCAGCCACCCGGTCGCGATGAACAGGGCCGTGATGAACCCCCAGGCGATGAACGCCGGGATGTTCGGCATGACCATGTTCGAGAGGAAGGTCCCGAAGCGCTGCACGTGGACGCGAGCGCTGCTGGGCTGCTTCGGCGTCGTCGCTGTCGCCGATGTCATGATGGTGCCTCGTTTCTGTGTCGGCCCGCGCTAGGGAGCGGCGGGAGTGGGGAATCCGGCGGCCGTGGTTCGGACGGCCTCCCGGGCTTCGGCCGCGCCATCGGCGGCCAGGGCGGCCTCGGCCAGGGTCCGTGCCTGGTCGAGGGTGTAACGGGTGAGGGAGAGCCGCACGTCGGCGAGCGCCGCCGGCGACATCGAGAGGGTCGTCGCGCCGAGGCCGACGAGGACGACCGCGAGGAGCGGGTCTGCGGCGGCCTCGCCGCAGATTCCCACGGGCTTCCCGTGCGCGGCTCCGGCGGAGCCGACCTCGCCGATGAGGCGGAGGACGGCCGGATGCCACGGGTCCTGGAAGCCGGCGACCGAGCCGAGGAGGCGGTCGGCCGCGAGCGTGTACTGGGTGAGGTCGTTGGTGCCGATGGAGGCGAAGGCGGCCTCGCGCAGGACGCGATCGGCGAGCAGGGCGGCCGACGGCACCTCCACCATCACGCCGACGGTCTTCAGCCCGAACTCGGTGGCGAGGCGGACGAAGTACCGTGTCTCCTCCACGGTGGCGACCATCGGCGCCATCACCCAGAGGTCGGCCTCCGTGGCGGCGTCCGCCTCTGCGAGGGCTGTGAGCTGCTCGCGCAGGATGTCCTCGTTGGCGCGCAGCGAGCGGATGCCGCGCAGGCCGAGCGCCGGGTTGTCCTCGTGGGCGTCGTTCAGGAACTCCAGCGGCTTGTCGGCGCCGGCGTCGAGCACGCGCACCACGACCTTCTTGCCGGGGAACGCCTCCAGCAGTTTCACGTACTGCTCGCGCTGCTGCTCGACGGTGGGGGCCATGCGGGCGTCGAGGAAGAGGAACTCGGTGCGCAACAGGCCGACACCCTCTGCTCCGGCCTCGATCGCCTTGGCAGCCGCGTCGGCCGAGCCGAGGTTCGCCAGCAGGGGGACGGGGGTGCCGTCGGCGAGCGCGCCGGGCTCGAGGCCGCCGGCGAGGGCCGCCTCCCGGTCGGCGATGCGGCTGCGGGCGGTGTCGCTCTGTTCGGCGCTCGGTGCGACGGTCACCGTTCCGGCGCCGGCGTCGAGGATCACCTCGGTGCCCTCCGTGAGCGCGTCGGCCCCGGTCACGCCCACGATGGCGACGATCGCCTTCTCGCGGGCGAGGATCGCGGTGTGGGAGGTCGGGCCGCCCTCGCGGGTGACCAGGCCGAGCACCTTCGTCAGGTCGAGGAGTGCGGTGTCTGCGGGTGCGAGGTCGGTCGCCACCAGGATGTACGGCCGGTCCGACTCGGGGACGCCCGGCGCGGGCCGCCCCTCCAGCGCGGCGATCACCCGCTGGGCCACGTCGTCGAGGTCGGTGGCCCGCTCGCCCATGTAGCCGCCGAGGCCGATGAGCATGTCGCGGAACACGCCGAAGCCTTCGAAGACGGCGCGCTCGGCGGTGGCGCCGGCGTCGATCCGGGAGGCCACATCCTCGGCGAGGGAGGAGTCCTCCGCCATCATCGACTGGGCTTCGAGCACGTCGGCGGCGGTGCCGGAGACCGTGCCGGCGCGTGCGCGCAGGTCGGCGGCGACGGTCTGCACGGCGGCGGTGACGCGCGCCTTCTCCTCGTCGGGTGTGCGCGTGCTGGGCGTCGTCGCCGGCTCGGGCAGGGGGTCGGACATCCGCAGGACCGGGCCGAGGGCGATGCCCTGGCCGATTCCGGCGCCGGTGAGGACTGTGCTGGTCTCGGTCATGATCAGGCGTCGTGGTCGGTGGTCAGGATCTCGGCCAGGTCGTCGAGGACGGCCTCGGCGTTCGGTGCGTCGGTCGTGAGCACGATCTTGTCGCCGTGATCGATGCCGAGCGAGATCACGCCGAGGATGCTGCCCGCGTCGACGGTGCGGCCGCCCTCCTTCGAGAGCGACACCTTCGCGCCGGAGGCGCCGACGGCTTCGACGAAGAGCTTTGCCGGACGGGCATGCAGCCCGTGGGTCGATCCGACAGTGATGATCCGCTCAGCCATGGTTTCGGTCTCCTTCGTTCTCCGGTGGCACAGTACGCCGCGATTCCGCGGTGCCATTCGTTCTCATCGTGCCCCCGCCTTCGCGCTCAGGGCCAGATCCAGCGCGCTCGAGCCGTCGAGTGCGGCGGGCGAGAGGGGCGGCAGGACGGCGACGGCGGTGCCGGTCGCGACCGCCCGTTCGCGCAGTGCGGGAACGGCGGCCTCCAGGTGCGAGCCGACGAGCACGACATCGACGCCGGCGAGCGAGCCGAGCTGACTCGCACTCCCCGCGGCGACGTCCACCTGCAGGCCGCGCGCGGCGGCGGCGGAGCGGAGCTTCACGGCGACGAAGGTGCTGGAGGCGCCCGCGCCGCAGACAACGATGATCTTCATCGACCTCTTGCCTTTCGGTGATGCCATTCGGTGAAACGGGTACGGCGGATGGAACGGGACGGATGGTCCGGTGGATCGTGACCATGCTCGTCCCGCCGCCCGGGTGAGGCCAGCAGCCTTTCTTCCGGGGGTGCGGAAGTGCGTAAGGCGATGCTCGTCATGACATTTAAACATCAAGCATTTATGCCCTAACATGTGAGCCATGACGTCACAGTCCCGCCGTACGACGCTGTCCAGGGTGAGTCGCATCGCTGCGGCCGTCGCCGCAACGCTCGCGCTCGTCGCCACCGGCACAGCGGCCCGCTGGTCCGGCGACCAGGCGCTCGCCGAGGTCCGGTCCGTCGCCTCCGCCGACGGTCGCATCTCGGCCGCGCTGACGACACGACCCGACGGGGGCGTCGGTCTCGCGATCGCCTTCGACGGACGCCCGGTGCTCGACGATGTGCGCCTCGGACTCGTGACCGAGGCGATGGATCTCACGACCGGCCTGACGTTCGAGAGCGCACAGCAGCGCCGGTTCGACCAGGCGTATGTGCCGGGCGCAGCGGTGAACGGCGCCGTCTCGTCGACCACGGACGAACTCGTGGCGGTCTACCGTGGGGGCGCGGCCGGATTGACCATCCACCTCCGGGCGACCTCCGACGGCGTCGCGTTCCGCTACGAAGTGTCGGTTCCCGGCCGTTCGGCGGTCGTCTCCGAGGCCACCGCGTTCGATCTCCACGACGGATCGACCCTGTGGGCGAGCGAGTACGAGCGGAACTACGAGGGCAAGCCGCAGCGCATCGACGCGGCAGGACTGGCCGGCCATCGGCTGGCGATGCCCGCCCTGGTCTCCACTCCGTCCGGGCCCTGGCTGCAACTGACGGAGGCCGACGTGCGGGCCGGCGGGAGCTATCCGGCGGTTCGGCTGGACGCCGGTCCCGGTTCCGGCGGCGTCCTCCGAACAGCCCTGCCCGGGCCGGACTCCGCGGTGTTCGACACGGCGCCCGCGCGGGTGCGCGTGCCGTTCGACGGGTCCCTCGTCACCCCGTGGCGCGTCGTCGGCATCGCCGCCGAGCTCGAGGCGCTCGCCGGGTCGAGCCTGCTCACCGACCTCAACGACGCACCGTCCGGCCAGCTCACGGGAGCGGCGGCGAGCTGGATCAAGCCGGGCGTCTCGCTGTGGCCGTGGTGGGCGTACTCCACGACGGGTGACGGCTACGTCCCGCTGCACCGCGAATACGTGGAGGCGGCCGAGCGCCTCGGGATCCCCTACGTGACGGCGGACTCCGGCTACAGCTCCTGGGACGAGCTGGGGGAGCTCGCCGCTTACGGCGCCTCCCGCGGAGTCGGGATCTTCGCCTGGATGCACCGCAACGAGTTCCGCCGCACGGACGGGACGCTGTTCGACCAGACGGAGATCGACTCCGCGATGACGTCCATCGCCGCGCGTGGCGTCGTCGGGCTCAAGATCGACTTCTTCGACTCCGACCGCGCCGACATCATGCAGTTCTACGACCGGCTCAGCATCGGCGCGGGCCGCGCGAAGCTCATGGTCGACTTCCACGGCTCGACGAAACCGGGCGGCGAGCAGCGGACCTACCCTCACGTCCTCACGAGCGAAGGCGTCGCCGGGGCGGAAGGCTACAAGAACGGCAATCCGGCGTCGGCCCGGGACAACGTCGACCTCGCGCTGGTCCGCGGCCTCGTCGGCGGAGCCGACGCCACACCGGTCGCACTCTCGCTCGGGGCTGCGCTGACGACCCAGGCCCATCAGCTCGCGCTCACCGTCGCTTTCACCTCGGCTCTCACCACGTTGGCCGATTCGCCGGCTGCATACGAGGGCTGGAGCGGCCTGGACGTGCTGCGGTCGCTTCCGACGGTGTGGGACGAGTCCCGCCTGATCGACGCCGCGCCCGACAGCCACGCGGTCTTCGCCCGTCGCTCGGGTCAGACGTGGTACCTCGGGGCGATCTCCGACTCGGCGAAAGAGCTCGCGGTGCCGCTGGGCTTCCTCTCCGCCGGCGGGTACACCGCGACCGTCTACCGCGATGGCGCGCCCGGCGGCCAGCCCATCGTCGAGCAGTCCACCGTCACGGCGGCCGACGCGCTGTCGCTGTCGCTGGCGCTGCACGGAGGCGCGACGGTCGTCCTGAGCCCGGACCCGGCTGAGCGGGCGCGCCTCGGCGGCTCCGGTGCCGACCGGGTGCTCGAGGCCGAGTCGGCGACGATGACCGGTGCTGCGCGGGTCGCGACCTGCGCTTCGTGCTCGGGCGGCGCCAAGGCCGGCTACGTGGGATCGGGCGGGATCGTATTCCGCGATGTCGAGGCCGAGGGGGCGTACACCGCCCGCATCGCCTATCTCTCGGGCGAGCAGCGACCGCTCGCCGTCTCCGTCGACGGCGTGCCCGTCCCGTCGCGGACGGTGGCCGAGTCCGGGCGCGGAAACGGCGAGCCGAGCGGCTGGAACGTCCCGCGGTACGTCGACGTGCCCCTGGAGCTCGGCCCGGGGAAGCACTCCATCGCCCTCTCGGGCGCGAACGGGTACGGTCCCGACATCGACCGGGTGGTCCTGATCCGGAGCTACGAGGCGGAAAGCTCTTCCGCGGTCCGCACCGGTCCAGCCGAGCGCCGGGCGTGCGCCGGCGCGGGGTGCGCGGGTGAGTCGGTCGCGAACATCGGGCAGGGTGGCTCCCTCACCTTCACCGGTGTCACGGCGCACACGGCCGGACTCACGACGGTGGGTATCCGGTACGCCTCGGCTCAGCCCCGCACGGCCGTCGTGCGGGTGAACGGCGGTGCCGAACAGGTCGTGTCCTTCCCGGCCACCGGCGGCTGGGACTCCTGGAGCGTGCGCACCATCCGGCTGGAACTCGCCCCCGGGCGGAACGCCATCTCGATCTCGGCGGAGGCCGACTGGTGGGAGTGGGCACCCGATATCGACGGCATCGACGTCGCCCAGTGAGCGCATCGCGGAACACTGCGGTCCAGTACACATAAGCTGATATTTTTACTCTGAAATGACAGCCGTTTCCAGGAGCCTACGCATGCCGATGCCCATCGACCACGCCGCGCCGACCCTCTCGCGCACACGCACCCGTGATGCGCGCGGGCGCTCCCGGCTGGCGCTCCTCGACATCCTCCGGCTCGCAGCGGCGCTCTCCGTGGTCGCGTACCACTGGCTGTTCTGGGGCATCGAGCACGACGCGATCCACTCGTTCTCCACGACGCCGGTCTCCTGGCTGGCCGCCTACGGCTTCCTGGGCGTCCAGCTGTTCTTCCTCATCAGCGGCTTCGTCATCTTCCTGTCCGCCTCCGGCCGCGAAGCCTCCGCGTTCGCGGCCGGGCGCGCGACGCGGCTGTACCCCGCCTACTGGGCCGGAGTCGCGCTCACCTCGGCGACTCTGCTGCTGACCGCGCAGGCGCAGCCGCTCGACCTGCTGCCGAAGTTCCTGGCCAACCTCACGATGGTGCCCGCCCTCTTCCGCCAGCCGCAGCTCGACGGCGTGTACTGGACGCTCACCCTGGAACTGCAGTTCTACGCGCTGGTCTTCCTCTTCCTCCTGCTGCGCAAGCGGCACTGGCTGGAGACCTTCTTCCCGCTCTGGTCGATCGCGATGCTCGGTACGACGCTCTTCCTGCCGGCTGTCGCCCGCCTGCCGCTCGGGGGCGACCTGTTCACGCTGTTCGCGGGCGGCGCGATCATCGCGATGGTCTCCCGCACGGGGTGGACGGCGTTGCGCGCGGCCGGTCTGCTGGCGAGCGTGATCGGCGGTGTCGTCGCCACCACCCGGCAGGCGGAGGAGTCGGGTGACGCGGCGACCGACCCCATCGTCCTCGGGGTCCTGGTGGTGCTGCTCTTCGCGCTCGTGCTCGTGCTGACGCGGCCGCCGGTCGCCGCGCTGCCGGTGCCGGGGAGCCGGTTCTTCGGGGCCTTGACCTACCCGCTGTACCTCAGCCACGCCGTCTTCGGGTATGCGCTGCTCAACCGGTGGGTGGATCCCGCGATGCCCTGGCCGGGGATCGCCGCGGCCCTGATCGTGGTCCTCGTCGTGTCGACGGCGATCAACCTGCTCGTCGAACGCGTGGCGGCTCCGGTCTGGCGAACGCTGTTCCGGTGGCTGTTCTCGCCCGTCGCGTGGTCGGAGCGGCGGTCCAGCCGAACTTCCTGAGGGGAGGAAATCTGTCGCGGGCGCCTGCGGCAACCGGTGTCGAGTGATTGACTCGGTTCGGAAAGGTGGTCGCGCGGATGGCGCTCTCGGCGAAGCAGACGAGGATGCTCGACATCCTGTCGCGTCGGGCTGCCTGGGTGACGGCGGCGGAGCTGGCCCACGACCTCGGCGTCACCTCCCGCAGCATCCGCAGCTACGCGGCAGCGCTCGGGGAGCTCGTCGAGTCGGGCCCGAACGGCTACCGGGTGAAGGGCGACGCCTATGCGGCGTATCTCGCGGACGCGCCGTCGACGCCTCCCTCCGCCGGGTCGCCGCAGGAACGGCTGGCCTTCCTCGCGCGCCGGCTCCTCGACGAGCCGGACGGAATCGACGTGTACGAGACGGCGGAGAGCCTGTTCGTCAGCGACTCCACGATCGAGGCCGACCTGACCCGCGTGCGCAGCCTCCTCGCCGGCACCGAGCTGGAGCTGGAACGGCACGGCGCCGTCGCGCGTCTCACCGGTCCGGAGATCGCCCGGCGCAAGCTCATCAGCCGGCTGTTCCGCGACGAGGCCCGGCAGGGCGTCGTGGACGTGTCCCGCATCCAGGAGGCGTTCGCATCGGAAGGTCTCGCCGCGTTCAAGTCCGACCTGGTCGAGATGCTCGATGCCCGCGGCTTCTTCGTCAACGAGTACGGCATCAACGACGTACTGCTGCACATGGCCGTGGCGCTCGACCGGGTGGCCAAGGACCGCGTGCTCCCCGCAGCCGGCGTCGCCGACGCGGGGGAGGCGCTGCGCGGCCTCGCCGACGACCTGGGGCGCTTGGTGCGCACACACTTCGACGTCGAGCTCGACGCGACCGAACTGCGCTACCTCGCGATCCTGCTGCGCACGCGCGTCATCGCACCCGGGGCTCGCGCGGACAGCGTCGCGGAGTTCGTCAGCGAGGAAGACCTGGCGAGCGTGCGGGGGATCGTCGCCCGTGCCTCCACCGAGTACCTGGTCGACCTCCGCGACGAGGATTTCATCGTGCGTCTCACCCTGCACGTGCAGAACCTGGTGGCCCGTGCGCACGAGAACACCTACTCGCGCAACCCGCTCACCCGCTCCATCAAGAGCTCGTACCCGATGACGTACGAGCTCGCCGTGTACATCGCGAGCCGGCTTCAGGCCGCCGAGGGCATCGCGGTGAACGACGACGAGATCGCCTACATCGCCATGCACGTCGGCGCGTATCTGGAGCAGCAGTCGCGGCGGCGGGACGCGGTGCGCACCGCAGTGGTGTGCCCCAACTACTACGACATGCACATCCTCCTGCGTGAGAAGCTCGAGAGCACCCTCGGCGACGAGCTCGACATCGTGAGCATCATCACCTCCACCGACGCCGACTGGTCGGGGATCGATGCGGACCTGGTGCTGACGACCATCGATCCGCGCGGGCGGCGCGAGAACACCGTGATCGTGCAGCCGTTCCTGACCGAGACCGACGTGGAGCACATCCGGCAGTCGGTTGCGCGCATCCGCAGGCAGCGCCGTCGCGCCGGGATCAAGAACGAGCTGCTCGAGTACTTCGACGAGAGCCTCTTCCTGCGCAACTTCTACGCGCGCGATGCGATCACCATGATCCGTGCCCTCGGCGACCGGATGATCGCGGCCGGCGCGATCGGGAGCGACTACGTCGAGCAAGCGGTGGAGCGGGAGCAGATGTCCTCCACGGCGTTCACCGACACCCTCGCGGTGCCGCACGCGATGACGATGGACGCCAAGCGCACGGCCATCGCGATCGTGGTCAACGACACGGCGATGGACTGGGGCGACGCCCGCGTGAATGTGATCGCCTTCATCGCATTCTCTGAGGGCGGTCGCGCGGCCTTCCAGACGGTGTTCGATCAGTTCGTGGAGGTCTTCTCCGATCGGGAGGCCGTGCTCGGCCTGATCCGCCGCGCCGACACCTTCACTGCGTTCATCGACGAGCTCGTCCGCATCATCGACGCCTGACCGCCGCGCTCGGCGCGGTATTCGTCACGAATGTCGCGATTCGTGGCACGAAACGCGCGATTCGTCACGAATGTGGGCCTCCCGAACGCGAAAGACCGCCGGGCACGCGGAGTGCGTGCCCGGCGGTCCGGATGGCGCGGTCAGTTGGCGGTGACGATGTACGTCACGGCCACGCCGGGAGTGCCCACGGCGACGGTGTACTTCGCGTTCGCGTACACGGCCTTGCTGTCGGTCGCGCCGGGCTGGACGGTGTAGCCGGCCTTCTCGAGAGCGGCCTTCGCGTCGGCGAAGCCGCTCTTGTCCTTCGGCTGCACGGTGACGGACCAGCCGTCGTTGTGGTCGCCGTTGGCGACGATGATCGTGCCGTCGACGAGCGGGACGTCCGACTTCGGGAAGTCGGACGGAAGCGACTTGGAGGCCGCCTCCGGCGAGGCCGTCGCCGTCGGCGACGAACTCGAACCGCTCCCGTCACCGGAGCAACCGGTCAGCGAGGCGATGGCGAGAGCCGCGACGATGGCGGCGGGGACGAGCAATTTACTGTTGGTGCGCATGATTCTTCCTAGTGCTGTACGCGGTGCGGTAATGCAACACTCAAGCCTAATGCGCGACCTCCGACGCCCTCAGCCGGGGGCGGGTCACCCCAGCAGCAGTGCGCTGAGCTGGTCCGCCGAGTGGACCACCGCGATCGCGCCCGCCGCCTCCGCGGGGGACCCGTAGCCCCACTCCACGAGGATGGTGGGCAGGCCGTGCTCGCCCGCGCCCTCCACGTCGTACTGGCGGTCGCCCACCATGACGGTGTGGTCGAGGGCGACGCCGCGCTCGGCCAGGCGACGAAGCGCCTCGGCGACCACGTCGGCCTTGGCGCTACGGCTTTCGTCGTCGGTCGCTCCTGCGATGACGTCGAAGTACTGGGCGAGTCCGAAGTGCTCCAGGATGCGCGTGGCCTGGGTCTCCGGTTTGCTGGTGGCGACGGCGAGCGGGATGCCCGCCGCCTGGAGGCGCTGCAGGAGGCCGCGGATGCCGGGGAAGACGGCGCTGTCGAAGGCGCCGTGGGTCGCGTAGTCGGCTCGGTAGACGGTGAGGGCGGCACGCGCTCCCGGTTCGTCGAAGCCGGCCATCGACTGCAGCGAATCGAGCAGCGGAGGGCCGACGTATTCGACGAGTTCGGCCGGGGTCGGCACGGGCAGGCCGAGGGTCTCGAAGGTCCGCGCGAGCGAGGCGGTGATCCCGGGCGCCGAGTCGGTGAGGGTGCCGTCGAGGTCGAACAGCACGCACGTCCAGGTGCGTGCGACCGTCGGCGTCGACGAAGTGGTGGTGGTCGGGTTGGTCATAGCGGTCCTATGGTATGTGACGTATTCGCGAGCGGCGTCAGTGGTCGCTGAGAGCGGACTCGACGTGCGAGCGGGCGACGACCATCGTGTGGGCGGCCCCTGGGTCGAACTGCACCGCGACGAAGTCCGCGTTGCGGATGTAGCCGAGAGCCTCTGCGGCCGGCACGATCACCGCCTGCACTCTGGTGCCCTTGCCTCCCGCCCCGCCGACGGCGTTGCGCAGTGCCTTCATCGACGTGAACAGCGGGAGGACCGGCTCGCCCGCGGTCGATCGGATGGTGCGCAGCCGGACTTCGTCGGGTGTCGAACCGGTGACGTCGACGACGAGGCCGCCCTTCGTCGCCGCACCGAGCAGCGCCTCCAGGTTCTCGAGCGTCGGCTCCTTCGCGATGTCGGCGAGAGCCTTGCGGACCGGAGCGTTCTCGTAGCTCTGCGGGAAGCGACCAGGGGCGGCCATCAGAACAGCCTCGATTCGCTGTCGTCGAGGCCGCGCATGGCGTCGTAGTCGAGGACCAGGCAGCGGATCCCGCGGTCTTCGGCCAGCGTGCGGGCCTGGGGTTTGATCTCCTGTGCGGCGAACACGCCGCTCACCGGAGCGAGCAGCGGGTCGCGGTTCATCAGTTCGAGGTAGCGGGTCAGCTGCTCGACCCCGTCGATGTCGCCACGGCGCTTGAGTTCGACGGCGACGGACGCGCCGCGCCCGTCCCTGGCCAGGATGTCCACCGGACCGATCGCCGTCATGTACTCGCGGCGCACGAGCACGTGGCCGTCGCCGAGGAGGTGGATCTGCTCGGCCAGAAGCTTCTGCAGGTGCGCCTCCACCCCGTCCTTCTGCAGCCCCGGATCGATGCCGAGATCGTGAGCCGAGTCGTGCAGCACCTCGTGGATCGACACGATGAGGAGGTCGGCGGTCTTCGCCTGGGTGACCCGCCACACCTGCGTGATGCCGGCCTCCCGCTGCAGCTCGTCCGGCTCGTCGATCGTGATCGTGCAGGGCGGGCTCATCCAGTTGAGCGGCTTGTACGAGCCGCCGTCGGAGTGGACCAGCAGGCTGCCGTCGGCCTTCAGCATCAGGAGTCGCTTGGCAAGGGGGAGGTGAGCGCTCAGTCGCCCGGCGTAGTCGACGGAGCAGTTGGCAATCACGAGGCGCACCGGTCAAGTGTACGGTGCCCCACGCCTGCCCGCCCGGCCTGCTGGCAGGATGATGGCATGGCTCACGACCTCGTCATCGGCACGTACACGCAGCGACTCGGGCACGTCGACGGGCACGCGGACGGCCTGCTCTCCGCCCGGTTCGACGGGGATGCCGTCGTCGACGTCGCTGTCGCGGCACGCGTACCCAATCCGTCGTGGGTCGCTGTCGCGGGCGATGGCGCACGGGTCTACGCGGTGGAGGAGACCGGCCCGGACGGCGGCGTCGCAGCCTTCGCGCGAGGCTCGGACGGGCGACTCCAGCCGCTCGGTCGGGTGTCGAGCGGAGGTGATTCGCCTGCGCACCTGACGGTGCACCCGTCAGGCCGGCTGCTGGCGACCGGCACCTATGTCGGCGGTACCGTCTCGGTCTTCGAGCTGTCCGGCGACGGCTCCATCGGCGAGCGGACCGCATTCGTCCAGCACGAGGGGCGCGGCCCCGACCCGGCCCGGCAGGATGCGCCGCACGTGCACCAGCTCGTGATCGATCCCGTCACCGGCGACCTGGTGGTCGTGGACCTCGGGCTCGGCGACGTGCGCTGGTATGCGCTGTCGGAGTCGGGCGGGCTCTCGCTGCGGCCCGAGGCGACGGTCACGGTCGGTGCGTCCGGTCCCCGTCACCTGGCGTTCCATCCCGATGGGCGGCACGCATTCCTCGTGAACGAGCTCGACAGCACCCTCACCCTGCTGCGGCGCGACGGCGACCGCTTCGAGCAGGTGGCGTCGCTCGGCACGCGCGGCCCTGCTGCCGAGAACGGCGGCAATCTGACCGCGGCGGTGCGCGTGACCGGCGACGGGCGGACGGTGCTGGTGACCAACCGCGGCGACGACAGCATCGGAGTGTTCGCGTTCGATGCCTCCGGCTCCGCGCTCGAATTCGTGCGGGCCGTGCCGGTGGGAGGCCGCACCCCGCGCGACCTGGTCGTCGCACCCGGTGGCGATCGGGTGCTCGCCGCCTGTCAGGACAGCGACGAGGTCGTGGTCTTCGCCTTCGACGCGGCCTCCCGCACGCTCGACCGGCTCGGTGCGTCGCGCGTGCCGACCCCGGTCTGCCTCGCGTTCGTGTAGGCGTCGGCGTTCGCGAGGCGGCGCACTGTCCGCCGTCTGGGCGCCCTTCGGCCGATTTCGCGCCGTCTCGGCGCCGCGACGAGGCTACTCGGCGGCCGGGGCGACCGAGCGGGCCCGGCGCTCGGCGAGCGGGCGCACGGCGGGTGCCGCCAGGAACGAGGCGACCAGCAGCACGAGGATGAGGTAGAGCGCGTTCAGGAGGCCGAACTCCTTGCCGAGGAAGCCGATGAGCGGCGGCCCCACGAGGAAGGCGCAATAGCCGATGATGGCGACGGCAGAGACGCGGGCCGCCGGGTTGTCCTGCCCCTCCGAGGCTGCCGACATCCCGAGCGGGAAGCCGAGCGAGACGCCGAAGCCCCAGAGCACGGTGCCGATCACGACCACCCAGAGCGGGCCTCCGAGGATGAACAGCAGCAACCCCGCCACGCCCAGGGCCGCCGTCATCCGGATGGCCGTGACGCGGCCCACCCGATCGACGATCGGGCCGCCGAGCACGCGGCCCAGTGTCATCGCCGCGACGAAGAAGCCGAAGACCACGGCGCCGGTGGAGTTCTGCTGGCCGTGGCCGTCGACGGTCGCCAATGCGATCCAGTCGTTCGCCGACCCCTCCCCGAACGCCATGCCCAGCATGACCACGCCGATCAGGATGAGACGCCAGTCCGCCCACACCGCGAGGGAGGCGCGCAGCCGCTGCGCGAACGGCAGACGCGGCTGCGCCTCGGTCTCGTCGCCGAGCTCGGCCTCGCGCGGGATGAACCGGATGGCGACGAGCGCCACGGCCACCATCAGCACAGCGATCACCGCGAGATGCCACGACACCGCGATGTGGAGGGCCGCCGCTGCCGCGCCGATCCCCGCGCCGAGCACGGTGCCGAAACTGAAGAAGGCGTGCATGAGCGGCATCAGCGTCTTGCCGATCTCGCGCTCGACCGCCGTGCCCTCGACGTTCATCATCACGTCCACCATCCCGTTGCCGAAGCCGAGCAGGACCAGGCCGATGGCGACGAACGGGACGGCGTGGAAGACGCTGGAGCCGAACCCGATGAGGAGGGTGCCGGCCGCCACGATCACGAGGCTGCCGACCATGCCCTGGTGCGGCCCGAACCGCACCAGCACCAGGGAGGACACCGAGAGCCCGATGATCGCGCCGATCGACATCCCGAGGATGAGCAGGCCGACGGCCGACGGGTCGCGGCCGAGCCCGAGGTCGTCGCGCACGCCGGGGATCCGGGCGACCCAGGTGGCCATCGCGAGCCCGCTCAGGATGAAGATGACGAACACCGCGTTGCGCCAGGCACGCAGCTCACGGCGCGAACGGGTCGTCGTCGGGGTCGGCTGTGACATCGGCATTCCTGGTGAATTCGGCACTCGAATCGTTTCGATCGAAACGATTCGACTAAGCTACCACACGTGAACGACAGCAGCACACCCCTCCTGGGACCCCGGCCGACACTGGCCGCGGTCGCCCGGCTGGCGGGTGTCTCCAACTCCACCGCCTCCCTGGCGTTCTCCGGCACGGGGCCGGTCTCGGACGCCACCCGCGAGCGCGTGCTCGAGGCCGCCAAGCAGCTCAACTACGCCGGCCCCGATCCGCGCGCCCGCTCGCTGCGGCGCGGCCGTTCCGGCATCGTCGGGGTCGTCATGGAGGAGCGCGTCGGCGACGCGTTCCGCGACCCCATCAAGATCGCCCTGCTCGACGGCATCTCCGACGAGATCGCCGCGGTCGACGCGGGACTGCTGATCCTGACCGACGCGGGCGAGACGGCGCAGCGCATCGAGGACGCCCCGATGGACGCGGTGGTGCTGGTCGGCTGCAGCCCACGCCTCGACGAGTCGGTGGCCATGCTGCGGCAGCGCGGCATCCCCCTGGTCGCGATCGAGGGCGGTCCGTCCGACGATGTGCCGTCGATCGGCCAGGACAACCGGGAGGCCACCCGGCTGGCCGCCCAGCACCTCCGCGACCTGGGCCACCGCGACGTCGCCATCGTCGCCCTCCCGCTGACGCGCGACCGCGCCCGAGGGCCGCTCACGGCCGAGAACGTCAGCCACAGCAGCTCGACCACGGCCAACGAACGTCTCGCCGGCGCGCGCGACGTCTTCCCCGAGGCCGGCGGGTGGATGACGCGCGGCTCCTTCGTCGAGGAGGGCCGGATCGCCGGCACGGCGCTGCTCAGCGACCCCGCCCATCGGCCGACCGCCGTCATCGCGCAGAGCGACCTGCTCGCCGCGGGAGTGATCCGCGCGGCCGAGGAGCTCGGGCTGACCGTGCCGGGAGACGTCAGCGTCGTCGGCTTCGACGGCGTGCGCGTCGACGGCCTGTGGCCCTACGACCTGACCACGCTCGTCCAGCCCGCCGTCGACAAGGGACGTGCCGCCGGCCACGCGATCGTCGAGATGCTCGAAGGTCGCGTCCCGCGCCCAGCCTCGTTCACGAGCGAGTTCCACCGCGGCAACACGACCGCGGAGCCGCGCCGGGCGTAGCCGCGCCGCGGCGCCGCCGCGCGCTGCGTCCGTGGTCAGCGGAGGAGATCCTTCCCGCATGCTCGCCAGTTCCTCCGTTGCCTGCGATTCCTGAGGCCCGCGCCGCCGATCTCCTCCGTAGGCCGCACCGCGCGCACATAAGGTGGACCCATGGATCTCGAAGCCCTGTACCGCGACCTGCACGCCCACCCCGAGCTCTCGTTCGAGGAGCACCGCACCGCCGGCATCGTCGCGGAGCAGCTGGCCGCGCTCGGCCTCGAGGTGCACACGGGGATCGCCCGGACCGGTGTCGCGGGTGTGCTCCGCAACGGCGATGGACCGACGGTGCTGCTGCGCGCCGACATGGACGGTCTGCCCGTGCTCGAGCAGACCGGACTGCCCTGGGCGTCCACCGCGACGGCACCGGGCGACGACGGGCATCCCGTGCCGGTCATGCATGCGTGCGGCCACGACATCCACATCACCTGCCTGCTCGGCGCCGTCGAGCAGCTCGTCGCGACCTCCGACGACTGGTCGGGCACCGTCGTCGCGGTGTTCCAGCCTGCCGAGGAGCACGGCGGCGGCGCCGAGGTCATGGTGCAGGACGGTCTCTACACCACCGTGCCGCTGCCCGACGTCGTGCTCGGCCAGCATGTGACGCCGTTCCCCGCCGGCATGGTCGGCGCGCACCCCGGAGCGGCGATGGCGGCGGTCGACGCCTTCGAGGTGACGCTGCACGGCCGCGGCGGCCACGGATCGCGCCCGGAGACGACCATCGACCCGGTCGTGATGGCCGCTGCGGCGGTCATGCGGCTGCAGGGCGTCGTGTCACGCGAGATCGCGCCTCAGGACACCGCGGTCGTGACGGTCGGGACGCTCCACGCCGGGACGAAGAACAACATCATCGCACCGTCCGCGACGCTGGGGATCAGCGTGCGCAGCTTCGACGAGACGGTCCGCAGCCGGGTGCTGGAGGGAGTGGATCGCATCCTCCGCGCCGAGATGCAGGCGAGCGGATCGCCGCACGAGCCGACGGTCGAGTGGGGCGAGCGCTACCCCGTCACCGTCAATGACGTGGAGGCCACCGCGCGGGTCAACGCGGCTTTCGCCGCGGAGTTCGGCGCGGAGGCCGTGCTCGAGCCCGGTGCGCTCTCCGGTAGCGAGGATGTCGGCAACCTGGCCACGGCCGCGGGCGTCCCCCTGGTGTACTGGCTTCTCGGGGGCGGTGACCCCGAGGTCGTGCGCGCAGCGATGGCGGCGGGCACGGTCGACACGGACATCCCGTCGAATCACTCGCCGTTCTTCGCGCCGCTGGCCCAGCCGACCATCGACACCGGTGTCCGCGCGCTCGTGGTGGCGGCCCGCGAGTGGCTGGCCTGACGCGAGATTCGTGACGAATGTCGCGATTCGTGCCACGAAAGTGGCGATTCGTGACGAATGTGCGGCGGCGGGACGGCGGTGAGCGACCGCATGAGGGGCGGCGCTAGCGTTCGGCGCCGGGTCGCATCCAGGCCCGGCCGCGGGCGCGGAGGCCGAGCGTGAGCGCCCGCGCACCGAGGTAGCCGAACGCGAAGGCGGCGGTCAGCGCCGCCAAGCCTCCGGCGTCGTGCGAGCCCCACGCGACGACGGCCAGGGCGAGCGGCGCGAAGACCGCCACGTTGAGCGCGCCGGTCAGCGCCAGGTAGCGCGCGTCGCCGGCCCCGATGAGCACGCCGTCGAGCACGAAGACGTACCCACCGAGCGGAGCGCTCGCGCCGATGACGGCGAGAGCGGGAGGCAGTAGAGCCGCGACCGTGGAGTCGCTCGTGAAGAGTCCCGCCGCGATCGGGCTGAGCACGACGGTCACGGCCCCGAGCACCGCTCCGGCCCCGACCCCCCACTGCACGCAGCGGCGGAGCACCTCGCGGACGTCCGCCAGCTCGCCCGCGCCGAGCCCCTTGCCCACCAGTGCCTGCGCGGCGATCGCGAGCGCGTCGAGGGCGAACGCGAGCGTGGCGAAGACGGTCATCCCCACCTGGAACGCCGCGAGCTCGTCCGGGCCCAGCCGGGTCGCAGCGAAGACCGCCAGCAGCATGGCCGCCCGCAGGCTCGCGGTGCGCAGGAACAGCCAGCCTCCCGCGCGCGCCGTGCGGCCGATGCCGCCGTTGTGCGGGAGGAGCGGAGCGCCGACACGGCGCGCGTGGCGCACCACGATCAGCGCGTAGACCGCGACCATCGCCCACTGCGCCGCGACCGTCCCGAGCGCCGATCCGGCGATGCCCAGACCGGCCCCGTAGATGAAGACGAAGTTCAGGATGATGTTCGCCCCGAACCCGCCGACCGCGACCACGAGCGGCGTCCGGGTGTCCTGCAGGCCGCGCAGGAGTCCGGTCGTGGCGAAGACGAGCAGCATGGCCGGGAGGCCGAGCATCGACAGCGTGAGATAGGTCGTCGCCTCGGCCGTGACCGCCGGCCCGGCGCCGAACAGCCCGACGAGCAGCGGCGAGGCGAACCAGCCGGCGGCGGCCAGGACGATCCCCAGGGCCAGTGCGAGCCAGCTGCCGTCAACGCCCGCGGCGACGGCGCCGCGTTCATCCCCGGCGCCGAGCCGTCGGGCGACCGCGGGCGTGGTCGAGTAGGCGAGGAACACCATCAGTCCGACGATCGTCTGCAGCACGGCGCTCGCGATGCCGAGGCCGGCCAGCGGCGCGACGCCGAGATGCCCGACCATCGCCGAGTCGGCGAGCAGGAAGAGCGGCTCGGCGACGAGCGCTCCGAGAGCCGGCACGGCGAGGCGCAGGATCTCGCGGTCGAGCGGGCGGCGGAGGCGGAGGTTCACGGCTCGACAACGCTACCGTGCACCCCCGACGTGTCGCGGCCCCCGGTGTCGGAGGCCCTTCTTACAGTGGAGTCATGAGCCACCTGATGCCGGAACTGCTGTCGACCTGGTCCTGGCGTCTCGATCGCGTCCGCAACGGTCGCACGGTGCTCACGAAGGGGCAGGCGGCCTCCGCGCGCACCGACCTGGCCCACGATCGTTCCGCGCATCCGTCCGATTACGCCGGGTATGAAGAGGAGTACGCGTCGGCCGTCGAGGCGCTCGACGTGCTGGCGCAGCAGGCCAACCGCACCGACGACCTCCTGGCGGTGCTCCGCGCCGAACGGCGCACGAGCGACCAGCCGCCTGCGCGCGAGCGTTACGCGACGGCTCCCGACAGTGCGGGAGTGCCGCGCACGTCCCTCGCCGCCGAGCACGACCGCGTGCCCGCAGGGCTTCCGGAGGCCCTCGACGAGTGGGTGCACCGGCTGATCCGGTATCGCGGCGGCGCCAAGGTCATCGCGCCCATCGAGGCGGCCCGGGCCGAGATCCGGCTGCGCAACGAGGCCGACCTTCATCCGGGTGCCTATCGCAACGCGGCGGCGGCGCCGTTCTTCGGGCGCGTGATGCGCGAGCTCGGTGAGATCGCGACGGCGCAGCGCCCCGGCGTCCACGTGTCGCGACGCGGGCTGCACCGTGGGCTCGCCGACGACTCGTTCCTGTGACGCGCTCGCGCGTGCGCGGTCGTCGCACGGCTCCCTGGCCGGTGGTCGCGGTCGCCCTGGTGCTCGCGATCGCGGGCGCGGGAGGCTACGCGGCCCTGACCCGCGTGACGGCAGACGGCGGCACTGCCGCATCGGTCGCAGACGACGCCGCGAGCAGTGCGCCGTCCGCAGCGGCGCCGGCCGGCTCTCGGTCGGCCTCCGGCCTCCTCGATGCGGCAGCGGCACGAGTCGCCCTCGCCGCCCTGCCGGTCAAGGGCCGCGCGCCTGCCACCGGGTACGACCGCGTGGCGAAGTTCGGCCAGGCCTGGCTCGACGTCGACCGCAACGGCTGCGACACCCGCGACGACATCCTGGCCCGCGACCTCTCCGGCGTCACGCGCCGGGCGGACTGCCGGGTGCTCAGCGGCACGCTGGCCGACCCGTATACGGGCGCGACCATCGTCTTCACGCGCGGGCAGGAGACGTCGGCCCGGGTGCAGATCGACCACGTCGTGGCCCTCCTCGACGCCTGGGAGACCGGTGCGCAGTCGCTGAGTCAGGAGAGACGGGTCGAGCTGGCGAACGACCCGCTCGAACTCCTGGCCGTGGACGGTCGCGCCAACCAGGCGAAGGGCGCGGGGGATGCGGCCACCTGGTTGCCGCCCGCTGCGGGGTTCCGCTGCGAGTACGCCGCCCGTCAGGTCAGCGTCAAGACGAAGTACGGACTGTGGGTCAAGCCGGCGGAGAAGGCGGCGCTCGATCGCGTCCTCGCACGGTGCCGATAGACATGCGTAAAGAAGTCGTTAGCAGTTTTCACAAATTACTGAATTAAGCGTATAGTCCCGCCTATGAGCACAGTGATTGAGGCCTCGGGCCTCGAGAAGCGATTCGGCCGGGTGCGGGCCCTCGACGGACTCGACCTCGCCGTCACCGAAGGAGAGGTCCACGGTTTCCTCGGGCCGAACGGCGCGGGAAAATCCACCACCATCCGCATCCTGCTGGGCCTGGCCCGCTCGAACGGGGGAAGCGCGCGCGTCTTCGGCAGCGATCCGTGGCGCGACGCGGTCGCGCTGCACCGACGCATCGCGTACGTCCCGGGCGATGTCAGCCTCTGGCCCAATCTCTCCGGCGGAGAGGCGATCGACCTGCTCGCGCGTCTGCGAGGAGGCACGGCCGACAAGAGCGCGTACGCCGAGCGCAAGAAGCGGCTCGTCGAGGTCTTCCAGCTCGACCCCACCAAGAAGGGGCGCGCCTACTCGAAGGGTAACCGCCAGAAGGTCGCGCTCGTGGCCGCGTTCGCCACCCCCGCCGACCTCTACATCCTCGACGAGCCGACCAGCGGGCTCGACCCGCTGATGGAGGCCACGTTCAACGCCGAGATCGCGCGTATCGCGCGTGACGGTGCGACCGTGCTGCTCTCGAGCCACATCCTGTCGGAGGTCGAGCAGCTCTGCGACCGCGTGAGCATCATCCGTGCGGGCACGACCGTCGAGTCCGGCACACTCGAACAATTGCGTCACCTCACGCGTACCGAGATCTCGTTCGCGGCCGACAGCGTCTCGCAGGAACAGCTCGCCGGCATCCCGGACGCACACGATCTGCGCGTCGTCAACGGCCGCGTGAGGTTCACGGCCGACAGCGACGCCCTCGCGCCGGTGCTCGCCGTCCTCGCCGCGCTCGATGCCAAGAGCCTGACGGTCGCTCCGCCGTCGCTCGAGGAGCTCTTCCTCCGGCACTACGGCGACGAGCTCGCCGCCGTCGAGCAGCCCCACGCGGATCGCGGTCGGGAGGGGGCGAAGGCACGATGAGCGCCACCGCCACCGACCGTGCGACCGCCCGCTCGGGAGGCCGCTCCGTCGCGCCCGCGCGCCGCCGAGGTGCGACCATGCGGGTCCTGCTCCGGCAGCGACTGCGGCGTGACCGCTGGCAGCTGCTGATCTGGATCCTGAGCATCGCTTTCCTCGCGCTGTTCTCGGCCGCCAGCATCGAGCAGACCTACGGCTCGGCGTCCGGCCGTGCCGAACTGATCCGGCTCGCGATCGCGAACCCGACCGTGCTCGTGCTGCGCGGCCTTCCCCAGGGGACCGGGCTCGCCGCGGTCACCTTCTTCGAGATCTACACTTTCCTCGCGCTGCTCGCGGGCCTGATGAACACGTTCCTGGCCGTGCGGCACTCCCGCGCAGAGGAGGAGTCCGGTCGTGCCGAGCTCGTGGGCTCGACGCCGGCGGCCCGGCTCCTGCCGACAGTCGCCACTGTCGTGCACGGTGTCGTCGCCGACATCGCGCTGGCTCTGGCCACAGCGCTCGGCTTCATCGCCGCCGGGCTCCCGGTCTACGGATCGTTCATCGCGGGTGCCGCCGTCGGCGGAGCCGGCATCGCGTTCCTCGCTGTCGGGCTCCTGCTCTCGCAGGTCATGACCACCTCCCGCGGAGCGAACGGCTACGCCGCCGCGATCGTGGTGGCCGCCTGGGCGCTCCGCGGGATCGGCGACGCGATCGGAACCGTGACGAGCACGGGCACCACGATGGTGTCGGGATGGCCGACCTGGCTCAGCCCGATCGGCTGGGGCGAGCAGTTCTCGCCGTATGAGCAGAACGATTGGTGGCCTCTGCTCCTGCAGCTCGGTTTCGCAGCCGTGCTCATCGCCGGTGTGTTCGGCCTGCAGACCGTCCGCGACTCCGGCGCCGGAATCGTGCCGGAGCGCGCGGGTCGGCGCACTGCCCTCCCGATGCTGAACGGACCGCTCGGGCTGGCCTGGCGCCTCCAGTGGCCGATCATCGTCGGCTGGGCGGTCGGCGGTCTGCTCACCGGTGTGCTGGCGGGTGCGCTCGGGAGCGTGGTGAGCTCGTCGATCGCCTCCGACCCCAACCTGTCGAACATCCGCGACGCCGTCGCCCATCTGGGCGCGGGCGGATCTGGTCCGCTGACCGCGCTGTTCCTCTCGGCCATCATGTCCATCGTCGGCGTCCTTGCCGCCGCGTGCGCTGTCCAGGCGGTGATCCGGCTGCGGCAGGAAGAGGTGAGCGGCTCCGCCGAAGTGATGATGGCGACGCCGGTCTCGCGGGTGCGGTGGCTGCTCGAGTTCGTCCTGGTCGGATTGTTCGCGATCGCGCTCGTGCTGGTCGCGGCCGCTCTCGCCGCCGGACTGTCGGCCGTGGCGGCGGGGGAGAAGGCGTCGACCTTCAATGACGCCTTCGCCGCCGCGGCCGCTCAGTTCCCGGTCGCGCTGGTCTACCTCGGTGTGCTGACGCTGATCTTCGTGCTGCTGCCGAGCTGGACCGTCCCGGTCGGCTGGGCCGCGCTCGGCGCGGGGGCCTTCATCGGCATCTTCGGCGCGCTCATCAAGCTGCCCGATTGGCTGCGGCACGTGTCGCCGTTCGCTGACGCACCGGTCGTCGTCGGAAAAGTCGATTGGACCGGGGGATACTGGATGTTCGGCATCGCGCTGGTCGCGCTCGCCGCTTCGGCGATGCTCATCCGTCGCCGGGACTTCGCGATCGGTTAGGAGGCGGCATGGCCAGGGACGAGCAGGCTCTCGCCGACATGATGGAGCACTCGGCGGCGGTCCTCACCGCCGCCGGGTTCCCCAAGATGCCCGCGCGCGTGCTGATGGCCCTGACCGTGACGGAGTCCGCCGGTCTCACAGCGGCTCAGCTCGCCGAGCGACTGGATGTGAGCGCCGCCGCGATCTCGGGGGCGGTGCGCTACCTTCAGACGCTGGGTATCGTCCGCCGGCTCTCGCAGAACGGCAGTCGCCGCGACCTCTACCAGATGCCCTCCGATTGGTATTCGCTGATGGTGAGCAACAGCCCCATCTACGGCGTGCTCGCCGACCAGGCCGAGACCGGCCTCGCTGCGATCGATGACCCCGCCGACCCGGCGACGGAGCGTCTGCGCGATATGGCGGGCTTCTACCGATTCATGCAAGAGCGGCTGCCGGTCATGATCAACGAGTGGGAGCAGATCCGGGCGGAGCGCCTCCGCACCTGATGAGGCTTGCTCGACACGCCCGGCCGGGATCGATTTGCAAAACTCTACATATCAACAATAGAGTTTCAGGCGCGCCTGAATCGGGCGCCGCGCTGTCTCGTGGGGGGAGTCAGCTGCGCCGGTTGTCGGGCGGGAGTCCGGCGATCGGGCTCGAGTGCACGCCGGATCCCAGGGGGCCGCGCCTTCGAGTCCGTTGCTGATCGGTGCCGGGGCGGCACTGCGTCCGCCCGACTTCCGGCGCGCCGCGCGAGGGCGCTTGCCAAAATCTGAAATGCTAGCCTTCGAACTCATCCAGGGAGCACCATGCGTTTCACCAGTCCGGCCCAGAAGGCGCTCGTCGTCGTCGTGCTGCTGGTGGTCGACCTCGGGCTGGTCCTGCTCTTCGACGCACTGCACTCGGAGGTCGCCTCCATCCTGCTGACGACGCTCCAGCTCCTGGGGTGGTACGTCGTATCGCGTGTCTTCCGCGGCCCAGGCGAGCCGGTGCGCGCGGCCCGGCCCTGGTGGCGGATGACGAACCGGCCGCTGCTCTCCGGTGTGCTCGGAGCCGGCTACGGCCTCCTCGCGCTGATCAACATCGGGTTCTCCGTCGCCGGCTACGGCAGCGTCTCCGGCGCGGCCTCGATTCTCGCCGAGCTCGTCCTGGCCGCGCTCTTCCTCCTCTCCTTCTCCCGGCTCCGCGCAGGTGGTCCCGCGCGCGCCTGACAGCCGGGCCGCCCGCCACGTAGGCTGGCCCCATGACGCTCACTTCCGGCATCGCAACCGACGAACTCGACCCCACGATCCGACCCCAGGACGACCTGTTCCGGCATGTCAACGGCACCTGGATCTCCCGAACCGAGATCCCGTCCGACAAGGCGCGCTGGGGTTCGTTCGCGGAGCTCGCGGAGCAGTCCGAGGCTGCCGTGCGCGCGATCGTCGAGGCGGCCCAGAGTGCGCCGGAAGGGACGGAGGAGCGCGCGTTCGGCGACCTCTACACCAGCTTCCTCGACGAGGAACGGGTCGACGCGCTCGGGGCGAAGCCGATCGAGTCGCAGCTCGCGCTCGCGAGCGATGTGGACAGCATCCCGTCGTTCCTGCAGACCCTCGGCCGGCTCGAGCGCCACGGGGTCGGCGGCTTCTACCAGCTCTTCGTGGACAACGACCCGGGCGACCCGGAGCGCTACCTCGTCTTCGCCGAACAGGCCGGCATCTCGCTGCCCGACGAGTCGTACTTCCGCGAGGAGCGATTCGCGCCGGTCCGTGAGGCGTTCGCCGCGCACATCCAGCGCATGTTCGAGCTGGCCGGCTTCGAGGACGCGCCCGAGCGCGCTCAGCGGGTGTACGACCTCGAGGTGGAGATCGCCGCACAGCACTGGGACAACGTGCGCTCGCGCGACTCCCAGAAGACGTACAACCTGTACTCGTGGGCCGACGCCGCGACCCTGTTCGCCGGTGGCGCCGACGCCGGTGGCGCCGCCGAGGGCGGCGCCGCGAACCTCGACAGCTGGGCCGAGGGGCTCGAGGCCCCCGAGGGCGCGCTCGCCGAGATCGTGCTGCGGCAGCCGTCGTTCACCTCGGGCGTCGCCGGGCTGCTCACCGACGACCGCCTCCAGTCGTGGAAGGACTGGCTGGCGTGGCAGATCATCCACGGGTCGGCCCCCTACCTTTCGGGCGACTTCGTCGACGCCAACTTCGACTTCTACGGACGCACCCTCACCGGCACGCCCGAGATGCGGGCGCGGTGGAAGCGCGGCGTCTCCCTCGTCGAGGGCGCGATGGGGGAGGCCGTCGGGCGCATCTATGTCGAGAAGCACTTCCCGCCCACGGCCAAGCGGGCGATGGACGCCCTGGTGGCCAACCTGATCGAGGCGTACCGGCAGAGCATCGAGAAGCTCGAGTGGATGGGTGAGGAGACCCGTCGCCGCGCGCTCGACAAGCTCGGCAAGTTCACGCCGAAGATCGGGTACCCGGTCAAGTGGCGCGACTATTCGTCGCTGATCATCGACCCGACCGATCTCATCGGAAACGTCCGGGCTGGGGCGCTGTTCGAGTTCAACCGCGAGCTCGGCAAGATCGGCAAGCCGATCGACCGCGACGAATGGTTCATGACACCCCAGACGATCAACGCGTACTACAACCCGGGCTTCAACGAGATCGTCTTCCCCGCCGCGATCCTGCAGTACCCGTTCTTCGACGAGGGCCGCGATGACGCCGCCAACTACGGCGCCATCGGCGCGGTGATCGGCCACGAGATCGGGCACGGCTTCGACGACCAGGGGTCCAAGTTCGACGGCGACGGCCGCCTCCACGACTGGTGGACGGCCGCCGACCGGGAGGCGTTCGAGAAGCGCACCGGCAGCCTGATCGCGCAGTACGACGCCCTCGCTCCGGCGCAGGTGCCCGATCACCACGTCAACGGCGCCCTCACCATCGGCGAGAACATCGGCGACCTCGGCGGCCTCGGCATCGCCTGGAAGGCCTACCTGCTGTCCCTCGGCGGCCAGGAGCCTCCCGTTGTCGACGGTCTCACCGGCGCCGAGCGCTTCTTCCTCTCCTGGGCGCAGGCCTGGCAGCAGAAGTCGCGGGACGAGGAGGTCATCCGCCTGCTCGCGATCGACCCGCACTCGCCGAACGAGTTCCGCTGCAACCAGATCGTGCGCAACATCGACGCCTTCTATGACACGTTCGGCGTGACCGAGGCGGACGCGCTGTGGCTCGCTCCGGAGGACCGCGTCACCATCTGGTGAGGCGGTCGGTGCCCCGGCGCGAAAGGTCTCTCGGTGACCCCCCGATCGGGGTAACATCGTGCCTATCGTGTCGGGGCGCCCTCCCCGTCGCGACGCGGCCCGGGGGGACCGCCCAACTGCCGATGGCCCGAGTCGGAAGAAAGAGCCCAGCGCAACCCGTGACGATCCAGACCCCCGAGACCGACCACAGACGCCGCCACGTGACCACGCGTCGTGGGCGCCATCGCGGATCCGCGGCATCGACGCCCGAGGTGTTCACCCGTGGGTTCGACGCGCTCGGCCGGCTGGCCCTGCACGGCGTGCAGGTGTCGGCCCGGGCGACGGACCTGTCGACGGGTGAGGTGCTGTTCTCGGTCGACGACCACGTGGTGATGCCGACGGCCAGCATCGGCAAGGTGCTGCTGCTGGTGGAGGTCGCGGCCCGGCTGCAGTCCGGGCAGCTGAGCCCGCTGGTCCAGCTCGATCGCGCGCCGCAGGACATCGCGGGCGACTCGGGCATCTGGCAGCACCTGCAGGTGCCGGCCCTGCCCGTCGCCGACCTGGCCGCCCTGGTCGGAGCCACGAGCGACAACCTCGCCACCAACGTGCTGCTCCGCCGCGTGGGGCTGGAGGCCGTGAGCGCCCGCACCGAGTCGCTCGGGTTGACCCGCACGGCACTCCTCGACCTGGTGCGCGACCACCGCGGCCCGGACGATGCCCCGCAACTGTCGGTCGGCAGCGCCAACGAGCTCACGTGGCTGTTCTCCGCGCTCGCGCGCGGCGAGGTCGTCGATGCGCAGACCAGCCGCCAGGTGATCTCCTGGCTGTCGCTCAACAGCGACTTCTCGCTGGTCTCGAGCGCCTTCGGCCTCGACCCGCACTCCCACCGCCACCCCGAGCACGGCATCCTGCTCGTCAACAAGACCGGCACCGACGCGGGCGTACGCAGCGAGGTCGGCGTCCTGCGCGGCCCGCGCGCCGGCGTCACGTACGCCGTCTCCACCTATTTCGACGACTCGTCGCTCCCGGCACGCTTGGCGGTCATCGACGGCATGCGGACGGTCGGGCTCGACCTCCTGGAGTACGTCTTCTGACGTGAGAGCGGATGGCCGCTCCCACCCTCAGGCGGTGAGTGCCGACGTCGGCGGGGTCTTCGCCGCACGGACCGCCGGGTAGAGGCCTGCCGTCGCGCCGATCGCCAGGGTGGCGGCGAGACCGGTGAGGACGGTCTCGGGCGGAAGCGTCGTCGGCCAGCCGCTGGCGATCGCCGCAGCAGCCGTCGCGCCGGCGCCGAGGAGGACGCCGAGCGCGCCTCCGGACGCCGAGAGCAGGAGCGCCTCCGCGAGGAACTGTGACCGGATGTGTCCTCTCGTGGCTCCCAACGCCCTCCGCAGACCGATCTCGCGGCGGCGCTCCAGCACCGAGATGATCATCGTGTTCGCCACGCCGATGCCGCCGACGAGCAGGGCGACGGAGCCGAGGCCCACGAGGAGGCCGGTGAAGGCCTGATCGGCGGCACTTTTGGCAGCGAGGGCGTCGGAGGGGCGCGACACCTCGACGTCGGTGGGGGACTGCGGACTGATGGTCCGGTTCAGCAGGCCGCGCACGTGCTCTACGGAGTCGTCGGCCAGGCGCTGATAGACCGTGGTCGGGCTTCCCCCGAAGCCGAAGAGCTCTGTCGCCGATGCCTCGCCGATCAGTGCTCCGGAGTCCAGTTCGGGGGCGAGCGCGACCGGGTCGAGGATGCCCACGACGGTCAGTGAGCGACCCCCCAGCCAGATCTGGGTGCCCGGGGTGACGATGCCGAGCCGCCTGGCCGCCGAGCTGCCGAGCACCACGGCCGGGAACGATCCCGTGGCGGCGTTCAACCAGGTTCCCGAATGCACCGTGCCGCCGACGACCGCGAGCAGGTCGAGGTCGGCCGCGAGGGTCGCGATTCCGCTGGTGGCGGACGGATCGGAGAGCGGGCTGCGGTAGACCTTCTGCTTCAGGTCGGCGACGCTGCTCGCCTTCTCGACACCGTCGAGGAGGCGCACCTTGCCGACCGTATCCGACGGCAGCTCGGTCTGTTCGCCGAACAGGCTCATGCCGGCCTGCGCGGTCAGCAGGTTCGTGCCGAGCGCGTCCAGCTGCGCGGTGAGGCGGGCTTGGCTGGAGGCGGAGATGCCCACCACCGAGATCATCGCCGCGATGCCGATGGCGATGCCGAGCGCCGACAGGACGGCTCTGGCAGGCCGGGAGCGCAGGCCCGCGGTGCCCAGGCGCAGGGCGTCGCGGCCGAGCAGCCGGGAGCGAAGGGTGCGGGGCGCGACCGGGGGTGGCGCGGAGGCCGCGATCGCCGCGGTATCCGACACCACGGCCCCGTCGCGGATCGTGATCCGCCGTGGCAGTCTCTCGGCCAGCTCGGTGTCGTGGGTGATCACGACGATGGTCGTCCCCTGCCGGTTGAGCTCGTGCAACAGCTCGATGATCGCCTCGCCCGAGGCGCTGTCGAGGTTGCCGGTCGGCTCGTCCGCCAGCAGGAGTGGCGGGTCGCCGACGACGGCGCGGGCGATCGCGACGCGCTGCCGCTCGCCGCCCGAGAGCTGTGACGGCTTGTGGGTCATCCGGTGGCCGAGGCCGACGCGATCCAGGGCCCGAGCGGCCCTTCTCCGCCGTTCCGCACGTGGGACACCCGAATAGAGCAGCCCGTTCGCCACGTTGTCGAGCGCGGTGACTCCCTCTGCGAGGTGGAACTGCTGGAACACGAAGCCGATGCGGTGGGCCCGCAGGGCGGAGAGCTCGCCGTCGGAGAGCGCGTGCACGTCCCGGCCGTCGACGAGGGCGGTGCCTGCGGTGGAGGGTCACGCCGGCGCAGGCCAGCACGGGAGGCTCGCCGTAGCTCCGCTCGACGCCGGAGAGGGAGATGATCTCGGAGCTCATAACGACGGCACCACCACGTTCCGGCCCTCCTTCAGGCCCTTCCCGGCGATCTCGACGCGTCCGGCTGCGAACAGCCCGGTCGTCACAGGAACCCGCTCGGTGCTGCCGTCGGGTCGCACGACCTCCACGCCGAACCGGTCGCCGTTCAGTGCGAGGAGCGCCCCGACCGGCACCGAGAGCACGTTCTCCCGCTTCTCAGTGGGGAAGCGCACCATCACCGAGGCCTGTTGGAGCGCGCCGGTCGCCGCGGGATCGTCGAGGGCGATCACCACCGGGATGACCACGGCCTTGCCCCCGCTCGGGGCATCCTTCTCGGTCGGCACGCCTACCGAGGCGACCGTGCCCGTGGTCCGCTTGCCGTCCGGCAGGTCGATGGCGACAGACGCGTCCAGCACGCCGAGCTGCTGGTCGGCCAGCTTGAGGTCGACGCTGACGGATTTGGTCAGGTCGGTCGCCGTGAGCATCCGGGCACCCGGCGCGATCTGGTCGCCGACCGCCGCGCCGAGCTCGGCCACCCGGAGCTCCCCGGGCGCGAAGACGATGCGCCCGAGCGGGATGCTGCCGGTCTGCTCCTGGCCGGTGGCCTTCTGCCAGCGCGTGATCGCAGCTCTGGTCGCCCAGGTGAACTCCTCGTCCGGTGCACGGTCGAAGTGGCCGAGGGCGGTGAGGCTCTCCTCGAGCGCCTTCACGTCCGGTCCGTCGTCCATCCCCGACTCGAACGCGCGCCACGCCGGAATGGTGCCGAGCATCAGGTACGTGGGCTGGTTGTCCACGGCGAAGAGCGATTGGCCGAGGCCGATGCTGGCACCCGCGACGGGCAGCGCAGTGATGACCCCGCCGCTGCCGCTTCCGATGCTGCGCGAGCCGGAATATGCCAGGGTCCCGGTCGTACTGCTGGTGCCCTGCAGTGTTCCCCGTTCGATCGGCGCGGTCGCGGCGTTCAGCTTCTTCGGGGCCGCCGGCTTGCGGTCGGCGGCCCCGGCCGTCAGCACTGCGGCCACACCGCCCCCGGCGAGCAGCGCGGCGAGCACGCACGCGGTCACGATGACCGCCCGCCGTAGCCCGGTCTTCCCCGTTGTGCGGATGTCCACGGATTCGTCTACGTGCACCGTCATCGCGGTGCGCTCCTGTCCGTTGCCGTCCACGCTCTTCCTACCCCTCGGTGACCGACTTGGTGGAGGTGGTGGTCCCCGGCATGCACTTCTTCACGACCTCGTCCGGCGCATCGCTGGGAATGGTGAGCGCACGGGGGTCCTCCGGATCGGGCATGTCGAACCCGGCATCGCGGAAGCACTGGGCGAGCTTCAACGCTTGTTCTTCGAGCTCCGCAGGCGACTTCTGGGTTCCCGGGTCCACCGGGGCGTCGCCGATCTTCCCGATGCACGTGTCGGATGCCGCCTCGTACACTTCCATGTCCTCCACTTTGCTGGCTTGCACGCGACCGTCCGCGTCGGGATCGGGCATGTCGATGCCCTCGTCGCGCATGCACGTGGCGTATGCGAGCTGCCACTCCTTCATGTCCGTGTACGTCTTCCCGGACGATGTCGGCGGCGTGCCGTCTCCGCCCGCGGGCGGAGTGGAACTGCAGCCGGTCATCAGGGCGAGCGCGAGCGGCAGCACGGCGAGGGCTGTCAGGGTGGCGGTCTTCTTGGTGCGCATCAGATCTCCTCATGTGGGTGGTCTTCTCGTGAATCGGACGTCACCAGTCCACTCGTTCGCACGTTGTCAGGCTGTTCAGAAAATGCTTTATGTTTCCTTGATGTCTGACGTGCTGTACTGCATCCACGACCGAAAGAGAGGCACCATGCGCGCATTGATCGTGGAGGACGAGCCGTTCCTGGCCGAGGCCATCCAGACCGGTCTGCGCCGGGAGACCATCGCCGCCGACGTCGTCAACGACGGCGACAGCGCGCTGGAGCACCTCGCGGTCAACGATTACGACGTCGTCGTGCTCGACCGCGACATTCCCGGGACCCACGGTGACGACGTCTGCGCACACATCGTCGCCGCGTACCCCTCGTGCCGTGTCATCATGCTCACCGCGGCGCGCACACTCGGCGACAAGGTCGCGGGCTTCGAGCTCGGCGCAGACGACTACCTGGCCAAGCCCTTCGACTTCCCCGAACTGGTCATGCGGCTGCGCGCACTCGAGCGGCGCACCCAGGCCGCCCGGCCGCCGGTGATCGAGGCCGGCGGCGTCCGCCTCGATCCGTTCCGGCGCGAGGTGTACCGCGGCGGCCGGTTCATCCGGCTGAGCCGCAAGGAGTTCGCCGTGCTCGACGTCCTGATGAACGCCGCCGGGGGAGTGGTGAGCGCCGAGACCCTGCTCGAGAAAGCGTGGGACGCGAACGCGGACCCGTTCACCAACACCATCCGGGTGACCGTCTCGAATCTCCGCAAGCGCCTCGGCGAACCCGCTGTCATCCACACCGTGCCCGGGGCCGGCTACCGCTTCGAGGGCCCGGCGTGAGCGCACAACCCGACGCGAGCCCCCTGCTCTCCTGGCGGCCCCGGTTCACCATCCGGTCGCGCCTGACCCTGACCTACGCCGGGCTGGTGACGGGATGCGGCGCAGTGCTCATCGCCGTCGTCTGGGTGTTCATGCGCTTCGTGCCGTCCTACGCGATCGTCGCGTCCACGACCGCAGACGGCAGTCCGGCGACGTTCGGCACCAGGACCCCGATGCCCGTGGCCACAGCGGAGCAGCCGGCGACCGTCGACACGGAACGCGTCGAAGCCCTTCGGGCCACCGCCCCGTTCTCGGTGACGAGTGAGGCCGATTTCCTGCAGCTGCTGCTGCTCATCTCCGTCGTCGCCCTCGCGCTCCTTGCCGTGCTCAGCGGGATCATCGGCTGGATCGTGGCAGGGCGCGTGCTCCGCCCCCTGAAATCGATCAACGACGCCGCCACCCTCGCCGCGGCCGGATTGCTCGACCATCGCATCGGTCTGCGGGGCCCGAAAGACGAGATCCGCAGTCTCTCCGACACCTTCGACGGCATGCTCGATTCGCTCGCCCGCTCCTTCGAGGCGCATCGTCGTTTCGCCGCCAACGCCTCCCACGAACTGCGGACTCCGCTCGCGACCGTGCAGACCATGATCGACGTCGCGCTCGCCGACCCGGAGGCGGACTCCGCGGCCCTGCGCGCGCTGGCCGGCCGCATCCGCACCGTCAACAGCACGAACCTGCAGACCGTGGAGGCGCTGCTCGACCTCGCCGACATCAGCGAGGGCAGGCTGACGTGCGAGCCCGTCGACCTGGCACTCGTCGTGGCGGGGGCGGCCCGCGCCGTCGCCCCGGAGGCCCGCCGCCGCAACGTGCAGGTTCTGGTCTCGCCGTCGAGCGCGGTGCCCGGGCACTCCGTCGTGCTCGGCGACACCGTCCTCTTGCGGCAATGCATCGGCAACCTGATGCGGAACGCGGTCGAGCACAACCACCACGGCGGAAGGGTTGAGGTCCGCGTATCCGGGCAGGGCGACACCATCGCGGTCGTGGTCCGCAACACCGGGGAGCGCGTCCCCGACGAGATCGTCGAGACTCTGCTCGAGCCGTTCGTGCGGGGCGCCGGGCGCACCTCCGGCGGCGACGCCACCCGCGGGCGCGGTCTGGGCCTCGCGATCGCGGCGAGCGTCGCCGACGCGCACGGCGGCGTCGTGCGGCTGCGCGCCAACCCCGCCGGCGGCCTGCTCGCCGAGCTGCGCCTACCACCGGCTCGTCCCCGCGGGAATCACCCCAGGAACGCACGCTCCGCCGCGTAGTCGAACCAGCGGTCCGCCTCAGCCCGTTTCACGCGGTGCGCTGCGGCGTGTCCGCGCTCAGCGCATCAGCGTCTTGGCGAGCGCGACGTACTCCTTCGCGTTCGCGTCCGGGAGGTACGCGCGGCCGATCGCGTTGCCGATCGCGGGCAGCGCGACCGCGTCGGGGTACGCCATCCACAGTGTCTCGTAGGTCGGGTTGAACTTGCTCTTGAAGGTGAAGAGCGACGCGAAGCCGTAGGCCGGCTCCAAGGTCTTCGCGAGGAAGGCCAGCAGACGGTCCATCACGGCCGGTTCGGCCCCACCCTCGGCCTCGGTCTGGTCGTCGAGGGCGCCGGCGGGCTTGGTGGCGAGCGGCGCGCCCGACAAGCTGAGCACCTCCACGCCCTCTCCGCGCATCCGCTGGGCCGCCGAGGCGATCACGAACTCCATGATCCCGGGGATGCTGCGGTCGGCGCGGCGCATGAAGTCGATCGTGTAGCCCACCACACGGTCGTCGCGCCAACTGGGCAGCCAGCTGGTCACGGCCTGCAGGTCGCCCTGCGGATCGTATGCGAGGTACAGCCGCACCTCCGGGTCCTTCAGCTCGGCCATCCCGCCGAGCGTGAAGCCCATCTCCGGCAGCTCCTTCTCGGAGACCCACTGCTCGCTGAGCGCGACGATCTGGCTCTGCTGCAATGGGGCCAGTTCGTCCCAGGTCGTCCACAGTGTCGAGATGCGCTCCTTCACGCCCCGGTTGTGCGCCTGCCGCACCTTCTGCCAGGGCTTGCCCTGCATGTCGAAGCTCTGCGGGTGCATGAGGGTCTCCTCGCCGACCGAGACGGTCTGCCAGCCGAGCGACTCGAACACCGGCAGGAACGAGCCGTGGATGCTGTAGAACGCGGGAGTCCAGCTGTTGGCGTCGCAGAAGCCGATGAAGTCGATGACGGTCTGCTCCGCGCGCTCGGGGCGGCAGACCGGATCGGACAGGGTGATGGCGACACCGTTGATGACGCGGTACGCCACGGCCGCCTCGCCGTCTTCGGAGAACCAGTAGACATTTCCGGGCCAGGTTCCCATGAATCCCAGTGTCCCGCCGCCGCCGGCGTGGAGCAGCTCGCGGAAATGCACCTCGTCGCCGAGCGTGCGCCCGGTCGACGTCGCCCGGTAGAGCCGCATCGTGCCGATGACGAAGATCGTCCAGAACACCGGTCCGACCCACTGATAGAGGAACAGGACCACCGGCGCCGTCGGCACGATCACCGGCCCCAGCACCGACTCGAAACCCGATGGCACGAAGAGCCTCAGCGTCGAGAGGAACACGTCGCCGATGCTCGCCTCCGGTACGAACGAGCCGAGAGCCGCGAGGCCCGCGATCAGGTAGGCGACTGCGAGCAGGGCGAACGAGACGACGACCAGGATCGTGAAGCGCACGACGGCATCCCGTGGCGCCCGGATCTGGAACTGCCGCCGGGTCGCCAGCAGCAGCACGATCGACGCGAACGGCACCAGGAAGGCGGCCAGCAGCCAGAGCAGCACCTCGATCGCGGGTGCGAGCGCGTCGAGGCTGTCCACCCGCACGTTGACGTCGCCCCCGGGGAGCGCGGTGAACGGCAGCACGATCATCGCGACGTTCACCACGATCCCGAGCAGCCACCCGAAGTGGCGGCCGCGGCGCAGGCCGATCGCCGTCACGATCAGCAGGACCAGCGGCAGCAGGGTGAGCAGCAGGGGTCCGACGCCCTGGATGGCGACCGAGGCGAGCTCGTCGCGGCAGTTGGAGGTGTCGGCGACCCGGCAGGCGGCGAGCACGGAGGCGGCATCCACCTCCTGGTGCAGGAACAGCGCGGCCACGAACGAGAGCGGACCCAGACCGCCCGGCGGCAGCAGCGCCGCGAGGGGCCCGACGGCGGTGATGGCGACGATCGCCGCAACGAGGTTGCGCGTCTCGGCGTGGGAGCTGCGGCGCATCCTCTGGAGGCGGCCCCGTCGCAGGATCACGCCCAGCGCGAGACCGAGCAGTGCGGCGAACAGGCGGTAGACGTTGTTCTGGTCGCCGTTGTAGAGCACGAACATCACCACGACCGCGAACGTCAGCAGCCGGATGCGCCTCCGCCACAGCGTGCTCGCGAAGGCGCTGGCCGCGACGAGCGCTCCGACGATTCCGATGGTCGGGTCGAGCGTGAAGTCGAACTCGGTCGCCCGGGCCAGGATCTCTCCGATGCCGGCCGCGGCCCATTGCCCGAGCACCCCGAGCGTGACGCCCACGACACCCGTGACGAGAAAGGCGAGCACCAGCCGGGCGGTGCCGAGCAGCCGCTCCGCCGCGGCCACGAGTGTCAGAGCGAGCACGAACGACACCACGACCTGGATGGGATCCTCGGGCACGAACAACGCCGTCAGCGGTGTCCACCAGAAGCCCGCGTGGATGGTCGTCGACACACCGGCGGCCCAGACGAGCGCCCCGCCGCCCGCGGTGGCCGCGCTCCACAGCGTCCCGGTGGCGATGGAGGTCGCCAGCACGATGAGCGCGAGCGCGACACTCGCCGGTGCGACCTGAACGTACGCGCGCAGCATCGCCCAGGCCGGGGGTCTCTCCGGCGAGGGAGTGGCCGGCGGGGCCGGCGCGGTGTTGGGGGGAGCCGTGCTCATCGTGTCTCCGTCGCGGTGGCCCCACCTTAGCGGTCGGTGGCCCTGCGCGGAGGTCAGATCTCGCGCAGACGCTCCGCGAGGTAGCGGTCGAGGCCTTCCAGGGGGATGCGCTCCTGCTTCATCGTGTCGCGGTCGCGCACGGTCACCGCGTCGTCCTCGAGGGAGTCGAAGTCCACGGTCACCGCGAGCGGCGTGCCGATCTCGTCCTGCCGGCGGTAGCGGCGGCCGATAGCGCCGGAGTCGTCGAAGTCGACGTTGCGGCGCTTGCGCAGCGTGTCGGCCAGGCCGCGTGCGAGGGGCGAGAGCGCCTCGTTGCGAGAGAGGGGGAGCACGGCGACCTTCACCGGCGCCAGACGCGGGTCGAGGTGCAGCACGGTGCGCTTGTCGGTGCCGCCCTTGGCGTTCGGCACCTCCTCCTCGTCGTAGGCGTCGACGAGGAACGCCATCAGCGCGCGGGTGAGACCGAACGACGGCTCGATCACAAACGGCACATAGCGTTCGTTCTTGTTCTGGTCGAAGAAGCTGAGGTCTTTGCCCGAGTGCTCGATGTGGGTCTTGAGGTCGAAGTCGGTGCGGTTGGCGACACCCATCAGCTCGCCCCACTCGCTTCCCACGAAGTCGAACTTGTACTCGATGTCGATGGTGCGCTTGGAGTAGTGCGCGAGCTTGTCCTTCTCGTGCTCGAGACGGCGGATGTTCTGCGGGTCGATGCCGAGGTCGACGAACCAGTCCCAGCAGAGGTCGATCCAGGTCTGGAACCACTCCTCGTCCGTTCCGGGCTCGACGAAGAACTCGATCTCCATCTGCTCGAACTCGCGGGTGCGGAAGATGAAGTTGCCCGGCGTGATCTCGTTGCGGAACGCCTTGCCGATCTGGCCGATGCCGAACGGCGGCTTCTTGCGTGCGGTCTGCAGCACGGCGGCGAAGTCGGTGAAGATGCCCTGCGCGGTCTCGGGACGCATGTAGTGGAGGCCCGACTCGTCGTCCACGACACCCAGGTAGGTCTTCATCAGACCGGAGAACTGGCGGATGGGCGTCCACTGGCCCACCTTGTCCGGGTGGTCCGGGTCGGCGATGTCGGCGAGACCGTTCGCCGGCGGGTGGCCGTGCTCGGCCTCGTACGCCTCGAACAGGTGGTCGGCGCGGTAACGCTTGTGGGTGATCAGCGACTCGGTCAGCGGGTCGCTGAAGACCTGCACGTGACCGGAGGCCTCCCACACCGCGGTGGGGAGGATGATCGCCGAATCGAGGCCGACCATGTCGCCGCGGCCGCGCACGAAGGCGTTCCACCACTCGCGCTTGATGTTCTCCTTGAGCTCGACGCCGAGGGGGCCGTAGTCCCACGCCGAGCGGGTACCGCCGTAGATCTCGCCGGAGGGGAACACGAATCCGCGGTGCTGCGCCAGCGTGATGACGGAATCCAGTCTCGACGGTGCGGCCATGGGTGCTCCCTGTTCGGTGCCGGGTGGTGTGGGGACCCGTCCATCCTACTGAGGATGCGCGGAGGTCATCGGCCCGCGCGGAACTCCTGCTCGAGGATCGCGAACACCGCGGTGTCCGTCCATTCGCCCTTGGCGATCTCGGTCTGGCGCAGAAGCGCCTCCTGCCGCATCCCGAGGATCTCGCACAGGCGGGCGGAGGCCTCGTTGCGGGCGTCGAGCTGTGCGAAGACGCGGTGCCCGCCGAGCGTGTCGAAGCACAGTTCGAGCAGGCGCGTGGTGGCCTCGGTGGCGTAACCACGACCGTGGACCGCCGGGTGGAAGACCCAGCCCATCTCGAACTTCGCCCACTCGGCCTTCTTGAGGAACAGGCTCACGTGGCCGATGACCCGTCCGTGGCCGCCATCGGGCTCCGGCAGCTCGACGGCGTACACGATCCCGTCGCCGTCGGCGGCGAGCCGGTTCATGGCGATGCGCTTGCGCAGGTGCTCCGCCGACTCGTCGTGGTCGTGCACCTCCCAGTAGAGGTAGCGGGCCACGTCTTTCACACGCTTGAACTCGTGCTCGTTCTCGAGGTCTCCGCTGTTGAGCGGGCGCAGCAGCAGGCGGTCCGTGCGGAGTTCCTCCGCGGCGTACGGGAGCCCGGCGGCGGCGTGCGGCTCTTCGGTGGTGATCGTGGCCTCGTCGCTCACGTGTCCTCCTCGGTCGGTTGTCGGGTGATCCGTCAGGATGCCGCGGTCTCGTCGTCGACGGCGTGCAGCGTCCGCGTCGCCGGCACGTCGTCGACCTCCAGGCCGAACAGGGCGGAGGTCGCGTCGACGAAGGCTTGCGCATCGCCCTGGCGGGCGAGCTCCCTCGCGCGCACCGACGGCGTGTGCAGCAGGACCCCGGCGAGGTGACGCAGGGCCGCCTCGGTCTGCTCCGACGAGTCGCCGCGCGAGCGCGCACGGGCGATCTCGGCGTCGAGGACGCCGAAGACGTGGGAGCGGAGCGCGATGAGAGCCGGCGTCACGGCCTGCTCGGTGGTGCGAGCGGCGAACTCGGCCGCGGCCGCGTCGACGAGCTCGCGGGCGTCGGCGGCGGCGTTCAGCTCCTCCACCGGGGCATGGATGCTGATGGTCTCGAGGTCGAGCAGCTCGACTCCGGACAGCCCGGCGACCGCAGGGTCGACGTTGCGCGGCAGGCCGAGGTCGATGACGAGGCGGCGCTCCGCGGCTCCCGGGAGGCGGAGCGCCTCGGCCAGCAGGGCGTGCGTGACGACGTGGTCGGTGACGGCGGAGCAGGCGACCACGAGGTCGGCGCCCGCCAGCTCCTCGAGGAGGCCTCCCGGCGCCACGGCCGTCACGTCGTGCGAGAGCGCGAACTTCGCCGCCCGTCCGGTGGGCGAGTAGACGCGCACATCGCTCACGCCGTGGTCGCGCAGCGCCGCCAGGCTGGCACCGGCGTACTTGCCCGTGCCCACCAGCAGCACGCGCACGCGACTCCAGTCGGCGACCCGGCTCTCGGCGAGCTCGAGTGCGAGCCGCACCATCGAGCGCCCGGCGGTCATGATGCCGGTGCGGTTCTTGACGCCGCGCGAGGTGCGGGACGCGACCTGGAAGAGGCGTTCGAGGTCGCCGGTCACCGTTCCCGCCGCACGCGCCGTCTGGAGCGCCCGGCGCACCTGTCCGGCGATCTCGCCCTCGCCGACCACGACGGACTCGAGGCCGCTGGAAACGGAGAAGAGGTGCTCGGCGACGTCGTCGTCGCGGTAGACGGAGCTGGAGGCCCGGAGCTCGTCGGCGTCGATGCCGGTGGCGGCACTGACCGTGTCGATGACGGCCTCCGCCGGGACGGCGCGCGCGGCTGGGAGGGGCTCGTCGATGTCGAGGTAGGCCTCGAAGCGGTTGCAGGTGGCGAGAACGACCGATCCGCTCACGAATTCGCTGTGCTCTGCGAGTGCCGCTGTGACGGCCGGCGCATGGCGCTCGAGCCGTTCGAGGAGGTCGAACCCCGCGGTGCGGTGGCTCGACGAGAAGCAGAGAAGCACGGGGGAAAGCCTACGCTCGCCGCCCGCGTTCCTCGAATCGGGATACCGCGTCCGGCGGACCATCGCCGAGATTCCCGGAGGATTGGCAGATTCGTCCCTGGGAGAATGGGCGGGTGACCTCCCTCGACCCGTCCCACCCGCTCTCCGCCGGCCGCACTGCCGACAGCCGCCTCGTGCGCTCCTACCAGGGAGAGCGCCAAGAGGTCGTGCCCGTCTGGTTCATGCGCCAGGCCGGTCGGTCCCTTCCCGAGTACCGCGAACTGCGCGTCGGCACCCGGATGCTCGACGCCTGCCTCGATCCGGCGATGGCCAGCGAGATCACCCTGCAGCCGGTGCGCAGGCACGGCGTCGACGCCGGCATCTTCTTCAGCGACATCGTCGTCCCGCTCAAGCTCGCCGGCGTCGCCGTGGAGATCCAGCCCGGTCGCGGCCCGGTGTTCGAGCAGCCGGTGCGCACGGCGGCCGACGTCTCGCGGTTGGAGGAGACCGACCCGGCCGCCCTCGACGCCGAGACCTTCGCGCCGATCGCCGAAGCCGTGCGGCTAACGACGGCCGAGCTGGGATCGACGCCGCTGATCGGCTTCGCCGGAGCGCCGTTCACGCTGGCCGCGTACCTGGTCGAGGGCGGCCCGTCGAAGGACCACATCCGCGCGCGGACGCTGATGCACGCCGACCCGCAGACCTGGGCGCGGCTCATGGCCTGGAGCGCCGATGTCACGGGCGCCTTCCTCCGCGCGCAGCTCCTGGCGGGTGCGAGCGCCGCGCAGCTCTTCGACTCGTGGGCCGGATCGCTGTCGTTGCGCGACTATGTGGAGCACGTCGCTCCGGCGTCGGCGCGCGCCCTGTCGCACGTGCGCGACCTCACGTACGAGGTGCCGCGGCCCGCGGGCGAGGCGTCGCCGACGGAATCCGGGGAGCCGGCGGAGGCCGATGCGAACGAACCGCTGGTGCGCAACGTCCCCATCGTCCACTTCGGCGTCGGGACGGGGGAGCTGTTGAAGGCGATGCACGATGTGGGCGCCGACACGGTCGGCGTGGACTACCGCACCCCGCTCGACGAGGCGGCCCGCCGGCTCGGCCACGTCGTGCCGGTGCAGGGCAACGTCGACCCGGCGATGCTGGACGCACCATGGGAGGTGCTGTCGGCGCACGTCGTCGATGTGCTGGAGCGGGGGCGCGAGGCGCCGGCGCATGTGCTGAACCTCGGCCACGGCGTCCCGCCCGAGACCGATCCTGCCGTGCTGACCCGCGTCGTGGAGCTCGTCCACGGGTGGCGCGCGTGACCTCCGGGCCGCTCGACCACGACGCTCTCGCCGCGGAGGTGCGGCACGCGGTGGAGGCTCCGCCCACGCGCATCGCGATCGTCGGCGGAGGCGTAGCGGGACTCGTGGTCGCGCGGGAGTGCGCCCGGCCCGGGTTCGAGGTCACGGTGTTCGAGGCCTCCGATCGCGTCGGCGGCTCGGTGGCTCCGCTCGCGATCGACGGCCTGACGCTGGACGCCGGTGCCGAGAGCTTCGCGACGCGGGGCGGCCACGTGGCCGACCTCCTCGACGACCTCGGCCTCGGTGAGGCGATCGTCACGCCGAACCCGGCCGGGGCGTGGGTGCGGAACGGCTCGCGCAGCGTTCCCTTGCCCCGGGCGGGTCTGCTGGGGATCCCGAGCTCCCCCCTCGCCACCGACGTCGTCGCGGCGATCGGGTGGGGCGGCGCGGTTCGCGCATACATGGACCGGCTGCTTCCCGTGCTCAAGATCGGCCAGGAGCGCCGACTCGGAACGCTCGTCCGCAAGCGCATGGGGTCGAAGGTCCTCGACGAGCTGGTGTCGCCGGTCGTCACCGGTGTCTACTCGGCGAACCCCGACGAACTCGACGTCGATGTGGTCGCCCCCGGACTGAACGCCGCGCTGACACGGCTCGGCTCGCTCTCCGGCGCGGTGGGCGACCTGCGCTCGTCCGCCAAAGCGGGCAGCGCTGTGCAGGGAATCCGCGGCGGCATGTGGAAGCTGCCGGCTGCGCTCGCCGACGACATCGTCGCCCGCGGCGGCGTCATCCGCACGGAGGCGCCGGTGATCGGCGTGGAGCCATGGGTCGCCCCTGGCCCGGAGGAAGTCGCGGCACACGCTGTCGAGGAGGCCCTGGCCGGATCGTACGACGATGCCGATGCCGATGCCGACGCCGGCGCCGGCAGGGCGGCCGGGGAGCCGTCCCCGCCGCTGCCGAGCCCCGCGGACGACCGTCCGGCGCGCTGGACGCTCCGGCTGGCCGGTGGTTCGACCGTCGATGCCGACGTCCTCGTCGTGACGGCCCCCGCCGACGCCGCGCTCGCGCTGCTGCCCGGCACCGACGCGCGGCTCGCCGATCTGGCTGCGCTGGACTGGCCCGCCGCGTCCAGCGTCGAGCTGGTCACGCTGGTCCTGACGGACGATCGCATCGGCGCCGCTCCGGTCGGCACGGGTGTCCTCGTCGCCGACACCGGCGCGTCGGGCGTCGGCGCGAAGGCGATGACGCACTCCAGCGCCAAGTGGGCGTGGGTGGCGGAGGCCGCGGGGCCCGGGCGTCACGTGGTGCGCCTGTCCTACGGCCGTGCCGGCCGCCCGGCCGAGACGGTCGCCCTCAGCGACGACGAGCTCCGCCGTCGCGCCGTCGCGGATGCCGCGGCTCTCCTGAATATTCCGCTCACGGAATCCGATGTCTCCGCATTCGCCCGGACCCCCTGGACGAACGCGCTTCCCTATGCGACAGTGGGGCAGCGGGAGCGCATCCAGCGGGTCCGCGACGAGGTCGAGGGCGTCGAGGGTCTCGAGGTGACCGGCTCCTGGCTCACCGGCACCGGGCTGGCATCCGTCATCCCGGACGCACGCCGGGTGGCGGAGCGAGCACGGGGTCTACGCTGGAAGGCACTGACCGACGACCTGAAGAGGTGAGGGACGTATGCGGGGAAAGCTTCTCTTCGTGACCGGAGCGGCCGTGGGCTACGTGCTCGGCACGCGCGCCGGGCGCAAGCGCTACGAGCAGATGAGGTCGGCGGCGCTGAAGGTCTGGGAGTCGCCCGGCGTGCAGAAGCAGGTGAACGCCGTCGAGGACTTCGTCGCCGAGAAGATCGGCGAGGTCCCCGAGGCCGTGTACATCACGGTCAAGAAGGCCGTCGTGCGCGCCAACGACCGCCGCAGGGAGGCGCGGCAGCCCGGCCCGCGGCCGTCGGGGGTGGCCGTGGTGCCCGCGACGCGGGATGATCACCAGGAGTAGCGGCCGCCGGATGCGACCGAAGGGGCAGGTGAGCGGATGACCGATCGAGAGCGGGCGAGATCTCAGTCGTTGGGCGAGCTGATCACGGCGCTGCCCCGGCTCCTCATCGGCTTGCTGAAGGCCGAGCTGGCCCACCTGCGTGCGGAGTTCGCCGAGAAGGCCAAGTATGCCGGCATCGGCATAGGGCTCTTCGTGGTCGCCGCGGCCCTGCTGTTCTTCGCCGTGGGCGTCCTCGTCGCGGCCGCGATCCTCGCGCTGGCCGTGGTGCTCCCGGGATGGGCGTCGGCGCTCATCGTCTTCGCGGCGCTCGTGATCGTCGCCGTCGTCCTCGCTCTGATCGGCGTCTCGTCGCTCAAGCGGATGAACGGCGTCGCTCCGACGGAGACGATCGCGAGCGTCAAGACCGACATCGACGCGCTGAAGGGGCTGGGCAAGTATGACAACTGACCGCAGTGACGTCGATCGTGCTCGCGCCGAACTGGCCGCCACCGTCGACGCGATCACCTACAAGCTGAATGTGCCCCAGCGCACCGCGGAACGGGTTCGCCGGCTGCGGGAGGACAACCCGCTCGCCCTCGTCGGCATCGCGGTGGGGGCCGCCGTCGTGGTGGGCGGAGTCGTCTGGGGGATCGTGGCGGCCTCCCGCCGGTGACCGTTTTTGCCTTCACAGGTTTGCGAGGGAGACTGTCGGTATGAGTACCCCGGCTGCCGTCCCGGCAGAGTCGACCTCCCCCGAATCACGTCCCTCCGAACAGGCTGCCCCCGAAGTCCCGAGCGGGTTCACCCTGTGGGCTGTGCTGCGCCGTGACCCGGCGCGCCCCGACGACCTCGACGGCACCGACGTCCCGAAGGCGGTGCAGGAACTCGAGGGCGTCATCGCCGATCTCGAGCTGCAGAACGTCACCACCCGCGGCCTGTACGACGTGAGCGGCCTCCGCGCCGACGCCGACGTGATGGTCTGGTTGCACGGCCCGGACGCGGAGGGCCTGCAGTACGCGCTGCGCCAGCTCCGCCGCACCCGTCTGCTCAAGGCGCTGCTGCCGACGTGGAACGCCATGGGCGTGCACCGCGACGCGGAGTTCAACCGCTCGCACGTCCCCGGATTCCTGCGCGGCAAGGAGCCGAAGGGCTGGCTGTGCGTGTACCCGTTCGTGCGCAGCTACGAGTGGTATCTGCTTCCCGAGGAGGAGCGGTCGCAGATGCTGGCCGAGCACGGGCGCAAGGGCGCCGCGTTCCGCGGGGTGCTGGCGAACACCGTCGCATCGTTCGCGCTCGGCGACTACGAGTGGATCCTCCCGCTCGAGGCCGACGACCTCACCGACCTCGTCGACATGATGCGCGACCTCCGCTACACCGAGGCTCGGCGCCATGTGCGCGAAGAGGTGCCGTTCTTCACCGGCCGCCGCATCCTCCCGGCCGAGATCGTGGAGGTCCTGCAGTGACGGGGACCGAGGCTGCGCCCCGGGTCCTGGGCGCCACGCCTGCCGCCGCATCCGGCCCGGCGCACGTCACCGAGCCCGTCGCCTACGACGCGATCCTCCTCGCCGGGTTCGGCGGGCCGGAGGGCCAGGACGACGTCATCCCCTTCCTGCGGAACGTGACCAGGGGCCGTGGCATCCCGGAGGAGCGCCTCGAAGAAGTCGCGCACCACTACCGTCACTTCGGGGGCGTGAGCCCGATCAACGACCAGAACCGCGAGCTCAAGGCGGCCCTGGAGGCCGAGCTCGCCTCGCGCGGGATCGACCTGCCCGTGCTGTGGGGCAACCGCAACTGGGACCCGTATCTCGAGGACGCGCTCCGGGAGGCCGACGAGCGCGGCCACCGGCGGATCATCGCGATCGCCACCAGCGCATACTCCTCGTACTCGAGCTGCCGCCAATACCGTGAAGACTTCGCCCGCGCGCTCGAGGAGACCGGGCTGGAGGGCACGATCCAGATCGACAAGGTGCGTCAGTTCTTCGACCACCCGGGCTTCGTCGAGCCGTTCATCGAGGGTGTGCGCAACGCCGTCGACGAGCTCCGCGAGCGGGTGCCGGGAATCGACCCGGCCACCGAGATCCGTATCCTCTATTCGACGCACTCGATCCCGTCGACCGACGCGGCCAAGTCCGGGCCGGCCGAGCGCGGCTTCGGCGAGGGCGGCGCCTACGCCGCTCAGCATCTGGCGGTGGCCGAAGTCGTCTCGCAGGCGGCGGCGGACGGCGTCATCGGGTGGGACCTGGTCTACCAGTCCCGCTCCGGCCCTCCCTCGATGCCGTGGCTCGAACCCGATATCAACGACCGGATCGCGGAACTGCCCGCGCTCGGCGTCAAGGCCGTCATCATCGTGCCGCTCGGGTTCGTCAGCGATCACATGGAGGTGCTCTGGGACCTCGACAACGAGGCGATGGAGACGAGCGAAGAGAACGGTCTCATCGCGGTGCGCGTCCCGACGCCCGGTACGCACGCGCGCTACGTGAAGGGCCTGGTGGATCTGGTGCTCGAGCGGCGTGACGGCCTTCCCGTGGACCAGCGCCCGGCCCTGACTCCGCTCGGCCCGTGGTACGACGTGTGCCGCCCGGGCTGCTGCGAGAACGTCCGACTGGGCTTCAAGCCCGCCGCTGCGGGGCTCGCGCCGTGACCGGCACGGTGAGCCTGGCCGAGGGCCGCGCCGACCGGCGCGACGGCGTTCTGCGCATCGGCACCCGCGGGAGCGCGCTCGCGATCGCGCAGACCCGCGCGGTCGCCGAGTCGATCGCGCGTGCGACCGGCCTCGATGTCGAGCTGATCACCGTGACCACCCACGGCGACACCTCACGGGAGTCGCTGTCCGACCTGGGCGGCACCGGCGTGTTCGCGACCGCATTGCGGGAGGCGCTCCTGGCCGACGAGTGCGACCTGCTGGTGCACTCGCTCAAGGACCTCCCGACGGCTGCGGCCCCGGGCTTGATCGTCGGAGCCGTGCCGAAGCGCGCGGACGCCCGCGACGCGCTGTGCGCCCGCGAAGGCTGGACCCTCGAGACCCTGCCCGAGGGGGCGACGGTGGGCACCGGCTCGCCACGCCGCGTCGCGCAGCTGAAGTCGGCACGACCGGATCTGCAGGTGATCGACATCCGCGGCAACGTGGACACGCGGCTCGGGAGGGTGACCGAGGGCGACCTCGACGCCGTCGTGCTGGCGGCCGCCGGCCTCGGCCGGCTGGGCCGGACCGACGCGGTCACCGACTTCTTCGCGCTCTCGCAGGTTCCGACCGCACCGGGCCAGGGCGCCCTGGCGCTGGAGGTCCGCGAGGGCGAGCAGAGCGGCCGCGGCGACGTCGCGCGTGCGCTCAAGGCGGTCGACCACGCGACGACGCACGCCTGTGCGACCGCGGAGCGGGCCGTGCTCGCCGGCCTCGAAGCGGGCTGCGCGGCACCGATCGGCGCGTCGGCACTCGTCGACGACGGTCTGCTCTTCCTCACCGCCACCGTCTACCGTCCCGACGGCACCGAACGACTCACCGCCTCCCACGCCGCCACTCCCGACTCGTTCGGCGCCGCCGACCTCGACGAGGCCGCGCGCGACGTCGGCGCACGCGTTGTGGCCGAACTCCTCACGGCGGGAGCCGCCGACCTGGCCCCACTGGGGAGCTCACGATGACCTCCACGTCTCCTGCCCCGAAGCCGCTCGCCGGCTGGCGGGTGCTCGTGCCGCGGGGCGGTCCGTGGGGAGACTCCGTCGCGGCCGACCTGCGCGCCAAGGGCGCCTCGCCGGTCGTCGCCGCGATGATCAACTTCGCGCCCACCGCCGACGCGCCGGCACTCGAGGCCGCCCTGGCTCGCCTCGCCGCCGGCGGGTTCGACTGGGTCACCGTCACCAGTGCGACGACCGTGGACGTCCTGAGCGCGGCGCGGGCGGTCGTGCCGCCGACCACGCGCATCGCAGCGGTCGGCGAGACCACGGCGGCAGCGCTCGCCGCCGCCGGCTACAGCGTGGACCTCGTCCCCGCCGAGGACAACTCGGCGCGCGGGCTCCTCGAGGAGTGGGAGGCCGCGACCGGAGGTGCCGTCCCGCTGCGCATCCTCACGCTCCGTTCGGAGATCGCCAAGCCGCTCCTGACCGAGGGGCTGCGTCGCATCGGTCACCACGTCGAGTCGGTCGTCGCCTACCGCACGGTCGGCATCCCGGTGCCAGAGAACATCGTCGCCGACGTGCGCGACGGGCTGGTGCAGGCCATCCTCGTCACCAGCGGTTCGGTGGCGGAGCAGGTCCAGGTGCAGCTCGGCCCGATCCCGGAGACGACCCTGGTCGCGGCCATCGGGCCGCAGACCGCGCGCGATGCGCGCGAGTACGGCCTGCGGGTCGACGTGGTGGCAGAGGAGCGCACGGCGGCCTCCCTCATCGATGCCGTCGCCGCTGCCGCCGGTCGCGCGAACGCCTCCTGACGGCGGGCACCCAGCGGCGCGGGCGTAGGCTGGGGAGAGTGAGTGAGTTGCATCCCGTTGTGCGGCCGCGACGGCTCCGGCAGTCGCCGGCGCTGCGCCGTCTGACCGCAGAGACCCGCCTCCATCCGGCGGAGCTGATCCTCCCGCTGTTCGTCCGGGAGGGCGCCTCCGAGCCGCAGCCGATCGCGTCGATGCCGGGCGTCGCGCAGCACAGTCTCGACTCCCTGAAGCGTGCGGCTGTGGAGGCCGCGGAGGCCGGTGTCGGCGGAGTCATGCTCTTCGGCGTGCCCGAAACCCGCGATGCGACCGGCACCGCCGCCACCGACCCGCATGGCATCCTCAACGTCGCGACGCGCGCGGTCGCCGACGAGGTCGGCGACGCCCTCGTGGTGCAGACCGATCTGTGCCTGGACGAGTTCACCGATCACGGTCACTGCGGCGTCCTCGACGGCGACGGTCACGTCGACAACGACGCGACGCTCCTGCGCTACCGCGACATGGCGATCGCGCAGGCCGAGGCCGGTTCGCAGCTGCTCGGCCTGAGCGGCATGATGGACGGTCAGGTGGCCGCCGTCCGCGACGCCCTCGACGCGGCGGGCCGCACGGACGTCGTGATCCTCGCGTACGCCGCGAAGTACGCCTCCGGCTTCTACGGCCCGTTCCGGGAGGCCGTGGACTCCCAGCTCTCCGGCGACCGCCGTGCTTATCAGCAGGACCCGGCGAACCGCCGTGAGGGTCTGCGCGAGGCACGGCTCGACCTCGAGGAGGGCGCGGACATCCTGATGGTGAAGCCGGCCCTGAGCTACCTCGACGTCCTGAGCGATGTCGCGGCGATGAGCGACGTCCCCGTCTGGGCCTATCAGGTCTCCGGCGAGTACGCGATGGTGGAGGCCGCGGCCGCGAACGGCTGGATCGACCGTGAGCGCGTGATCGAAGAGACCCTGGTCGGCGCGCGCCGCGCGGGCGCCGACGCCGTGCTCACCTACTGGGCGACCGAGGTCGCGGGATGGCTGCGATGAACGACGTGAACAGGGGCAGCGGTCACGCCGGCGACACGCAGGATCTGCAAAGTCTGGCCGACGGCGCCGCGCTCGGCGACGTCAACCTCGCGCAGTTCGAGCGTGCGCAGCGCGTGATCCCGGGCGGGGTCAACTCGCCGGTGCGTGCGTTCCGCTCGGTCGGCGGTACCCCGCGCTTCATGGTGTCTGCGCGCGGCCCCTACATCGTCGACGCCGAAGGGCGTGAGTACGTCGACCTGGTCGCATCCTGGGGGCCGGCGATCCTCGGTCACGCGCATCCCGCCGTCGTCTCGGCGGTCCAGGAGGCCGCGGGTCGGGGGCTCTCGTTCGGCGCCTCCACGCCCGCCGAGACCGAGCTGGCGGAGGCCGTGCTCGGCCGGGTGCCGTTCATCGACAAGCTGCGGCTGGTCTCCACCGGCACGGAGGCGACGATGACGGCGATCCGCCTGGCGCGCGGCTACACAGGCCGTCCGTTGCTGATCAAGTTCGCCGGGCATTACCACGGCCACTCCGACGGCCTGCTCGCCGAGGCCGGGTCGGGTCTCGCGACCCTGTCGCTGCCGGGCTCCGCCGGCGTGACCGAGGCGACCGCGGCGCAGACGCTCGTGCTGCCGTACAACGACCTCGACGCCGTGCGTGCCGCGTTCGAGGCGAACGGCCCGGACATCGCGGCCGTGATCACCGAGGCGGCCGCGGCGAACATGGGCGTCGTCGCGCCGGACGAGGGCTTCAACGCCGCGTTGACCGACCTGGCCCACGAGTACGGCGCCCTGCTCATCCTCGACGAAGTGCTCACGGGATTCCGGGTGAGCGAGGCAGGCTATTGGGGGCTCGACCGGAGCTACACGCCCGATCTCGTCACGTTCGGCAAAGTGATCGGCGGCGGGATGCCGTTGGCCGCCGTGGGCGGTCGGACCGAGCTCATGGACTTCCTCGCGCCGACCGGGCCGGTCTATCAGGCCGGCACCCTGTCGGGCAACCCGGTCGCGGTGGCGGCCGGCCTCGCTACGCTGGCGCACGCCGACGAGGCGGTGTACGACCGGCTCGACGTCGTGGCCGGCACGCTGTCGGCCGCGGTCTCGGGCGCGCTGGCGGCGGAGGGCGTCGCGCATCGCGTCCAGCGCGCGGGCAACCTGTTCAGCTTCGTGTTCGGCGACTTCGCGGCAGCACCGCGCTCGTATGCCGAGGTCCAGTCGCAGGAGGCGTTCCGCTACCGGCCGTTCTTCCACGCAATGCTGGATGCCGGAGTATCACTGCCGCCGAGCGTGTTCGAGGCGTGGTTCGTCACGGCCGCTCACGACGACGCGGCGGTCGACCGCATCCTGGACGCGCTCCCCGCCGCCGCGCGAGCCGCGGCCGCGGCCTCCGCGAGCTGATACCCCTCGGCGGGGCGGATCACTCGTCGGCGGCGGAGGGGTCGCGCGCGAGCGACTCGACATAGGTGTAGGTGGCCGACGCGGGCCAGCCATCGGCGTCGAGCAGCGCGTACACGTCGAAGTTGAGCTGACCTCCGCCACCTGCTGCGCGCCGCAGCGTGCGGGGAGGCACGTCGGACGGCGCCCGCACCGTCACCGTCTGCGGGTCCGCTCCGGAACGCAGAAGGCGGGCGTGGAAGGTGGTGGTCCGGGTCACCGATCCACCTTCTCACACCCGCCCCGGGTCGCCGGCCGCTAAGCCTGCCCGTGCGATTCGCGCGAGCGGCGGGACAGCGAGTCGATGATGACCGCGAGCAGCAGCACCGCGCCCGTGATCATGAAGCGGTACGACGAGTCGAGGTTCAGCAGCGTCAGGCCGTTGGAGATCGACTGGATGACCAGGATGCCCAGCAGCGCCGACCACGCCGACCCGCGGCCGCCGAAGAGGCTCGTGCCGCCGATGACCGCCGCGGCGATGGCGTTCAGGTTCGTGTCGGTGCCGCCGGACGATGCGCTCACCGACGCGAGGCGTGCCGCGGCGAGCAGACCGCCGAGCGCAGCGAACGTGGAGCACAGGATGAAGACGCTGATGAAGACGCGGTTGACCTTGATGCCGGCTCGACGGGCGGCCTCCACCGAGCCTCCGACGGCGAACACCGAGCGGCCCCACTTGGTGCGGGTGAGGAAGAAGTTCATCACGATCACCAGGATCACGAACAGCAGGAACATCGCGCCCGTGCCTCGGTCGGTGGAGAGGTACCAGACGGCGATGCACAGGCCGATCAGCAGGAGTGCTGCCTTGACCAGGACGACGGCTACGGAGCCCTCGGACAGCCCGGCCTTGCGTCGGCGGGCGTTGCGGCGCCAGTCCGAGAAGAACATGCCGAGCGCGGCGATCGCGGCGAGCGTGTACGCGGCCCACGGCGGCAGGAAGGTCTGCTGCGCGAACTTCACGATCCACGAGTCGTAGGGGATGTTGATCGAGCTGTTCGGTCCGAGGATCCAGAGCTGGACGCCCAGGAAGCCGAGGAGGCCGGCCAACGTGATCACGAAGCTCGGGACGCCGAACCGGGTGAACAGCAGCCCGTACAGGTAGCCGATGGCCGAGCCCGCGAGGATCGCGACGATCACGGTCAGGGCGAGCGGCCAGTGCAGCTGGGTGAAGCCGACGCCGAGGATGGCCGCCGCGACACCGCTCACCGAGCCGACGGACAGGTCGATCTGCCCGAGCAGCAGCACCAGGACGATGCCGATCGAGATCGTACCGATCGCCGCGCACTGCAGGGTGAGGTTGACCAGGTTGTTGGCGCTCAGGAAGTTGGGGTTCAGGATCTGGAACACGACCCAGATCACGATGAGCCCCACGACGACGGGCAGCGAGCCGAGGTCGCCTCCCCGCACGCGACGCCCGAAGGCGCGCACCGCGCCGCCGAGGCCCTCCTCACGGATCAGGCGTTCGTCCTGCAGGTCGGCGGCGACCTGGGCCGGAGTCTCTGGTGCCTTGGTCATCAGGCCTGGTTCCCTTCGCTGTTCTCAAGGCGCTCGACGCGCTCCTCGATGCGTTCGGCCCGCTGCGCGACGACGTTGTCGGTCGCGCCGGTGATCGCCGAGATGATCTCTTCGTAGCTGACGTCGGGAACCCGGAAGTCCCCGTTGTTCCGGCCGAGCCGCAGCACGGCGACGCGGTCGGCGACGGCCTGCACATCGGCCATGTTGTGGCTGATCAGGATGACGCCGAGCCCGCGCTCGCGGAGGCGCTCGATGAGGTTGAGCACCTCCGCGGTCTGTGCGACGCCGAGGGCGGCGGTCGGCTCGTCGAGGATGACCACGCGCGGGTCGCCGATGAGCGAGCGCGCGATGGCGACGGTCTGCCGCTGGCCTCCCGAGAGCGAGGCGACGGCGATCCGCACCGAGGGGATCCGCGCCGAGAGCTGACGGAGCAGGCTCCACGAACGCTTCTCCATCTCCTCCTCGTCGAGCGTCCCGCGGGTGATCTCGCGCCCGAGGAAGAGGTTGGAGACGACGTCGAGGTTGTCGCACAGCGCCAGGTCCTGGAAGACCGTCGCGATGCCGAGCGCGCGCGACGCGGCCGGCGAGGGGATGTGGACGTCCTGCCCGTCGAAGCTGATGGTCCCGGAGTCCTGCGGGTGGACTCCCGCGAGGATCTTGACCAGCGTCGACTTGCCCGCTCCGTTGTCTCCCACCAGGGCAACGACCTCTCCGGGGTAGACGTCGAGGTGGATGTCCGTCAGGGCTTGGACGGCACCGAATCCTTTCGATACTCCTCGTAATGAGAGGACGGGCTGTCGGCTGGACCGCTCCTGGTCGGTGACCGCGGATTCCATCGTCACGGCGTTCTCCTTCGAGCCTGACGCTACCGATCACGCTGCGCGATCGTTCGCGTGCTTTCTTGCTAACTGTATGGCGGAACCACCCGGCCCGGGATGGCGGATGTCCGCATGCCCGGGCCGGGTGGGTGGTGCTCTCGGTGACTACTTGATGCCGTACTTGTCGCAGTACGCCTTGTAGTCGGCGGTGCAGATCTTCGAGGCGGAGTCGGGGCCGTAGAAGTTGTCCTTCACGACCGTCGACTCGATGTTGTCGGTCGTCACCGCGACCGGGTTCAACAGGATCGAGGCGATCTTCGCGCCGCCTGCCGTGGCGACCTCGGTGGTCTGCTCGGTCGGCTTCTGGCCCTTCGTCAGAGCGACGGCGAGGGTCGCCGCCTGCTCGGCCTCGGGCTGGAGCGCCTTGTAGACCGTCATGTACTGGTCGCCTGCGAGGATCCGCTGGATGCCAGCGAGCTCGGCGTCCTGACCGGTGACCGGCGGGAGCGGGCTCAGGTTGGCCGCCTTCATGGCTGCGATCGCACCGCCGCCGGTGCCGTCGTTGGCCGCGTAGACGCCCTTGATCTGGTCCTTGAACTGCGAGACCTGACCGGACACCCAGTCCTGGGCCTTGGCGGGGTCCCATCCTGGTGTGTCGTACTCGGCGAGCACCTTGTAGCCGCTGGAGTCGATGACGCTGTGCGCACCCTTCTTGAACAGGGTGGCGTTGTTGTCGGTCGGCGAGCCGTTGACCATCAGGATGCCGCTGCCGGCGGGAACGTTGTCCTTCTTCAGCTTGTCGACCAGGGCCTGCGCCTGCAGCTTGCCGACCTTCTCGTTGTCGAACGAGATGTAGTAGTTGAGGTCGGGGCTGTTGATGAGGCGGTCGTAGGAGATGACCGGGATGTTCTTGGCCTTCGCCTCGCCGACGATCGACGCGGCGGCCTCACCGTCGAACGGGTCGAGGACCAGGACCTTGACGCCCTGGGTCAGCATGGACTCCGCCTGCTGCTGCTGCTTGCTGGCGTCGCCGTCCGCGTTCGCGTAGAGGACCTGGCAGCCGGAGCAGAGGTCCTTGACCTTCGCCTCGAAGAACGGCTTGTCCGCCGACTCGTAGCGGGCGGTGACCGAGTCGGGCAGCAGGAGGCCGATCTTTGCGTTGGCGGCATCCGAGGCGTTGTTCGACGAGGAGTTTCCGGAACCGTTCGAACACGCTGTGAGTGTGAGGGCTGTGGCCAGGATCGCTGCGGACGCGACGACCGCTCTCTTGGTGGCGATCTTCATTGAAAAACCTCCGATTCGAGGCCGCCTTCTTTGGCGGCTGGGTTGAGTGTGTCAGTGCGGGAGCTTGGCGTCAATACTTGAATTCAAGCTTTCGATAACGGTTCGTCACGGACGGGGGGCACGGCGGGCCGAGGATGGGGGACGAGCGTCACACGGCGACGCCGACGCCGGTGATCGAGACGCTGTCGACGGCATGCGCGACGGCTCCCAGCGTCGCGGCCCGCACTCCGAGCTGGCCTTGGACGATATCGGGCATCAGGTCTTCGTTGACGATGATCGAGCGCTCCACCGCGTGCCGCATCGGCCCGAGCAGCAGCTCGCCGGCGCGCGCCAGTTCGCCGCCGACGACGACGCGCTCCGGGTCGAGGAGGTTGCAGAGGTTCGCCGTGGCGATGCCGATGTGCTTGCCGGCGTCGGCGATCGCCCGGATGCAGCGGGCATCGCCGGCCATCGCCTGCAGCACGACGTCGCCGAGCTTCAGGCTGCCCAGATGGTCGCGCAGCTCGTCGAGGATGGCGGGGCCTCCCGCGATCGCCTCCAGGCAGCCGCGGTTGCCGCAGCGGCAGAGCGGGCCGTTCTCGCGGATCGTGGTGTGACCGAACTCGCCTGCCACCCCGTTGTTGCCGCGGAACAGCTGCCCGTTGAGGAGTAGCCCGGCGCCGATCCCGTCGCCGACATCCAGCGTGATGGTCGTGCGCTTGCCGCGGCCCGCGCCGAGGCGCGACTCCGCGAGCGCGGTCAGATTCGCGGCGTTGTCGATGAACACCGGCCGCTTGACGCGGCGCTCCAGGGCCTCGGCGATGACCACACCGTCCCAGCCCCGCATGATGCCGCTGCGGGCGATGGTGCCGGTGCGGCGGTCGAGCGGCGCCGGCACCGCGAGCCCGATGGCGAGCACCTCGTCTCGCGATGCGCCGACGGACTCGAGCATGTCGGTGAGGAGCATCGACACCTTGTCGAGCTCGTTGTCGGCACGATGGTCCTTGGCCAACGGCATGTGGTTCTCGGCCACCACGGTGTTGGCCACGTCGGCTAGCGCGACGCGCAGGTGGCGCGTGGAGAAGTGGACGCCGACGACGAGGCCGAGCGCGTGCGCGAGCGTCACGTGCTGGGCGCGTCGTCCCGAGCGGATGCTCTGCGCAGTGTGGAGCACGCCCGAACTCGACAGCTCCTTGACGATGTTCGAGACCGTCGCGGGGGAGAGGCCCGTCGCGCCGGCCAACTCGACCTGGGTCAGGCCGCCGTGCTTCTTGATGGCGTCGACGATGCGAGCCCGGTTGGCTTCACGAAGTGAAGTCTGCGAGCCCGGAGTCCGCCGCTGCGTTGCCACGACGAGAAGGATACATGGCGGCTGCGTCGGCGGATCATGTGAGTCCGTGCAGCCCAGGGCTGCGACCCGGCAGCCCTGCGGATGCCGTCGATTCCAAGCCAACGGTTACGGCTTTGTGAGATTCGCGACCCCCGCGCACGGCGGTCGCCGGGCAGGATAGACCTATGGCCGACCTGCACGTTCACCCCGATCGCCTGGAGATCCATCTCACGCGGGCTGAGAAGGCGCTGTCGTTGCGCCGGGACGATCTCGTCATTCCGCGCGACAGCATCCGGTCGGTGGCCATCACGGAAGACCCGTGGATCTGGATCCGCGGCATCCGCGCACCGGGTGCCGCTGTCCCGCTCACGCTCTCGGTCGGCACCTGGAAGTTCCACGGCGGCAAGGACTTCCTGCTCATCAAGGGCAAGCAGCGCGCGGCCGTGGTGGTCGACCTCGACGGCGAGGAGTTCTCGCGCGTGATCGTCTCGACGCCGCACGCCGCGAAGCTGGTGGAGGCCCTGCGGGTCGACGTCAGCGAGATTCCGGCCGACGGGGAGATCATCGACTGACCGTCACCCCGGCAGTGTCGTATAGCCGATTTCACATTTGAGTACCGGGCGTGGCGTGCCGGTTTCCTTCGAATCCTGGGAGATCCTGGATCGATGTTGCTTGCCTACATCGACGAGTCCGGGAATACGGGCAGCTCGTCACTGAGCGGGGCGACCTCGCATTACGTCTTGGGGTGCGTACTCATCCACGCGGATACGTGGTCCACGGGTTTCGATCAACTCGTGGAATTCAGGCGACGCCTGCGTGACCGCTTCGAACTTCCAGTTACAGCGGAGGTGAAGGCAAACTACCTGATCCGCTCCAGCGGGGCGTTCAGAACACTCGGGCTCGCTCCGGCCGAGCGCGATCTCATCTACCGGGCTCACCTCGACATCGTGGGCCGGATCGGAGCGCGAGCGTTCGCAATCGTGATCGACAAGGAACGCAATGGGCTGAGTGGCTCGAACTGCTTCGAGTTCGCGTGGACGACTCTGCTTCAAAGACTCGAGCGCACGACCCACTACGAGAGGCAGAGGATGATGATCCTCCACGACAACGGGGAAAACGACTCCATCCGACGTATCGTACGAAAGGCGCGACGATTTCTGACCGCAGGAAGCATGCTCGGAGACGGGACCATCCGTGTCGACGCCAGGCATTTCGTCGATGACCCCGTGCCAAGAGCGTCGCACGAGTCCTACTTGGTTCAAATGGCCGATCTTGTCGCGTATGCCGGGTGGCGAGCGATAGTTCCCCCGAGTAGGTCTGTCGCAGGGGTCGCTCCGCAGAGCACTTGGTCGCACGTAGGTAGTGCCGTGCATGCCGCTGTCAATCGCTATTCGGGAGGGGTGCCCGGGGTAGTTGCCCGTTACGATGAAGGCCCCCGGCAACGGCCGGGGGCGGGAAGCGCCTACCCCGAGCATGCGCCGGGCTCAGCACTTTACACCCACCTTAGCAACAGCGCATCCACGGCACGCGAGACGCAAGCGGTGTGTCGGGAGCCCGCCGGCGCTCAGCCCGCGTGCGCGATCGAGAACAGCACGAGCGCGACCAGCGATGGGAGTCCCTGCAGCAGTGCTGCCCGCCAGTGGCGGCGGCCCGTCGTGAGCAGCACCATCGCGGCGAGTGCCATGCACGTGCCGGTGAAGAAGATCAGCCCGAAGCCCACGTGGCGCAGTGTCGTCCAGTACAGCACCAGTCCGACTGTGGCGCCTCCGGCCAGGAACAGGTTGTAGAAGCCCTGGTTGTACGCCATCGGGCGCACGACGTCGGCGTCGCGCTGGTCGGCGATCCCGAAGCGGCGCCAGACGTTCGGCGACGACCACAGCATGCTCTCCATGGCGAAGAACACGAGCTGCACGACTGCCGCGAGCGCGATGAGAACCGATCCGACGATCGCCATGTGGGGAGGATACGCTTCGGGGTCATGGAAATGATGCAGGCGTCCTGCGCCATCTCAGGCGGCGGCCCGGCCGGGATGATGCTCGGGCTCATCCTGGCGCGCGCCGGGCTCGACGTGGTCGTCCTCGAGAAGCACGCCGACTTCTTTCGCGACTTCCGCGGCGACACCATCCACCCCTCGACCGTGAGCGTCCTGGGTGAACTGGGACTGCGCGACGACTTCCTGGGCCTGCCGCACAACAGCATCCGCACCCTCGACGCCGTGGTCGACGGCACCCGGCTGCACCCCATCGACTTCGGGAGGCTGCGACCGCCCGACGATTTCCTCGTCCTCGCGCCGCAGTGGGATTTCCTGAGCTTCCTCGCCCGGCAGGCGGAGCGGTATCCGAACTTCCGGCTCGTGATGCAGACCGAGGTCACCGGCGTGATCCGTGACGGCGACGCCGTGCGCGGCCTGGTGGCGCGGGGTCCGTCCGGCGAGCTGCGGGTGGAGGCCGACCTGACCGTGGCGGCCGACGGTCGTGACTCGGTGCTGCGATCGGCCGTCGGCCTCCGCCCTCGGCGCTTCGGCGTGCCCATCGACGTGATCTGGTTCCGGCTCCCGAAGCCTGCCGAGACCCAGCCGTCGACTCTCGCGTACCTCGGCGGTGGCGCCATGGTGGTGACGATCGATCGCGGCGACTACTTCCAGACCGGCCTGGTGATCGCCAAGGGCGGGATCGACGCGCTCCGGGAGGCCGGTCTGCCGGCGTTCCGGTCCGCCGTGGCCGGGGCCGCGCCCTTCCTCCGCGAGCCGCTGGAGACGATCACGGACTGGGAGCCGCTCAAGCTCCTGAACGTGCAGATCGACCGGCTCCCGCGCTGGTACCGGCACGGCTTCCTGGCCATCGGCGATGCCGCCCACGCCATGTCGCCGGCGTTCGGCGTCGGCGTGAACTACGCGGTCCAGGATGCCGTCGCGACAGCGAACGCTCTGGCGGCTCCGCTGCGCGACGGTCCCGTCGACCTCCGGCTGCTCGACGCCGTCCAGCGGAGGCGCCTCCCGCCGGTGGAGTGGATGCAGCGCATCCAGTTGGCGGCGCACCGCCGCATCAGCCGGACGGGGGCGGGCCCCATCCTGCCCTCGCCGCCGCCGCCCGCGCTGAGGGCGGCGATCACCGTGGCGACACCGCTGGCCCAGCGGTTCACGGCGCGATTGGTGGGCAGAGGGCTGCGTCCGGAGTCGGTCGCTCCCGAGCTCCGCTGACCCGCGTCAGGAGAGCAGCATCAGCACGATGCCGATGAGCGGCAGCGTGCCCTGGATGATCGCCGGTCGCACGTAGCCGCGACCGGTGGTCACCAGGACGATCGACGCCGCCAGCATGCTCGCCATGGTGAACAGGATGAGCGCCAGGCCCGCCGCGTGCAGGCCGACGCCGAACAGGATCAGGCCGACGATCGCGCCGATGGCGAGGAACAGGTTGTAGAACCCTTGGTTGTAGGCCATCGGGCGCGTGGTGTCCGCCGTCGCCTGGTCGGCCACTCCGAATCGCTTCCACACGGCCGGTCGTGCCCAGGCGACGCTCTCCATTACGAAGATGCCGATGTGCAGGGCGGCGGCGAGGGTGACGACGACGGTCGCGAGCACGATCATGCGGTCAGCCTACGGCAGCGCGCGCTCTAAGCCCGGACATCGACGACGGTGCGCCCGTGCAGACGGCCGGCCAGGATGTCCTCGGCGGCGGGGATCGCCTCGGCCAGTGGGATGAACCGGGTCATCGCGGCGAGCGCCTCTTCGTCGAGATCGGTGGCGAGCCGACGCCATGCCGCCTCGCGGAGCGCCAGGGGCGCCTCCACCGAGTTGATCCCGGAGAGAGTGATCCCGCGCAGGATGAACGGCATGACGGTCGCCGGGAGGTCGGGGCCCTGCGCGAGCCCGCAGGCGGCGACCGTGCCGCCATAGCGGGTCTGGGCGAGCACGTTCGCCAGGGTGTGGCTGCCGACCGAGTCGATCGCGCCCGCCCAGCGCTGCGATTGCAGTGCCCGGCCCGGGTCGGCGAGCTCGGCGCGGTCGATGACAGCGGTGGCGCCGAGATCGGTGAGGTAACCGCCCTGCTCCTCCGGCCGGCCGGTGGATGCCGTAACCGGGTATCCCAGTTTCGCGAGAATGGCCACGGCCACCGACCCCACGCCGCCGGCCGCGCCCGTGACCAGGACGCTCGACCCCGAGGCGTGCACCTGCTCGGGATCGACGCCGTTGCGCTCCAGTGCGAGCACGGCGAGCATCGCGGTGAACCCGGCGGTGCCGATCGCGGCGGCCTGCTCGTTGAGCAGGGTGTCCGGCACCCGCACCAGGGCGTCGCCACGCACCCTGGCGCGCTCGGCCAGTCCGCCGTGGTGGCTCTCGCCGATGCCGTCCCCGTTCAGCACAACCCGGTCTCCCGGCCGCCAGCGCGGGTCCTGCGACGTGTCGACGATACCGACGAGGTCGATGCCGGGGATGAGCGGCGACACCCGCGCAACGCCCGGTCGGCCGGCGATGGCCAGGCCGTCCTTGTAGTTGAGGTCGGAGAACTCGACGGCGACCGTGACGTCGCCCGGCATCAGGAAAGCGTCGGTCAGCTGCCTCACCTCCGCTGTGTGCGCCAGGATACGGCTGCCCTCAGTCTCTTGCTCGATGACGATGGCGCGGAAGTCGGCCATGGCTCTCCTTCGGTCGGTGCGATCGCTGACGTGTCAGTTCAGGACGGGAACGGTGTCCGGCAGCTCGCCGCCGGCGTACAGTTCTGCGGCCGTGCCCTGCAATGCGGCGAGCGCGACCCGTTGCGTCCACGGGCCGTACGACACCCGGGCCACGCCGAGTTCGCTCAGCCGGGCGGGGGAGAGGGAGCCAGGGACAGCGATGACGCTGAGCGTGCGGTCGCCCAGGCCGCCGACCAGCCGGGACACCGTCTCCTCGTCGAGCCGCCCGGGCACGAAAACGCACGTCGCGCCCTCGTCGAGGAAGGCCCGGCCGCGCCGGATGGCCTCCTCGGTCCTCTCATCGGCCGTGGGGAACCCCTCGCGGATCCAGACATCGGTGCGGGCGTTGAGCGCGAACGGCACGCCCTCCGCCTCCGCAGCGGCCACGGCGGCCCGCACGGCGGCGACCGCCTCGTCGAAGGGGCGTACCCGGTCTTCGAGGTTCGCGCCGACTGCGCCGACGCCGATCGCCCGGCGGATGGTCTCCCCCGCATCGCCGTAGCCTGCCTCCAGGTCGGCGCTCACCGGAAGGTCGGTCGTCGCGACGATGCGGGCGACCATGTCGAGCATGAGCTCGCGCGGGATGCGTTCGCCGTCCTCGTAGCCGAGGGTGGCGGCGATCGAGTGGCTGGCCGTGGCCAGCGCCCGTGTCTCCGGCAGCGACGCGACGGCCTTCGCGCTGATCGCATCCCACACGTTGACGACCTGGAGCAGCTCGGGCGCGGCGTGCAGTCGGCGCAGCTCGGCGCCGCGTTCGGTGATGGAGGTCATGAGGCCACCCTACGACCCGTGCCGTCGCCCCTCTAGGATGGGCGCATGGTGGCCGCCGGGGAGCCGGGACGATCGCCGCGGGCCGCGCCCGTGGGCGGGAGTCCCCTGCCGCCCACGCCACGGCCCGAGCCGACGAAGACGCTTTCGGCCACCGGTCGCCGAGTCTCGGTCAACGCGGTCGTGGACAACGTGTTCTTCGTCTTCGGCGGCGTCGCGGCGATCTGGCTGGCGTGGCTCGTCCTCACCGAGAGTTTCGCGTGGGGCTGGTTCCTCGTCCTCTTCTTCCTGCTGTTCTGGATCGTCCTCGCCTATCTGGTCTTGCCGAGGCTGCACCGCATCCTCACCCAGATCTACGTTCCGGACTACTTCATCGGGCGGGCGAGAACCAGCGACGGCCTGCTGGGAGACCCGATCAACCTTGCGCTGCTGGGTTCGGAGGCGCAGCTCGACGAGGCGATGACCGCGGCGGGCTGGACCCGTGCCGACGATGTCACAGCCGCCTCCAGCCGGCGCATCATCACCTCGACGCTGTTCCGCCGGAGCTACGACGAGGCGCCGGTGAGCCCGCTGTTCCTGTTCGGTCACCAGCAAGACATCGCGTATCAGCAGGAGGTGCGCGGCAACCCGGCGAAGCGGCATCACGTGCGGTTCTGGAGATGCCCCGAGGGCTGGCTGCTTCCGGGCGGCCATCGGGTCGACTGGCTTGCGGCGGGGACCTTCGACCGGTCGGTCGGCTTCTCGTTGTTCACGCTGCAGATCACGCACAAGATCGACGCGAACACCGACATCGAGCGTGACCACATCGTCGCGACCCTGACCGACGCGGCCGTCGGCGCGGAGGTGTCGGTCATCCGGGACTTCTCGACCGGCTACCACTCGCGCAACGGCGGTGGCGACAGCATCGAGACCGACGGCGACCTCCCCGTGATCGACCTGACCGCGGTGGTGGTCGAGCCGTGGGCCGTCGCTCGAGCCGCCGGCGCCGACGAGCGCCGGCTGGAGCGGGCGGAGCGGCGGCCGGTGCCGACGACGCTGGGCTTCCTGCTGATGGTCCTGCGCGTGCTCGCGGGTGTGCTCACCGTCGTCCTCACGGTGCTCGCCTGGCCGACGTTCATCCGCTCGGAGCTGGTCTCGCAGACGGGCCGTGCGCTCACAGCCACCGAGCAGCAGGGGGCCGACCTCGTGTTCGGGATCGCGATGGGAGTCTTCGCCGCGGGACTGGTGTTCTACTTCTTGCTCGCGCTGCTGGTGTTCACGGGCAGCAACTGGGCGCGCATCGCGTCGATGTCGTACAGCGGCCTGCTGATCGTCCTGGCGGCGATCGACTTCTTCAACGGCGGCGAGCAGGTGACGCTGCGCACCAACATCTTCGGCTTGCCGCTGGACATCCTCGTCGTGCTCGCGCTCTCGTCGCAGCGGGCGCGACTCTGGGCACGGCGACCTCGGGTGCGGTCGCGGCGCGGTGCGGCCGCCGGCGCAGCGGCCGCCGCGGCTCAGGCGGTCGAACAGCAACGAGCGCAGGCGCTCGCCGCAGCGGACGCTCCCGCGGATGACACGACCCTCCGCTGAGGAGACCCATTCGGCTCATCGCCCGCTCAGCCGGGCTCACATCAGCTTCTTGCCCTCGCTTCCGCCCGCTTTCAACGCCGACTCCTCCGCGTCCAGGAACGCCAGCACCGATCGCACCGCCGCCTCCTGGTAGCGGCCCTCCGCACGCGCGTCGAGCACGGCCTGCCGTTCGGCGACGATCATCGACCTCCGGAGGCGGCTGTATTCGATCGGCGGGTCCTCCGTGTCGTCGGGCGTCGGATTCTCGAGTGCGTCGGAGAGGAACACCGCATTGATCCGGAGCCGTTCGATCACCCGATCGTCCTCGTCGCCGGTGACCTGCGACTCGAGGTGCTCGAGCCCGGCGGATTGCGCCTCGGCGAGCAGCCGCTGCATCTCGCTCGCCTCCTGCGCGAAGTCCGGCGGCGGCAGTCTCAGGCGGCGGATCACCCAGGGCAGCGCCAGCCCTTCGAGCAGGGTCGCGACCACGACGACGAACGCCAGGAGCTGCAGGAACTCCCGGTGCGGCGTCTCCTCGGGAAGCAGGAAGACCGCCGCCAGCGTCACCACGCCGCGGATGCCCGCGAACGACACGGCGATGCCGGTCGGCCAGGTCCACCCGCGTTCTCGCAGACGCTGCGGGCCGTACCGGTAGAGGGCTGTGGTGCCGACCATCCAGAGCAGCCTCGCGAGGAACAGGGCGATGAGAACGGCGATGCTGATCCAGATGGTCTCGGCGACCGTGATGCCCGACCGGAACGCCGAGTTGAGGATGCTGGAGAGCTCGAGCCCGATGAAGAGGAACACCGCGTTCTCGAGCAGGAACTCGATGGTGCGCCAGTTGATCGTCTCGGCGATCCGGGCCTCGGCCGTCTGGATGGCGGGTGAGCGATAACCGAGGTACAGCCCGGCGACCACCACGGACAGGATGCCCGAGCCGTGCAGGAACTGCGACGGGATGAACGCGAGGTACGGCGTGATCAGTCCGAGGGACGTGTCGAGCACCGGTGAGCGCAACTGCCTGCGGATCAGCGACAGCGCCCATCCCACGACGAGGCCCATCCCGATGCCGACCACCACCGCGATCACGAAGTCGCCGGCGATCGCCCACGGGTTGACGACGCTGACGACGGCCGCGATCGTCGCGTTCAGCGCCACGAGAGCGGTCGCGTCGTTGAAGAGGCTCTCGCCCTCGAGAACCGTCACGAGTCGCCGGGGCAGATGACCTCGGCCCGCGATCGCCGTCACGGCGACGGTGTCCGTCGGCGCCACGACCGCTCCGAAGGCCAGCGCCGCGGCCAGCGTGATCGCCGGCACGACGAGCCACGTGGTCAACCCCACGACCACCACGGTGAACACGACCAGCCCCACCGAGAGCAGCAGGATGCCGTCGCGCCTGGCGCGCACATCGACGACGGAGGTCTGGATCGCCGCGGCGAACAGCAGGGGCGGCAGCAGACCGAAGAGCACGACTTCCGGCTCCAGGGCCACCTGGGGTACACCGGGGATGAACGACGCGATCGCGCCGACGACCACCAGGACGACGGGCGCGGACCAGCCCACGCGACGCGAGAGTCCGGTGACCGTGACCGTCACGACGACGAACGACACGATCCAGACGATGGTGGAGACCGGATCCATGCTGTTCATGATGGCGGCAACGCGAAAGACGCAGCAATGGTTCCCGGCAATCGGTGGATGTCCGCGACCGTCAGCGCGGCTGTGGAGGACTCAGGCGGCGTGCGCAGCGCACTCCACGACGGCGCACTCCTCGCAGACCACCAGCTGCTCGCGGCAGGCCGGATCCGAGCAGTTCCGCATCCGCGCGGTCGGCGCGCCGCACCCCGTGCACCGGCCGATCACCGCGGAGTGATCCGAGAACCGTACCGACCCCCGGCCGTCGAACACGTAGAGCGAACCCTCCCAGAGACCGTCGTCGCCGAAGCGCTCGCCGTAGCGCACCACGCCGCCGTCCAGCTGATAGACCTCGCCGAATCCGCGCGAGCGCATCAGGCCCGACAGGACTTCGCAGCGGATACCTCCCGTGCAGTAGGTCACGACCGCTTTGTCCTTCAGATGGTCATAGCGTCCGCTGTCGAGTTCGGCCACGAACTCCCGTGTCGTCGCGACATCGGGCACCACCGCGTCGCGGAACCGCCCGATCGCGGCCTCGAAACGGTTGCGGCCGTCGAAGAAGACCACGTCGTCCCGCTGACCGAGCAGTGCGTGGAGGCCGTCCGGATCGAGGCGATCGCCGCCGCCGACCACGCCGGTCGAGTCGACGCGCAGCTCGGCCGGGGCGCCGAACGAGACGATCTCGTCGCGGACGCGCACCGAGAGCCGCGGGAAGTCGAGGCTCAGGCCGTCAGCGTCGAACCCCGAGCCTTCGCTCCACTTGACGTCGAGTCCGCGGAAGGCGGCGTACTCCTTGGTCTTGCGGGCATAGCGCTTGAGTGCCCCCAGCTCGCCGCCGAGCGTGCCGTTGATTCCGTCCTTCGAGAGCAGGATGCGCCCGCGCAGCCCGAGGGAATCGCAGAGATCGCGCTGCCACAGCCGTACGGCCTCCGGATCGGGGAGCGGGGTGAAGGCGTAGAACAGCAGGACCTTGGCAACGGGCACCGCGGGATGCTAGCAGCACCGACTGCGAATACCGACAGATTCGTTCGCCTCCCGTTCAGCAGAATGGATGATGGTAGGAGTATGCGAACCATCGTGATCCTTCCGACGTACAACGAGCGCGAGAACATCGGGTCCGTCGTCGGACGGATCCGCGCCTCCACGCCCGACGTCGACGTGCTCGTGGTCGACGACGGATCGCCGGACGGCACGGGCGCGATCGCCGACGCGCTCGCCGCGACCGACGCGCAGGTGCGCGTTCTGCATCGCGCGGGCAAAGAAGGCCTGGGCGCTGCGTACCGCGCCGGTATGGCCTGGGCCCTCGACGCGGGCTACGACGCTGTCGTCGAAATGGACGCCGACGGGTCGCATCGACCGGAGCAGCTGCCGGCGCTACTGGCAGCGCTGCGCGCCGTCCCCGCGGGCGACGGCGCCGACCTGGTTCTGGGTTCCCGCTGGGTCGCCGGCGGCGGCGTCGTCAACTGGCCGGCGCATCGCCGTCTGCTCTCCCGCGGCGGCAGCGCGTACTCCCGGTTCTGCCTCGGTGTGCGAGCGCGCGATGTCACGGGAGGCTACCGGGCCTTCACAGCGGACGCGCTGAGACGCATCCACTACGCCGATGTCGCGAGCCAGGGCTACTGCTTCCAGATCGACATGCTCCGACGCGCATATGAAGCCGGCCTCACCGTGGCCGAAGTGCCGATCACATTCGTCGAACGCGAGCACGGCGCCTCCAAGATGACCGGCGGCATCGTCGCGGAGGCGATGTTGCGGGTGACCGGCTGGGGGATCACGGGCCTGCCCAAACGGTTCCGAAAGCAGCCGGAACGATCGGCCGCGACGGAATCCGCGCAGCGGGCTTAGCGGCCCCGGTATCGAAAACATATGCAGAAGCGGAAACGCCACCGCAACTGACCCCCTGATGGACTCGGTGTACGAAGCGCGCAGCTCGCGCAGGCTTCGAAGCACACTCGAGGAGTCAGATGAACACCCTTCGCTCACGAAGCATGGCGTCCATGGCGGGATTCGGTCTCGTGCTCGCCCTGACGGGCTGCTCCGACGCAGCCTCCCGCTCCGATGACACCGCCGTCACCGGCACAGTCCGCGATGCCGCGGCGAGCGCCGACAAGCAGCTCGCCTACGCCCTGGCCCATTGGAACGATTACAACACGGCGGAGTACGGCGATCTCAACCCCGTCGGCGGGGACTGCGCGAACTTCGTCAGCCAGACGCTGATCGCTCGCGGTTGGCAGATGAACTCGCAGTGGTACAACCACGGTGCCGCTGCCGGCTGGAGTCCGGCGTGGGGCTACGTGCCCGCGATGGACGGCTACCTCCGTTCGGCGGCGTCGAAGCTGGGGATCACCGAGTACTCGTTCGACCAGCGCGACAAGGTCAAGGTCGGCGACATCGTGATGTTCGACTGGGACGACGACGACTCGCTGGACCACGTGCAGATCGTGTCGTCCGTGCAGGAGATCGACGGCACGATCGTCATCAAGATGGCCGGCCACAACATCGACACCGACTACCGCGACCTCGACGAGACGATCACGGTCGATCATCCTGGTGCGGTCGGCCACTTCTGGGGGTTGTCGAAGTGACGCGGACCACTCGTCAGGTCGCCCTGCTGAGCGCTTTCGTGCTCACCGTCTCCCTCGCGGCGTGCGCCGCGGGGCCCACGTTGGGCGAGAAGCTCCAGACCGCCGCCGACCCGGTGCAACTCACCGACGCGGACGGCTACATCCCGAATGGCGACTCCCTCACCCTCGCGAGTGACAAGCCCGCGATCAGCAAGCTGAACCCCGCGCTCCTGGCGGCGCTCCGGGAGGCCGAGAAGGCCGCACACGACGAGCGCGGCATCTCGATCACGATCACGGACGGCTGGAGGTCGGTGCGCTACCAGGACTACCTCTTCTAGCGCGCCGTTCAGAAATACGGCAGCGAGCAGGAAGCCTCGAAGTGGGCCAGGCGAGGTACCGAGTCCTCTCACGTCACCGGAGACGCCGTGGACATCGGCACGGCCGACGCGATGGACTTCCTCAATCGCTTCGGCTCGCGCTGGGGCATCTGCCAGGCCTACGCCAACGAGATCTGGCACTTCGAGCTGCTGACCACCCCTGGCGGCACCTGCCCTCCGATGGCCGACGACGGCCGCGGGTGAGGGGAGGCTAGGCTGCGCGGCTCGGCAGTGTGGCCGCTACCGTCAGACCCCCTCCTTCTCGGGCGGTGATCTGGAGCTCGCCATCGTGCACGCGCGTGATGCTCGCGCAGATCGCGAGACCGAGTCCCGCGCCGACATGGCTGCTGTCGGCCGTGCGCGAGCGCGCGCCCCGGTGGAAGGGCTTCGTCAGGGTCGAGACGATGAGGGGATCGACGCGGGCGCCCGTGTTCTCCACCCGCAGAATGGTGCTCTGCGGCCCGGGAGCAGCAACGACCCGGACTCGCCGGTCCGGCCCGGAGTTGTGGACGATCGCGTTGTGGACGAGGTTCGACAGGAGTTGCTCGATCAGCGGTCGGTTCCCGAACACGACGGGTTGGTCGATCGTCGAGTTGATCGTCACGCCGCTCCGCGCCGCCACGCTCTCGAGGCTCCCGATCACCTGCGCGATCATCGAGGCGGTATCGATCTCCTCGATGGGGAGCTCGAGCGATGAGCGGGCGAGTCGTGCCAGGAGCAGGAGGGCTTCGGTCGCGGAGATCGACCGCTCGTTGATCTCGGTCAGGCGGGCGAGTGCCGTGCCGATGTCGGCGTCGGGGTCGGCGCGGGCGACCTCCAATATCGTGCGCGTCATCGCGAGCGGAGTGCGGAGCTCGTGCGACGCGTTCGCGGCGAAACGCTGTTGTTCGCCGACCTGCTGCTCCAGCCGATCGAGCATCAGGTCGAGCACGTCCGACAGGATCCGGAATTCGTCCGTTCGGCCGGGCAGCTGCACGCGCTGGGTGATATCGCCGTCTGCGATCCGCCGCGCGGCCTGGTCGATGAGCGACAGCGGTCTGAGCATCCGCCCGGCCAAGACCCACCCTCCCACCAGACCGACGGCGCTCAGAAACGCCAGCATCGCTCCTGCGGCGGGGAAGAAGACGCGAAGCAGATCGGAACGATTGGGCGCCCAGGCCCGATCCACGTCTTCGCCGATGATCTGGAGGTTGCCTTGCGGGACGAAGCGCAGCAGGTACCAGACGACGGCCGCCAGCGCGAGTCCGGCGAACACGAGGAAGCCCGCGTAGGACAGGGTCAGCTTGATCCGGACCGAAAGGCCGCGCCGACGGAGCGGAGCGGGCTCAGCCATCGCGTTCCGCGGCCGGCTCCGCGGCGCGGATCCGGTATCCGACTCCCGGGACGGTCTCGATGATCGACGGCTCGCCGAGACGCTTGCGCAGGGAGGAGATCGTGATCCGGACCGCGTTCGTGAACGGATCCGCGTTTTCGTCCCATGCCCGTTCCAGGAGCTCCTCCGCGCTGATCACCCCGCCGCCGGCAGCGACCAGGACCTCGAGGACCGCGAACTGCTTGCGGGTGAGGGCCACATATCTTCCATGGCGGAAGATCTCCCGCCGGAACGTGTCGAGGGTGAGGTCGCCGACGCGTCGAACGGGGGGTATCGCCTCGACCGGTCGTCGAGCGATCGCCCGCAGCCGCAGCACCAGTTCGCGCAGGACGAACGGTTTGGTCAGATAGTCGTCAGCTCCGGCCTCGAACCCGGTCTCCTTGTCGTCGATCCGATCGGCCGCAGTGAGCATGATGATCCGAGTGGAGGGAAGATTCTCCATCACGTGGCGGGAGATCTCGTCGCCCGACGGTCCCGGTATGTCGCGGTCGAGGATGGCGGCGTCATAGCGGTTGAAGGCGAGGAGTTCCAGCGCACGGTGGCCGTCTTCCGCGATGTCCGCTGAAATCGCTTCGAGCCGGAGGCCATCCCGCAGCGCTTCCGCGAGATAGGCCTCGTCTTCGACGATCAACACGCGCATGGAGCAAGACTAGCCGCGACATGTTTGCATACACATACAAAACCTGGGACTTCACCCGCGGGTCACACAAGTGGGGCGCGAGGAGGTCGGTGTTCGCGACCCGGGGCGTGTGGCCGACGCTGACGCAGCGGCTCCCCCGAGCCAGCTCTGCGGTAGACGCAGAGAGGTGAGCGCTGGTGATCGCCGGACGGACGTGGACGTCGGGAGCGACCTCCTGGAAGGCGACAGCCTCATCGGGTGTGCAACCGAACACGGTGACCTTCGTCAGTGACGCCGGTGGAAGGGACCGGATGCGTGGATCGCTGGATCGGTCGGTGCTCGTGGTGGCCATGAGTCCAGCGAAGCCGACCCGAGGTTGCGTCGGCGTATCAGCAAGCCGATAAGCCGACGATATATTCGGCCGTGATGCGACCGCACGGCGCTGACGGCGACGCGCACCGGCCGGTGGGCGTACCGTAACCTCCATGTCGAAAGATCCGCTGGAGCGCTTCGGCGCCGTTCCTCAGTTCACACTCACGAGCGATGACGTCGCCGACGACCGACCGCTGGCGCGGGCGCAGTGGGGCGCGGGCGGGGGCGGCGGCGATATCTCGCCGCAACTGTCCTGGAGCGGCTTCCCGGCCGAGACGAAGAGCTTCGCCGTCACGATCCACGATCCGGACGCACCGACCGGGTCCGGGTTCTGGCACTGGGCGGTGTACAACATTCCGGCCTCGGTGACGTCGCTGGCCCGGGGGGCGGGAGCAGAGGGCGGCGCCTCCCTGCCACAGGGTGCCGCCATGCTCTCCAACGAACTCCGGTCCAAGAGCTTCACGGGCGCTGGGCCGCCTCCCGGAACCGGGACGCACCACTATTACATCGTGGTCCACGCCCTGGACGTCGACCATCTCGACCTCGACCCCGAGTCGACGCCGGCGGTACTGGGCTTCAACGCCCACTTCCACTCGCTGGGCCGGGCGGTGCTGGTACCCGTGGCCACGGCAGGGGACATCTAGCCGTGCGACGCCGCGCCGGCTCCTAGTGCTTGTTCCCCGTCAGGGCGAGCACGCCGCCGAGGCCGATCATGAGCACGCCGCCGGTGGCGCCCAGCCGCTCGACGCGCCGCGGCGACCGCCCGAACCACGCGCGGGCCGCGCCGGCGACGAGCGCCCAGATGCTGTCGAACGTCAGTGCGAGAAGAAGGAAGACCACGCCGAGCTCGAACAGCTGCACAGGGATGGCGCCCGCGCGGTAATCCACGAACTGAGGCAGCACCGCGACGAAGAACACCAGCGACTTCGGGTTGGTCAGCCCGACGAGGAAACCCTCGCCGAGGATCCGCAGCCGGGAACGCCTCGGCGGAGTCGCCTCATGCGTGACCGCGGTGTGGCGGCGGTGCCGGATCGCCTGCACCCCCAGGTACATCAGGTAGGCCGCACCCGCGAACTTGATGATCGTGAACGCCACCAGCGACTGCGCGACGATCGCGCCGATCCCGAGAGCCACCGCGATGACGAGCGGCAGCATCCCCAGGGCGTTGCCGAGCACGCTCAGGAGCCCGCCCAGCCGGCCCAGGGCGAGCGACCTCCCGATCACGAACAGCACGCTCGGCCCGGGGATGACGATGAGCGCGATCGACGCGAGCGCGAACGCGAGCAATGACGGACCGGGGACCATACCAGGAGCGTAGGGGAGGTAGGTTCGTCCTGTGAAGACGAGCACCGCAGCGAAGGAGCAGCACACATGACCGACCCCGAGATCCACAAGGGCCTCGCCGGCGTCGTGGTCGACACCACGACCATCTCGTCCGTCAACCCGCAGACCAACTCGTTGCTCTACCGTGGTTACCCCGTCCAAGAGCTTGCGGCGCAGTGCTCGTTCGAGGAGGTCGCGTGGCTGCTGTGGCACGGCGAGCTGCCCACGGAGGAGGAGCTCGAGGGCTTCGAGAAGCTCGAGCGCGGCCTCCGCAGGCTCGACGATCGCACGCGCCGGACGCTCGATGACATCCCGGCCTCCGCCCATCCGATGGATGCGCTGCGTACGGCGGTCAGCCAGCTCGGCGGCCTCGATCCGACCCTGGAGCAGGAGGGCGGCATCCTGGATCCCGAGCTCAATCTCGGGCGTGCCGTGCACCTGTTCGCGCAGCTCCCGACGATCGTGGCGTACATCCAGCGCCGCCGCCGCGGGCTCGAGATCGTGGAGCCGCGGGACGACCTCGACTACGCGCGCAACTTCCTCTGGCTGACGTTCGGGGAGGTGCCCGACGACGTCGTGGTCGACGCCTTCCGTGTCTCGCTGGTCCTGTATGCGGAGCATTCCTTCAACGCGTCGACGTTCACCGCGCGCGTGATCGCCTCCACCCTCTCCGACGTCTACTCGGCCGTGACGGGTGCGATCGGCGCGCTCAAGGGGCCGTTGCACGGAGGCGCCAACGAGGCCGTGATGCACGCCTTCGACGAGATCGGCAGCGCCGACCGTGCGGAGGCCTGGCTCGACGAGGCTCTGGCGCAGAAGCGCAAGATCATGGGCTTCGGCCACCGCGTCTACAAGAACGGCGACTCGCGGGTGCCGACCATGCGCGCGTCGCTCGAGACCCTGGTCGAGCACTACGACCGTCAGGACATGCTCGACCTCTACGATGCCCTCGAGAACGCGATGGGTGCCCGGAAGAACATCAAGCCGAACCTCGACTACCCGTCGGGGCCCGCCTACAACCTGATGGGTTTCGACACCGAGACGTTCACGCCGCTGTTCGCAGCGGCGCGCGTCACCGGGTGGACCGCCCACGTCTTCGAGCAGTACGCGGCCAACTCCCTCATCCGCCCGCTCTCGCTGTACACCGGCCCCGCCGAACGGCACCTGAGCCGCTAGCAGCGCCGGGTTTCATCAGCGCCGGGTTTCGTCAGCGCCAGAGCAGCAGCCCCTCTCCCTGCCCGCCGCCGCCGCAGAGCGCGACGGCCGCGCGGCCGGAACCGCGGCGCGCGAGCTGATGGGCGGCGTGACCGGCGAGCCGCGCCCCGGATGCTCCGATCGGGTGGCCGAGCGCGATCGCACCGCCGTGGATGTTGACCTTCTCGGGATCGAGGTCCAGGTCCGCCGTCGACTGCAGCGCGACGGCGGCGAAGGCCTCGTTGATCTCGATCAGATCGAGGTCGTCGACGGTCCAGCCCGCACGTGTGAGCGCGGCCTGGATCGCGTTGGACGGCTGCGAGTGCAGAGAGTTGTCCGGGCCCGCGACCTGCCCGCTCGCCCCGACGACCGCCAGCCAGTCCAGTCCCAGACGTTCGGCGTTCTCGCGCGAGGTGAGGATGAGCGCGGCCGCGCCGTCGCTGAGCGGGGAGGAGTTGCCCGCCGTGAGTGTCCCCTGCGCGGCGAAACTGGGTCGCAGTCGGGCGAGCACGTCCACCGTGGAATCCGGTCGCACACCCTCGTCGGCCGCGATGACGAGCGGGTCCCCCTTGCGCTGCGGGATGCTGACCGGCGCGATCTCGACGTCGAAGACCCCGGAGGCCGCTGCCGCGCCTGCCCGCCGATGGGACGAGGCGGCGAATGCGTCCTGCGCCTCGCGCGTCAGCCCGAGCCGCTCCGTGTACTGCTCGGTGGAGGCGCCCATGGAGATCTTGTCGAAGGCGTCGGTGAGGCCGTCGTGCGCGGCCGAGTCGACCGCTTCCATCGAGCCGTACGTCCAGCCTTTCCGCGATCCGGGCAGCACATGCGGAGCGTTCGTCATCGATTCCTGACCGCCGGCCGCGACGACCGTCGCCTCACCCGCACGGATGAGGCGGGCCGCGTCGATCACGGCGGCGAGGCCGGAGAGGCACACCTTGTTGATCGTGGTGGCCGGCACGTCCCAGCCGATTCCGGCGGCGATGGCGGTCTGGCGGGCGGGATTCTGGCCCGCGCCCGCCTGGAGAACCTGGCCGAAGATCACCGCGTCGACGTCCGAGGCGTCGACGCCGGACTGCTCGAGCGCGCGACGAAGAGCGACTGTCCCGAGCTGTACGGCGCTCTGGCTGGCGAGCGCGCCCAGGATCTTGCCCTGCGGGGTGCGCGCGGCCGCCAGGATGACGACGTCGTCGGGTCGGGGTTCGGGGAGGGGACTGGTCATTGCGGGGCGACTCCTTCGTTGCCGGGATGCTCTTCGTCCATTGTCATCCACAGAGTGGAGTTCAGAGTCGGTTGTCCACAGATTGGTCCGCTCCGTGCACACCGGCGTCGACGCATTCGTAGCGTGGACTCCATGTCCCCCACGGAAGAGGCCGAGCGACCGCTCGCCGACGTCCCGAGCCACGACCGGCCGCGGGAGCGTATGCGGCGCCTCGGCATCGGCTCGCTCACCGACGACGAAGTGCTCGCGCTCATCCTCGGCTCGGGCCAGACCGGAAGGAGCGTCCTGTCCCTGGCCAGGTCCATCCTCGGGCGCTGCGGCGGCTTCCCGGGGCTCGCGACCATGGATTTCGCACGGCTCGAGAACCTCCCCGGGGTCGGTCCCGCCACCGCGGGGCGGCTCGTTGCGATCATCGAGATCTGGAGGCGCGCCGGGCGGTCCTCGGCGTGGACGCGCCTGGTCGACCACACCGCGATCGCCGACGTGGTGCGGCCGGAGCTCCTGCACCGCGACAGCGAGCGCTTCGTCGTCGTGGTCGCCGACCGCGCCGCGCGCCCCCTCGAGCTCGTCCTGCTGCGCGACGGCGGCGTCGACGAGCGCTCGATCCAGCCGGCCGACATCCTGCAGGCGGTGCTCACCCGCGGCGGCCGGTCGTTCGCGGTCGCCCACAATCATCCGTCGGGATCGCTCGACCCCTCCGTTGCCGACACCGTGCTGACGCGCAGGCTCGACCAGGCGGCAGCCACCATCGGCCTGCGCTTCCTCGGTCACATCCTGGTTGCGGGCGATCGGTGGGCGCCGCTGTCGGCTACGGGGTCAGTCGTGTCGGTCCGCGGAAGAGATAGGTCGTCTCACGCAGGTTCGACAGGTGCAGCATGAGCATCAGCACGCGCGCGAGTCCCATCCCGAATCCGCCGTGCGGGGGGATGCCGTACCGGAAGGTCGCGAGCACGTCCTCCAGCTCCTCCACCGAGAGACCCTTGTCCTCCGCCTGCTTCTCCAGGATGTCCACCCGGTGTTCGCGCTGCGCACCGGTGGAGATCTCCACACCGTTGAAGATCAGGTCGTAGCTCTTGGTCAGCGACGGGTCGTCCGGGTGGCGCATGTGGTAGTACGGGCGGATGCTCGAGGCATAGTCGGTCAAGAAGACGAACTCGTGGCCGTACGTCTCCTTCACGTACTGGGAGATCCGGCGCTCGCCCTCCGGGTCCATGTCGTCGTCGGCACGGGGCACTTCGTAGCCCTGTTCGGCGACGATGCGCTTGGCCTCTGCGAGCGGGATGCGCGGGAACGGCGTCGTCGGAACCGTGACCTCCACGCCGAAGAGCGCCTCGATCTCGGCCCCGTGCTTCTCTTTGACCGCTGTGAAGCCGGCGACGAGGAGGTCCTCGTGCACCTTCATGACGTCCTCGTGGCTGTCGATCCAGCTGAGCTCGGTGTCGACGCTCGTGAACTCGGTGGCGTGCCGGCTGGTGAAGCTGGGGTCGGCGCGAAACGCCGGCCCGATCTCGAACACGCGCCCGAAGCCCGCCGCCTGAGCCATCTGCTTGAAGATCTGGGGGCTCTGAGCGAGGTACGCCGTCGTCTCGAAGTACGGCAGCTCGAAGAGCTCGGCGCGCGACTCGGAGGCCGACGCCATCAGCTTGGGCGTGTGGATCTCGATGAACCCGTTGTCGACCCAGTACTGCCGCATCGCGTGCTCGAGCGTGGTCTGCACGCGGAAGATGAGGTTGTGCTTGGGCTCGCGCAGGTCCAGGAAGCGCCAGTCCATGCGCTTGTCGATGCCGCTGTCTGCGGCGATCGGCGTCTCCGGGATCGCGGCCGTCTCGACTTCGAGAGTGTTCAGCTTGATCTCGATACCGCCGAGCTTGACCCGCTCGTCGTGCTTGAGCTCGCCCGTGGCGCGCACGAACGAGCCCTGCGCCAGGCCGGAGATCGTCGTGGCGGGCTCGTCGGCGACGACGGTGCCGTCTTCGGCGACCGTGCGCGGGTTCACCAGCTGCACAGCCCCCGACTCGTCGCGCAGCACGACGAACTGCACCTTCTTCTGGTCGCGGACGGTCT
>NZ_CAMFLC010000007.1 GCF_945957465.1 uncultured Leifsonia sp.
GCTGGCGGCCGCCGTGGTTGGAGAGCACGATGCCGTCGACGCCGAGGTCGACGAGTCTCTTCGAGTCGTCGACGTTCTGCACGCCCTTGACCACGATCTTGCCCGGCCACATGCTGCGGATGACGTCGAGGTCGGCGAAGCTGATCGACGGGTCCATGGCCGAGTCCAGCAGTTCGCCGACGGTGCCGCCGGTGGAGGACAGCGATGCGAACTCCAGCTTGGGCGTGGTGAGGAAGTCGTACCACCACCACGGCCGCGGGATCGCGTTGATCACCGTGCCGAGCGTCAGCTGCGGCGGGATCGAGAAGCCGTTGCGCTTGTCGCGCAGCCGCGCGCCGGCGACCGGCGTGTCGACCGTGAAGAAGAGCGTGTCGAAGCCGTTCGCGGCAGCACGGCGCACCAGCTCGTAGGAGATCTCGCGGTCGCGCATCACGTACAGCTGGAACCAGTTGCGGCCGGTCGGGTTGGCGGCCTTCACGCCCTCGATGGAGGTCGTGCCGAGCGTCGACAGTGTGAACGGGATGCCCGCGGCGCCGGCCGCGCCCGCGCCGGCGACCTCTCCCTCGGTCTGCATCAGCCGGGTGAACCCGGTCGGGGCGATCCCGAACGGCAGGGCCGACGGGCCGCCCCAGATCTCGCAGGACGTGTCGACGGTGGAGACGTCGCGCAGGATCGACGGGTGGAACTCGACGTCCTGGAACGCCTGGCGGGCGCGGGCCAGCGAGATCTCGCCCTCCGCGGCACCCTCCGTGTAGTCGAAGGCGGCCTTCGGCGTGCGGCGCTTGGCGATCGCGCGCAGGTCCTCGATGGTGAGGGCGGCGTCGAGCCGGCGCTTCTTCGCGTCGAGCTCCGGCTTCTTGAACGACAGGAGCTCGAACAGCTCGGCGGGTTTCGGGAGTTGACGGGTGACCATGATCGTGTGCCTAACGTGCGTCGGTGGAGGGGGCGGGGGCGGGGGCGGGAGAGGGAGAGGGAGAGGGAGCGGGCGGGGATGAAGCGGGGCCCGCAACGGGTTCGGGGGCGGCATCCCGGTAGTAGCCGCTGATGTGGTCGTGGATGCGCGCACGGGCGGCAGCGACGTCGCCGCCCGTGATCGCGGCCAGCACGGCGCGGTGCTCCGCCCGCAGCCGCGCGGCCATGGCCTCCCAGTCGGGCAGGCGCGCGGCACCGGCCAGCACGTACCCTTCGATGGAGCCGCGCAGCCCGGCCATCATGGTCGCCACGACGCTGTTGCCGGCGGCCCCGGCGAGCGAGAGATGGAACTGGGCGTCGAGCGCGAGGAACTCGGCGGCGGTCAGCGCGGGATCGTCCATGGCGTCCAGCAGGTGGGACGCCTCGCCCAGGTCGACGTCCGGCGCGTGTTCGGCCAGCTCCCCGGCGACGGCCGACTCCAGCAGCAGACGGGTGCTCACCACGTCGGTGACCGGGAAGCCGCTCGCGGCGACCTGCAGTCGCATGAGGGCCTGCATCCCGCCGATCGGGCGGGCGATGATGATGGCGCCGGAACTCGGTCCCGAGCCGGTCTGAGTGCGGATCAGGCCCATGGCCTCCAGTACCCGGACGGCCTCGCGGACGCTCGAGCGCGCGACGCCGAGCTCGGCGGCGAGAGTGCGCTCGGGAGGCAGATGGTCGCCCGGTCGCAGGCGGCCGTCCACGAGCCGCTCCTCGATGCGGGCGAGCACGCTCTCCCACGCCTTCGGCTCGGTGCCCATCGCGCTCCCTCCGCGCCTGTCATGTGGTCGGACCACATGGTCCGACCACACGATACCACGCGCGGGATGCGGCGTGCGCGCGCACGAGGGGACGCAACACGCCGCCACGGCGTGGCGGTAGCGGCGTGTTGCGACCCCTCGTGAAGGCGCCGGGGCGGGAGCGCCGGGGCGGGAGCGCGGGCGTGGGAGCGCCGGGCCCGGGAGCGCTACTCGGCGGGGGCCGCGGCGCGGCCGAGCTCCACGTCCTCCACCCGCGACCGCGGCATCAGCAGCCCGGCGACGATCGTCAGAACGGCGACGACCGCGACCGAGACGAACACGGCGGTCGAGGCGCTCCGCACGGCAGCGGGGGAGTGTGCCCCACCGCCGGCCGACAGGATGATCGCGTTCGCGATCGCGCCGAACACGGCGACGCCGACCGCGCTGCCGATCGAGCGCGCGAACATGTTCGTGCCGGTGACGACGCCGCGCTCGCTCCACGAGACGCTCGACTGCGCCGCGATCAGCGTCGGCGTCGCGACGAGCCCCATCCCGAGGCCGACGATGAAGCAGCTGACCGCCACGAAGAGCACGCTCGGCGTGACGCTCGTGACCGCGAGGAGGATCGTGCCCAGGATGGCGATGGTCGTCCCGAGCAGCGCGGTGTTGCGGAAGCCGATCCGCAGATAGAAGCGTCCGGAGATGCTCGCCGCGATCGGCCAGCCGAGGGTGAGGGCCGCGACGGCGAGGCCGGAGACGAGCGGAGGCACACCGATGGTCGACTCCAAATACGTCGGCACGTACGACGTGAGCCCGATCAGGATGGCGCCGATGCCGAGCGAGACCAGTGTGGTCGTCACCAGCAGGCGCCGCGAGAACACCCACAGCGGAAGCACCGGCTCCGACGCCTTCCGCTCGACGAGGGCGAATGCGACGAGCAGGAGGCCGCCCAGCGCGAACGCGCCGACGCTCCACACCGAGTTCCAGGCCCAGGCCTGGCCGCCCTCGAGCACGGAGAGGATGAGGAGCGACATGCCGGCCGTCAGCAGCGCGGACCCGGCGTAGTCGATGCGGTGGCGCTTGCGTTCGATGCTCTCGTGGAAGGCGCGGATCAGCATCCAGGCGGCCAGGATGCACAGCGGCACGTTGACGAAGAAGATCCACCGCCAGGAGAGGAACTGCGAGAACAGGCCGCCGAGCGTCGGGCCGACCACCGATGAGATGGCCCACACGCTCGCGAGGTAGCCCTGGGTCTTGGCGCGCTCGGCGACGGTGTAGATGTCGCCGGCGATCGTCATCGACATGGGCTGGATGGCGCCGGCCCCCAGGCCCTGGAGCGCCCGGAAGGCGATCAGCGCCGGCATGCTCCAGGCGAAGCCGCAGAGGATCGAGCCGAGGAAGAACAACCCGATGCCGGCCAGGACGATGGGCTTGCGGCCGACGGTGTCCGACAGCTTGGCGTAGACGGGGACGGAGACCGCCTGGGCGAGCAGATAGATCGAGAACAGCCAGGGGAACTGGGCGAAACCGCCGAGGTCGCCGACGATGGACGGCACCGCCGTCGCGAGGATCGTCGCGTCGATCGCGACGAGCCCCGTCGTCTGCATCAGTGCTATCAGGATGGGGCCGCGCTCGGAGCGGAAGCCCACGCTGGCTCGGGTGATCTCGTTCATCTGTGTGAACAACCGGCGAGCCCGGAGATCATTCCCGCTTGACGTGAAAGAGTTGTCGGCGCAAACTCTGAAACATGTCTTTCACATCCGGAGCGCGCCGGGAGGACCGCCGCACGGTCACCGACCCGCGGGCTCTGCGCGCCCTCGCCCACCCGCTTCGCCTCGCCCTGCTCGACCACCTGATGTCGTTCGGCGCCCGCACGGCCAGCGAGTGCGCGGCGGCCGTGGGCTCGACGCCCTCCAACTGCAGCTACCACCTGCGCGCACTCGCCCGTTTCGGGCTCGTCGAGCGGGTGGAGGCCGAAGACGGCCGGGAGCGCCCCTGGCAGTCGACGGCCACCGGCCTCCAGCTCGGACGCGCAGGCGACCCGGGCATCCAGCTCGGCGTCGACACCGCCGAGCGGTTCTTCGCCGACCACCAGGTCGACGAGGAGGCCGCGCGCCTGCACCGTGCGATCGCGCTCCGCGACAGCGTGCCGCCCGCGTGGCGCGACGCCGGCATCCTCTCCGGCTACGCGCTGCGCATCAGCCCCGACGAGCTGAGGGAGCTGGGACAGCGGCTGGACGCCCTGATCCGGCCCTACATCGCGCTCACCCGGGACGACGCCCCCGGCGACAGCGCCGTCGTCGCCCTCAACCTCAACGCGTTCCTGCATCCCGATGCCGTCGCGGCCGCCGACGAGGAGGGCGAGGGCCGATGACCCGTTCGCCCCTCCTCCGGCGCGACTACGCGCTGGTCTGGACCGCCGGCCTGGTCTCCGACACCGGCGACTGGCTGTTGATGATCGCCCTCCCGCTGTTCGCCTTCTCGGTCACCGGCTCCGCCCTGGGCGCCTCCGGGGTGTTCCTGGCCGAGCTTGTTCCGATGCTGCTCGCCGGCACGTTCCTCGGGGTGCTGGTCGACCGCTGGGATCCCCGGCGCACCATGATCGTCGTCGCGCTCGTCCAGGGCGTCGCGCTGCTCCCGCTGCTGGCCGCGGGCCCCGACCGCATGGGGATCGTGTACGGGGTGGCCGCCGTCCAGGCGTGCCTCGGCGGGATGATCAACCCGGCGAGGCAGTCCATGGTGCCGCGGCTCCTGCAGCCGCACGAACTGGGTCGGGGCAACGCGCTCCTCGCCATCGCCGACAACCTCGCGCGGCTCGTCGGCTCACCTCTCGGCGGCCTCGCGTTCGCGATGGGCGGTCTTCCCGGCGTGGTGATCGTGGACGCCGTGAGCTTCGGCGTGACCGCCGCGCTGGTCGCCTTCGTCCGGCCGTTGCGGCCCGCTCACGCCGAGGCGCGCATGGAGTCCGCGCCCGCGGTCGAGCGACGTCTGCTGCGGGAGTGGGTGGAGGGCATCGCGACGATCGTGCGGAGCCGCGAGCTGCGCACGATCGCGGTGATCGCCGTGCTCGGCAGCGTCGCCCAGGGCGTCTTCCTCGTCCTCTTCATCGTGTACGTCACGCACGACCTGGGCGCAGGCGACACGGAGGTCGGCCTGCTGCGCGGTGTGCAGGCGATCGGCGGTGTGCTGGGCGGCCTGATCACGGGGATGCTGATCCGCCGCTTCGCGCCCCGTCGGCTGATCGGCGGCGGCTACCTGGTGTTCGGCGCGCTCTCGCTGCTGACATGGAATCTCGCTCCGGTCACGACCGCGGTGTGGGTCTACGCCGGGCTGTTCATCGCGATGGGCCTCCCGGCGGTGGCTACCGCCACGGGCGAGATCACCCTCGTGCAGACGGTGACGCCGCGCGCAGCCCTCGGGAGGGTGATCGCCGCGGTGACGACGCTCTCCGGCGCCGCGCAGGGCGTCGGCCTCCTGGTCGCGGGTCTCATCGCCGAGCCGGTCGGCACTGTGCGCGTGCTCGACGGCCAGGCGACCCTCTATCTGTTGTGCGGTGTGCTGGCCCTGGTGTTCCTCGGGGCGGCGAAGAGGAACGGCCGGCGGGCGCCCGAGGGCGCGAATGACGGGGTGACCGATTCGGCCGCCGGCGTCGCCCGACCCGCCGGTTGACGCGAAACCCGCGCAGATTGCCGGGCGTTTCGGGCTGAGGCACGTAGGGTGTCGGTGTGTGGCGACTGGATAGGAAGAGCGAGGACGACGACATGACGTCGGACGTGCCCGAGGGCGACGCGCTGCACCCGGCCTCCAACACGACGTCCCCGCACACGCTGAGCCTCGGCGACCCCGGCCTCGTCGCCGGAAACATCGCCGACCACGTCTGGGCGCGCTGGCGCGAGGAGATCGCGGCGATCGGCGGAGAATCGCCGCTGCTGCACTTCGAGGACAGCCCGCGGACGCGCATCGAACTGAGCACCACGCACCCGGGCGGCCTGCCCCAGTTCATCACCGGTCAGAGCACGCTGCTCTCCAGCCTGATCCGGGACGAGCTCGCCCTCCGCACGGCGCGCGCCGCGGCCAACGCGATCACGGCCAAGGGGATCGAGCTGCGCTCTGTGCGCGGCATCGAGTCGGTGCACCTGGCGATCGGGCTGGCGCAGTGGCGGCACGGCGCCGACGAGTTCATGGCGCCGATCCTGCTGCGTCCGCTCGCGATCCGCCGCTACGGGCGCGACTTCGAGCTGAAGCTCAAGGGGCAGCCCTTCCTGAACCCCGAACTGGCCCGCGCGCTGTCCGAGCAGTTCCAGATCACGCTCGACGCCGACGCGTTCGTCGCGCTCGCCCTCGACAACGGGGCGTTCAAACCGCAACCGGTCATCGACCGCCTGCGCGGGCTCACGTCGCATCTGCCCTGGTTCAACGTGCAGCCGCGGCTCGTCGTGTCGTCGTTCGCCGACGTGGCTCCCGCGCTGCGGGCCGAGGCCGACGACCTGGACACACCGCTCCTGGATGCGCTGGCGGGCAACCCCACCGCCCGCACCGCGATCGAGAGCGCCTTCAACCCGGCCGACCCCATCCGGCAGGACGAGCGTCCGCCGGCCACCGACTCCCTCCTCCTGGATGCCGACGAGGAGCAGGAGAACGTGGTCGCGCAGATCTCGGCGGGCAACTCGATCGTCGTGAAGACCCTGCCGGGCACCGGAGGGACGCAGACGATCGTCAACGCCGTCGGCGCCCTCGTCGCGCAGCACAAGCGCGTGCTCGTGGTGGGTCCGAGGCGATCGAGCCTCGAAGACATCGCGCAGCGCTTCGCGAAGGTCGGGCTGCCCGGCGTCGCGGTGACTCCGCGCACCCTCCGGCGCGACCTCATCCAGTCGATCGGCCGCAACGAGAAGGCCGAGCAGCCGCGCGTCACCGATGTGGACGACGCGCTCGTGCGGCTCCGCAAGGTGCTGCTCGACTATCGCGCCGCCCTCGCCCGACGCGACCCGGTGCTGCGCGTGTCCGTGCTCGACGCCCTGCGCGAGCTCTCGCGCCTCGCGCTGCTGCCCACGCCGCCGGCGACCACCGCCCGTCTCAGCCGCGCTTCGATTGAGGCTCTCGCCTCGGGCCGAGATGCCGCGGCGGACGCCCTGATCCGGGCCGCGCGCCTCGGCGAGTTCCGCTACGGCCCGAACGACTCCCCCTGGTACGGCGCGTCCTTCGCGACCACGGAGGAGGGCAAGGCCGCCCACGACCTCGCCAAGAAGCTGAGCCGGGCCGAGCTGCCCCGCCTCATCGAGCGCGCCAGGGCGCTCATCGGCCAGACCCGGATGCGGCCCTTCGAGTCGATCGCGGAGCTCGGCGTCTACCTGCGCCTCCTGCTCGACGTGCGCGAGACCCTCGACCGCTTCACGCCCGCCGTCTTCGACCGGTCGATCTCGGAGCTCATCGCGGCGACCTCGTCGCGCCGCGAGTCGCCGACGATGTCCGGTACCAACCGGCGCCGGCTGCGCAAGCTCGCCCTCGAGTACGTCCGGCCCGGCGTGCACGTCACCGACCTGAACGAGAGCCTGCGCCGCATCCAGCAGCAGCGCATCCTCTGGAACCGCTTCGCCGTCGCCGGCGTGGTCCCGGAGGTGCCCGTCGGCATCGCCGACGTGCAGGTCGCGTACCAGCGTGTCGCGGAGGATCTCGCCCGGCTCGACATCCCGTTGCGTCGCACCGGCACCCCGCAGTCGCTGGCCGTGCTGCCGGTGGACGAGCTCACGCGTCAGGTCGCCGGACTCGCGGCCGAGTCGGAGGTGCTGGCCAACCTCCAGGAGCGCACCGCACTGCTCGGGCAGCTGCGCGAGCGCGGTCTCGACCCGCTGCTGTCGGATCTGTCGGTGCGGCACGTCCCGGAGACCCAGGTCAGCGCTGAGCTGGAGCTCGCCTGGTGGCAGTCGGTGCTGGAGGCACTGCTCTCCGCCGATCGTGCCCTGCTGAGCGCGAATACCAGCGTCCTCGACCGTTTGGAGGCGGACTTCCGCCTCGTGGACGAGGCCCACGCCTCGGCGACGGGCAAGCAGCTGGCGTGGATGCTGGCGGAGACCTGGAAGATCGGGCTCGTCGACTGGCCGGACGAGGCCAAGGCGCTCAAGAAGCTGCTGACGACCACCACTCCGACCGCCGCGTCGCTGAACGCGGTGGCGCCGCACCTCGCCCGGCCGCTCGCGCCGGTCTGGCTCGTCTCGCCCTACGAGGTCCCGGCGATCGACGTCGACGTCGCCTTCGACGCGGTCGTGCTGATCGACGCGGGCGCTTCCACCCTGGCCGAGAACGTCCCTGCCCTGCGTCGCGCGCGCCAGATCGTCGCGTTCGGCGACCCGGTGACGCAGACGCCGTCCCGCTTCGACACCGGCGTGCACGAGTACGGCACCACCGCGGAGGTCGCCGACGTGGACGCCCTGCACGGCGACTCCGCTCTCGCCCGGCTGTCCGAGCTGCTGCCCGTGTACACCCTCGCGCGCAGCTATCGTGCGGGCGGCGAAGACCTGGCGGAACTCGTCAACCGGCGCTTCTACGGCGGCAAGATCGACTCGCTGCCGTGGGCGGGCACGTATCTGGGCCACGGCAGCCTCGCCCTCCACTACGTCACCGGCGGTCAGGGCATGCCCGACAGCGACACCGGCGCCGTCGAGAGCACGGACGCGGAGGTGGCCAAGGTCGTCGAGCTCGTGCTCCGCCACGCCACGGAGCGTCCGCGCGAGTCGCTGATGGTCATCACGGCGAGCGAACGCCACGCGGTGCGTGTGAACCAGGCCGTGCTGTCCGCGTTCGCCAAGCGCACCGAGCTGGCCGACTTCATCCTCGGCGACCGGCCGGAGCCGTTCACGGTCGTCACCCTGGAGCAGTCGGTCGGGCAGAGCCGCGACCGGGTGGTCTTCTCGATCGGCTACGGCCGCACCCCGCACGGCCGGCTGCTGTCGAACTTCGGCGCCCTCGCCGAGCCGGGCGGCGACCGCCTCCTGGCCGTCGGCATGACGCGAGCGCGCCGGGGCATGGACATCGTCTCGTGCTTCCGCCCCGACGACATCGACGAGTCGCGCATGCGGCACGGCATCGCCGCCCTCGCCCAGGTGCTGGGGGAGGCCGACCAGTTGCAGGCCGCGGTGCCCGAGTACCTCAGCCCCGACGCGGACCCGATGATCGTCGACCTCGCCAAGCGCCTCGCGCGGCGCGGCCTGGACGTGCAGGTCGGCTACCGGGGCAAGCTCACGCTCGTGGCCTCGAACGAGGGCCGCGCCGTGGTGGTGGAGACCGACGACGACGTGAACAAGGGCAGCCTCCGCGAGTCGCTGCGTCTGCGCCCCGATGTGCTGCGCCGGCTCGGCTGGCACTACCTCCGCGTGCACAGCTTCGAGCTGTTCGCCGACCCGGACGCGGTGGCCGGCCGTATCGCGAACCTCATCGGCGTCTCGGAGGCGAACACCGAGACCGCGCCCATCACGCTGCCGGTGCAGTGACCGCGGAGCGGTCGCGCGGAATCTGCGCGTAGCCTGGCCTGATGGAGACGAAGCCCGAGGGTGGCGAACGCCCCGCGCGCCGGTCGCGCCGCGTGAAGCGCGACGGTGCGCCGGGCGCCGATCCGACACCACGGCTGCCCGAGCGCGACCGCGACGACGGGTCGTGGTCGTCGAACGACGAGCAGCTGCGCCGCGACGTCCCGCCGCACTACTGAGACTCTCCGGTGACGCGGTGCCGCACCGGAGATTCGTGACGAATGTGCACTTTCGTGCCACGAATCACGGCATTCGGCACGAATGTGCCGGCTAGGGGAGCGGGTCGGCTAGGGGAGCGGGTCGGCGTGCTTTGCGGTGCCGGCTCCCGAGGGCGGGGCCTGCTGCGCCTGCAGGAGGTCGCGGATCTCGGTGAGCAGGTCGAGTTCGGTGATCGGGGCGTCGGGCTCGACTACGCCCTTCTTGCGGAGGCGGTCCATCCGCTCTTTGAGCTTGTTGATCGGGTAGACGAAGACGAAGTAGACCACGACCGCCACGATCAGGAAGCTGATGATCGAGCCGAGGACGGCGCCGAACTTGATCTGAGAACCGTTCAGGGTGACAACCATCGCGTCGTCCAGGGTGCTCGCTTTGAAGAACGCGCTGATCAACGGGTTGAAGAGGTTCGTCACGATCGACGTGACGACAGCGGTGAACGCGGCGCCGATGACCACGGCGACCGCCAGATCGATCACGTTCCCGCGGAGGATGAACTCTCTGAAGCCTTTGAGCATGACCGGTCCTTTCGCCAAGTGGATGGAACTGGTGGTGCTGGTCTCAGGCCGCGGAGCCCGACGAAGACGACGAGCTCGACGACGACGAGCCCGACGACGAGCCTGACGACGTCGAGCCTGACGACGACGAGCCCGACGACGAGGTCGAACCCGAACCCGAACCCGAACCCGAACCCGAACCCGAACCGGACGACGCTCCCGCGGCCGACTTCGTCCCGCCGCGCGAATCGGTCCGGTAGAACCCCGAGCCGTTGAAGGTCACACCGACCGTGCCGAACACCTTGCGCAGCGTGCCGCCGCAGTTCGGGCAGACGGTGAGCGCATCGTCGGTGAAGGCCTGGTGGATGTCGAACGCGTGGCCGCAGTCGCGGCAGGAGTAGGAATAAGTGGGCATTGTCTTCCGTATGGTCGGGGCGCGGTGCCGCTCAGGAGAACTGGACGATGCGGGTCGGGGTGACCGCGCCGTCGACCGGCTGGTCGTGTCGCTCCCGCGGGACGTCGCTCACGAGTTCGCCGTCGAAGACGACGGCGTACACCGGGGGACATTTTTCCATGCTGCCGAGCGTCTTGTCGAAATAGCCGCGCCCCCAGCCCATGCGCATCCCCGTCGCGTCGACCGCCGCGGCGGGCACGAGGATGAGGTCGACGTCGTTGATGGCGATCGGGCCGAGCAGCTCGCCGACGGCCTCCGGCATGCCGAACAGCCCCTCGGTCTCGGTCTCGCCGTCGCCGGTCGTCCAGTCGAGCAGGCCGTCGTCGCGCGAGACCGGCAGGAGGACGCGGATGCCCTGGCCGATCGCCCAGTTGACGAACGGGCGGGTGTCGGGCTCGATGGTGGTCGAGAGATAGCAGGCGACGGAGCGGGCGGACAGATCCGTGGCCAGATCGACCAAGTTGCGGGTGATCCCGGCGGTCGCGGCCTCCCGTTCCGTGGTCGTGAGGTTCTGCCGCCGCTCCCGCAGTTCGGCTCGGAGCGCCCGCTTGCGATGGGCGGCAGTGTCCGTGTCCATGGGTCAATCCTAGAAGATCCGGCCTGGGCGACCGGGCAAATGCGGATACTGTAGCGGCATGGCATCTCACGTGACGAAAGCAGTGATCCCTGCAGCAGGCCTCGGCACCCGGTTCTTGCCGGCGACCAAGGCGATGCCCAAAGAGATGCTGCCGGTCGTCGACAAGCCGGCCATCCAGTACGTGGTCGAAGAAGCCGTCAGTGCGGGTCTGCACGACGTCCTGATGGTCACCGGCCGCAACAAGAACGCGCTCGAGAACCACTTCGACCGAAACGCCGAGCTCGAGGACACCCTCGTCAAGAAGGGCGACACCGACCGCCTCGAGAAGGTCAACTACTCGACGTCGCTGGCCGACCTCCACTATGTGCGGCAGGGTGATCCCAAGGGGCTCGGCCACGCCGTGCTCCGGGCCAAGATGCACGTCGGGCGGGAGCCGTTCGCGGTGCTCCTGGGTGACGACATCATCGACTCGCGCGACGATCTGCTCCAGCACATGCTCGACGTCCAGCAGAAGTACAACGCCACCGTCGTCGCGCTGATGGAGGTGCCCAGCGAGTCCATCCACCTGTACGGCGCCGCCGCCATCGAAGAGACCGGCGACGACGACGTGGTGCGCATCACCGGCCTGGTCGAGAAGCCGGACGCCGAGCACGCGCCCTCCAACTACGCCGTCATCGGACGTTATGTGCTGCGGCCCGAGGTCTTCGACGTGCTCGAGCGCACCGCGCCGGGCCGCGGCGGCGAGATCCAGCTCACCGACGCCCTGCAGGCGATGGCCGAGGCGCCCGACTGGACGGGTGGGGTCTACGGCGTCGTGTTCCGTGGCCGTCGCTACGACACCGGCGACCGCCTCGACTACATCAAGGCGATCGTGCAGCTGGCGGTCGACCGCGAAGACCTCGGTCCGGAGCTGCGGCCGTGGCTGCGCGAGTTCGCCGACGGCCTCGCCGACGAACCGCGCGAAGTGCTCGACGAGATGCCGGCAGACACGACTGACGCGATCTAGTCCGTTTACCGCTACGGTCGTATCTGCGGCGAACGGTCGCCGCAGAAGGAGGACGCCGTGGCGTTCGTCATCCCCACGCTGAGCGAGGGACGCATCGGGCTGCGACCGATCCGTCTGCGGGACGCTCGCGCCCTCGAGCGGTCACTGCTCGACAACCGCACCTGGTTGCGGCAGTGGGAGGCGACGAGCCCGTACGCGCCGGGTGCGTTCGACACGCGCGCGAGCATCCGCTCGCTGCTCGCCAACGCCCGGGCCGGACACGGCCTGCCGTTCATCGTCGAGTACGACGGCCGCCTGGCCGGACAGCTCAACGTCTCGTCGGTGACCTACGGTTCGCTGTCGAGCGCCACCATCGGCTACTGGATCGCCGAGGAGTTCGCCGGTCGCAACATCACCCCGACCGCGGTGGCGCTTGCCACCGACTACTGCTTCTACCAGCTGGGCTTGCACCGCATGGAGATCTGCATCCGCCCCGAGAACGGCCCGAGCCTGCGCGTGGTCGAGAAGCTCGGTTTCCGCTACGAGGGTCTGCGGCGTCGGTACATCCACATCAACGGCGACTGGCGCGACCACTACTGCTTCGGGCTCGTGTCCGAGGAGCTGCAGCAGGGCGTGCTGCGCCGCTGGCTCGACGGCCAGGCGCCGACGGAGGCCGCTGCGGTGACGGCGGAGGACCGCGCCGCCGCCGCCATCCCGCTCCCGGTGGCCCGGCGACGCTGAGAGTCCTCTTCATCGGTGACACACCCGGGCGCTGACCGGGGCGCCGAGCCCGCGACCCCTACCGTAGAGGCATGAATGGGGATGTGATGGGCGGTGGGGTGATCGTCGCCATCGCGGCCGCCCTCTGGCTGGCCTATCTCGTCCCGGTGTGGCTGCGCCGCCGCGAGTACCTGGCGACGGAGCGCAACGCCGTTCGGCTGCAGCAGACGCTGCGCATCCTGGCCGAGACGAGTGAGCTTCCGGACGCGGTCCGCGTGGAGGCGACCGCGAAGACGGTCGCGGAGCAGCAGCGGATCCTCCGCAGGGCGGAGGAGCGCCGGCTCGCGACGGCGCGGGCCGAAGCGGCCGCGCACGCGCGACGCGAGCAGGCACTCGCCGAGGAGCGCAGGCACGCGGCGGAGGAGGCCGAGCGTGCCGCCGCCGAGGCGATCGCGCTGGAGCGGGCGTCGCGCGCGGCCGCGGCCCAGCGGGCACGTGCGCTCGCCGTCGCCAGTGCTCGACCGGTTCTCTCGCCTCAGCGTCGCCGTCGGTTGCGCCGTTCGCGCGCACTGTGCACGACGCTGATGGTCGCGGGCCTCGTCGGCGTCGCGATCGGAGCGGCCCTGTCGCTCTCCAGCGGTGCGTGGCTCGTCCCCGTGCTCTCCGGGCTGGTCGCCCTCGCCTCCCTCGGGATGCTGAGCAGACTGTCGCGGTCCGTTCGCGTCACGGCGCCCCCGGTGCCGTTCGTGCCCGCCGCCCCTGCGTCGCCCGACCTCTACGATCACGCTCAGCACGACCTCCCGGTTCAGGAGGCGCTGCGCCAGAGCTGGACGCCCCGCCCGCTGCCGAAGCCGCTGCACCTCTCTCCTGGCACGGTCGCCGCGGCGGCGATGGCGTCGGTGGACGCCGCTGCCGAGCTGCGCCGCGCGGCCGCCCGTGCGGACTTCGAGCGCAAGGCGACCGCGGTGGCGGAGGCCACGCCGGCGGCACCCGCACCCGTCCTCCTGCGCCCGGTCGCAGCTGCCGCTCCGGCCGTCGCGTCGGCCGTCGCCTCCGCGACCTCTTCGGCACCCGTTGCCTCCCGCCCCGTCGCGGTCGAGGAGGCCGTGCCGAGCGTCTACTCGGCGATGGGAATCGTGGGCTCGGTCGACGGCGAGGCGCTCGACCTGGACGCGGTCCTCCGTCGTCGCCGGGCGGCCAGTTGAGCGGCACTCGATTTCGACTCGGCACAGCGAGGGTGCTAGGCTAGCTGAGCAGTTCCCGGGGCTATGGCGCAGTTGGTAGCGCGCTTCGTTCGCATCGAAGAGGTCAGGAGTTCGAATCTCCTTAGCTCCACCCGGTAACACCAGAAGGGCCGCCAGAGATGGCGGCCCTTCGTCGTTGCCGGACCGCGGTACGCCGCCGGAATCACGGCCTATAAGCCGAATCACGTTGACATGAGCGTTCTGCACGTCTTGCGTTCTTTTGCTACCCGATTTGCAGGCGGCCGACGCTGAGCGCCTCAACGTTCCGCTGGTAGTGCGGGGGTGAGCCTCACACCACCAGCATGACGGCGAGCACGACCATCAGCACCGCGATGCCCGCGTCGAGCACGCGCCAGGCGATCGGCCGCGCGAACACCGGTGCGGCCACGCGGGCGCCGAAGCCCAGCAGCAGGAACCACAGCAGGCTCGCCGTCGCCGCGCCGGCACCGAACACCCAGCGGCCGGGATCGCCGTGGGTCGCCGACAGCGAGCCCAGCAGGAGAATGGTGTCGAGGTACACGTGCGGGTTGAGCCAGGTGATCGCGAGGCAGGTGCCGATCGCGGCCGTGAGCGGGCCTCCGCCGGCGGTGGCCGCTGTGAGCGTGCCGGGCCGCACGGCCCGGATCGCCGCGAAGACCGCGTAGCCCAGGAGGAACGCGAAGCCGGCCCAGCGCACGATCTGCAGTGCGAGCGGTGCCGCCTTCACGAGGGTTCCGATCCCGGCGACGCCCGCGGCGATCAGCACCGCGTCGCTCGCCACGCAGATCGCCACCACAGCGAGCACGTGCTCCCGTCGCAGACCCTGGCGGAGCACGAAGGCGTTCTGGGCGCCGATGGCGACGATGAGAGCGGCGGCCGAGCCGAGGCCGGTGAGGAATACGGAGAGCACCACTCGACGATAGGCAACCCGTGAGATTCAGTACAGCTCACGTTTCTTATGATCCATTAGAATCTCTGAACATGGAGGTCTCGAGCGATCACCTGCGCACGCTGGCGGCGGTGGTCGAGCACGGCACGTTCGACCGCGCGGCGAGCGCGCTCCACCTCACCCCGTCGGCGGTGAGCCAGCGCATCAAAGCGCTGGAGGAGTCGAGCGGGCGCGTGCTCGTCCGGCGGAGCAAGCCCATCCAGGCGACACCCGCGGGCGCCGTTCTCGTGCGGCTCGCGCGTCAGGTCGCACTGCTGGAGGCGGAGGCGGCGGCCGAGCTCGAGGAGGACGGCGGAGGCGGCGGCTTCCTCACCTCGGTCGCGCTCATTGTCAACGCCGACTCCCTCGCGACCTGGGTGCTGCCGGCCCTCGCGACCGTCCCCGGTTCGGTGTTCGACATCGTCCTCGACGACCAGGAGCACACGATCGGACGGCTGCGCGACGGTACGGCGATGGCGGCGATCGGCTCCGACCGCGACCCCGTGCAGGGGTGCACCGTGACGGCGCTCGGCGCCATGCGCTACCGCCCGCTCGCGAGCCCCGCGTTCGTGGAGCGCTGGTGCGCCGCGGGCTGGGATGCGTGCGCCGCCGCGAAGGCGCCGATGCTGGTGTACGACCGCAAGGACGCCCTCCAGGACCGGTACCTGGCCCGCCTCGCGCCGGGCGCCCGGCCGCCGCGCCAGTATGTGCCGGCATCGACCGAGTTCGTCGGCGCCGCGATGCTCGGGCTCGGCTGGGGCATGATCCCGGACCTGCAGGCGCAGCCGATGCTGGCCGACGGGCGTCTCGTCGTGCTCGACGAGGACGGCGCGGCGGACGTTCCCCTGTACTGGCAGCAGTGGTCGTTGCAGTCGGCCCCGCTCAGCGCGGTCGCCGCGGCCATCGCGAACGCCGCGGCCCGCGTGCTCCGCCCGGTGTGACCGCGTCTCGCCGCTTCTCTTCAACGCCGAGGGGCACGGGGACGGGGGTGCGCGGCGAGGCGCGCGCGGGGCGGCGCCGCTAGATCGTGGCCAGCACGAGGTCCAGCGCGTCGACGAAACGGTCGGCGCTCTCGCGCGTGATGCACAGCGGCGGCTTGATCTTGAGAACGTTCTTGCCGTCTCCGGTGGGCTGCACGATCGCGCCCTCCTGCAGCATGCGCTCGCAGATCAGCGCCGCCTCGGCGCTCGCCGGGTTCAGGGTCTCGCGATCGCGGACGAGCTCGACGCCCAAGTAGAGCCCCATGCCGTGCACCGCACCGACGAGCGGATGTCGCTCGCCCAGCGCACGCAGCCGCGCCGCCAGGTGGTCGCCCACTGCCGCCGCGTTCTGCTGCAGCCGCTCATCCCGCATCACGTCGAGCACGGTGAGGCCGACGACCGAGCTGACCGGGCTGCCCCCGGCCGACGAGAAGAAGCTGCCCTCGGCAGCGAACGACTCGGCGATCTCCCGACGCGTGATGACCGCCCCGAGCGGGTGTCCGTTGCCCATCGCCTTGGCGATCGTGATGACGTCGGGAACGACGCCCTGCTGCTCCGAACCCCAGAAGAAGTGGCCGAGCCTCCCGTAGCCCACCTGCACCTCGTCGGCGATGCAGACGCCGCCGCGGGCGCGCACGCGCTCGTAGACGCCCGCGAGGTAACCGTCCGGGAGCATCAGCCCGCCCGCATTGCCGAACACCGGTTCGGCGATGAACCCGGCGAGCCCGGTGCCGGCGGCGTCGACGCGGGCCAGCTGATCGTCCAGCTCGGCGAGGTAGGCCTCAGCGGAGTCCGTGCCGCGGTATCGGCCGTGGAAGACGTTCGGCGAGGCGATCAACTCCACCCAGTCCGGCCGGGTCTCGAGAGCGCGCGGGTTGTCCCCGAGCGACGAGGAGACGGCGTCGGCTCCGACCGTCCATCCGTGGTAGGCCTCGGTCACGGCGAGGATGGTGCGGCGTGCGGTGTGCACCTGCGCGAGGCGGAGGGCGAGGTCGACCGCCTCGCTTCCGCTGTTGACGAGGAACACCGTGTCGAGCCCGTCCGGCGCCACCGCGGCCAGCCGCTCGGTGAAGCGCGAGAGCTCCTCGTAGTGGAAGCGCGAATTCGTGTTCAGGCGGGCCCACTGGGCGCGCACGGCCTCCACGAGTCGCGGGTGGGCGTGGCCGATCTGGGTCACGTTGTTGACCATGTCGAGATAGCTCTGCGCGCGCGTATCGAACAGATGATGCCGCCAGCCGCGCTCGATGAGCGGCGGCTCGGTGAAGTAGTGCTCCTGAACGCGCGCGAACGAGGCGTCGCGGCGGGCGAGCGCGGCGGCCGGGTCGGCGGCCGTCACGGACAGGTCCACGCCGAACAGTGCGGACGGGTCGGGTGAGACCTCCGCCCAGACGTGTGCGGGCAGCGCGGGCGTCACCAGCGCGGGAGGCCGGCGGCCGGGCACGCGGCTCAGCTGCACGGTCAGCCGGACCGCGCTGCCGATGGCATCCCCCCGGTCGACGGACGCGGTGGTCAGCGGCCGGGACAGGCCGTCAAGCCACAGGTCGAGCCCCTCGCGGCCTGACCCGTCGCCGCCCGACCCGTCGCCGTGCAGCAGCCAGGAGCCCTCCGTCAGGCGCAGCTCGCCTGCGAACGGCGCGTGCACCACCAGGCCGGTCGGCGCGTCGAGCGTCACACCGAGTGCGATGGTGGCCGACGCCTCGGAACGGTCGAGGACCGCCCGGGTGAGACGGGCCTCGCCGTAGCGGGTGAGCGCGTGCCCGTGCTGCCGGCAGATCGCCGAGAGCACCGCGTCCTCGGCATCGCGGCGCGCCCACAGGCCGGCGTCGAGGGCGCGGCCGGTCACCGAGAGGTCGGCGAGGTTGTCGTCCGTGCTGTCGACGGCGACCAGGCGACCGAGTGAGCCCGGACCCGTGGGCCGGGAGGCCGTCGCCTCCGGAGCGGAGGCCGCGAGCCGGGCTCTCACCACGGCCTCCACCTCGGCGGCCGGGAGACGGCGCGCGACGTCGAAGGCCACCCACTCGTGCGCGCGGTTCTCGTCGGCGTAGGCGTTGTCGTCGTCGAGCGCGACCTGCTGCTCGCCGCTCACGACGAGGACGGCCCCGCGCAGTACGACCAGCGGCCACAGCGCCGCCAGGTCCGCGTCGTCGAGGGGCGACTCGGCGTGGAAGGCCTCGATGACGTCGAGGACCGCGAGCGGGTCGTCGGGCACGTGGTGCAGGGCGCTCGTCACCGTCGCGGCGAGCTCGGCGACGAGCCAGCCGTCGGCGACGTCGCCGAAGTCGATCACGCCCGGGCCGTCGGCGCCGAGCACGATGTTGTCGTCGGTGACGTCGCCGTGGACCGCCTGCACGCGGAGCCGATTGCGCAGCGGGTCGAGGGCGGCGAGCGCGCGTTCGGTCGCCCGGAGCACGGCCTGGCGCTTGGCGGGCTGCGGCACGTGGCCGACCAGCAGCTCGACCACATCGCCGCCGATGCGCGCGTCCCACTGGGTCGTGCGGGCGAGTCCCGGGTGACGCAGCCCCGACAGGCCGGCGGCGATGCGCCCGGAGAGGCGGCCCAGTGTCCGCAGCTGCTCGCGGCTGGGACGCGCTACGCCGGTGAGCGGGTCGCCGTCGAGAAAGGTGAGCACGCGCGCGTTCAGGGCGCGGCCGCGCACCTCCACCGCCGCGACCTGCGCGCCGTCGAGCGCGGGGACCACGCGGGGTATGCGCACATCGGAATCGGCCAGCCGCCCGAGTGCGGCGTTCTGCGCGTGCAGCTCGTCGAGCGAGAAGACGGGGTTCGCGATCTTGAGCACGTATCGGCCGTCGTCCGTCTCGATGAGGAAGTTGCGATCCTGGTTGCTCCCCAGTTCGGTGATCCGGCCGGTGAGCCCGAACGCCCGTTCGGCCACCGCGGCGGCGTCGGCGGCCCCGACCTCCGGCCGGGGGAGCGAGGGCTGGGCGAGGAAGTCGGAATTGGGCACGGATGCTCCTCGGCGTGCGGACGCGCGGCGTTCGGCTGTGGACGGGTGGGGCCAGTCTATTGAAGCGGACGCCACGCCTGCATCCAGCGAACGCACGGGAGCCGCGCCGTAGCATCGACGCGTGAAATCCTGGAGGACAGCAGTCGTGGCGTTCCTGATCGACGCCGTGCTCGTCCTCGTGTTCGTGCTCATCGGGCGGCGCAGTCACGGCGAGGCGGCCACGGTCGCCGGCGTCTTCACCACCTACTGGCCGTTCCTCGTCGGGCTGGTCGCCGGGTGGCTGGTCACCTGGGCCTGGCGTCGCCCGCTCGCGCTGCTCTGGCCGGGTGTCCCCGTCTGGCTGATGACGGTGGCGCTCGGGATGCTCGTCCGCACCTCCGCCGGCCAGGGCGTCGAGCCCGCCTTCATCGCGGTGGCGTTCGCCGTGCTCGGCGTCTTCCTGCTCGGCTGGCGGATCGTCGCGAAGCCGTTCGCCCGGCGCCGGGCGTTGCGGCGGGCCTGAGCGCACGCAGGCCTGAACGGCCGCGCCGGCTGAGCGGACGCCGATCTGCGAGACCGCTCAGAAGGCTCCGGCGATCAGCGTCGCGATCGTGTAGATCGCCAGGCCGGCGAGCGCTCCGACGACCGTCCCGTTGATCCGGATGAACTGCAGGTCGCGTCCCACCTGGGTCTCGATCTTGTCGGTGGTCTCCGCCGGGTCCCAGCCACGGACCGTCTCGGTGATGACGCTCGCGATGTCGTGCCGGTAGGTTGCGACCAGATAGCGTGCGGCGCCCGAGATCCGTTCGTCGAGGGAGGCGCGCAGCTGAGGGTCGGCAGCCACCCGCTCGGCGGCGTCGGCGAGAGCTGCCGCGGCGCGCTGCCGCAGCACGCCGTCGGGGTCGGTGAGGGCGTCGGTCGCCGCCGTGCGCGCGGCGGTCCACACCGAGGCCGCCAATTCGCGGATGCGCGGGTCGTCGAACGCGCGCGCCTTGGCCGACTCGAGCCCGGCGATCGTCTCCGGGTCGTGCTGGAGGCGGTCACTGAGCTCGGCGAGGTAGCCGTCGAGCGCGCGCCGGGCGCGATGCGTGGGATCGTTGCGGACCTCGCCGACGAACCGGCGCAGTTCCTGGTGCACGCGCTCGTCCACGAGGCGGTCGACGAACGACGGCATCCACGACGGCAGCCGTCCGGAGACGAGGTTGGACAGTGCGTCGGGGTGGATGACGAGCCAGTCGTCCAGCCGGTCGAGGAGCAGGTCGACCGCGTCGTGGTGGCCTCCGGAGGCGAGGATGCGCTCTCCCAGCCGGCCGATGGGCGGTGCCCACTCCGGGTCGATGACGTGCGTGCGCACGACCGCTTCCACGGCCTCGCGCATCCGGTCGTCGTCGAGCAGTCCGGTGAGCCCCACGACCGCGCCGGAGGCTTCGGCCACGACCCGCTGCGCGTTGCCCGGCTCCATCAGCCAGCGCGCGACGGCGCCGGACACGTCGTAGGCGGCCAGGCGTGCGGCGACGACGTCGTCCGACAGGAATTCGGTCTCCACGAAGTCGCCCAGGCTCTCGCCGATCTCGTCCTTGCGGCTGGGGATGATCGCGGTGTGCGGGATCCGCAGGCCGAGCGGATGACGGAACAGGGCGGTCACGGCGAACCAGTCGGCGAGCGCGCCGACCATCGCGCCCTCCGCAGCAGCACGCACGAACCCGAGCCACGAGTAGCGGTCCTGCAGGGCGAACGAGACGGCGACGATCACGGCGGCGACGACCAGCAGGCCGGTGGCGAGCAGCTTCATCCGCCGCAGCGCCCGGCGCCGTTCGGCGTCGCGGTCGGCCGTCGCCGTGGTTGCGGATGCGGATGCGGATGTCACTGGACGATGTGCAGGTCACGGCTGGTGTTGTTCAGCCGCTGTGCTCCGCCGGAGGTGGCGACGACGATGTCCTCGATGCGGACCCCGAATCGCCCCGGCAGATAGATGCCCGGTTCGATGGAGAAGCACATGCCGGCGACGATCGGCTGCTCCTCGCCCTCCACCAGGTACGGCGGCTCGTGAGTGGTCGTGCCGATGCCGTGGCCGACGCGGTGGATGAAGAACTCGCCATAGCCGGCCTCCGCGATCACGGACCGGGCGGTCCGGTCGATCTCCTGGAGCGGCACCCCGACGGCGACCGCCTCGAACGCGGCCTGCTGGGCGCGCTTGACGGTCTCGAAGACCTCGTGCTCCTCGTCGGTCGGCTCGCCGACGTGCACCGTGCGGGTCGTGTCGGAGCCGTAGCCGTCCATCAGGCCGCCGAAGTCGAGCACCACCATGTCGCCCTGCTCGATGATCCGCGGGCCGGCCTCGTGGTGCGGGTTGGCGCCGTTCGGTCCGGAGCCGACGATGGTGAAGTCGACCTGGGAATGCCCGTGCTCCCGCAGCAGACGGTCGAGGTCGGCCGCGACCTCGGTCTCGGCTCGGCCGGCGAATGCCAGCGACAGGACGTCTTCGAACGTGGCATCGGCGGCGGCGCCCGCGGCAGCCAGCCGATCGATCTCGTCCGGCCCTTTGACGGCACGGAGCATCGGCAGCACCGCCGAGAACGCCTCGAATCGCACATCGGGGAGGACGTCGTGCAGTGCGAGCAGGTGCAGCGCCCACGCCGAGTCCGAGATCCCGTAGCGGCCGCCGGACCACAGCTGGTCGACCAGCGGTCCGTGCTCGTCCTCGCCGTCCGCCCAGGTGACGAGCCGGATCAGGCCGGACGCGCGCGTCGCGCCCGCGCTGTCGCGTTCGAGCACGGGGACCACCATCGTCGGCTCGCCGTCCCCCGGGATGACCAGCATCGTGAGCCGCTCCGTGGCCGGCGGCAGGTAGTCGGCGAAGTACGCCAGATCGGGGCCCGGCGCGACCAAGAGGGCATCCAGGCCCGCGTCCTTCGCCTGCGCCGCACCGCGCGCCAGGCGCTCGGCGAAGTGACGCTCGGTGATCTCCTGCATGACGCCTCCCGTGTCGGTCGGTTCGATGTGCCGGGTCAGTCCTCGACCGGTCCGAGCCACGCGTTCGCGACGGTGCTGTGCGCCGACTCGGCGTCGGAGGGATGGAAGATCCCGGCGAGCACGTCACGGTACAGCCGGCCGAGCTCGCTGCCCGCGAAGAAGGTGGAGCCTCCGGAGACCCGGATCGCCTGATCGACGACGCGCCGCGCGGTCTCGGTCGCCCGGATCTTCATCCCCACGAGCTTCGGGAACCACTGCGAACCGTGGTCCGCCCGGGTGTCGACGTCGCGCGTGATCGCGTCGAGCTGGGGGAGGAGGGCGTCCTGGTCGATGGCGGCGTCCGCGATCCGCCAGCGGATGTCCGGGTCGCTCGCGTAACTCCGGCCCTCGTTCTTGAGACTCGTCCGGCGGTGCGCGGCGGCGACCGCCAGCTCCAGCGCCCGGGCGCCGATCCCGGTGTAGACCGCAGCGAGGAGGAGCTCGAAGTTGGCGAAGATCGCGAACACCAGCGGGTCCGGGTTGGGGCCGGGATCGAGGCGGCGGACGATCCGGTCGGCCGGTGCCGTCGCCCCGGTGAGCACGGTCGTGCTGCTCTGGGTGGCGCGCATCCCGATGGTGTCCCAGTCCTCGCGGATCTCGAATCCGCCGGCCGCACGGTCGATGAACCCGTAGACGATCTTGGGCGCGTCGTCGCTCTCGGTGTCGAAGCCCATCGTGCCGAGCCGCGTCCAGGCGGGCGACAGCGAGGTGAAGATCTTCGTGCCGGCGTACTGGTACGAACCGTCGGGCTGCGGCGTGGCCCGGGTGGTCGACCCGAACAGCACCAGGTCGTTGCCGGCCTCGCTGAGTCCGAACGCGAACACCTCGCCGGCTCCGGCCTCCCGCAGCAGGAACTCCAGCGAGTCGTCGCCGCGGTCGCGGAGCGTCTTGGCCACTCCCGTCCAGACCAGGTGCATGTTGACGGCGAGCGCGGTGGCGGGCGCCGCGCCGGCCAGCCGCACCTGCAGCCGCGCGGTCTGCTCCAGCGACAGCCCGAGGCCGCCGAACTCGACAGGGACGAGCGCCTTGAGGTAGCCGATGTCGGCCAGCTCGGCGAAGTCTTCGGTGAAGAAGCGGTTCTCGGCGTCGTACTGGGCGGCGCGGGAGCGGAACCGCTCCAGGCGCTCCTCGCTCAACAGCTCGTCGTGCTCGGTCACGTTCCCCACCCTAGATGCCGCGACACCGAGGGGCACCCAAACGCCCCTAAAACCACGTTTTAGGGGCGTTCAGACGCCCTTCGCGGCCCTACTGCGCCGGGTCTTACTGCGCGGTGTAGCCGCCGTCCACCAGGTGGTAGCTGCCGGTGATGAACGACGCGGCGTCGGAGGCCAGGAACGCGACCAGCGCCGCGACCTCCTCCGGCTCGCCGAGGCGGCCGAGGGCGTGCTTGCCCTCGAGGAACTGCAGCGCCTCCTGGCTCAGGTTGGCTTCCACCAACGGGGTCTTGATGAAGCCGGGACCGACGGCGACGACGCGCACCTTCTTGTCCGCGTACTCGAGCGCAGCGTTCTGGGTGAGGCCGAGGAGGCCGTGCTTCGCGGTGACGTAGGCGGACGAGTTCGCGAAGCCCACGCTGCCCAGGATGGACGCCATGTTGACGATCGCACCCCCGCCGTTGACCGCCATGGCGGTCAACTGCGGCTGCATCGAGTACATCACCGCGTTGAGGTTGACCTCGATGACTTTGCGCCAGCCGTCGAGCGAGTAGTCGGCGACAGGGGCCGCCTCGCCGCCGATGCCGGCGTTGTTGACAGCGATCTTCAGCGGGGCCAGGGCGTTCGCGGCCTCCACGCTCGCCGCGGCGAACGCCGGGTCGGTGACGTCGCCGGCGAGTGCGGCGGCGGTCCCGCCCGCGGCCTCGATCTCGGCGGCGACGGCCTCCGCGTGCTCGGCGTTCAGGTCGGTGACCAGGACCGCGGCGCCGCTGGCCGCGAGGGTCAGTGCCACTGCGCGTCCGATGCCCGAGCCTCCACCCGTGACGATCGCGGAGCGGTCGGCGACATCGTACTGAGCCATGGGAAATTCTCCTTCCAGTTATCCGACATCTGTCGGATAAATCCATTGTACGATCGATTCGTGAACACGGGCGATGCCGAACGGAGTCGGGTGGGTGCGCTCGGGGCGAACACGGCCGCGCCGGCCGAACCGCCGCGGCTGGATGCCCGGCAGGAGAAGACGCTCGCCCGGCTCACGGACGCCGTGCTCGAACTCGCCGCGGGGCAGCCGATCGGCGACGTCACCGTCTCGCGCCTGGCCGCCACCGCGGGCGTGCACCGGTCGACCGTCTACGAGTACGCCCCCTCTCCGGCCGCGCTACTCCAGCGCGTGCTCCGGACCGAACTCGACGCCCTCCGTGCCGCGTACCTCGTCGACGTGGCTCCCGACGACGCCGGCGCCGCCATCGCCGGGGTCACGCGCGCGGTGCTCCGGCATGTCGATGAGCACGCTGCGATCTACCGGCGCGGGCTGGGGGCCGAAGGAGCGGAGTCGGGGCTGAACGCGATGCTGAGCGAGCACTTCCAGGGCTCCATCGAGCTGCTGCTCGACCAGCACAGCGTCTGGGTACCGGCTGCGGACGAAGTGGAGCGGCGCGCGATCGAGCGCTACCTGGCCGACGGGATCATCGGCGCGATCGACGTGTGGCTCACCCGTCCGCGACCGCGCGACGTGGAGGCGCTCCTCGCGCTGCTCGAGCGGCTCACTCCGGCGTGGTGGCCGTCGGCGTGAGCGTCACGCCCTCCACGACGTCGAGATACGTCGGCCCGTCGAACCCGTCGAACAGGACCGTCTGGATGACATAGCCCTGCACGAGGCTCATGTAGACGGACGACTCGCGTTCCGCGCGGCGCCGTGCCTCTTCGCGGGACATCGTCTGCGCGTGCCAATCGGTGAGATAGTCCGTGAACATCGTGCGGATCCGGTCGCCGATCGCCGTCGACATGCGCTTCAGCCCCGGATTGATCGGCACCTGGCCCCAGACCTGCACGAGCAGCTGCACGTCGATGATGTGCGAGGTCAGACCGGTCACGAGCAGGCGCACGATCTCGCCGGGGGAGGCGAGCGGCTGCGTGGTGCGTGCCTCGGCGACCTCCAGGAATCGCGCGTCGAGGATCTCCGACGCGGTGAGCTCGATCAGCTCGTCCTTGCCGGCGTAGTGCCCGTAGATCGCCCCCGCCGACAGGCCGGACTCGGCGATGATGTCGGCCATCGACGTCGCGGCGAAGCCGTTGCGGGCGAAGCAGCGGAGCGCGGCCTGGGCGATCTCGTGGCGCCGCGCACTGCGGTACTCCTCGGTGACCTTGGGCATGCGGCCTCCTCGTGGAAACGGCGGAAAAGGAATGTTCGTTCTTGACAATACTGTCGCTGCTGTCGATTATAAAAAACGAGCATTCGTTTTTATTGGGAGTCCACCATGAGCACCAGCATCGAGCGGGACGCGGAGCGTCCGGCAACCGAGACAGACACGGCGTCATCGCACCGCGGTACGCACCCCAGCGGCCCCGGGAATCCCTCCGCACCTACCGTGGTCCACACCCCGTGGGCACGCGCGCTCGCGCTCGCCGTCGGGGCGGCGGCCGTGGTCGTCGTCATCCTCCTGGCCTTCCTCTGGCCGACCGTCACGTCAACGGTCAAAGACCTGCCGATCGGCGTCGCCGGGCCGTCCGCCCAGGTGACCGCGGTCGAAAAGCAGCTGTCCACCGCGGGCGACGGAGCATTCGCGCTCGCAACCTACGACAGCAGGAACGCCGCAGTGGACGCCATCCGGAAGCGCGACGTCTACGGCGCGATCGTGCTCGGCGACCACCCCGAGGTGCTGACCGCGTCCGCCAACGGCGCCGCGGTGACGCAGATCCTGAACCAGGTGGCGACCACAGTGCAGAAGCAGGCGAACGCGCAGGCGGCCGCCGCGGTCCAGCAGGCGATCGCCGCGGGCACGGCGCCGGCGGGCACCACGCCGCCCACCATCACGGTGAAGGTGACCGACATCGTCCCGCTCGCCTCGACCGACGCGCGCGGGCTCGGGCTGGCCGCGTCGTCGTTCCCGCTGGTCCTCGGCGGGATGATCGGCGGCGTGCTCATCTCGCTCCTGGTCGCGGGCAGCTGGCGTCGGCTGGCCGCCGTCGCGCTCTACGCCGTCGCGGGCGGCCTTGCGGTCGCCGGCATCCTGCAGGGGTGGTTCGGCATCCTGCAGGGCGACTTCTGGCTGAACACGCTCGCCGTCGGACTGGCGATGTTCGCGACGGCGGCGTTCGTCGTCGGCATGAACGCGCTCTTCGGCCGGGTGGGCATCGCCGTCGGCGCGGTGCTGACCGTGCTGGTCGGAAACCCGCTGTCGGCGGTCGCCCAACCGCTGCAGTTCCTGGTCGGGCCGTGGGGGGCGATCGGCCAGTGGTTCGTGCCGGGCGCGTCGGTCTCGCTGCTGCGCGACCTGTCCTACTTCCCGTCGGCGGACGCGCTGTTCCCGTGGCTGGTGCTGCTGGGCTGGGCGGCCGTCGGTGTCGTCGGGATGCTCGCCGGCCACTTCCGCGACCAGGAGGTCACGGAAGCGGCGGCCTAGGCTGGGGCCATGCAGCAACGAACTCTCGGACGCACCGGGCGCGACGTCTCGGTCATCGGTCTCGGAACCTGGCAGCTCGGCGCCGACTGGGGCGATGTCTCGGAGGCCGACGCGATGGCTGTCCTGGACGCCGCGACCGAGTCGGGCGTCACCTTCTTCGACACGGCAGACGTCTACGGCGACGGCCGCAGCGAGCAGCTGATCGGCCGCTACCGTGCGGCGCATCCGGAGCTGCCGTTGACCGTGGCGACCAAGATGGGCCGTCGCGAAGCGCAGGATCCGGCGAACTTCACGCTGGCGAAGTTCCGGGAGTGGACCGACCGCTCGCGCCGCAATCTCGGCGTCGACAGGCTGGACCTCGTGCAGCTGCACTGCCCTCCCACCCCGGTCTTCTCGAACGCGGCCGTCTACGACGCGCTCGACACCCTGGTCGACGAGGGTGCGATCGCGAACTACGGCGTGAGCGTCGAGACCTGTGCGGAGGCGCTGGAGGCCATCGCGCGGCCGGGCACCGCATCCGTGCAGATCATCCTGAACGCCTTCCGGCTGAAGCCGCTCGACGAGGTGCTTCCGGCGGCGCGGGAGGCCGGGGTGGGCATCATCGCGCGGGTTCCGCTGGCCTCCGGTCTGCTGAGCGGCCGCTACTCGGAGTCGACGACCTTCTCGCCCGACGACCATCGCAGCTACAACCGCCACGGCGAGGCGTTCGACGTCGGCGAGACCTTCTCGGGCGTCGACTACGAGGACGGTGTGCGCGCGGCTCGGGAGTTCGCCGCACTCGCGCCGCAGGGCGCGACGCCGGCACAGGCGGCCCTCGCCTGGGTCATCGCTCAGAGCGGCGTGACCACCGTCATCCCCGGCGCGCGTTCGCCTGAGCAGGCCCGGGCGAACGCGGCCGCCAGCGGCGTCGTGGTCACGGACGGCTTCTCCGAAGCCGTCCGCGCCCTCTACGACCGCTACTTCCGCGCCACCACCCACCCCCGCTGGTAGCCGAGACGTGAGTAATCGTGGAAATCGGCCCGCCGATTTCCACGATTACTCACGTCTCGTCGTCAAGAGCCGAGAGAGACGGGCGATGAGAGGGGCGGGGGCGTGGAGGTCTGCCGCGGTGACGCGGACGACACGCCAACCGAGATCCTCGAGGTCTTCCCGCCGCCGGATGTCGCGGAACCACACGTCGCGGTCGACGCGATGGCCGTCTCCCTCGTATTCGAGCACGACGCGCTGGTCGGGAAAGGCCATATCGACACGTGCGAGAAACGCCCCGTCGCGCTCGTGGATCAGGTAATTCAGCTCCGGTTCGCAGAGCCCGGCATCGCGGATGAGCAAACGGAGCCGGGTCTCGGCGGGCGACTCCGACCGCGTTCGGATGAGCGGCAGCGCAGCGCGGGCGTTCGCGATTCCTCGACGGCCGGCGGAGGATCGCACAGCGACGACGAGTCGCTCGAGCGTGGTCAGCGGGTGCCGATAGCTCACCAGCCAGTCGCCGGCGGAAATGAGGGCGTCGCGTCCGAGCACCCCGGCGAGATCGAGCCAGGTCTGTTCGGGTGTCGTCACGGGGAGACCGCGAACGGTCGTGGTGGACCACGCGGCCAGTGTGTGCCCGATGACGGACGCGGCCTGTACCGCGCGTTCGCCTCGCGGGACGCTGACATGGAGTCGGTTGTGGTCACGCGCAGCCAGTGGGAGCGGCGCCCCGAGCAGCTCAGCAGCCGTCGTATGGCTGAAGGCGAGTCGTTCGTCGCGGTGGAGGAGGAAGGCGCGGCAGCGCGCGTCGAGGTCGTCTGCGTGACCGGAGAGCCGGACGCCTCGGATCGGGGTGACGAGGTCCTTCGCACGCAGCCGGCCGGCGGTGACCCGGCGCTCTTCTGCGTCGCGGGTCCGGAACGGACCCGACGTCAATTCGATCGGTAGTGCAGTGGCTCGTCTTCCCATCCCGCCACCCTGCCCGACCCGCGCCGCCTGTGCAGGCACTCTCCACAGGCAGGGATCGAGACGTGACTAATCGCGGGAATGCTGTGGATGATTCCCGCGATTACTCACGTCTCGGAGGTCAGGAGGGCTGGACCGGGACGGGCTCGGTGTCGGGGATGGGGGAGGCGTCGCGACCGCGGAGGTCGGGGTGGACGCGCACCGCCAGCGCCGGCACCAGGAACCCGACGAGCGCGAAGGCGCCGGCCGCCCAGAACGCGCCGACCGGGCCGTTGGCGTCGATCAGGAAGCCGGCCAGCGCGGAGCCGAGTGCCGCGCCGATCAGCTGCCCGGTGCCGACCCAGCCGTACGCCTCCGCCGTGTCGGAGAATTTGACGCTCGCCGAGACGATCGCGAACAGCACCGCCAGTGCCGGGGCGATTCCGAGCCCCGCGATGATGAGCGACAAGGACAGTCCCCACCACGACCAGAGCATGAACGTCGAGATCACCACGCCGACGAAGACGATCAGCATGCGGCGCGCAGTCGCCCACGGCCCGATCGGCACGTGGCCGAACGCCAGGCCGCCGACGAGCGACCCGAGCGACCAGATGGCGAGCACGATGCCGGCGAACGGGGACCCCTCGCCGAAGTTGGCGACGACGCCCGCCTCGACCGCGGCGCAGGACCCGATCAGCAGGAACCCGACGACGGTGGCCAGGAGCACGGGAGGCCGCGCCAGCACCATCCCGAACCGGCGCTTGCTGCGCGGGATGCGCACGCGCCCGACCTCGGGCGAGGAGATGAACCAGAAGCCGCCGAGGAGCATGATCGCGACCGACATCAGGATGCCCTCGACGGTGCCGATCTGGGTCGAGACGAACGTGATCGCCACCGGCCCGGCGATCCAGATGATCTCTTGCGCCGAAGCGTCGAGCGAGAAGAGCGGGGTGAGCTGACGCGAGTTCACCATCTTGGGGTAGATCGTGCGCACCGCCGGCTGGATCGGCGGCATGCTGAGGCCCGCGAAGAACGCGACCGCCATCGTGACCGGGATGGGCATGACGAAGACGCCGATCGCCGCGACGGCGACGGAGCACAGCGCGAGCGTCGTCCACAGCACGGTGCGCATGCCGAGCACGCCCATCAGCCGACTCGTCATGGGCCCCGCGATCGCCTGGCCGATGCTCATCGCACCGAGCACGAGGCCGGCCGCCCCGTAGGAGTGGTGGATGCGTTCGATGTGCAGCAGGAAGGCCAGCGAGAGCATCCCGAAGGGGAACCGGGCGGTCAGCTGGGCGGCGATGATCCGCGCGACGCCGGGCGTCTTCAGAAGGCTCGAGTAGCTGCTCACAGTCTTCCCACTCTATCGGTCGGAACGGGCCGCGGAAGGGGCGTGAAACCCGTTCGAGGGGGTGTGGAAATGTGCATAACTTCTTCACACCTGTGGATGACACGCCCACTAGATATGGGGGCATGGAAATGTCGGTACCCGGCTATATAGTGGTTCACGCGACAGGGGGTCCGGCTCGTTCTCGGGGAGGCCGGAGGCCGTCGCGACCGACTTCGCCGCTCGCCGAGCGGCACATTGAGATCGAGAGATCGAGGGAGAGATAGTGGCTATCACTGTTGTGAAGCGGAACGGCGAGCGGGAGCCGTACGACGCCAACAAGATCAACCTGGCCATCGAGAACGCGGCTGCCGGCCTGGATGAGAACATCACCTGGGTGACGCAGATCGCGAGCGAGCTGGAGTTGACCCTGTTCGACGGCATCACGACCCAGCAGCTCGACGAGGCGGTCATCCAGGTCGCCCTGCAGAACGTCAAGGACGACCCGGCGTTCGACACCGTCGCCGCACGCCTCCTCCTCAAGACCATCTACAAGCGCGTGCTCGGCGACTACGAAGGCGCCGACGCGCTCGTCGACCTCCACCGCTCGCACTTCCGCGGCTACATCGAGCGCGGCGTCGCCGAGACCCTGCTCGACTCGCGGTTCACCTCGCTCTTCGACCTCGACCGCCTCGCCGCGGCCCTCGACCCGTCGCGCGACGAGCTCCTCAAGTACATCGGCGTGGTCACGTTGAACAACCGCTACGGCATCAAGGCGCGCAACGGCGACTCGCTCGAGGTTCCGCAGTACTTCTGGATGCGCATCGCGATGGGCCTCTCGCTCAACGAGGCCGACCCGACCTCGCACGCTCTCGCCTTCTACGACAAGATGTCCAAGCTCGAGTACCTCGCGGCGGGCTCCACGCTCGTCAACGCGGGAACGGCGTACCCGCAGCTCTCCAACTGCTTCGTGATGGAGATGCAGGACGACATCGAGCACATCGCCAAGTCGGTCCGCGACGTGATGTGGCTCACGAAGGGCACCGGGGGCATCGGCCTCTCGGTCACCAAGCTGCGCGCGCAGGGCTCGCCCATCCGCTCGAACAACACCACCTCCACCGGCCCGATCCCGTTCATGCACACGATCGACTCGGTGCTGCGTGCGGTCAGCCGCGGCGGCAAGAAGTTCGGCGCCCTCTGCTTCTACATGGAGAACTGGCACCTCGACTTCCCCGAGTTCCTCGACCTCCGTCAGAACTCCGGCGACCCTTACCGCCGCACCCGCACCGCCAACACCGCGGTGTGGATCAGCGACGAGTTCATGAAGCGCGTGCAGAACGACGAAGACTGGTACCTCTTCGACCCGCTGGAGGTCGCCGACCTCAACGAGCTGTACGGCAAGGAGTTCTCCGCCCGTTACCAGCACTACGTCGACGAGGCCGAGGCCGGTCGCCTGCGGATGTTCAAGAAGATCAGCGCGCGTGCGCAGTTCAAGGACATCCTGATGAGCCTGCAGACCACCAGCCACCCGTGGCTGACCTGGAAGGACACCATCAACAACCGCGCCCTCAACAACAACACGGGCACGATCCACCTCTCGAACCTCTGCACCGAGATCACGCTGCCGCAGGACCGCGACAACGTCTCGGTCTGCAACCTGGCCTCCATCAACCTGTCGCGTCACCTGATCGACGGCAAGATGGACTGGGAGCGCATCGAGGCCAGCGCCCGCCAGGCCGTGCGCCAGCTGGACAACCTGATCGACATCACCGTCTCCAGCGTCGACGAGGCCGATTTCTCGAACAAGCAGAACCGGGCGATCGGCCTGGGCGTCATGGGCTTCACCGACATCGTCGAGCGCCTCGGCTACAGCTACGAGAGCGAAGAGGCCTACGCCCTGATCGACGAGATCATGGAGCACGTCTCGTACGCGGCCATCGACGAGAGCGCCGACCTGGCGCAGGAGCGCGGCGCCTACCCGAACTTCGAGGGATCGCGCTGGTCGAAGGGCCTCGTGCCCTACGACTCGATCGCCCTCACCGAGGCCGACCGCGGGGTGCCGATCACGGTCGACCGCACGATCCGCCTCGACTGGGACCGCCTGCGCGAGAAGGTCAAGGGCGGCATGCGCAACGCCACCCTGATGGCCATCGCCCCCACGGCCTCCATCGGCCTGGTCGCCGGCACCACGCCGGGCTTCGACCCGCAGTTCTCGCAGATCTTCAGCCGGTCGACCTCCTCGGGCAAGTTCCTCGAGGTCAACCGCAACCTGGTCGAGACGCTGCAGGAGCGGGGCATCTGGCAGGACGTCCGCGAGTCGATCCTGCGCTCGCAGGGCGACATCCAGGGCATCGCCGCCATCCCGGACGAGGTCAAGGCCACGTTCAAGACCAGCTTCCAGCTCTCGCCGTACGCCTTCATCGAGGTGGCCGCGCGCGCCCAGAAGTGGATCGACCAGGCGATCAGCCGCAACATGTACCTCGAGACGCGTGATCTCGGCGACATGATGGACATCTACTACGCGGCGTGGGAGAAGGGTGTCAAGACCACCTACTACCTGCACATGAAGCCGCGTCACCAGGCCGAGCAGTCGACCGTCAAGGTCAACAAGGCCGAGGAGATCTCGGGAGGCCGCACGGGCTTCGCCACCGTGGGTGCAGGCGCACCCGCCGCTGCCCCCGCCGTCACCGAGACCGCCCCGGCGGCCGCTCCCGCTCGCCGCGGGTTCGGCTTCGGCGGTCTCACCTCCAACACCACGGCTGGCGGTGAGAGCAAGTGAACAGCACCAAGATCGAGGAGTACTACGTGCCGGTCGACCCGATGGACGACCTGCAGTGCGAGTCCTGCCAGTAGCCCGCCAGCACGAGATCACGAGAGAAGAGAAGAACAGATGGGCATCCTGGGAACGGGAATCGAAGAGGGCCTGCTGCTCAAGCCGGTGAAGTACCAGTGGGCGATGGACCTCTACGACCAGGCCGTCGCGAACACCTGGTTCCCCAACGAGATCCAGCTCGGTGAGGACATCGCGGACTTCAAGCGGATGACCGACGAGGAACGTCACGCGGTCACCTTCCTGATGAGCTACTTCAACCCGAACGAGCTCCTGGTGAACAAGGCGCTGGCGTTCGGCGTGTACCCCTACATCAACGCGGCGGAGGCGCACCTCTACCTCGCCAAGCAGATGTGGGAGGAGGCCAACCACTGCATGTCGTTCGAGTACGTCCTCGAGACGTTCCCGATCGACCGCGAGCAGGCGTACAACTCCCACGTCGACATCCCGTCGATGGCGCGCAAGGAGGAGTTCGAGGTCCGCTTCATCAAGCGGATGACCGAGCAGGCGCTCGACATCACGACGACCGAGGGCAAGCAGGACTTCATCCGCAACCTGGTGGCGTACAACGTCATCCTCGAGGGGATCTGGTTCTACTCGGGCTTCATGGTGGCGCTGTCGTTCCGCCAGCGGAACCTGCTGCGCAACTTCGGGTCGCTGATCGACTGGGTGGTGCGCGACGAGTCGCTGCACCTCAAGTTCGGCATCAACCTGATCCTCACCGTGCTGGAGGAGAACCCCGACCTGCAGACGCCGGAGTTCGCGAACGAGATCCGCCAGATGATCCTGGACGCCGTGGAGATGGAGGAGCAGTACAACCGCGACCTGCTGCCCGGCGGCATCCTGGGCCTCAACGCCAACTACATCAACCAGTACGTCAAGTACCTGGCCGATCGCCGCCTGGAGGAGCTCGGCTTCGAGGCCGAGTACAAGGTCTCCAACCCGGCCAAGTGGATGGCGACCGCCAACGACACGCTCGAGCTGGTCAACTTCTTCGAGTCGACCAACACGTCGTACGAGTCGAACGCGAAGGCGTCCAGCGGGCACTGAGTTCCTGGCGTCACGTCCGTCGAGGGGCGGCTCCGGTCCGACCGGAGCCGCCCCTCGCGCGTGAGCGTCGCAACCGATCGGCGGCGGCGTCGGCATCGGCGGCGGCATCGGCGGCGGCGGCACCGGTGGCAGCACGGGTGGCGCACGGCGGTGACCGTCGCGGCGGCCACGGCGCAACGGTCTGCGAGAATCGGGGGATGAATCCTCTGATCACCGCCGCCGCGCTGGACGCCGCTCTCGGGTCCGAGACCCTGTGGAGCCGCGCCGGCCGGCGGCGGTCGTCGTTGCGGGTGCTCGACGTGCGCTGGAAGCTCGGCGGCCCTCCCGGGCGGGACGAGTTCGCGAAGGGGCACATCCGGTCGGCCGTCTACGTCGATCTCGACACCGAGCTCGCCGGCCACGGACTCCCGACCGACGGCCGCCACCCGCTGCCGCCGATCGCCGACCTTCAGGCCGCTGCGCGGAGCTGGGGACTCAGCGACGGTGACGCGGCGGTCGTCTACGACGACGTCTCCGGAACCTCCGCCGCCCGGGCCTGGTGGCTGCTGCGGCACGCGGGCTTCGACAACGTGCGCGTCCTCGACGGCGGCCTGGCCGCCTGGGTCGCCGCAGGGGGAGCGTTGGAGACCGGGGAGTCGGTGGTCGCGCCCGGAGACGTCCACCTCGAATACGGACAGCTGCCGGTGCTCGACGCCGATGCCGCCGCGGCGGTGGCCGCCCACGGAGTGCTGCTCGACGCGCGCGCCGGAGAGCGTTTCCGTGGCGAGGTCGAGCCGGTCGATCCGCGCGCCGGCCACATCCCCGGCGCCGTGAGCGCACCCACGGCCGACACCATCGGTGCCGACGGCCGCATGCTGCCGCCGGGGGAGCTCGCCGAACGCTTCGCCGCGCTCGGGGTCGACGCGAACGCGAAGGTCGGCGTGTACTGCGGGTCGGGCGTCACCGCCGCTCACACCGCCCTGGCCATGGAGGCCGCCGGCCTGCCGATCCCGGCGCTCTACCCGGGCTCCTTCTCGGCATGGTCGAACGACGCGGCACGGCCGGTGGCCGTCGGCGCGGACTGAACGCGACGCACGACTCACGGAACGGACGCACGGTCCGGCAGGGGCCCGGCGCGCGGTCTCTTCCCCGGGCTGTAACACGTGGAAACACCCGTGCACTGCCCAGCCGACCCGTCTATCGTTCCTGCATGACCGCGCTCGACCTGATCCCCTCCTCCGCCCCCGGGAACCTCCCGCTGGGCGAGGTGTGCGACTCGGCGGCGGCGCTGATCGGCAACACCCCGGTGGTCGAACTGCACTCCCTGCCGGCGGGGCTCGAGGCTCGCGTGCTGGTCAAGCTCGAGGGCCGCAACCCGGGTGGCTCGTCGAAGGATCGCATCGCGCTCACCATGATCCGCGCAGCCGAATCGACCGGCGCCCTCGCGCCCGGTGGCACGATCGTGGAGGCGACGAGCGGTAACACCGGCATCGGCCTGGCGCTCATCGGCCGGCTCACCGGGCACCCCGTCGTCATCGTGCACGCCTCCGACATCTCGGACGAGAAGCGCAAGGTGCTCGCCGCCTACGGTGCCCGGCTCGTGGAGGCCGACTGGGAGGCCGGGCCGCACGACCCGGCCAATCCGCGCGCCGTCGCGGACCGGATCGCCGCGGAGACGCCGGGCTCGTGGCGGCCGGCGCAGTTCGCGAACGCCGCGAACCCGGAGGCGCACTACCGCGGCACCGGCCCGGAGATCTGGCGTCAGACGGCCGGGCGGGTGACGCACTTCGTCGCGTCCATCGGCACGGGAGGGACCGTGAGCGGCACGGGCCGCTACCTCAAGGAGGTCAGCGGCGGGGCGGTGGAGGTGCACGGCGCCAACCCGGCGGGGTCGACGTACGGCGGCGACGCGGCGGGGCGCATCCTCGTCGATGGAGTCGGCACCGCGTGGCCCCGCGAGTTCTGGCCCGTCACCTTCGACCCGGAGGTGGTGGACGAGGTCCACACGGTCGAGGATGGAGTCGTGTACCGAACGCTGCGCAGGCTCGCCGCCGAGGAGGCCCTCCTGCTGGGGCCGTCGTCGGCGCTCGCTGTCGCCGCCGCCCTGCGGGTGGCCCGCGAGGCCCGACCCGGCTCGATCGTGGTGGCGATCGCTCCCGACGGCGGCACGAACTATCTGACCAAGGCGTACGACCCCGATTGGCTGACCGCCGCCGGCGTCGGCGTCGACTGACGCGCCCACGGGTGCACCCCACACCGACGCACACCTTCAGCGACGCGGCCGCGTCCGGCGACAGAGAGAATCCATGGCACTTCTTCACTTCGGCTGGTTCCTCGGCGCCGGTTTCGGCGTCCAGGGCTGGGGCGACCCGACGTACGGCATCGGCTACGACTGGAGGCAGCCGCCGGTCTATCAGGACGCCGCACGAGCCTTCGAAGGAGCCGGCTTCGACCTCTTCATCATCGAAGACGGGGTCGCCGTGCCCGACACCTACGGCGGCTCGGCCGAGGTGAACCTGGCCGCCGCGCGGTTCGTGCCGAAGCACGACCCGCTGCCGCTCGTACCGTATCTGCTCGGCGCGACCAGCCGGCTCGGCATCGTTCCCACGCTGAGCGCGAGCTTCTACGAACCCTTCACCGCCGCGCGCCTGCTCAGCACCCTGCAGCACTTCGCGGGCGGTCGGCTCGGCTTCAACGTGGTGACCAGCGGCTCCGACCTGGCCGCCCAGAACTACGGGCTCGACAAGCAGGTCGAGCACGACCTGCGCTACGACCGGGCCGACGAGTGGGTGGAGGTCGTCCGCAAGCTCTGGCGCAGCTGGGAGCCCGACGCGATCGTCGAGGACGTCGCGGGCGGTGTCTACGCCGACTACCGCAAGGTGCACACGATCGACCACGAGGGCCGCTTCTTCCGGGTCCGCGGCCCGTTGAACACCGCTCCGGCGGCCGACGAGCCGGTGATGGTGCAGGCGGGGGCGTCCGGGCGCGGTCGCGACTTCGCCGGGAAGAACTCGGACGTCGTGCTCGCTCTGGCCTCCACACCCGAACGGATGCGCGAGTACCGGGACAGCATCCGCGCGGTCGCCGTCGAGAACGGCCGGTCCGCCGATGCGGTGAAGGTGCTGTTCGTGGTGCAGCCGATCCTGACGGCCAACGCCGCTGAGACGGCGAGCGTGCGCGCGGCCCGTGCCGAGCTCACGCAGGCGGCAATCGACGAGCAGCTGCAGTCGATCAGCTACCTCACCGGCGTCGACTTCAAGGCCTTCGACCTGGATGCCCCGCTTCCGGAGATCACGACCAACAGCAACCGCGGGACCCTCGACAATTTCGTCTCGTCCGCACCGGCGGGGTCCACGCTGCGCGAGATCCTGCAGACGCGCGCCAAGAAGGACGGGCTGGCGATCATCGGCACGGCCGACGAGGTGGCCGACCACCTGGGCGAACTGGGGGAGGCCGTCGGCGGCGACGGGTTCCTGTTCACCGGCCAGGTGCATCCCGCCAATGTGCATCGCACGCTCGACCCGCTGGTGCCGGCGTTGCGGAGGCGCGGGCTGCTGCGCGCGGAGCTCGGCGACGGCGGCCTGCGCCGCAACCTGGCCGACTTCTGACGCCATGACCGGGTCGACAGGCGACATCCGATTCGGCGCACGGCCCGCTGCGGTCTCCGACATCGTCGCGATCGCAGAGGGCGCACCGGTGGTGCTGGACGCGGAGGCGCTCGAGCTGCTGGCGGCGTCCCGTGCCGTCGTCGAGAGGGCGATCGCAGCGGGCGAGCCGGTCTACGGGCTCAACCGCCGGCTGGGCGCCGGGCGCGACGATGCCGTGGAAGCGGCCGATTTCGCGGCGTTCCAGCGGCGCACGATCGCGAACCATCGCGGTGGGATCGGGGCGCCGCTGACCGAGATCGAGGCGCGCGCGGTCGTGGCGACGCGCCTCGCCGGGTTCACCCGCGGAGGGGCGGGCGTGCGTCCGGAGCTCGCCGAGGCATACGCGGCGCTGCTCAACGCACGGGTGACGCCGTGGATCCCGTCACGCGGCTCGGTCGGCGCGGCCGACCTCACAGCGCTCGCGGAGGTCGCCGCCGTGGTCATCGGCACCGGCGTCGTGCTCCGCGACGGGGAGGAGGTGCCGGCGGCCCGAGCCCTCGCCGACGCCGGCCTGCGGCCGATCGAGTTGGCTGCGCATGAGGCGCTGGCCGCGCTGAGTGCGAACGCCCTGAGCGTGGGTGTGGGCTCGCTGACGGCGGTGACGGCGCGCCGGCTGGCGGAGGCACTCGATCTGGTGGTCGCGCTGTCGCTGGAGGCCGTCGGGGCGGCGGGCCCGGCCGGAAACCTCAGTCCGTACTCGGCCGCCGTGGCCGAAGCGCGCGGCGGATCGGGGCAGGCGCGGTCGGCGCAGGCGATCCGTTCGGCGCTCGACGGCAGCGGCCTCCACGCGCCCGGCCGCGAGGTGAGCGTGCAGGACCCGCTGGCCTTCCGCACTGCGCCCCAACTGCACGGCGCGCTGCGGGAGGCTGCCGCCCGGCTGCGCGCCGAGCTGGAGGTCGAACTCGCCGCCCGCTCGGAGAATCCGGTCGTCGACCTTCCGAGCGGCCGGCTCGTCTCGGGCGGCAACTTCGAGGCGCTGCCGCTGGCACTCGCTCTCGAGAACCTGCGCCTGGCGCTGGCGCACGTGGCCGAGGCCTCGGAACGGCGCACGGCCGCGCTGTCGCTCGCGCTCGCCCCGGCGCGCCGGGAGGGCCGCACCCGGCTCCCCGGCCTCCTCCTCTATGCGGCGGCGGACGCGGTCGCCGAGGTGCGGCAGTCGGCGGCGCCGGCGACGCTCGGCAGCTCGACGCTGTCGGGCGTCGAGGACCACGCGACCTTCGCGCCGCTCGCCCTGCGCCTCCTGCAGAGCTCGCTCGCGCGGACGACGGAGGTCGTGGCGGTCGAGGCGCTGCACGCGGCCGACCTGCTCGCTGTGCTCGACGTGCGCCCCACGGGTGCCGGAACCGGACGGCTGGCCGCGGCCCTGGCCGAGACGTTCGACGACCCGGTCGACGGCCGCTCCGCCGCCGCCCTCGTCCGCGAGACCGCCCGCCTCCTCACCGCCTGACCCACCACCCACCTCACCCGCGACTCCGTGCAGGCAGATTCGTCACGAATCACGACATTCGTGCCACGAGTCACGGCATTCGTCACGAATCTCGAGGGGGTGACGAGTGCGGCGCTACAGGTCTTTGCGGAAGCCGAGATACGAGACGCGTTCCCAGTCGTCGTCGAGGTCGAAGAGGGGCGAGTAGCCGAGCGAGAGGTACAGCGCGACGGCCTCCGGCTGCCGCGCGCCGGTGGTGAGCACGATGGTGGCCGCTCCGCGACGGGCGGCCTCGGCCTCCAGCTCGGCCATCACACGCCGCGCAAGCCCCTGGCGACGGTAGCCGGAGTGGGTCCACACCCGTTTGACCTCGACCGTCGACTCGTCGTCCCGCATGAAGGCTCCGCCCGCGACAGGCGCGCCTTCCGCGTCCACGAGGAGCAGGAACGTGCCTCCCTCCGCCGCCGTGAACCGCTCGGCCGGATAGCGCGACAGTTCCGCCGACGACGGGATGCCGTCGTTGAGCCCGTAGCGCTCGTCGTACTCGCGCGAGAGTTCCTCGACCAGCGGCGCGGCCAGCGGATCGTCGGGGCGGGTGACGACCACGCGCGCCGATTCGGCGAGGCCGGATTGCGGTTGGATCACGACCCGACCCTAGCGCGGCGCGCGATGCCGCGCGCAATCGACGTCATCCCAGGTCGCAGACGACGGATTCCGCGCAAAGAAACACGAAATCTCTGCGAAACTTGCAGGAAAACTGGCGTTTCGCGCGCGATTTAGTATGCGTGTATTGCACCGGGCCTGGGGTATCCTCCCCTTACCCCTCCTGCACACCTTGCACCAGGAAGAAGGACAACTACCATCATGCGCATCCGATCCGTGGCCCCCGTGGCCGCCCTCGCCGCCGTCGCAGCGCTCGCGCTCTCCGGTTGTGTCGACAACTCCACCCCCTCGTCGAGCGGCTCAGCGTCGAGCGCCGCGTTCGACGTGAAGAAGGACGACACCCTGGCGAACAGCGTGCCCTCCAAGATCAAGTCGGCCGGTCAGCTCACCGTCGGCATGGACGACACGTACCCGCCGAACGAATACAAGGACGACAACGGCAACCCCGTCGGCTGGGAGGTCGACTTCACCAACGCCATCGGCGCGAAGCTCGGCCTGAAGATCAACTACGCGATCGCCAAGTTCGACAACATCATCCCGAGCGTCACCGGCGGCAAGGACGACTTCGGCATGTCGTCGTTCACCGACACCGTCGAGCGCGAGAAGCAGGTCGACTTCGTCAACTACTACAACGCGGGCATCCTCTGGGCCTCCGCCAAGGGCAAGACCGTCGACCCCGACAACGCCTGCGGCCTCAAAGTCGCCGTCCAGTCGACCACCTACGAGGACACCGACGAGGTCCCCGCAAAGTCGAAGGCCTGCACCGACGCCGGCAAGCCGGCCATCCAGGCGCTGCGCTACGACAACCAGGACGACGCGACCAACGCGGTCATCCTCGGCAAGGCCGACGCCCTCAGCGCCGACTCGCCCGTCACGCTGTACGCGATCTCGAAGTCCAGCGGCAAGCTCCAGGAGGCCGGCAAGACGTTCGACGTGGCGCCGTACGGCATCCCCGTCGCCAAGAACTCCGACCTGACGCCGGTGCTGCAGAAGACCGTCCAGGCGCTCATCGACGACGGCACCTACAAGAAGATCCTCGACAAGTGGGGCGTGGCCGACGGCAGCGTCACCACCGCGGACATCAACGCGGCCTCGAAGGGCTGACCCGATGTCGCAGGGCAACCCGGCCGGTCCGGCGACGGGATCCGTCCCGTCGCCGGCCGGCGCCCCACCCTCCGAGCCGATCAAAGCCGTCAAGCTGCGTCATCCGTGGCGCATCGTCTTCGCGGTCGTCCTCATCCTGCTGGTCGTCTGGTTCATCATCGACGCCTCGCAGCGCTCCGCGTACGGCTGGCAGTACGTGGGCAAGTACGTCTTCGACAAGCGCATCAGCGCTGCTGCGCTCGTGACCCTCCAGCTGACGATCTACTCGATGGTCATCGGCGTCGTCCTCGGTCTGATCCTGGCCGTGATGCGGCTGTCGCCGAACCCGGTCGTCAAGTCGGTGGCCTGGCTCTACCTCTGGATCTTCCGCGGCACCCCGGTCTACGTGCAGCTGGTGTTCTGGGGCCTGTTCTCCCTGATCTACCCGCACGTCTTCCTCGGCGTGCCGTGGACCGACTTCGGCGTGACGATCAACCTCGACTTCATGCAGAACGCGTTCATCATCGCGATCATCGGCCTGGCGCTCAACGAAGCCGCCTACATGGCCGAGATCGTGCGTGCCGGCCTGCTCTCGGTCGACGCGGGCCAGGAGGAAGCGGCGACGGCTCTCGGCATGTCGTGGTGGCAGACGATGACCCGCATCGTCATCCCGCAGGCGATGCGCGTGATCATCCCGCCGACCGGCAACGAGGTCATCTCGATGCTGAAGACCACCTCGCTGGTCGCGGCGATCCCGCTGACCACCGACCTGTACGGTGTCGCCCGTGACATCTCCGCGGTCACGTACACGCCGATCCCGCTGCTGATCGTCGCCTCGCTGTGGTACCTGCTGTTCACGTCGATCCTGATGATCGGCCAGTACTTCCTCGAGAAGCGGTTCTCGCGCGGCGTCAACATGCGACGGCCCGAGAACAAGGAGCCGGCGCTCGCCACGGGCGCGCTGCCGGCGGCCGGCGCACCCGACGGCAACGACCTGGGAGGCAAGGGATGACCGACGCGCCAGTACAGAACCCGGCCGCGAAGGCCGGCGTCACGCCGATGGTCCTCGCCGAGGGCGTCTCGAAGAGCTTCGGCTCCAACGAGGTGCTCAAGTCGATCTCGCTCTCGGTGCGGCCGGGCGAGGTGCTCTGCATCATCGGGCCGTCGGGCTCGGGCAAGTCCACCTTCCTGCGCTGCATCAACCACCTGGAGCGCGTCGACGCGGGTCGGCTCTCCGTCGACGGCCAAGTGGTCGGCTACCGTCAGCACGGCGACAAGCTGTATGAGCTGAAGCCCAAGGAGGCCTCCCGCCAGCGCCAGGACATCGGCATGGTGTTCCAGCGGTTCAACCTGTTCCCGCACATGACGGCTCTCGAGAACATCATCGAGGCGCCGATCCGGGTGAAGGGCATCCCGAAGGCCCGCGCGGTCGAGCGCGCCAACGAGCTGCTCGCCCGGGTGGGGCTGGCCGACAAGGGCGACCACTACCCGTCGCAGCTCTCCGGAGGCCAGCAGCAGCGGGTCGCGATCGCACGGGCGCTCGCGATGGACCCCAAGCTGATGCTGTTCGACGAGCCGACCTCCGCCCTCGACCCGGAGCTGGTCGGCGAGGTGCTCGACGTCATGAAGGGCCTGGCGGCCTCCGGCATGACGATGGTCGTCGTCACGCACGAGATGGGCTTCGCCCGTGAGGTCGCCGACGAGCTGGTCTTCATGGACGGCGGCGTGGTCGTCGAATCCGGCGACCCGCGCGAGGTGCTCGCGAACCCGCAGCACCGGCGGACGCAGGCGTTCCTGTCGAAGGTGCTGTAGCGCCTGGCGCGCGGTTCGCCGCTGCGCCACGGAGTGGGCGTCGTGACCGTCTGACACAATCGTCGGATGGACCACGACGCCCGCTCCTCCCGTCCCGTCGTCTTCATCACCGGCGCGAGCCGTCCGAACTCGATCGGCGCGGCCATCGCCCGCAACCAGGCCTCGCTCGGCTGGGATGTCGCCTTCGCCTTCTGGGACGACTACGACGCCGCGATGCCGTGGGGCGCCGAGGAACGCGCCCACGACGCTTTCGCCGACGAGCTGCGGGCGCTCGGCGTCCGCGCTCTCCCGGTCGCCGTCGATCTCGCGCACCCGGAGGCGCCCGCGCGGGCCGTCGACCGGGTCCGCGCCGGGCTGGGGCCGATCCAGGCACTGGTCGCCAGCCACGCGCACTCCGTCGACAGCGGGCTGCTCGACACGAGCGTGGAGGCCTTCGACGCGCACTTCGCGGTGAACACGCGGGGAACGTGGTTGCTGATCAAAGCCTTCGCCGAGCAGTTCCGGCGACCGACCGACCCCGACGCCCCGGCGATGGGGCGCATCGTCGCCCTGACGAGCGATCACACCGCCCACAACCTCCCCTACGGTGCCAGCAAGGGCGCGCTCGACCGCATCGTCACGGCGGCGGCCGTCGAGCTCGCGCACCTCGGCATCACGGCGAACCTGGTCAACCCCGGTCCGATCGACACCGGCTGGATGACGCCCGACCTCGCCGAGGCGCTCGCCGCCGAGACCGCGCTCGGCCGCCTCGGCCGACCGCAGGACACCGCCGACCTGGTCGCTTTCCTGCTGTCGGTGTCCGGCGGCTGGGTGAACGGCCAGCTGCTCCACTCCAACGGAGGCTTCCACCTCCCCGTCTAGCAACCATCCCCTCCGGAGTTGTGTACGCCGCGGCACGGCGTGTTGCGTGCACGACTCCGGAACGGATGGCTTGGGTCAGCCGGTGAGGACCTTGCGGATGCGCTGGAGGGAGACGGTCTCGGCGGTGCCCAGCGACTGCGCGAAGAGAGAGACGCGGAACTCCTCGAGCATCCAGCGGGCGTGCACGAGGTTCTCCGGCGCGTGCGGAGCGGGCGGGATGCGGCCTCCGGCCTCCGTGTAGAGCGCCGTCGCCGTCTCCACCTGCGTCTGCCAGGCCCGGTCGCGACCGGGGTTCGTCGGCAGCGCCTGCATGCGCTGGGTGATTCCCGACAGGTACCGCGGGAGGTGCTTCAGCTGTTCGAGCCCGGTCGCGGAGACGAAGCCGTTCCCTCCGCTCTTCTCAGCCCAGACGAGCCCGGCGAGCTGCGTCTTCGCGTCGTTGAGCGCCGGGAGGTACGCGAGCGACGTCGTGCCTCCGATCGCCTTCTCGGCGGCCCGCGCCGCGGTGAGGATGCGCGTGACGAGCGCGACCGTCTCGAACAGCGAGTCCATCACGACCCCGGAGACCCGGTCGCGCACGGCCTCGAACTCGGCGCGCATGAAGAGCCGGCCGTCGGGCTTCATCCGGTAGAGCACCGAGTCCACGACCGCGAGCAGACAGTCGTCGAACAGCGCCTTCGTGTTCGGATACGGGCTGGCCGCGAGCGTCAGCTTCTCGTTCGCGGTCAGGTGCTGCTGCACGTAGGCCACCGGCGACGGGATGCTCGCGAGCAGCAGCCTCCGCACGCCGCCCGGCAGCGCGCGCGCCTGCTCGGCCGGTGTGGACATCAGCCGGATGCTGACGCTGGAACCGTCGTCGACGAGCGCCGGGTAGGCGCGGATCGTGTTCGTCGTGCCGTTCGGTCCCTTCTGCGTCGTGTCGAGGTGGCGCGGCAGCTCGTCGAGGTCCCAGGTCGTGAGTCCCGTGCGCTCGATGGCGTCGGGTGTGCGCGCCTCGGCGACGCGCGCGACCGAGTCGCGGGCGCGTGAGCGCAGGCGCTCCTGCAGGGCGGCGAGGTCTTTGCCGGTCGCGAGCGGCCGGCCGCGCTCGCCGATCACCTGGAAGGTGGGCCGGAGGTGGGTGGGCAGCCGGTCGAGGTCGAAGTCGGCGCCGGTGACCCGCGAGCCGGTCTGCCGCGAGATGGTCGCTGCGAGGGTGTCGGCGAGGGAGGCTGCGGGGCGGCGGCCGTCGTGGGCCTCCATGCCGGCGGCGCCCGCCAGCTCGCCGAGCAGGCGCGTGGCCCAGTCGGCGGCCGGCACAACCTGGCGCCGGATGGCTTTGGGCAGCGACTTGATCATCGCGGTCACCAGCTCCTGGCGCAGCCCGGGCACCTGCCAGTCGAACCCGTCCGGAACGAGGCCGGCGAGCAGCGGCAACGGCACCTGCACGGTCACGCCGTCGTCCGCGGCGCCGGGCTCGAAGCGGTAGCGCAACGTCAGTCGCTGGTCGCCCTGGCGCCACACCGGAGGGAAGGCCTCCTCGTCGATGTCGGCGGCATCGTCCTCGAGGAGCGCTTCCGGTGTCATGGTGAGGAGGTCCGGCGTCTCGTTCCTCGCCTTCTTCCACCAGCCCTCGAACGACCGCGTCGAGACGACGTCGGCGGGGATCCGGGCGTCGTAGAAGTCGAAGACCGCCTCGTCGTCGTTGAGGATGTCGCGGCGGCGGGTGCGCTCCTCCAGCTCGCGGAGCTCGGCGAGCAGTCTGCGGTTGGCCCGGTCGAACGCCTGCCGCGAGTCCCATTCGCCGTCGACCAGCGCGTGGCGGATGAACAGCTCGCGCGACAGCTCGGCATCGATGCGCGCGTACTGCACGCGGCGTCGCGGGATGATCGGCACGCCGTAGAGCGTCACGCGCTCGTAGGCGACGACGGCGCCCTGGTTCTTCTCCCAGTGCGGCTCGCTGTACTGCCGCTTGCACAGGTCGCCCGCGATCGGCTCGGCCCACGCCGGGTCGATGGTCGCGTTCATCCGCGCGAACAGCCGGGAGGTCTCCACCAGTTCGGCGGACATGATCGCGTTCGGCTGCTTCTTGGCGAGCGCCGACCCGGGGAAGATCACGAACCGCGTCTGCCGCGCGCCGAGGTATTCGGACTGCCGCTGCCCACGTGCGGAGCCCTTGTTGCCCGACTCGCGTGCGTCTTTGAGACCGATGTGCGACAGCAGCCCGGCGAGCAGCGACCGGTGGATGCCGTCCGGGTCGATCGACGGCTCGCCGATGGTCAGCTCCAGCGGGCGGGCCAGTTGACGCAGCTGCCGGTAGACGTCCTGCCATTCGCGCACGCGGAGGAAGTTGAGGTACTCGGCCTTGCACAGCCTGCGGAACGCGCTGGAGGACAGCTCCCGCTGCTGCGCCTCCAGGTGGTTCCAGAGGTTGAGCAGGGTGAGGAAGTCGCTGGTGGGGTCGACGAAGCGGGCGTGCTTCTCGTCGGCGCTGCCGCGCTTCTCGACGGGCCGCTCGCGCACGTCCTGGATGGTGAGGCCGGCCACGATCGCCATGACCTCGCGGGAGGTGTTGTGGCGCTTGGACTCGACGACCATGCGCGCGAAGCGCGGGTCGATGGGCAACTGGGCGAGCTGGCGGCCGACCTTGGTGAGCTCGATGCCGCCGGAGCGCGCCGAGGGTCGGGTCGCGCCGAGCTCCGCCAGCAGATCGAGTCCGTCTTTGATGCCGCGCGAGTCCGGGGGAGTGAGGAACGGGAACGCGGCGATGTCGCCGAGGCCGAGCGAGATCATCTGCAGGATGACCGCGGCGAGGTTGGTGCGCAGGATCTCCGGCTCGGTGAACTCCGGCCGCTTCTCGTAGTCCTCCTGCGAGTAGAGGCGGATGGCGATGCCGTCGCTGGTGCGCCCCGATCGACCGGAGCGCTGATTGGCGCTGGCCTGCGAGATCGCCTCGATCGGGAGGCGCTGCACCTTGGCGCGCGTCGAGTAACGGCTGATGCGCGCGGTGCCGGCGTCGACCACGTATTTGATGCCGGGCACCGTCAGGCTGGTCTCGGCGACGTTGGTGGCGAGCACGACGCGTCGGCGCACGCCCGGCATCGTGGAGGGCTGGAAGACCCGGTGCTGCTCGGCCGCCGAGAGCCGGCCGTACAGCGGCAGCACCTCGGTGCCGGGGAGGTTGCGGCCGCGGATCGCGTCGGCGGCGTCGCGGATCTCGTTCTCACCCGAGAGGAACACGAGCACGTCGCCCGGTGCCTCCCTCGCCAGCTCGTCGAGCGCGTCGTTGATGCCCTGGAGGTAGTCGCGGTCGGCGGCGGGAACCGGATCGGGCTCATCCTCGTCGTCGGCCTCCATCGTCTCGGCGACGAGCGGACGGTAGCGTATCTCGACCGGGAAGGTACGCCCGGAGACCTCGACGATCGGCGCCGGCGTGCCGTCGGCGGCGGCGAAGTGCGCGGCGAAGCTCTCCGGGTCGATGGTGGCGGAGGTGATGATCACCTTGAGGTCGGGACGCTTCGGCAGCAGCTCGCGCAGATACCCGAGCAGGAAGTCGATGTTGAGGCTGCGCTCGTGCGCCTCGTCGATGATGATCGTGTCGTATTTGCGGAGCAGCCGGTCGCGGTGGATCTCGTTGAGCAGGATGCCGTCGGTCATCAATTTGATGCGAGTCGCCTTGGACACCCGGTCGGTGAAGCGCACCTGGTAGCCCACGAGCTCACCGACGCTCTGGCCGAGCTCCTCGGCGATGCGCTCGGCGATCGTGCGGGCGGCCAGCCGCCGGGGCTGGGTGTGGCCGATGCTCTCGCGGCCGAGCTCGAGACAGATCTTCGGCAGCTGCGTCGTCTTGCCCGAGCCGGTCTCGCCCGCGACGATCACGACCTGGTTGTTGCGGATGGCGCGCGCGATGTCGTCGCGCTTCTGGCTGACGGGCAGCTCGGAAGGGAAGACGATGCGGGGGAGGGCGACCGATGCGGACATGAGCCCTCCAGTCTACCCGCCCGTGGCGAGGTGAACACGGGCCGCCTGCGTTCGGCGCCAACGGGGGCGTTGCGGGGCGGGGCGGCGTGACGTAGGTTTCCCTCAACCCGAACGGGTCCGTCAACGTCGACGAAGGAGCCCCTCATGCCTCACGGCTACGCCACCATGTCCGTCGCCAGCATCCTGGCCGAGACCGCACACCGGATGCCCGACAACGTGGCGTTGATATTCAACGGCGACGAGATCCTGTACCGCGACCTCTGGGACCAGACCCGCGCCTACGCCGGTGCCCTCCGCGACCTCGGCGTCGGCCCCGGCGACAAGGTCGCCCTGATGATCCCGAACGTGCCGGACTTCCCGCGCGCCTACTACGCCACCCTCGCTCTCGGGGCGGTGGTCGTGCCGATCCACGCGCTGCTCAAGGCGGCCGAGATCGAGTACGTGCTGCGCGACTCCGGCTCCAAGCTGCTGATCTGCGCGGCGCCCCTGCTGGCGGAAGGGGCCAAAGGCGCGGCCCTCGCCGGCATCGACACCCTCTCGGTGCTGGTTCCGGACGAGATGGTCGAGCAGCTGCCGTTCCCACGGCTGGAGGAACTGGCGGCGGAGGCGGAACCGATCGCGACCTACGTTCCCCGGCACCCGATCGACACGGCCACGATCCTCTACACCAGCGGTACCACGGGCAAGCCCAAGGGAGCGCAGGGGTGCCACTTCTCGCTGGTCGAACAGGTCAACGTGCTCCTCAGCGGCACCCTCGACCTGGAGCCGACCGACCGCATCCTCGGCTGCCTCCCGCTGTTCCACACGTTCGGGCAGACGTGCGTCATGAACATGGGCTTCCGAGCCGGCGCCGCCATCGTCCTGGTCCCGAAGTTCGACGGGGCGACGGCCCTGCAGCTGCTCAACGCTCACGGGTGCACCGTCATGACGGGCGTGCCCACGATGTACATCGCGCTGCTGGAGGCCGCCAAGACCAACCCGGAACGCCCGCCGCTGCGCTACGGGATGAGCGGCGGCGCGGCGATCCCCGTCGCCGTCATCGAGCGGATGAAGGAGGTGTACGGCATCGACGTGCACGAGGGCTACGGGCTCACCGAGACGTCGCCGGTCGCGTCGTTCAACCACCGGGGGAGGCCGACCAGGGTCGGCACGGTCGGCCAGCCGATCTGGGGTGTGGATGTCGAGATCGCCGATGCGGAGGTCGACGATGCGATCCGGCTCCTGCCACGCGGCGAGCTGGGCGAGATCGTGATCCGCGGCCACAACCTGATGAAGGGCTATCTCAACCTCCCGGAGGCGAACGCCGAGGCGATGGTCGACGGCTGGTTCCGCACCGGCGATCTGGGGACGAAGAGCGACGACGATTACATCACGATCGTGGACCGCAAGAAGGACATGATCGTCCGCAACGGCTACAACGTGTACCCGCGCGAGGTGGAGGAGGCCCTCTCGACGCATCCCGCCGTCGCGCTCGTGGCCGTGTTCGGCATCGCGCACGACACGCACGGCCAGGAGATCATGGCAGCCGTGACGCTCATGCCCGGCTCGGAGGCCTCCCCGGACGAGCTCGTCGTCTACGCGCAGGAGCGCGTCGCGGCATACAAGTTCCCGCGCCGCGTCGAGATCCTGGAGGTGCTGCCGCTCGGCCCCAGCGGCAAGGTCCTGAAGCGCGAACTCGTAGCCCGCTTCGAATCCCAAACCCCCGTCGCCTGACCCCGCCCCCGCGCGCCCCTCCCAGCCCCGCGCGTGCCCCTCCCGAGCCTCGCGAGGGGCCGCCGAAGGGCGCCCAAGCGCCCTTAAAACCGCGGAATAGGGGCGTTTGGGCGCCCTTCGGCTGCCCTTCGGCTGCCCTTCGGCTGCCCTTCGGCGGGCGCAGGAGGCTAGGGCGCGGTGTCGAGCGTGCGCAGACGGTAGGAGGAGTTCAGGTAGTACGCGGCCAGAAGGGCGTAGCCGATGCAGGCGACGGCGGGCACGAACGCCGACTCCGGTTTGCTCGCGAGAGCGCCGACGCACGAGATGAAGGCCAGGACGGCGAGCGCGGCGCCCAGCCAGAAGCCCGCGGCGGGACGGGCGGTGGCGCGCCACCAGGGCCGCGGGTCGTCGCGGTTCTCGCCGCTCCCGCGGAAGGTGCGGGTGCCGACGAGCACGTACGCGACGTTGAGGATGGCGACGATCAGCACGTCGAGCGCCGCGTTGACGAGCCGGTCGATCACGAAGAAGTTGAGCGCCAGGATCAGGCCGAAGGCGCCCACGATATAGATGATCTTCCCCGTGATCGTCGTGATTCTCACGCTGCGAGCCTAGTCGGGATGGCCGAGGGGCACGTCGTCGTCACGTCGTCGGGCGATGAATGACGACGGCGTGCCGCTCGGGAGGTCGGCTGGGTGTCAGTTGACCTCGTCGGGGTGCGCGCTCACGCGGCCCTCGCGCTCCATCGCCGAGATGGCGGCGACCTCGTCGGCGGTCAGCTCGAAGTCGAAGACGTCGAAGTTCTCGGCCATCCGCTCGCGGCGGTTCGACTTGGGGAAGACGATGTTGCCGGTCTGCAGGTGCCAGCGGATCACGACCTGAGCCGGGGTCTTGCCGTGGGCGGCAGCCGGGCCGGTGACCTCCGGAGCCTCGAACAGCGGGTACTTGCCCTGGCCGAGCGGACCCCACGCCTCGATCGCGATGCCGTGCTCGCGCGAGAACGCGGTCACCTCGGGCTGCTGGTGCGCCGGGTGCAGCTCGATCTGGTTGACGGCCGGCACGACGTCGGCGTTCGCGAGCAGCTTGGTGAGGTGCGGCACCAGGAAGTTCGAGACGCCGATCGCCTTGGCGCGGCCGGACGCGTAGATCTTCTCGAGCGACTTCCACGCCTCGACGTAGGTGTCCTTCTGCGGGGTCGGCCAGTGGATGAGGTACAGGTCGACGTAGTCGAGCCCGAGCTTGGCGAGCGACTCGTCGAACGCCGCCTCGGCGTCGGTCTGGCGGTCGTTCCACAGCTTGGTCGTGATGAACAGCTCGTCGCGCGCGATGCCGGAGGAGGCGAGCGCGGCGCCGACGCCCTCCTCGTTGCCGTAGATGGCGGCCGTGTCGATGTGGCGGTAGCCCACCTCGAGAGCGTCGGAGACGATGCGCGTGGTCTCGGCCGGGTCGACCTTGAAGACGCCGAAGCCCAGCTGCGGGATGGCGGTGCCGTTGTTCAGGGTCAGGAGCGGGGTATTTGCGTGTGCAACCATATCGCCCAGCTTAGCAAGCGCGGTCGTAGGGTGAGCGCATGACGAATCGGCTGGGGGACGCGATCAGCCCGTACCTGCGGGCGCACGCGGACAACCCGGTCGACTGGTACCCGTGGGGCGCGGAGGCGTTCGCCGAGGCGCGGCGCCGGGACGTGCCGGTCATGATCTCGATCGGCTACGCGACCTGCCACTGGTGCCATGTGATGGCCAGGGAGAGCTTCAGCGACCCCGCCATCGCAGCGTTGCTCGCCGAACGCTTCGTCTCGATCAAGGTCGACCGCGAGGAGTACCCCGACGTCGACGCCGCCTACCTCTCCGCCGCGAGTGCGTTCACCGAGGGCCTCGGCTGGCCGCTGACGGTCTTCGCGACCTCCACCGGCCGGGCGTTCTTCGCCGGTACGTACTTCCCGCCGGTGGCGACAGGAGGCCGGGCCTCGTTCCGCCAGATCCTCGACGCCGTCGCCGACGCGTGGCAGAACCGGCGCGAGGAGGTGGAGTCGGACGCCGGTCGGGTGGGGGAGGCGCTGGCCGCGGCGGCCGCCCGGGCGACGACGGTCTCCGACCTCCCCGACGACCGACTGCTCGACGCGGCGGTCGCGAGTCTCGCCGAGAGCGAGGACCGGCAGTTCGGCGGATTCGGTGCCGCGCCGAAGTTCCCCGTCGCCCCGGTGCTGGGCTTCCTGCTGCGGCGCGAGGCGGGCTCTGAGCTCGCCGACCGCACTCTGCGACGAATGGCCGAGTCGCCGCTGCGCGATCCGGTCGACGGCGGCTTCTTCCGCTATGCCACCCGGCGCGACTGGAGCGATCCGCACTACGAACGGATGCTGTACGACAACGCGCAGCTCCTCGACGCGTACGCCACGGCGTGGGCCCGAACCGGTGAGGAGTGGGCGCGGGAGACCGCCGACGGCATCGCCGCGTTCCTCCTCGGCGTGCTGCGCCGGCCCGGCGGCGGCTTCGCCTCGGCGCAGGACTCGGAGAGCGAGATCGACGGTTCCCGCGTGGAGGGCGCCTACTACCGCGTGCCGCCGGCGGAGCGCGCCGGGCTGCGACCGCCCGCGCTCGATGAGAAGGTGCTGACGGGCTGGAACGGCTTCGCGATCGGCGCTCTCGCCCGCGCCGGTCGCATCCTGGATCGGCCCGCCTGGATCGTCGCCGCGGGGGAGGCTGGACGCTTCGTGCTCGGCACGCACCGGCGCGACGACGGATCGCTCGCGCGCACCTCGGTGGACGGCCGGGTCTCCGACGCCGTCGCCACACTCGAAGACTATGGCGGCCTGGCGTGCGGCCTCCTCGAGGTCGCGCTCGCCGCCGGCGACGTGCAGGCCGCCTCCGACGCTCGCGACCTGGTCGACCTGTGCCTGCAGGCCGAGCGCGGAGACGACTGCCCGTTCGGCGTGCCGGGCGGCGGCGACTCCGTGCTGCAGTCGACCGGGCTCGCAGTGCCCGTCGATCCCTCCGAGGGCGCGTACCCGTCGGGGCTGACCGCGATGGCGACGGCCGCGCACACACTTTTCCTGCTCACGGCGAGCCGTCGCTACGAGCGGGCCGCGCGGGAGGCCATGCGGCTCGTGGCCGGCCCGGCGATCCAGGTACCGAGCGCGTTCGGCGCCGCATTGGCGCTGATGTCCCGACTGGAGGGCGATGCGCGGCAGCTGGTGGTGGTTCGGCCGGCGGACGGCGCGGACGCCGGAGGCGACCCGACCGGGCTCGTCGCGGCCGCCCGCCGCGTCGCCGCGGACGTCGTGGGCATCGTCGATGAGCCTGCCGCGCGTGAGCTCGCCGAGGCCGGCTTCGAGCTGTTCGCGAGCAGGGAGGCGCGCGACGGCCTCCCGACCGCGTACCTCTGCCGGGATTTCGTGTGCCGGCTGCCGGTCACGACTCCGGCCGGGTTGGGCTGAGGCCGGCGCTCGCTTCGTCGGGGCGACGTCGGGGCGACGTCAGCGCTCGACGCGGTATGTCAGGTGGGCGACCTGCGGCGTGACGCGCGAGCGCAGCAGCTCGAGCTGCAGCGGCGGCACCCGGTCGAACACGCGCTCGCCGGCTCCCAGCGTGAGCGGCACGACATGCAGCCGCAGCTCGTCGACGATGCCGGCCCAGAGCGCCTGATTGAGCGTCTCGGCACCACCGGCGATCGCGACGTCCGCCTCGCCGGCGACGGCGCGCGCCCGGTCCGCCGCCGAGTGGATGCCGTCGGTCACGAACTCGAAGGTGGTGCCGCCTTCGAGCACGAGCGGTTCCCGCGCGTAGTGGGTGAGGACGAACACGGGCGCGTGGTACGGCGGGTCGTCGCCCCACCAGCCGCGCCAGTCGGACAGGTCGCCGCCCTCGGGCCAGTCGCCGCGCACCGGGCCGAACATGTTGCGGCCCATCACGTAGGCGCCGGCCGCCGTGATCGCGGCGATCTCCTCGGCGTGCTCATCGGCGTACTCGAACATCCAGGTGTGCAGTCGCTCCACGCCGCGCTCTCCGAGCGGGTTCTGGAGGGACTGGTTGGGCCCGGCGGCGAATCCGTCGAGCGACACGGCGATATCGGCGGTGACGATCCCCATGCCGCCAGGTCTACTACGCCCGCTCGACCTTGTCGAGCATTCCCCAGACTGCTTCGCTCAGTTCGGGGTGCTCCAGGGCGATGCGGCGCAGAACGCCGAACTCGAAGCGCGTGTACGTGTCGCGCCCGGCAGCGGGGTGGTGCGCCCGCGACTGCTCCTCGGCCAGATCGAACTCCTCGATGGCTCCGGCGCGGAGCGAGATGACCACCTGCTCGTCGACGCTCGGGAGGTCGGGGATGAAATGCCAGGGGTCTTCGCCGGCGCGGCAGCGGTGCTCGATGATCGCAGCCAACTCGTCGCGTGCCTGCTGACGCAGCACTTCGATGCTCCTCGGGACCTCGTCCACGTCGACCTCCCTTCCCCGGCGGTGGCCCCGGCGTCGTCGCCGGTACGGTGCGTACAGCCTAGGCGGCGAAGGGAATGCACCGCGAATCGGGGTGTAACGCACGGTCCACGCGCGGGTGAACAGGTGGTGCCGAGCGTGTCGCCGACGGAGGAGATCCACGCGAATCCCGCCCCGATCTCCTCCGCTGACTGCGGCTCGCCGGCGCGCCGGAACAGATCTCCTCCGCTGGCCGCAGTCAGTGCGTGCGCGAGAGCAGGTAGCGGTTCAGGTCGGCCGTGAGCTCCGCGTCCACCGGGTACTCCCGACCGTCGAGGTGCGTGATGGGCGCGGCCTGGCGCACGCTGGAGACGAGCCACAGAGCATCGGCCGCCTCCAGCTCGTCCTGGGCGATCTGCCGGTACTCCGTCGCGTAGCCGCGCTCCTCGAAGAACGCGAACACGGCCGCCTGCGTCGTGCCAGCCAGGATCCCCTGGTCGGTCTGCGGGGTGCGGACGACACCGTCGGCCAGCAGGATGACGTTGGAGGTCGGCCCCTCCAGCGCGTACCCGTCGGAGCTGATGAAGATCACGTCGTCCGCACCGCGCCGGGCGGCCTCCCGCTGGGCAGCGCGGTTGACGGCGTACGAGAGGGTCTTGGCCCCCGCGAGCAGCCACGGGGAGGTCTCGGCGACGTCGTGCCGCAGGCCGCGGTCCAGCGCCACCACCGAGATGCCGAGGCGCTGCTGCGTGAAGTCCTCGCCTTCGTCCACGAAGATCCAGCCGCTCGGAGCGCCCGTGCCCTCGATGCCGCGCGAGTAGATCAGCTTGGCGAACAGCTCGCCGCCGTGGCCGTTGCGCGACCGGTAGTCGGCGATGCCCGCCAGCACCGCCTCGTGCCATACGTGCTCCGCGGGCGCGGGCAGGTCGAGCAGCTCAGCCGAATGGGCCAGCCGCATCAGGTGCGGGCCGAGCGCCTGCGGGTGCCCATCGATCACGGCGATCGTCTCGAAGACGCCGTCGCCGCGGGTGACGGCCAGATCGGTGATCCGCACCTGCGGCGCGTCGAAGTCGGCGAGGGCGAAGCCGGGGTCGCCGGGTGCGGGCTCTCCGGTGGGCGCGGTGATGGTCAGCAGGGTTGCGCGGCTCATGGCCCTATTGTGCCCCTCGGCGGCGGCACGGCGTCAGACGCCGCCGCGCCGCGCCGGTGCTCGATCGTCGCACCTACTCGGTCTGGCGGATGCGGAACGCGTCGTCGCCGTCGGGCCGCGCCTCCGACACCTCCACCGCGTCGACCCGGCTGCCCGGCGGACCGGCGCGCAGCCACTCGATCATGCTCTCGACCCGAGCGGCGTCGCCCTCCACCTCCACTTCGACGGTGCCGTCGCTGCGGTTGCGGGCCCAGCCTGCCACGCCGAGCCGGTGGGCCTCCTCGCGGGCGCTCCAGCGGAAGCCGACGCCCTGCACCGTCCCGGTCACCACGGCTCGCCTGCGCACGACGCTATCTCGGGAAGTCACAGCGCCCATTGTGCTCCTGGTTGAATGGATCCGTGAGTTCAGCCGCCGTCTCCGCTCTCCGCTCCGACCTCCGCGCCGCCGGCTTCACCGTCGATGGGCTCACCGACCTGTGGGGCGAGCAGGCGTCCGCCGCGCTGTTCCGCGGGAGGCGCGTGCCGGCCGAGCGGGCGCTGGCCGCGGCGTCGGCCGGGCCGCTGGGCACGCTCGCCGCCCTCTTCGTGCTCGGGCGGCCGGTGGCACGGGCGGAAGCCGCTGCGGCGCTGCCGGAGCTCGGCGTCGAGGGTGCGACCGGGCTCGGTCTCGTCGTCGGCGGCGAACGCGTCGAACCCGCTGTCGATCTCCGCCCCTACGCGTTCGTCGATTCGGTCGGGCCGGCCGAGTGGTGGATCGTCTCCGACCTCGGCGAGCTGGCGCTCGGCGGCGCGCTGCCCGAAGACCACGTCCTCGGCGTCGGCGGCGCCTCCCTGACCCTGAGCGGCCTGATGCTGCAGCGGCCGGTGGGCTCCGCGCTCGACCTGGGCACCGGCTGCGGCATCCAGGCGCTGCACGCCTCCCGCCACGCGCAGCGCGTGGTCGCGACCGACATCTCCCCGCGCGCCCTCCGGCTCGCGGCCCTCAACGCCGAGCTCAACGAGGTCGCGGGGATCGAGTTCCGGCTGGGCAGCCTGTTCGAGCCGGTGGCTGGCGAGACCTTCGACCACATCGTCTCCAACCCGCCCTTCGTCATCACGCCGCGGGTCGAAGGGGTGCCCGCGTACGAGTACCGCGACGGCGGCATGGTCGGCGACGCCCTGGTCGCGGCGTTCGTCGCCGGGTGCGGCGCGCACCTCGCACCGGGGGGCGTCGCACAGCTGCTCGGAAACTGGGAGTACCGCGGAGCGGGCGACGCGCTCGACCGGGTGCGCGGCTGGGTGGACGATTCGTCGCAGCCGCTCGACGCCTGGGTGATCGAGCGCGACGTGGAGGGCGCCGCCCAGTACGCGGAGACCTGGATCCGCGACGGCGGCACCCTGCCGGGCACACCGGAGTTCGACCGGCTCGAGGCGGCGTGGCTCGACGACTTCGCAGCCAGGGACGTGCGGGAAGTGGGGTTCGGCTACGTCCTGCTGCGGCGTGCCGACGGTGTGCCGACGCTCCGCCGGTTCGAGCGCAGACACGGCTCCCTGGGCGCCGACGAGGCGGGCCTCGGCGTGCATCTCGGCGCCTGCCTCGCCGCGCACGACGCTCAGGCCGCGCTCGATGACGACGCACTCGCGACCCTCCGGCCGACGGTCGCGCCCGACGTGACGGAGGAACGTCACCTGTGGCCGGGCGCCGACGCCCCGACGGCGATCCTGCTGCGCCAGGGCGGCGGCTTCGGCCGCGTGGTCTCCGCCGACACCGGCCTCGCAGCGCTCGTCGGCGCCTGCGACGGCGAGCTGAGCGTCGGCGCGATCGTGGCCGCGCTCGCGCAGCTGCTGGAGGTCGACGAGGAGGCGCTCCGTGCCGACCTCCTGCCCGCCGTCCGCGCCCTGCTCGTCGACGGCCTCCTCACCCTCCCGTCGGCGGCCGGACCGCTCAGCGGGGTGGAAGGGAGACCAGGCGCACGTCGGTGAGGCGGGCGTCGGCGACCTCGGCGGTCAGGTAGGTGCAGAACGGCTGACGGCGGCGGTCGGTGGGGGAGCCGGGGTTCAGGAGGCGCAAGCCGCCCGGCGAGACCGTGTCCCAGGGGATGTGCGAATGCCCGAACACGAGCACGTCCGTCTCGGGGAAGTCGCGTTCGCAGCGATGCTCGCGCCCTGCTGCCGGGCCGGTCTCGTGCACGACCGCGAACCGCAGGCCGCCCAGTTCTGCGCGCGCGACCTCCGGAAGCCGGCGCCGCAGCCCGGGCCCGTCGTTGTTGCCCCAGACGCCGATGAGCCGCCGGGAGCGCTCCTCGAGGAGATCGAGCGTCGCCTCGTCGACCCAATCGCCCGCGTGGATCACGACGTCCGCCTCGGCGATCGCGGCGAGCAGCTGCGGCGGCAGCGCCCTGGCCCGCTTGGGCACGTGGGTGTCGGACAGCATCAGCAGCTTCACGGTGGCAAACGGTAGGCGAAAACGCCGCGCGAGGCTAGCGTCGGGTCCATGGACCTCAGGACCCTCGGAAACAGCGGAACGATCGTGTCCGCCTTCGCCCTCGGCACGATGACGTTCGGAGCGGAGGCCGACGAGCCCACCTCCCACGCCATCCTGGAGCGCTACCTCGACGCCGGCGGCACCCTCGTCGACACCGCCGACGTCTACAGCTCGGGTGTGTCGGAGTCGATCATCGGGCGCTGGCTCGCCCGCAACCACGGCCGCCGCGATCAGCTCGTCATCGCCACGAAGGGCCGGTTCCCGATGGGGGAGGGGCCGAACGACCTCGGCCTCTCGCGAACGCACCTGCGCAAAGCCCTCGACGACTCGCTGCGCCGGCTGGGCGTCGACCACATCGATCTCTACCAGCTGCACGCCTGGGACGCCCTCACCCCGCTCGACGAGACGCTCCGCTTCCTCGACGACGCGGTCACGGCGGGCAAGATCGGGTACTACGGGTTCTCCAACTACCTCGGCTGGCAGCTGACCAAGGCCGTGGCCGTCGCCGACGGCTACGGGTTCGTCCCTCCGGTCACGCTGCAGCCGCAGTACAGCCTCCTGGTGCGGGGGATCGAGCACGAGATCGTGCCGGCCGCGCTCGACGCGGGCGTCGGTCTGCTGCCGTGGTCGCCGCTCGCGGGCGGCTGGCTGAGCGGCAAGTACCGCCGCGACCAGGCGCCGACCGGCGCGACGCGCCTGGGTGAGAACCCGAAGCGCGGCATGGAGGCCTTCGACGCCCGCAACGCCGACCCGCGCACCTGGGAGGTCATCGACGCCGTGCAGGCCGTCGCGGAGGAGACCGGGTCGAGCATGTCCCGGGTGGCGCTGGCGTGGCTGGTCGATCGTCCGGCCGTGACGAGCGTCATCCTGGGCGCGCGCACGGTCGAGCAGCTCGACGACAACCTCGCCGCGGCCGACCTGGTGCTCAGCGAGGAGCAGCGCAGCCGTCTCGACCGGGTGAGCGAGCCGCGCACCGAGGTGTACCCCTACGGGCCGCAGGCGGTCGCGCAGCGGCACCGCAAGCGCGAGGGCGGCCGCTGAGCGCTGCAGGGGGGGCGTGACGCGCCGCCACCCGATCGGGAGAACGGCGTGTCGCGTCCCCTCTGCGCCCCGGCGGCGCCGCTCGCGCCGTGCGCGACGGCCTCGCCCGGCAGGGCGACGCTGCGCGGCTCGTCGGCATCCTCCAGGAGCACGGGCGTCACCGCGGCGGCGGGACGACGGTCAGCACGCGCTCGATGTACTCGAAGAACGACACCATGAAGCCGCGCAGGAATGCCTCGGTCGACTCGTCGGTGACCACGCCCTCGTCGTCGATCAGCCCGGGCCGCAGCTGGATGTAGGCCTCCGGCGCGTTCATCTGCGGAGCCTGCAGGAAGCTGAGCACGCTGCGCAACTGCTGCTGCGCCACCGCGGTGCCGATCGCCCCCGTGGAGGCCCCGATCACGGCGGTCGCCTTCCGCGCGATCACATTCTCCCCGTGGGGCCGGCTCGCCCAGTCGATCGCGTTCTTCAGCGCGCCAGGGATCGACCGGTTGTACTCCGGTGTGACGAAGAGCAGGGCCTCCTGCGCGGCGATCGACGCCTTGTAGTCGCGGGCGACCTGCGGGAAGTCGCCGTCCAGGTCGCGGTTGTAGAGCGGCAGGTTCCCGATCGCGATCTCGGTGAAGACGAGCTCGTCGGGGGCGAGGCGGAGGAGGGCCTTCGACAGCCTCCGGTTGATGGAGACCGAGGAGAGGCTCCCGACGAAGTAACCGACGCGATAGGGAGGCCGGAGCTCGTTGATCGTTGCCATGAGGTCAGCTTGCTCCGGCGGTCGCACACTGTCGAGTCCCTGCCTCCCCGATCGACGTAGGAGGAGAGAGCGGACCGGAATAGGGCATCTTCCCGATGTGGGAGGGGGGCCTTAGCGACGAGTCTGAGGGAGTCGAAGAAAGCAGTGGAACGAAGGGTGAGGCTCATGATGCTGTCCGAGGAGTTCGTCGCCGGGCGCGTGTTCGAGGGGGATGTCCGCCGTGCGGAGCGGGAGCGCGATCTGCTGCGCCGCGTCCGTGAGCAGCAGGCCGGGCGGCGCGCGGAGCGGGCCACCCGGCGCGCTGCACGCGACGACGTTCGTGCGGCGGCGAGCACGGGCCGCAGCGCGGCCTCGATCCCCGTCGCCCCGGCCGCCGTGCCGGCCGCAGAAGCCCCGGCCGAGCTGCAGCGGGAGCTCGCCCGCGCCGGGCGATGAGGTTCGTTCTGCCCTCCGCGAAGCCGGGCGCGCGGGAGGTGAGGATGTCGGTGGTGCGTGGCACGATGAGGCCATGCGATCACCGGCGTCCAGCCCCACGATGATCGGACGCGAGTCCGATCTCGAGGCGCTGCGCGATGAGCTCCGTGCCGTCGAGCAGGTCGGCGGCCTCCGCGCCGTCGTCGTCGGAGGAGAGGCCGGAATCGGCAAGTCCCGGCTGCTCGCGGAGTTCCTCGCCGAGGCCGAAGGGTCGGCGACGGTACTTCTCGGGAGGTGCGTCGATCTCGGCAACGACGGGGCGCCGTACGCGCCCTTCGCGAGCATCCTGCGCCGGCTCATCGAACTGCGCGGGCTCGACACCGTGCTCGCGGCCGCCGGGCACGGCGCCGGCGTCCTCCCGGTGCTGCTGCCCGAGCTCGCCGACGACTCGGCCGTGCCCGCCCGCACCGGCGCCGAGCGGCTCTACGAGCTCGTGACGGTGCTGTTCGAGACGCTGTCGGCCGACCGGCCCCTCGTGCTCGCCGTCGAAGACATCCACTGGGCCGACTCGGCGACGCTCGAACTCCTCCGGTTCCTCGTGCGCATGGCCGAGCGCGGGCGCATCCTCGTGCTGCTCAGCTACCGCAGCGACGAGGTCGGGCGTGGGCACCCCCTGCGGTCGTACCTCGCCGAGCTCGAGCGCACGCGACGGCTCACGCGGTGGGAGCTCTCACGGCTCGGCCGCGACCAGGTGGAGGCCCTGATCGCCCGGCTGCTCGGCTGCGAGCCCGACGCGGCGACCGTCGAGCGCGTCTACGAGATGAGCGAGGGCGTGCCCTTCTTCGTCGAGGAGCTCATCGGGATCGACGGGCTCGTGACCGGAGAAGACCTCCCCGAGACGTTGCGCGAGCTGCTCCTGGCGCGGTTCGAGAAGCTCAGCGAGCCCGCCCAGCAGCTGCTGCGCCTGGTGTCGGCGGGCGGGGTCTGCGTCGACCACGAGCTGCTGAGCGCGGTCTTCGAGGGAACGGCCGACCAGCTCGACGCGGCGGCTCGCGAGGCCGTGGTCGCCAACGTTCTCGCTGCCGACACCACCGAGTACACGTTCCGCCACGCGCTCGTTCGGGAGGCGATCCACGCCGATCTCCTCCCGGGCGAGCGCAGCCGGTACCACCGGCGGTTCGCCGAGGCGCTGGAAGCCGGCCCGCAGCGCTCCGCCACGCAGCTGTCCACGCACTGGCTGGCCGCGCACGACCTGCGGCGGGCGTTCATCTCCTCGCTCGAGGCGATGGAGGAGGCGCGCCGTTCGTACGCGTACGCCACCGCCGCGGCGATGGGCGATCGCGCCCTCGAGCTGTGGGACAGCGTGCCGGACGCCGCCGAGCTCGGCAGGGGTGCGCTCGGCATCACCAGCCGCACCGAGCTGCTCGCACGCACGGCTTCTGCGCTCCGCAACGCGGGCGACAACGAGCGGGCACTGGCGACGGTGAACGCCGCCCTCGACTCGGCCGTCGAGCTGCCGCCTGCCCGGTATGCCCGCCTCCTGCGCGACAAGGCCCAGTACCTCATGAACCTCAACCGGCCGGGAGTCATCGAGCTGCTGCAGCAGGCTCTGGAGGCCGTTCCGCCGGGATCGCTGCCGCCGGCAGACGGACTGCGTCCCCAGTTGCTCACCGAGCTCGCCGCGCGCTACATGCTGGCGGCGCGCTTCGATGAGGCGATCGCGCTCACGACCCGGGCCATCGACGAGGTCGGCGGCGCGCAGGCGGTCGGCGGCGCGGAGTCCGCCGGAGGTGCCGAGGCGCTCCTCTCGGTCGCGCACAACATCCGCGGCAGTTCCCTGGTGGCCGCGGGGTCCGTCGACCGGGGACTGGCCGAGCTCGACGAAGCGGGACGGCTCGCCGAGCGAGACCCCGCCGCGTCGCTGCGCTACGCGGTCAACGCGTCGGACGCCATGAACACCCTGGGCCGCTACGAGGAGGCCGTGGCCCTCGCGGAGCGCGGAGCCCGCGAAGCGCGCGCCCGCGGTGTCGAGCGCACGTCCGGGGTCATCCTCTCGTCGAACGCCGTCGAGCCGCTCCTGGCCCTCGGTCAGCTCGACCGCGCCGAAGCCATGCTCGATCCGGCGCTCGCGCTCGACCCTCCACCGAGCTTCCGCGCGCATCTGCAGCGCATGAAGCTGTGGCTGACGCTCTGGCGGGGCGACCTCCACAGCGCGGAGAATCTGCTGCGCCGCTGGCACGGCGGCCTGCGCACGCTCGGCGAGCTGGAGGTGCAGTCGGAGCTGGGCGTCGCCCGGCTCGTCGCCGAGCTGGCGATCGCACGCGGCGACCATCTCGGAGCGTGGGAGGCGACCGCTCCCGTCCGCGCGCAGGCGCACCCCCGCCTCCCGGCGTCCGACCTCCCGGTGCTCGCCGCTGCCGCGCGGGCGCTCGCAGACGGCGCCTTCAGTACGTCCCGCACGGCGCCCGCGGCCGACGGCGAGGGCCAGACCGCTGAACGCGACGTCGTGGCGGAGGTGGCCCGCCTGGACCAGGTGCTGGCCGCCATCGAGACCTGGCCGACCGCGGTGGTCTGGGGTCCGGTGATCCGCGCCGAGCTCGCCACGGCTCTGGCCGCGGCGGGTGCCGCCGACGCGGACACGCGCGACGGGGTGGGCGCTGTGCGCGACCCGGCCCGGTTCGACGCCGCCCGCGCCGCCTGGGATGCCGCTGTCGCAGCGACGGCCATCCCGCTGGCGCCGGTGCACCTGCACCCGTACGCGCTCGTGCGCGCAGCCCGTGTCGCCCGGGCCGCCGGCGACAGCGGAGCGGTCGAGCAGCTGGCCGGCGCGGCCCGGGCCGAGGCCGATCGCCGGGGCTTCGGGCTGATGAGCGACGCCGCGACCGCTCTCGCCTCGTCGCGGATCCCGCGCGTAGCGCACGGCACCGGGGGAGTCGGCCCCGGGGCTCCGCTCACCGAGCGTGAAGAGCAGGTGCTCGCCCTCATCGAGCAGGGGCTCAGCAACAAGCAGATCGGCGAAGCGCTGTTCATCTCCGCCAAGACCGCGAGCGTGCACGTCTCGAGCATCCTGCGCAAGGTGGGCGCGTCCAGCCGGACCGAGGCGGTCTACCGCGCCGCCCGCGCCTCCCGCTAGTTCGCGCCGGGACGTCTACGCGGGTCAGCGCTCCGCGGCGACCGCGCAGACGATGCACAGCTCGGTCGTCGGGCGCGCCTCGAGCCGCTGCACTCCGATCGGCCGTCCGCACGACGCGCACGTGCCGTAGCGTCCGAGGCGGATGCGTTCCCGAGCGGCATCGACGGCGGTGATGTCGGCCGCCGAGTCGGAGCGCAGTGCGTGCAGGCGGCTCCATTCCGAGCTGAGCGTCGGGCCCTCCGGGTCGTGCTCGTCGTCGGCGGTCGACTCCGACCGCGACGACAGCAGGCTTCCCAGCGCCTCGGCGTGCCGTTGAGATTCGGCGACGTCCCGGCGGCGCCGCTCGTCGAGCATCCTGTCGAAGCGTTCCAGCTCGTCGGCGGTGAGGCCGGATTCCTGGATGATGTAGAGCTCTCGTGTGTCCGGTGATTCGGTGTGCATCGGCGCACCCCCTTCCGATCCCGCCGTGTCAGCGTACGACATAGTAGACCTGCCCGCCGTAGGCTCGGCGCGTGCCTTCGTTTCGTGTGATCATCCCGGTCGGGCGGCTGCGCAGTGACGTGCCGGCCACCTCCATCGAGCCGGCCGCCGCAGCGGCCACCGCCGAACGCGCGACGGTCGAGGCGACGAGCGTCGACGTCGTGAGCCGGGAGGCGCGGCTCACGGTCCGGTTCACCGCCGACCGCGCCGATGAAGCGCTGGCGGTGGCCGAGCACACCGTCGCCGCGGTCCACGCTCTTGCGGAGACGGGAGCGTGGCGGCTCACCGAGCGCGTCGGCGGCCGGTGGTTCCGCCGCGCCTGAGCACGCCTCCGCGCCCTGCGGGCCGGGAACGGGGGATCAGGCGACCGCCGGGAGGGATGCCTCGATCAGTCCGACGATCCGCGGATCGTCCGGCTCGGTCTGCGGACGGAAGCGATGCACCTCGCCGTCGGGCGTGATGACGAACTTCTCGAAGTTCCACTTGACCTTGCCGGCTTTGCCGTCTGCGTCGGGATGGGTGGTCAGCTCGGCGTAGAGCGGGTGCGCGTTGCGCCCGTTCAGCCGCACCTTCTCCATCATCGGGAAGGTGACGCCCCAGGTCGTCGAGCAGTATTCCTTGATCGCGTCCGTCGAGCTCAGCTCTTGCAGGAACTGGTTGCTCGGGAAGCCGATGACGGTGAAGCCGCGGTCGCCGTACGTCTCCTGCAGTCGCTCGAGCTTCTCGTACTGCGGTGCGAGTCCGCAGCGGGAGGCGACGTTGACGACGAGGATCACCTTGCCCGCGTACTCGGACAGGCTGCTCGGCGCCCCGTCGATGGTGTTGAACGGAATATCCATCAGGGTCATGCTCCGAGCCTACGTCCCGCAGTGGCACCGAGTGCCCGATTGCGGTGAAGACCCAGGTCACCGCGAAGCGGGATCACAGACTCGCCAGCGGAGCCTCCGGGTCGGACGCCCACTCGTTGAGCGAACCGTCGTAGACCGTGACGTCGTGGCGGCCGAGGACGGCGAGCGCGAGCGCGTCCGCGGCGGCGGCGATACCACCTCCGCAATAGGCGATGATCGGGTCGGGAGAGGCGAGCACGTCGGCGAAGAGCTCGCGCAGTTGGGCACGGGGCAGGAACGCGTTCGTCGCCCGGTCCACCAGCCGCAGAGCGGGCGCGCTCACGCTGCCCGGGATGTGCCGGGCCGCGAAGTCACGCGGGGCGGTGCCGCAGACCAGCGTTCCCCGGCGTTCGCCGGAGAGGAGGGCTGCAACGTCGTCCGTGTCGCTCCAGAAGCCGCTGAGCTCGGCGGCCGGGAAGGCGTCTGCCGCGACCGGCGCGACCTCGCCGGTCTCGAGCGGGCGGTCCTCGCCGCTCCATTTGGTGACACCGCCGTCGAGCACGGCGACCCGGTCGTGCCCGAACGAACGGAACAGCCACCAGAGCCGCGACGCCCACTGCCCGACGGAGGCGTCGTAGATCACGACGGTGGTGTCGGCGCCGACGCCGAGCGCGGCGGCCGCGTCCGCGAACGCCGCGGCGGTCGGACGGGTGAACGGGAACCGCCCGGACGGGTCGCTGAAGGGGTCGAGCAGATCGGCGAAGACGGCACCGGGCAGGTGTCCCGCGCGGTGCTGCTCCGCGCCGCGGAGATAGGAGACGACTCCGTCGGCTCCCGGCGACGCCACCACCGTCGCATCGATGACGACCAGCCCTTCGGAGCCCAGATGGTCGCAGAGCCACTGCGTCGACACGAGCGGCCCGGCGAGCGCGGCGCCGAGCGGAGTGCTCCGGGGGTCGCGGGACGGAAGCGGGCGATCGTCGGTCGTGATGCTCATGCGGACCACGCTAACGGCGGCCGCCGACGCTCCCAACGGCCTGCGCAACCGGGCGTAACGCGGCGCCCGTGCGCGGCTCAGCACTCGATGACGTTGACCGCGAGGCCGCCCTCGCTGGTCTCCTTGTACTTGGTCGACATGTCGAGGCCGGTCTGCCGCATCGTCTCGATCACGGTGTCGAGCGACACCAGGTGCGAACCGTCGCCGTGCAGCGCCAGGCGGGCCGCCGAGACGGCGGTGGAGGAGGCGATCGCATTGCGCTCGATGCAGGGGATCTGCACGAGGCCGCCGACCGGGTCGCAGGTCAGACCCAGGTGGTGCTCCATCGCGATCTCCGCTGCGTTCTCGACCTGCTTCGGCGTTCCGCCGAGCACGGCGCAGAGCGCGCCGGCCGCCATCGCGCAGGCCGAGCCGACCTCCGCCTGGCAGCCGCCCTCCGCTCCCGAGATCGAGGCGTTCGCCTTGAACAGCGAGCCGATGGCGGTCGCTGTGAGCAGGTACGTGCGGATGCCCTCCAGCGACGCGCCCGGCACGAAGCGCAGATAGTAGTGCGCGACGGCGGGGACGATGCCGGCGGCGCCGTTCGTCGGAGCGGTGACCACCCGCCCACCGGAGGCGTTCTCCTCGTTGACCGCCAGCGCGAACGCGTGCAGCCACTCCAGCGACGTCGCGCGTCCCGGCTCGTCCTGCACCCTCTCGAGGTGCTCTCGCATCGCGGCGGCGCGTCGCTTCACTCCGAGGCCGCCCGGGAGGGTGCCGCCGCCGGCGAGCCCGCGTGCGACGCACTCGGCCATGGCCTCCCAGATCAGGTCGAGCCGCGCATCGGTGGCCTCGGCGCCGTGCAGGGCGACCTCGTTGCGTCGGGCCACCTCGCAGATCGGGATGTCGAGCCGCTCGCAGATCGCGAGGAGCTCTTCGGCGGAGTCGTACGGGAGGGGGTGTGCGGCTCGCGCCGCGAGGTCGGCCTCCTCGCCGTCGCGGCGGATGAACCCGCCGCCGATCGAGTAGAACGTCTCCTCGCGCAGCGGCAGCGGTTCGCGCGCGCCATCGGCGGAGCGCCCCCATGCCCGAAGCGTGAGCGCGTTCGGGTGGCCGGGGAGTCGCGTGCGCGGCTCGAAGGCGATGTCGTCCTTCGATAGCGGGATCTCGTGCAGCCCGGCCAGCGGCAGCGTCGCGCCCGGTTCGATGCCGGACCAGGCGCCGCGCACGTCCTCCGGGCGGCAGTTCTCGGGCTCGTTGCCGCGCAGGCCTGCGACGACGGCGTCCGGGGTGCCGTGTCCGATCCCGGTGGAGCCGAGCGATCCGTAGAGCGTGCAGGTGACCTGGTCGACGCGGTCGAGGAGGCGGTCGGCGAGGAGTCGGTCGGCGAACGCCTTCGCGGCCCGCAGGGGTCCGACGGTGTGCGAACTCGAAGGACCGATGCCGATCGAGAACAGGTCGAAGGCGGAGACGTACGCTGTCACTTCATCAGTGTACGTCGGTCTGTGCGCGGGATTCCGGCGCCAGGTTGCACATCCGCGCAGCTATCGTGCGTGGGGATCAGGTCTCGCGCGGATACACCCGGGCATCGCCCGGAAGGCACCATGCGCTCTCCAGCCTGCCGTCGAGCGCCGAGTACTCGATGAGGAACTGACCGCCTTCGTCCGGTCCTTCCACGACGACTCCGGGGCGATCCCCGAGCCACACGGTGCTGCCGACTCCGATGTCCATGCCGGTCAGGATACGCGTGCTGGTCGCTAACGGAGGAGATCGGCGGCCGGGGCCGGGCGATTTGAGGCTACCGGAGGAGATCGCCCCCGGACGGCACCGGATCTCCTCCGTTGCCGACCCCGCGAACCTGTGCGGCTGCACCATTGATCGCGTGCCGACCGGAGGAGATCCAGCCGGGATGGCACCGGAACTGCTCACTTGCCTGCGCCCGTCCGGCGTGGCGCGCCGAAGCTCCTCCGTTCCCGGCGCGAAGCAACTTGAGCGTCTCGTCGCGTCTCCGCGGGTCGCCCGCCCGCGCTGGGGCGCGTCCGCGAAGGCGGCCGGCGTCGCATCGGTCCGCGACCTGCGCTGACCCCGGCCGCCGCTCACGGCCTGATCTCCTACCGTCGCTTTCACCCCGGCGGTAGCTCTGTAAGCACGCCGTAAGCGCCGTGTAAGCGCGCCCGGCGAGCATCGACGCATCCACCTCATCAGGAAGGACCACCATGACTCGCAGCACCGAGTGGGCCGTCGAGGCCCACGGGCTCGTCAAGGTCTTCGGCGACAACCGCGCGGTCGACGGCGTCGACCTCACGGTCCGCGCCGGCACCGTCTACGGTGTCCTCGGCCCGAACGGGGCCGGCAAGACCACCACCATCTCCATGCTCGCCACCCTGCTGCGGCCCGACGGCGGCGACGCGTTCGTCTTCGGCCACGACATCCGCACGGAGCAGCAGGTCGTCCGCCAGCTGCTCGGCGTCACCGCCCAGTTCGCCTCGGTGGACGAGACGCTCTCGGCCAACGAGAACCTCATGATCTTCGCCCGCCTGCTCGGCCTGAGCGGTCGCGAGGCGAAGGCCAAGACCGCCGAGCTCCTCGAGGAGTTCGGGCTGACGGACGCCGCCAAGCGGCCGCTCAAGAAGTTCTCCGGCGGCATGCGACGCCGTCTCGACCTGGCGGCCAGCCTCATCGCGCAACCGCCGCTGATCTTCCTCGACGAGCCGACCACCGGTCTCGACCCGCGCACCAGGGCGCAGATGTGGGACACCATCCGCCGCCTGGTCGCCACCGGTTCGACTGTGCTGCTGACCACGCAGTACCTCGACGAGGCCGACCAGCTCGCCGACCGCATCGCGGTCATCGACCGGGGCCGGGTCGTCGCCGAGGGCACCGCAGACGAGCTCAAGGCGTCCGTCGGCGAGTCCTCGCTGCAGCTGCGGCTGGCCGACTCCAGCGACATCGAGGACGCCCGCCGTGCCATCGCCGCCGTGCTGGGGGTGGAGGCCGTGGTCTCGCCGGAAGGCTCGCGGCTCACCGCGCCGATGCGCGAGGCGGACGCCGTCACCGACCTGTTCGTCACGTTCCGCGAGGCGGGCATCCACCTGCAGGAGATGTCGGTGCAGAAGCCGACGCTCGACGAGGTCTTCCTGACGCTCACCGGCCACGGCGTGGAGGACGAGGAGACCGCGGACCAGGAGTCCGCCGAGACCGGGCAGGACGCTGCATCAGAAGGAGCCACTACATCAGAAGGAATACGGGCATGAGCGCCATCGCCACCATCACCCCGCCCGCCGAGCGGAACCTGAAGAACCACGTCGGTCTCGGCCAGACGTTCTCGAACACGCTCACCATGGCCCACCGTGGCCTCCTGAAGATCAAGCGGACGCCCGAGCAGCTGTTCGACGTGACGCTGCAGCCGATCATCTTCACGATCATGTTCGCCCTGCTGTTCGGCGGTGCGATCACCGGGAGCGTCTCCAACTATCTGCCGTACCTGATCCCCGGCATCCTGGCGCAGACGGTGATCACGACCTCCGTGGTCACCGGTGTGCAGCTGCGGGAGGACATGGACAAGGGCGTCTTCGACCGCTTCAAGTCCATGCCGATCGCGCGGATCGCGCCCCTCTCCGGGGCACTGCTGGCGGACACGCTGCGCTACGCCATCGCCACGACGATCACGTTCATCACCGGGTTCTTCATGGGCTACCGTCCCGCGGCGGGCCTCGGCTTCGTGATCCTCGCCGGACTGCTCGTCATCGTGTGCGCGTGGGCGATCAGCTGGATCTTCGCCTTCTTCGGCGTGATCGCACGCACGGCCGGATCGGTCCAAGGCATCTCGTTCCTGGTGCTCTTCCCGCTGACGTTCTTCTCGAACGCGTTCGTGCCGGTGTCGTCGCTGCCCGACTGGCTGCAGTGGTTCGTGAACGTCAACCCGGTCTCGCATCTGGTGACCGCGGTCCGCGACCTCGCCAACAACGGCACGTTCGGCGCCGACGGCTGGTGGGCGCTCCTGGGCGCCACGGTCATCGTCGCGGTCTTCGCGCCCCTCACCGTGCGCGCCTACATGCGGAAGGCGTAGCCTCCGCCCCCGATCAGCGGCCGTCGTCTCCTGCGGAGGGAGGCGGCGGCCGCTCTGCTGCTCACCGACAGGAGATCCTGTCCTGCCCCTCAGCCTCGGGCATCGGCCAGCACCGCCAGCCCGCGCACGGCCGCCGCATCCCGCGTCAGCCCCGCCGCCGCCGCCTGCGCCGCGGCCAGCCGCTCATCGCCCCACACGCGACGCACCCGCGCCGCGAGCGGGCCGCGCCGCAGGCTCTCGATGTCCTGCCGGGAGTTCGACCGCTCGGCCAGCGCGAACAGCTCCAGGCCGCTGTCGACCCACGGGTCGCCGTGCGCCGCTGCGACCTCGGCGTCGAGCATCCAGATCGCGTAGCCGAGGAGCCCGGTGCCGACGACCGGCTTGTCCAGGTAGGGCGGGCTCAGGCGCCCGTTCACCAGCACGCGTGTCCGCAGCCGCCGGGCCGCCGCCTCCGTGTCCTCCCGGTCCAGCAGGTCCGGGGCCGCCTCCTGCGCACGCAGCCGGGCCGCGACCAGCGCGGCGCCGAGGATCGTGAGCCACGGGTTGGCGACCGCGTCGCGCCCCGCCGAAGTGTCGTCGAGGTAGACGCCGATGGCCTCCTCGTAGAGCCGCACGCCCGCGCTGAAGTCGCCCTCGGCCAGCGCGATCTCCGCCATGCCGGCGAATCCGATGCCGTGGTAGTCGACGTAGTCGAAGCCGGTGCGGTCGACCTCTTCGTAGAGGTAGTTCTCGAGCAGGATCCGCCCGCGCGCGATGTCGCCCGCCGAGATGGAGTTGACCGCGATCAGCCAGTCCAGCTGCCGCAGGTCGCCGGTGGCCTGGAGCAGCGCCAGGCCGGCGTGCGCCCGCTCGGCCCACTCGAGCGCCTCGCGCGGGTGGGCCAGCTGGCTGTGCAGCTGGGCGAGCGCCTGCGCCGCCGACGCGATCGACCAGGCGTCCTCCGCCTCCCGGGCCTTGGCGTGCGCGTGGGAGGCCGTGACGAGGGCATCGTCGAGCTCGCCGGCGTTCTCCTGCAGCTGCGCCGTGAGGAGGCTGCCCATCGCCGCCAGCTCCGGGTCGTCCGAGCGGCTGAACTCGGCGAGCAGGCGCATGCCCGGTTCGACATGACCCGCCGAGAGCACCAGGCCGGCGATCGCGTCGAGGCGCGGGTCGCCGAACGGCCGTTCGCGCCGCAGCCTCCGCAGGCGCGAGATGGCGCGGACGGCGGTGCGCAGCCCGGCGTAGAGGAACGTGCCGCCGACCAGCGCGTAGCACGCCGCCGCCGCGTCGCGGTCGTCGCCGTCGGGCTCCCAGCCGTCGAGCGCATCCATCACCGCCGGCCCGAACCCCAAGACCTCGGTGTGCATGCTCCGCAGCGACCAGTAGTAGGCCAGCAGCGCGAACACGGCGGCCGCGATCTCCGGCCGCCGCCCGTCGATCGCCGAGCGCAGCACCGCGACCAGATTGTCCTGCTCGGCTGTCACGCGCGCGAACGTCGGCACCTGCGCGGGGCCGTGCATGTGCGCGAGGGCATGGCGTGCGAAGCCGACGGCCCACGCGTCCACGCCGTCGCGGACCTCGCCGGTCTCGCCCGCCGAAGCGAGCTCCCGTTCGCCGAACTCCCGGACGGTCTCGAGCATGCGGTAGCGGAGGATGCCGGTGGCCGCGTCCTCCGACACCGTCACGAGCGATTGCGCGACGAGCGCGTCGAGGTCGTCGAGGACGGATGCGCCGCCCGTGCCGGCGACGGCCTCCGCCGCATCGGTGCTGAAGCCGTCGGGGAAGACCGAGAGCCGGCGCATCAGCGACTGCTCGGACGCTCCCAGCAGGTTCCAGCTCCAATCGATGACCGCGAACAGGGTGCGATGACGTTCCGGGGCCGTGCGATCGCCTCCGGTCAGCAGCGCGAACCGGTTGCCCAGGCGGCGTGCGATCTCCTCCACCGACAGTGAGCGTGTCCGGGCGGCCGCGAGCTCGATGGCGAGGGGGAGGCCGTCGAGCCGTTCGCACAACCGGGCCACGGCCTCCGGAGGCAGCACGACGCCCGGCCGCGCCGCCCTCGCCCGCTCGGCGAACAGCCGAGCTGCGGGCCCGTCGTCGTCGGAGGGCAGCGGGCCGAGGGCGTAGACGCGCTCGGCGCCGATCGCGAGCGGCGCGCGACTCGTGGCGAGTACCCGCACTGTCGGGGTCGACGAGAGGATGTCCTCGATGTAGGCCGCTGCGGCATCCACGATGTGCTCGCAGTTGTCGACGATGAGCAGGGTCTCACGCTCCGAGAGCAGCCCCAGGATCCGCGAGCGCAGATCGAGCTGGGCTCCGGGCTCGGCGAGGCGGGTGGTCCGGGCCTCGCGGATGCCGAGCGTGGAGGCGAACGCCAGCTCCACGTCGTCGCCGGTCCGCACGCTCGCCAGCTCGACCAGGATCACCGCCGGCGTGTGGATGGCGCGCTGGCCGACCTCGTTCGCCAGCCGCGTCTTGCCCAGCCCGCCGGCGCCGAGGATCGTGGTCAATCGGGAGGTCGCGACGAGGTCCTCGACGGCGTCGAGGTCGTACTCGCGGCCGACGAGCGCGTTCGGGGCCGTGCGCAGCCCGATGCGGACCCGGCGGGGCGCGGCGGCCTCGCGATCGTCCTCCTCGGCGAGGAGCTGCGCGTTCAGGGCGACCAGTTCGGGGCCGGGGCGCGTGCCCAGGCGGTCGAGGAGGGCCTCCTTCAGCTCGGCGAACGCCAGCAGGGCGTCGCTGCGCCGTCCGGCGTCGGCGAGGGCGCGCATCCGCTCGGCGTGCAGAGTCTCGTCGTACGGGCGCTCCGCGAGCAGGCGCTGGAGGTCCGCCAGCGCTGTCGCCGTGTCGCCGCTCTCGCGGGCCGCGCCGGCGCGCACCGCCAGCAGGTCGGAGCGCAGTTCGCCGGCCGCCCGCGCGAGCTCGTCGGCCAGCCGCGTTCCGCCCAACTCCAGCCCGGGCTCACCGCGCCACAGCAGGAGGCCCGTGTTCGCGACCCGTGCGGCCTCAGCCGGGTCGCCCGCCGCGCGCGCGGCACGCGCCTGCCCGAGCAGTGCGCGCGCGAGTCCGAGGTCGGTGCGGTCGGCCGCGACCGCGAGTGCGTAACCGGACGGCGTCGACTCCAGCAGGCCGTTCGCGGTGGCCGTCCGCACGCGGGAGACCAGCGTCTGCAGCGCGGCACGTTCCTGGCGTGGCGGGGTGTCGTCCCAGAGGTCTTCGACCAGTGTCGCGACCGACGCTGTTCCGTCGGCCAGCACCAGCGCGACGAGGAGGCTCTTGCCGCGCGTGCCCGGCGGCTCGGCGAGCGTGCCCGTGCGGTCTTCGGCGAGCACCGGGCCGAGCACGGCGACACGGAGGCTGGCGGGCGCGGATTCCACTCGCCGATCTTAGCCAGCGTGGCACACCGCTCGCGGCACCGCGCGTAGGCTCAGCCCATGGCGTTCGACTGGTCCCGCTTCTACGAGAAGCAAGGCGGACGCGGGGTGCGCCCCACGTTCGAGGCGGCACTCGACGCGTGGGACGGCGCTCCGGGGTTCGCGGTCGATCTGGGCTGCGGTGACGGTGTGGAGACGCGCGAGCTCGCCGAGCGCGGCTGGAGCGTGCTGGCGGTCGACGCGGACCCCGGCGTCGACGACCGGGTGCGGGCGGGGCTCTCTCCGGAGGCGTCCGCGCGGGTGGAGACCCGGCGGGCAGCGTTCGAGGCGCTCGGCGAGCTGCCGCGGGCGGAGATCGTCTACGCCGGGTTCGCGCTCCCGTTCTGCGACCCCACGCGGTTCCCCTATCTGTGGGCCGACATCCGCGACGCGATCGAGCCGGGCGGCCTGTTCGCGGGGGAGCTGTTCGGGCCGCACGACGAGTGGTTCGGGCGGCCCGGGATGAACTTCCACGACCGCAGCGGCGTGGAGGCCATGCTCACGGGGCTCGAGGTGCTCCGCCTGGTGGAGGACGACCGCCGCGGGATGTCGTTCGAGGGGCCCAAGCACTGGCACGTGTTCCACATCGTCGCGCGCGCCTGAGCGGCGGTGGACGGTCGGCTCCTCCTCCACAAGGCGCAGGCCGTGCGACTTGTCCACGGTTTCGCGCGACGCGTCCGCAGGCCGTCGCCCGTCGGACACGATGGACGCAGTGAGCACGCGTTCGTGCTCGCGTCCCGCCTTCGACGCTCAGGAGACCTGCACAATGCCATCACTGCTGCTAAAGTGCATGCATGCCCATTTCGATCACCATCCGGTCCGTTCCCGACGATGTCCGCGACGAACTCGCGGCGCGCGCGGCGCGGTCGGGACGCTCACTCCAGGAGTACCTCGTGCATGAACTCACCCGGCTGGCGGGCAAGCGACCCATCGACGACGTCCTCGACGGCATCCGCCGCCGCGCCGAGCACTTCCCTCCGATCGACAGGGAGGTCGTCCTCGACATCATCGCCGGAGGTCGCGAATGATCGGCGTCGCACCCGGCCTACCCGAGACGGTCGTCGTCGATACGAGTGCACTGGTCGGCCTGCTCATCGACCCCTCCGAGGCCGGCCGGGCCGTCGCGGAACGGCTGCGCGGTCGCGATCTGGCCGCCCCCGACCTGATATTCGTCGAGGCGGCGAACGTCTTGCGCAGGCTTCGCCTGCGCGGACTGCTCAGCGACGCGGAGGCATCAATGGCGTACGCCGAGCTGCTGGAGCTTCCGATCGAGGTCTGGCCGTTCGAGACGGTCGAGCATCGCGTCTGGGAGTTGCGTCACGGCATGAGCGCGTTCGACGCGACGTTCGTGGCGCTGGCCGAGCTCCTCACCGCTCCTCTCGTGACCAGCGACGGCCGGCTCGCGCGAGCGGCCGAGTCACTGCCCGCCGCCCGGGTTCGGCGAGTGGAGGTGGTCGAAACGCGCTGACGCGCCTCAGCGGATGGTCTTGCGGGATGTGATCTGGCCGGTGTCGAAGCCCAGCAGATGCAAGCCGCCGTGGAAGCGGGCGTGCTCGATCTTGATGCAGCGATCCATCACCACGGTGAGGCCGAGCGACTCTCCGTGCTCCGCGGCCTCCTGGTTCCAGATCCCGAGCTGCACCCAGACCGTCGGGACGCCCAGCGCGGCGGCTTCGTCGATCACGCTCGGGATGTCGGCCGGACGGCGGAAGACGTCCACGATGTCCGGCACCTCCGGAAGCGAGGCCAGGTCGGGATACGCCGGGTGGCCCAGGATCGTGTCGGCGTTGGGATTGACGAAGTACACGCGGAAGTCGGTGGACTGCAGCAAGTACGTTCCCACGAAATAGCTCGAGCGGGTCGGATTGGACGACGCCCCCACGATCGCCACGGACTTCGCCGCGCGGAGGATGCGCAGTCGTTCCTTGGCGTCCGGTCCGGTCCAGGTGCGCTGCGACTTGAGCAGCTTCGCCAGCGGCGAGTCCGAGGGAAGCGAGCAGCTGAGTCCGTTCACGAGCTGCACGTCGGTCAGGTCGGTTCCCGATGTGGCTGTCGCCGCGTCCGTCGTCGTCATGCTGCCGTCTCCTTCAGCGCCGCGCTCAGCGCTTGGTCCAGATCGTAGATGATGTCGTCCACGTCTTCGATGCCGACGCTGATGCGCACGACGCCGGGGAGGACGCCCGCGTCGAGGAGCTGCTGCTCGGTCAGCTGCGCGTGCGTGGTCGAGGCCGGGTGGATGACGAGGGTCTTGGCGTCGCCGATGTTCGCCAGATGGCTCGCCAGGTTGAGCGACTCGATGAGGCGCTGGCCGACCTCCCGGCCGCCCGCCACCACGAACGAGAACACGCTGCCCGGCCCCTGAGGCAGGTACTTCCGCGCCCGGTCGTGGTGCGGGTGCTCCGGCAGCCCGGCCCAGTAGACCTTCTCGATGCGGGGGTCGGCGTCGAGCCATTCGGCGACCGCGCGCGCATTGTCCACGTGGGCCTGGATGCGGTACGGCAGCGTCTCGACTCCCTGGGCGAGCAGGAAGGCGGAGTGCGGCGCGAGCGACGGGCCGATGTCGCGCAGCTGCTCGGCGCGCAGCCGCGTGAGGAATGCGTACTCGCCGAAGTTGCCCGACCACTGCAGGCCGCCGTACGACGGGACCGGCTCGCCGAACAGCGGGAACTTGTCGGTGTGCCAGTCGAAGCGACCGCTCTCGACCACGACGCCGCCGAGGGTCGTGCCGTGGCCGCCGAGGAACTTGGTGGCGGAGTGGATGACGATGTCGGCGCCCCACTCGATCGGACGGTTGAGGTACGGCGTCGCGATGGTGGAGTCGATGATGAGCGGCAGCCCGGCGGCGTGGGCCACCTGCGCGAGGCCCTCGATGTCGGCGATCTCGCCGGACGGGTTGGCGATCGTCTCGGCGAAGACGAGCTTCGTGCGGTCGTTGATGGCCGCGGCGTAGTCGGCTGGGTCGGAGCTCTGCACGAAGGTGGTCTCCACGCCGAACCGGCGGAGCGTGACGTCCAGCTGGGTGATCGATCCGCCGTACAGGTTGGCGGACGCGACGATGTGGTCACCCGCGCCGGCGAGCGACGCGAAGGTGATGTACTGCGCGCTCAGTCCGCTCGCGGTCGCGACGGCGCCCAAGCCGCCTTCGAGGCTCGCGATGCGCTCCTCGAACGAGGCCACGGTCGGATTGGCGAGCCGGGAGTAGATGTTGCCGTACTTCTGCAGCGCGAAGCGCGCCGCGGCATCCGCGGTGTCGTCGAAGACGAAAGCGCTCGTCTGGTAGATCGGGAGGGCGCGTGCTCCGGTCACGGGGTCGGGGATGTTGCCCGCGTGGATCGCACGCGTCCGGAAGCCATATTCGCGATCAGCCATGCGGCCACGCTACCCGAGGCCGCCGGGGCACCGGACGCGCTGCTCGTAACACGCGGACATCGACCGGCCGGCCGCGTGCACTGCGTGTGCACAGCGTGCCGCTGTACCGTAGGGGCGATCGCGGCGACGGCGATCCCGGACGACGGTTCAGTACCCGGCACGCGACAAGACTGGCCAAGGAGTCGTCATCGTGTCGTGGATCGTCCTCATCCTCTCCGGCGTGCTCGAAGCCGTGTGGGCCACCGCTCTGGGGAGGTCGGCCGGCTTCACCCGGCTCTGGCCGAGCCTCGTCTTCGCCGTCGCCCTGCTGGCCTCGATGGCCGGGCTCGCCTACGCGATGCGCGAGATCTCCACCGGCACCGCCTACGCCGTGTGGGTGGGCATCGGCGCAGCACTCACCGTGGTCTACGCGATGTTCTTCGGCGGCGATGGCTTCTCGCCGGTGAAGCTGTTGCTCATCCTCGGCCTGGTCGCGTGCGTGATCGGGCTCAAGCTGGTGCACTGACGCCGAGCTGGTGCACGGACGCCGAGCCGCAGTCTTCGTGTCGGGCGATTTGGTCGCGTGGATCGAGCACCCGGCTCATCTCACAGCGCCGCGAGCAGCCGGGCCCCCTCCGGCACCCCGAGGCCGGTGCACGCGTCCCAGCCCGCGACCGCCGTGTACGCGCCGTTGTCGCCGGAGGTGATGTCGCGGAACCCGGCGGCCACCTGTCCGGCCCGTGTCGAGTCGTAGAGCGCGGGCTGCACGAGTCCGAAGCGCTTTCCGGTCGACTGCGCCAGTCGCGCGATCAGTGCCGCCCAGAGCGGTGCGACGGCGCTGGTCCCGCCGATGACAAGGTCCTTCCCGTCGACGCGCACCTGGTAGCCGGTCTGCGGGTCGGCCACCGCCGAGACATCGGGTACGCCGCGGCCACCCGCGCCGTTGGCGTTGCCGCCCGCGTCCGTCCCTCCCGGTCCCGACGGCACTCCGACCGTGCGTTGCCACGACGGGAGGGCGAACACCGCGCTGACACCGCCACCGGTGGCGCCGCCTCCTGCCCCGTTGTTCCACACGGTCTCGGAGCGGACGGTTCCGGTGGAGGTGTCCGCCTCGAGGCGCGTCCCGCCGCAGGCGAGAGCGTGCGGCGACGAGGCCGGGAAGTCGACGTGCGCCTTCCCGTCGCCGACGCGATCGCTGCTGCCGTCGTCGCCGGCGGCGACGGTGGTGGTCACACCGAGCGCCGCGGCGTCCTGCAGCGCCTGGTCGAAGGCGGTGCGTGCCTGCGACGTCCACTGATCCTCCGACTGCCCCCAGCTGATGCTGATGGCCGCCGGGGTCGGTGTCGCGTGCGCCGCGGTGCTGACGGCGTCCAGGAAACCGGCATCGGTGTTGGGTGCGAAGTACACGACGATCGCCGCGCCGGGCGCCAGGGCGCCGGCGACCTCGATGTCGAGCATCACCTCGCCGTCGGCGCCGTTCGGGTCCTGACCCGGCACGTTGGCGCCGCCGTCGACGCCCACCGCCGTGACGGACGGCGTGGGGACGCCGAGGCCGGAGAAGTACGTGTCGAGGTCCGACTGCTCGTAGCCTCCGCCGAGCTCGACGATCGCGATCGTCTGGCCGGTGCCGTCGGTCCCGGCGGGGAAGTCGTAGATCGTGCCGAGCTGCGGCGGCGTGTAGCTCGTCGAGACCGCGGCCGTTCGTGCGACGCGGAACTGGGCGCGTGCCTGCGGGCGGTCGTCGAGCCCGAGAACCGCGGTCACGACCCCGTCGAGCTCGGCGGGGATGCTCAGGCCGCCGGAGCGCTGGCGGTAGCGCGGCGCGTCCGCACCGGCGTCGGCGGGGCGGGACTCGGCGAGGTCGGTTCCGAAGACACGCGCGAGGACCGACGCGGGGCCGGACACCCGCACGCGACGCTCTGCCGCGTTCTCCTCGTCGATCGTCACCCCGAGCCGGGTGAGGGTGGAGACGACGAGCTGCAGGTCCTCCGGCGATGCCCCGTAGCGCTCGCCCAGCTCCTGGGCGGTCATCGGCGACGCGAACGCGTCCTCCGGCAGCGGCGTCCTGCGTCGCAGGATCAGCGTCGCCTGGACGGGCGCTTGCGGCGCGACGGCGCCGTGCGCCTCGTAACCGGTGCGTTCCGGTCGTTCGCTGCCGGGAAGGGGGACGAGGTGTAGCGGCTCTTCGGCATCCATACCCACCGGTCTACCACCGGGGGCCGACAGCCGGAACGGCTCGAGGCGCCGGAAGCGTTCACACCCAGCTGGGCAGCCACATGTGGATCTGCCAGTACCAGAACGGCACCTGCTGCGCCGTCCAGAGCGGCCAGAAGAAGACGCTCACGGCGGTGACGACCGCGAGGAAGACCGCCGTCCAGGCGATGCCGCGCCGCCGTCGATGCTCCGGGTCGGTCCGTCTCCCGAGCACGATGCCGATGACCGCGGCCAGGCCGAGGATCAGGTAGGGCTCGAAGGCGATCGCGTAGAACTGGAAGATCGTCCGGTTGATGTAGAGCAGCCACGGCAGGTAGCCGGCGGCGAGCCCGGTGAGGATGAGGCCGGCCTGCCACTCGCGATAGCGCGCCAGCCGGTAGACGAGATAGAACGCCGCTGCGGCGGCGGCCCACCAGATGATCGGGTTGCCGAGCGAGGTGATCGCCGCCGAGCAGCCGCCCGGGGCGGTGCAGCCGGCCTGCCCGAACGCGTTGCCGGTGTAGTACATGCTCGTCGGCCGGATCATGAACAGCCAGGTCAACGGATTCGCCTGGTACGGGTGGGGCACGTGCAGGTTGATGCTGTAGTTGTACATCTCGGTCTGGTAGTGCCAGAGGTTCTGGAACCAGAGCGGCACCCACGAGAGCGCGCCGGTCCACTGCCCGTGCGCCGACTCCGCCCAGTCGCGGTAGTAGCCGCCGCTGGTGACGAGCCAGCCGGTCCAGGTGGCGATGTACGAGACCAGGGCGATCGGCACCATCAGCACGAAGGTCGCAGGGGCCTGCTTGAGCAGCGAGCCGCTGACGTAGAAGGCGATGCCCTCCCGCCGACGGGCCACCGCATCCACCACGACGGTGTAGACGGCGAAGAACGCGAGGAAGTAGAAACCGCTCCACTTGACTCCGGCGCACAGCCCGGCGAGGATGCCGGCCGCGATCAGCCACGGGCGCCACCAGAGCACCGGCCCCCAAGCGGGGTCGCGCCCGGCCGACCGTTCCGCGGCGACGCGCGCCGCGAGCCGGGTCGCGTGCCAGCGGCGGTCGAGCAGGATGCAGCCGAACGCGAGGAGCGCGAAGAACATCACGATGTCGTCCAGGAGGGCCACCCGGCTCATCACGATGGCGTGCCCGTCGATCGCCATCAGGAAGCCCGCGATGGTCGCCAGGATGGTCGAGGAGAACAGCATCCGCGCGATCAGGAAGACCAGCAGCACCGCGAGGGTCCCGACGACCGCCGTCGAGACACGCCAGCCGAACGAGTTCCCCGCGCCGGTCGCGGCCATCCCGAGCGCGATGATCCATTTGCCGAGCGGGGGATGGGCGACGAACGACGGCGAGGAGGAGAACACGTCGGTGTTCCCTGCGGCGAACGACTGGTCCGCCTTGTCGGGCCAGCTGCCCTCGTAGCCGAGGTGGAAGAGGCTCCAGGCGTCCTTGACGTAGAAGGTCTCGTCGAAGACCAGCACGTGCGGCGAGCCGAGGTCCCACAGGCGCAGCACGGCCGCGAGCAGGGTCACGCCGATCGGGGCTCCCCAGTACCAGAGCTTCAGCCGCAGCGGAGTGCGCAGGACCCGGGCCCACCAGTCGTCGAGCCGGCTCCCGGTGCGCTCGGGTGCGACGTGGGCTGCGGGCGCCGACGAGTGCGCGGTGTCGCCCGCGAGAGGGGAAGGGGAGCTCACCAGGACATCCTGACAGACTGGACCTATGATCATCCTCGCCGCGACGCCGATCGGTAACCTCGGCGACGCCTCCGCCCGGTTGACCGAGGTGCTCGGCTCCGCGACGATCGTCGCAGCCGAGGACACCCGCGTCACCCAGCGGCTCCTGACCGGTCTCGGAATCGACAACCGGCCCCGCCTCATCGCGCTCCACGAGCACAACGAGCGCGAACGCGCGGCGGAACTCGTCGAGCTGGCCCGCGACCAGGACGTGGTCGTGCTCTCCGACGCGGGCATGCCGACCGTCTCCGACCCGGGATTCCCGCTGGTGGAGGCCGCGGCGGCTGCCGGCGTCGACGTCACCGTGATCCCGGGGCCGAGCGCCGTGCTCACCGCGCTCGCCGTCTCCGGTCTCCCGACCGACCGCTTCACCTTCGAGGGGTTCCTGCCCCGCAAGCAGGGCGAGCGGCTCTCGGCGCTCAACGCGCTCGCTGCCGAGCAGCGCACGATGGTCTTCTTCGAGTCCCCGAACCGGCTCGCGGCCTCCCTCGCCGATCTCGCCGCGGTGTTCGGCGCGGACCGCCGGGCCGTGGTCTGCCGCGAGTTGACCAAGCTGCACGAGGAGGTGCGCCGCGCTCCGCTCGCCGAGCTGGCCGAGTGGGCGGCCGACGGGGTGCGCGGCGAGATCGTGGTCGTCGTCGCGGGTGCGCCCGCACGGGAGGCCGACCCGGCGACGGCGCTCGACCAGGTGCTCGCCCTCGTCGCCGACGGCGTGCGCCTCAAGGACGCCGCAGCCGAGGTCGCGGAGGCCACTGGTCTGTCCAAGCGCGACCTCTATCAGGCCGCGCTCGACTCCCGCCACCGCTAGCGCCCAGGAACGTGCCCCTCGGCGGCGGCCTCGGTAACATCGCCGGCCCATCCCGCGCGCGCCCGTAGGATAGTCAGCATGTCCGACGGCTCCGCGTTCTACATCACCACGCCGATCTTCTACGTCAACGACGTCCCGCACATCGGGCACGCCTACACGGAGGTCGCCGCGGACGTGCTCGCGCGCTGGCACCGCCAGGCCGGCGACGACACCTGGCTGCTCACCGGCACGGATGAGCACGGGCAGAAGATCCTGCGCACCGCGACCGCGAACGGCACCACACCGAAGGAGTGGGCCGACCGGCTGGTGACGAACGAGTGGCTGCCGCTGCTGAAGACGATCGACATCGCCAACGACGACTTCATCCGCACCACCGACGAGCGGCACGAGAAGAACGTCCAGAAGTTCCTGCAGAAGCTCTACGACGACGGCTTCATCTACGCCGGCGAGTACGAGGCGCTGTACTGCGTCGGCTGCGAGGAGTTCAAGCCGCAGAGCGAGATCGTCGACGGCACGGGGGAGTACGAGGGCCAGAAGGTCTGTGCCATCCACTCCAAGCCGCTGGAGCTGCTGCAGGAGAAGAACTACTTCTTCCGCATGAGCGAGTTCGCCGACCGGCTGCTCGCGCTCTACGAGGAGCGGCCGGACTTCGTCCAGCCGGAGTCGGCGCGCAACGAGGTGGTGTCGTTCGTGCGGCAGGGTCTCAGCGACCTGTCGATCTCGCGTTCGAGCTTCGACTGGGGCATCAAGGTGCCGTGGGACGAGTCCCACGTCGTCTACGTGTGGTTCGACGCCCTCCTCAACTATGTGACCGCGGTCGGCTACGGCCAGGACGACGAGACCTTCGAGCGCCGCTGGCCCGCCACCCACCTCGTGGGCAAAGACATCCTCCGCTTCCACGCCGTGATCTGGCCGGCGATGCTGCTGGCCGCCGGCCTGGAGGTGCCGCACCAGGTCTTCGGGCACGGCTGGCTGCTGGTCGGCGGCGAGAAGATGTCCAAGTCGAAGCTCACCGGCATCGCCCCGACCCAGATCACCGACACGTTCGGCTCCGACGCGTTCCGGTACTACTTCCTGCGCGCCATCAACTTCGGCCAGGACGGCTCGTTCAGCTGGGAGGACCTCGCCGCGCGCTACCAGGCCGAGCTGGCGAACGGCTTCGGCAACCTCGCGTCGCGCGTCATCGCCATGCTGACCCGGTACTTCGAGGGCATCGTGCCGCCGGCGGCGTCCTACGAGGAGGCCGACCTCCACGTGCAGGAGATCGTCGCGAAGGCGACGGCCGACGCCGACGCCGCGATGGGCAAGCTGGCGATCCACGACGCCCTCGCGGCCGTCTGGACGGTGGTCGACGAGCTGAACGGCTACATCACGCTGCAGGAGCCGTGGAGCCTGGCGAAGGACGATGCGAAGCGCGAGCGTCTCCAGACCGTGCTGTACACGGCGGCGGAGGGCCTCCGCGCCCTCGCGGTACTGCTGTCGCCGGTCATCCCCCAGGCGACCGCCAAGCTGTGGACGGCGCTCGGGGCGACGGACGAGCTGGGACCGCTGGAGGCGCAGCCGCTGCGTCGCGCGGGCGACTGGGGCCGGCTGCCGGCCGGCACCGAGGTCAACGGCCTCGAGGCGCTGTTCCCCCGGATCGACGCGGACGCGGTGCCCGCGGCATGACCGACCCGGCGTTCATCCGCCAGCGGCATGTCACCGACGGCCGCGACCTCGCGTACCCTCCGCTGCCGGAGGCGCTGGTCGTGCCGGTGTACGACAACCACACGCACCTGGAGATCGCCGACGGGGATGACCCGCTCGACTATCGCGAGCACCTCGACCGGGCGTCGAGCGTCGGCGTGCGCGGCGTCGTGCAGGTCGGCAACGACGTGGAGACCTCGCGGTGGTCGGCCGAGACCGCGGCCGTCGAGCCGCGCATGCTCGCGGCCGTGGCGCTCCACCCCAACGACGCACCCGACTATGCCGAGCGCGGGGAGCTCGGCGACGCTCTCGCGGTGATCGCCGAACTGGCCGGCCGCCCGCGCGTGCGGGCCGTCGGAGAGACGGGACTCGACTTCTTCCGGACCGAGGAGGGCCCGCGGCGCGACGCCCAGTTCGCGTCGTTCGAGGCGCACATCGAGATCGCGAAGCAGAACGACATCGCGCTGCAGATCCACGACCGGGATGCGCACGCGGCCGTCGTGGCGACGCTGAAGCGGGTGGGCGCCCCGGAACGCACCGTCTTCCACTGCTTCTCCGGCGACGTGGAGCTCGCGCGGATCTGCGCGGAGAACGGCTGGTTCATGTCGTTCGCCGGCAACGTGACCTTCAAGAACGCGCCCGGCCTGCGCGAGGCGCTCCGCGTGGCGCCGCGGAACCTGATCATGGTCGAGACCGATGCGCCGTTCCTGACGCCCACCCCGTTCCGCGGGCGGCCGAATGCGCCCTACCTCATCCCGCTCACCGTGCGCGCGATGGCGGAGACGATCGGCACCGACGCATCCACGCTCGCGGCGCAGATCAACTCCAACACCGAGCTGGTCTACGGCCGGTGGGACAGCGAGCCGGTCGGGTCGCCGCCGACGGAGCCGATCGGGACGATCGCGTGAGCGAGCTGCGCCTGCTCGGACCGGCCGAGATCCGCGATCTCGCGGAGCTCCTCGACGTGACGCCCACCAAGAAGCTCGGCCAGAACTTCGTCATCGACGCCAACACGGTGCGCCGCATCGTGCGGGTGGCGGAGGTGGCCGAGGGTGACATCGTGGTCGAAGTCGGGCCCGGTCTCGGCTCGCTCACGCTCGGGCTGCTGGAGGCCGGAGCACGGGTCGTCGCCGTCGAGATCGACGGTCGGCTGGCCGCGCAGCTCCCGGTCACGGTCGGGCAGCTCGCGCCGTCCGTCGCTGACCGGCTGACGGTCGTGCACCAGGACGCGCTCGCCGTGTCCGCCCTCCCGGAGAGCCCGGTGCGCCTGGTCGCCAACCTCCCCTACAACGTGTCCGTGCCGGTGCTGCTGCATTTTCTCGAGACCTTCCCGACGCTGCGATCGGGCGTGGTGATGGTGCAGGCCGAGGTCGGCCACCGCATCGCAGCCGGCCCCGGGTCCAAGGTGTACGGCGCACCCAGCGTCAAGGCCGCCTGGTACGGCGCGTGGCGCACGGCGGGCACGGTGAGCAGGCAGATCTTCTGGCCCGTGCCCAACGTCGACTCGGTGCTCGTCGCCTTCGATCGCCGGCCGGAACCGCGGGGGGACGAGGCACTGCGGAAGCGCACGTTCGCCCTGGTGGACGCCGCCTTCCAGCAGCGCAGGAAGACCCTCCGTCAGTCGCTCTCGACGGTGTTCGGCGACCCGACCGCGGCTGCGACGGCGCTGGAGGCCGCGGGCATCGCTCCGTCGCTGCGCGGCGAGCAGCTGGAGCTCGACGACTTCGTGAGACTCGCCGCCACCACCTGATCGGGTGGTCCGCGCAGCACCCCCGCGGTGTGTAGGTTTGAGGCATGGTCGAGGCGGGTACGGGGTGGGACGTGGATGCCGTCCACGTGCGCGCTCCGGGCAAGGTCAACGTGTTCATGCGCGTCGGCGCCGTCCGCGAAGACGGCTATCACGACGTCGCGACGGCCTACCAGGCCGTGTCGCTGTATGAGGATGTGCGAGCTCACCGTGCCGATGACTTCTCGGTGAGTTTCGCGGGCAGCATCGACACCAGCGGCCTGGCGACCGACGACTCCAATCTCGCCATCAAAGCCGCGCGGCTGCTCGCCAAGAAGACCGGGTACACCGGCGGCGTCCGGCTCGAGATCGACAAGCACGTACCGATCGCCGGAGGAATGGGCGGCGGCTCGGCCGACGCCGCCGCCACCCTGGTGGCCTGCGATGCACTGTGGGGCACCGAGCTCGGCCGCGACGAGCTGCTCGCGCTGGCGGCACGACTGGGCGCGGACGTGCCGTTCGCGCTGATCGGCGGCACCGCCATCGGCACCGGCCGGGGCGACCGGCTCAGCCCGGCCCTGGCGACGGGGCAGTTCCACTGGGTGCTCGCGTTGCCGGAGGGTGAGCTCAGCACACCGGCCGTCTACAGCGAGCTCGACCGGCACCGTCAGCGTCACGCGGGCGAGATCGCACCGGCTGAACGCAGCCCGAGCGTCGACGCGCCCGTGTTGCACGCGCTGCGCGCAGGGGACCCGGCGATGCTGGCCGAGGCGCTCAGCAACGACCTCCAGGCGCCCGCCATCCATCTCGTGCCGAGGATCGCCGAGGTGCTCGAGCTCGGCGAGTTGAACGGCGCGCTGGCCGGCATCGTCTCGGGCTCGGGGCCGACCGTCGCGTTCCTCGCCGCCGACCTCGACAATGCGCTCGATCTGCAGATCGCGCTGAGCGCCGCCCGCATCCACGCGGTGCGTGCGACCGGTCCGGTGCACGGCGCGCGGATCATGGGCGACTGAGCTGCCGACCGTTGCCGGTCTTGCCCGAGGATGCCCGAGCCCGCGTCGCACGTCGGGTTGAGACGATTCGTCGGTGGAGTCGTATCCGCGCGGTGCGGGTCGGGCATCCCAGGTGATTTCCACGGTAGCGCCGCGGTGCCGTGTCCTCATAGTGGGGGACCCGGAAACCGTCAATTCTTGACGGGTCGGTCGCTCCGGGCGGGTCGGCGCCGGGGAAGCGCGAGGGCACGGAGCTCACGGCGGGAACGCATCCCGAGCTTCGCGAGGATGTTGCGCACGTGGAAGTTGACCGTCGTCACCGAGACGTAGAGCCGCTCGGCGATCTCCTTGTTCGTCATCCCCGCGGCCAGGGCGTGCGCGACCTGACGCTCCCGCGTGGTCAACGAGGCGAGCGGGTCGGCCGCCGACGCCTGTCGGGCGTCCGCGGCGTCGCCGGCGGTGCGCATCGCGTCCAGCAGGTGGGCGGTGCGGGCGAGGTAGGTGCTGGCGCCGAGCCGGCAGAAGGTGGCGGCGGCCTGCTCCAGCAGCGCGATCCCGGCGGCGCGTTCCGCGTCGCCGTCGGCCGGGGTCGCCCTGCTTGCGTCGACGGTTCCGGCCGCCAGCAGGCGGCCGGCGTCGAGCGCCGCGATCGCGGCGGGGAACGGGAAGCGGGGTGACGCCGCGGCCTCCCGGTACGCGTCGAGCGCCTCTGCGCGGCTGCCCTCCGCCTCCAGCACGCGTCCCTCCAGCCAGCGCAGAGAGCCGTAGTACGGCCGCCAGGGCCCGGGGGCGGCGCACTGCAGGTACGCTGCCCGGGCCTCGGTGGCGCGGCCGAGTGCCGCCAGTGCGTCCACCCGGTAGGTCAGCCAGCCCTGTGTCGAGGAGCGGCTCGCCGCCTCCTCGGCGTCGAGGGTGGCGCGGTGCTGGTCCTCCGGCCGCCCGAGTGCGCGTGCCAGTTCGGCGCGGGCCAGGAACGGCAGGTCGCCGTCGTACGATCCGGTGATCCGCGGGTCGGCCTTCGCGGCGGAGCGCAGGCGCTCGTTCACCGGTTCGGTCTCGCCTCGGCCGGCGCGTACGAGCGTCGACGTCCAGAGCGCGATCGGCCAGCACGACAGGTCGGTCTCGTCGAGGGCCAGCGCGACCGCGGTGTCGGCCAGGGTGACCGACTCCTCCCACTCGCCCGACAGGAAGAGCAGGTGCGCGTACATCGTCCGCACGAAGCCCGCCGTCCAGCTGCTCGGGAAGCGGCGGACCAGGTCGTTGGCGCGCGCGAGGTCGGCGTGCGCGCCCTCGATGTCGCCGCTGATGATGAGCACTCGGGACCGGGCCACGAGCGCGTCCACGGCGGCCGGGGACTCGTGATGCGCGAGCAATGCGTCGAGCTCCGCCGTGAGCGGCGCGAACAGGTCAGGGCGCCGCGCGTGCGCGGCCGAGATGAGCGCCCAGCCGACCAGCCGGACGAGGTGCTCCTCCGGTTCGGCGAGCCAGCGCAGCGCGGGATCTGCGACGTCTTCGGGGCGCGGGCAGGCGGCGATGTGCTCGCGTGCCGTGTCCAGGTGGTCCAGCACGCCGGCGAAGTCTCCCATCGCCATCAGCACCTTGGGCAGCGCCTCGGCCACGTGGGTGCGGATGGCGCGCTCGTCGGGAGTGCGCGCCGGGGCGGCCTCCAGCTGGAGGGCGAGCTGGAGCGCCCCCGGCACGTCGCGCGAGAGCGTGCGCAGCTCCAGGAGCACGGCATCGCGGGCGGGCGACGCCGGAAGCGCCTCGATCGCCGGGCGCAGGTCGAGGATCTGCTCGTGCAGCCGGAAGCGCAGCGCGAGCAGCCCCAGCTCGACCAGCGGACGCTCCCGCTCGCCCTCCGTGGCCAGGTGCATGGCCGAGCGGGCGTAGCTCATCGCCTGCTCCGCCCTGCCCAGCTCGGCCGCAGCCAGGGCGGCCGTGAGCAGCTCGTCGACGAGGCGGGGGTCGGCCGTGTCGGCGGCCTCCACCCGGTGCCGCAGGGCGCGGTGCCCGTCGAGCACGTCGGCGGCGACCCGGTGGATCTGCACCCGCCGTTCCACGGTGAGCCCGGCGGCCAGGGCATCGGCGAGGAGGGCGTGCGCAGGCTCCACCCACAGCACGCCGTCGCGCGGCGTTCCGAGCACGAGGCCCCGCGTCACGGCCCCCGGCACGTCGAGCCGCTCGCCCAGGCGGGCGGCGATGGAGCCGACCACGGGGGCCGGGAGCGGGTCGCGCAGCACGGCGATGAACTCGGCAGCAGTGCGAACTGACCGGTCGGCGCCCTCCAGGGCCGCCGAGATCGCCGACGCGAGCGGCATGATCGCGGTGTCGGGCAGGTCCCAGCCGGCCGGATGCAGGGCCTGCGTGAAGGTGTCGCGCAGCTGCCCGAGGAGCACGCTGAGCAGCAGCGGAGAGCCCTGGGTGGCCTCGGTCAGCCGGGTCGCGGTGCGTCGCGAGATCGCGTGCCCCAGAATGTGCTCCGCGAGTTCCTGCGTGTCGGAGACCGTGAGGGGCGACAGGTCGATACGGGCGTGGTTGACCGACGACGCCGCGAGGTCCTCGAACAGCGAAGACACGCTGTTCGGCTGCGGCCGCGTCGCGGCGGTGAAGAGGAAGCCGCGATCCGACATCCGGCGGACGACGAATCGCAGCGCTCGCGCCGACGGCTCGTCCACCCACTGCGCGTCGTCCACGATCAGGCACACCGGTCCGGAGAGCGCGTCGACGGCGTCGAGAAGCAGCCGCCCGACCGTCAGCGCGTCGTCGTCGGGGGCGGGAGGCCGGATCGGCCGGCCGCCGAGCGCGGCGAGGCCACGGACGAGGGTCTCGACGGTGGCGTAGGCGAGGTCGGACTCGAACGAGTCGGCGCTCGCCCGCAGCACCGTCCAGCCGTCCAGCCGCTGGGCGACATCGGCGAGCAGCGCCGTCTTGCCGAGGCCGGCCTCGCCGGTGATCAGCACGGCGCCGCCGCGGTCGAGCGCACGATGCGCGACGAGGAGGATGGTCTCGCGGGAGCGGTCCCGGCCGATGAGCGGCCGCGCCGTCGAGTCCACGTCGGTCACGGTCGCCCCCATCCACCCGCGCGGGTCGGGTAACGGGAGTGCGCGGTCCGGTTCGTCGATCATCGCACACCCGGGCGTATGGTCGGTTTCCCCCAAGGAGGGGGAGTGATCCGCCTCCGGCGTCCGGGCGGACGGCGCGACGGTAGGCTGGAGGACCGTATGGCTCATCTCCTCGGCGCCGAATCGCTGCATCTCGAATACCCGACGCGGGTCGTCTTCGACTCGGTGACCATCGGCGTCTCCGAAGGCGACCGCATCGGCGTCGTCGGACGCAACGGCGACGGCAAGTCGACCCTCCTCTCCCTCCTCGCCGGGCGGCTCGAACCCGACTCCGGCCGCGTCACCCGGCGCCGGGACGCGACGGTCGGGATGCTCGACCAGCGCGACGACCTCCCGGACGCACTGACCGTCGGCCGGGCCATCGTCGGCGATCGCGAGGAGCACCTGTGGGCGGGCGACCCGCGCGTGCGCGACGTGCTCGCCGGTCTCGTCGCCGACATCCGCTGGGAGGCGACCATCGGCGAGCTCTCGGGCGGCCAGCGCCGCCGGGTGGCGCTCGCGGCGCTGCTGGTGCACGACCACGACCTGCTCTTCCTCGACGAGCCGACCAACCACCTCGACATCGAGGGCGTCGCCTGGCTGGCGTCGCACCTCAAGCAGCGCTGGGCAGCCGGATCGGGCGCCCTCGTGGTGGTCACCCACGACCGCTGGTTCCTGGACGAAGTGTCGACCTCGACCTGGGAGGTCCACGACGGGATCGTCGAGCCCTTCGAAGGGGGCTACGCGGCATATGTCCTGCAACGGGTCGAGCGCGACCGCATGGCTGCCGTCGCCGAGACCAAGCGCCAGAACCTCATGCGCAAGGAGCTCGCCTGGCTGCGCCGCGGAGCCCCTGCGCGCACCTCCAAACCGAAGTTCCGGATGGACGCCGCCGCGGCGCTGATCGCCGACGAGCCGGCACCGCGCGACGCGGTCGAGCTGACCAAGCTCGCGACGGCCCGGCTCGGCAAAGACGTCGTCGACCTCCTCGACGTCACCGTGGAGTTCCCGCCGAAGACCGTGCTGCGCGACGTGGAGTGGCGCATCGCTCCCGGTGAGCGCACCGGCATCCTCGGCGTCAACGGCGCGGGCAAGTCCACCCTGCTCGGCCTCGTCGCCGGCAGCGTCGAGCCGACCTCCGGACGCGTCAAGCGCGGCAAGACGGTCAAGATCGCCACGCTCACGCAGCAGCTCGACGAGCTCGACGCCGTGCGCGACCAGCGCGTCAGCGCCGTCGTCGCCGACAAGCGCACCACCTACCTCGCGGGCGGCAAAGAGGTCACGCCCGGCCAGATGCTCGAGCGCCTGGGCTTCACGAACGCGCAGCTGTCGACTCCGGTGAAAGACCTGTCGGGTGGTCAGAAGCGCCGCCTCCAGCTGTTGCTGATCCTGCTGGACGAGCCGAACGTGCTCATCCTGGACGAACCGACGAACGACCTCGACACCGACATGCTCGCTGCGATGGAGGACCTGCTCGACGGCTGGCCCGGCACGCTGCTGGTGGTCTCGCACGACCGTTACCTCGTCGAGCGCGTGACCGACCAGCAGTACGCGGTGATCGACGGCGCCTTCCGGCACCTGCCCGGCGGCATCGACGAATATCTGCGGCTGCGACGGGAGCGGAGCGCTTCGCCGAGCGCAGCGGCCGGCACTGCCGCGACCCCGGCGGCCGGGGCCACCGCTGCCGCGTCACCGGTTCTCTCCGGCGCGGCCCTGCGCGCGGCGGAGAAGGAGCTGGCGTCGATCGACCGGCGGCTCGCGAAGCTGGCCGGTCAGGTCGCCGAGCACCACGAGTCGATCGCACGCCACGATCAGTCCGACTACGTCGGCCTCGGGCGCCTCACCGAAGAGCTGCGCGCGCTGGAGGGCGAGATCGCCGACCAGGAGACCCGCTGGCTGGAACTCTCGGAGCAGCTCGAGGGCTGACCGCGCTGCGGATGCCGGACCGATCGGCGCCGGAGGACTCCCGCGCCGCCCGGGCTCGAATCACCTCCGCTGACTGCGGGCCGCCGGCGTGTCGCCGTGCGGCTCCTCCGTTGCCGTCACGAACAGTTCCATCCGCACGTTGTAGTAGGCGTCCGTCGGGCCGACGCGGCGCATGCCGATGCGCTCGCACACCCGCTGCGACGCCGCGTTCTCGGGATAGGTGACGGCGACGACGCGATCCAGGTCGCGCAGGGCCGCCGCGAGGAGCGCGCCGGCCGCCTCCGCCGCATAGCCGCGCCCCCAGTGGTCCGGGTGGAAGTGCCAGCCGATCTCGGTGTCGCCGGACGGCCGCAACGGCTCAGGGCCCGACGCGGGGATCGGCTGCAGCATCACGGTTCCGACCGGTTCGCCGGTGGCGGCCACCGAGACGACGCGGAACGCGCGCAGGTCGTCCTCGAGCGCCCGCAGCCGGGCGATGCGCCGCACGGCGTCCGCCGGGTCGGTCAGCACGGCCGGCGCGCGGCCGAGGAACCGCGCGACCTCCCACCGCGAGTAGAGGTCGAACGCGAAGGCGGCATCGTCGTCGCGCCAGGGCCGCAGCTCGAGGCGCTCGGTGGTGAGCTCGATCGGGATGTGCACCCGGTCCACCCTAGCCCGCGGCGCGCCCGCACTAGACTCGCCGCATGCCCACTCACACCGTCGTGAACCAGGCCCCGCCGCGCGTCGACCTCGACGAGTTCGCCGCCGACATCCCCCTGCGCGAGGCGGTCGAACGGTACGACGCCGACTGGGCGATCGCCGACCTCGGCGCCGTCGGGCGGCTGGTCGGGTCCGCCGGTTTCCAGGCCGACGCCGAGCGCGCGAACGTGCGCGAGCCGCAGTTGCGCGCGTTCGACCGGTGGGGCGACCGCGTCGACGAGGTCGACTACGACGAGAGCTACCATCGCGTGCTCCGGCAGGCCGTCGCCGCCGGAGCGCACACCTCCGCGTGGGCCGATCCACGGCCGGGCGCGAACGTCGCCCGGGCCGCGACGTTCATGCTGTTCGCGCAGGTGGAGCCCGGGCACGCCTGCCCGGTCTCGATGTCGCACGCGGCCGTGCCGGCCCTCGCCGCCGCCCCGCGCCTCGCCGACGAGTGGATCCCGCGGCTGCTCTCTCGCGAGTACGACGGCCGCCTCGGCCCGGCCAAGCCGTCCGCCCTGTTCGGGATGGCGATGACCGAGAAGCAGGGCGGCTCCGACGTGCGCGCCAACACGACCCGCGCGCTCGCCGACGGCGACGGGCGCTGGCTGCTGACCGGCCACAAGTGGTTCTGCTCGGCCCCGATGTCGGACGCCTTCCTGGTGCTCGCCCAGACGGCGGGAGGCCTGAGCTGCTTCGTGGTGCCCCGCGTGCTGGAGGACGGCGCGCGCAACGTCTTCCTCATCCAGCGGTTGAAGGACAAGCTCGGCAACCGCTCCAACGCCTCCGCCGAGGTCGAGTTCGACGGCACGGTCGGCTATCTGCTCGGCGAGGAGGGCCGCGGCGTCCGGACCATCCTGGAGATGGTCGACCGCACCAGGCTCGACTGCGTGCTCGGCACCGCGGCCGGCATGCGGCAGGGCGTCGCCGAGGCCGCGTGGCACGCGCGTCACCGGTCGGCGTTCGGCCGGCGGCTCGTCGACCAGCCGGCGATGACGGCGGTGCTGGCCGATCTGGCCCTCGAGTCGGAGGCGGCGACCGCCGTCGCGCTGCGACTGGCGCGTGCGCACGACGACGACGCCTCGGAGACCGATGTCGCGTTCCGGCGGCTCGCGACCGCCGTGAGCAAGTACTGGGTGTGCAAGCGCGGACCCGGCCATGCCTACGAGGCGATGGAGTGCCTCGGCGGCAACGGGTACACCGAGGCTTTCCCGCTGGCCCGGCGGTATCGCGAGCAGCCGGTGATGGCGATCTGGGAGGGGTCCGGAAACGTGATCGCGCTCGACGTGCTGCGCGCGCTGGCCCGCGAGCCCGCGAGCGCGGAGGCGTTCGATGCCGAGCTCGCCGCCGCCCGGGGCGCGAACGCGGTCTTCGACGCCCACCACGACAGGGTGCGACGAGCTGTCGCCGCCGCAGACGAGTCGACGGTCCGCAGCCTGGTCGCCGCGCTCGCCGTCGGCCTCCAGGCCTCGCTGCTCCTGCGCCACGCCCCGGCGGCGGTCGCCGACGCGTTCGTCGCCTCCCGCCTCGGCCCGGATCGCGGAGCCCTCTACGGGGAACTGCCCGCGGGCCTGGACCTCTCGGCCCTGGTCGCGCGCGCCTGACCCGCACACGCCGAGGTGGCGGAGAATCCGCCTCCTGGGCGGTTCTCAGCCGATCTTCTGCCGCTTCGCGGGCGTGCCGGGTGCGGCTTCGGGAGCCGCGGCTTCGGGAGCCGCGGCGGGCGCGGGGTCGGGGGCGGCTCCGATCGCTCGGTAGAACTCGGCGACCGCTTTGCGGTTGTACGCAGCCCAGTCGAAGCCGCCGTCGGGCACGTCGCCGCGCAGGAACGCGCGCAGCCCATCGGCAACCCCCTCGACCGACTGCGGGACCACCAGGCCGCTGCCCTGCGGCAGCGCGTTCTTGGCCGAGGCGAACTCGACCGTGACGATCGGGAGCTGCAGGACGAGGGCCTCGAGGATGACCATCGGCTGGCCCTCGTAGTCGCTGGACAGCACGAAGCAGTCCGCCTTCGCCATGATGGCGTGCGGATTGCGCTGCATGCCGGTGAGGAACACCGAACCCTCCAGCCCGAGTTCCGCGACCACGGACTCCAGGTGGCCCGCGAGCGGACCCGAGCCGACGATCAGCAGTCGCGTCTTGGCGCTCTCGGCGTGCACCTGCGCGAAGGCGCGGATGAGACGCTCCTGGTTCTTCTCCGGAGAGAGCCGGCCCACGTTCACGAACGTCGTGACGTCGTCGTCGGCCGCCAGCAGCTGCTCCGCCCAGTCGGGGATGCTGCCCGTCTCCTCGTCGAAGGCGAGTGCGTGGAGGTCGGCCGCGGCGTTCTCGAGGATGTGCTCGGCATCGACCGTGTTGAGCGCGGAGCGGAACTTCGCCGGCTCCGCGTACTCGGCGAGCGACGCGCGGTTCACCTCGGACAGCGTCGGCGAGACCGAGACCAGGTGGTCGTACTGCGCGTACAGCGTGAACAGCTGGGTGAGCGAGTGCAGCATGCGCTTCTCGCCGTTGACCTCGCGGTGCGCATCGGCGGCGAGGTCGTTGTGCATCCAGATCGACCGCTGCGCCTCGGGGGAGTGCAGGAGCAGGATCGCCCAGAACGGGCCGTAGCCGGAGAAGTCCACGACATAGTCGAACCGGCTGTCGCCGAAGCAGCGGTACCACTCGTCGTCCCAGAGCAAGTTCTGCGCCTCGGTCTGCGCGTGCTGGGCCGTACGACCCCGCCGGAAGTCGAGGTGCCGGGCCAGGTGCCGCAGCTTGGCGCCGTTCATCCCGCCGACACGGGGGAACTGTCGCACGGCCGGGTGGATCCGACGCTGCTTGGCGATGATCGTCTGCGAGCCGCTCTGCGCGAAGAACGCGGACACGTCGTAGCGCTCGTGATCGAGGTTGTTGAGCAGGTTGAGGGCGGAGGTCGTGATCCCGTTGGGGCGCATACCGCCCAGATACAGCAGGATCTTCTCCCGGCCGTCGTCGTCGAGCGACGTGCGCAGGCGGTACCCGTCGCGCACGCCGCGGAACACGATGTCGATGACGCGGTCGGAGGCCGCGCCGTCTTCGTAGGGCGTGAACCGGCGCTGCATGTCGAGATACCGGTCCCGGTACTCGGCCGGCACCTGGTCGCCGTCGGCCGCGACGGCTGCGAGCGCGTCGCCGAGTTCGCGCGCCGACATGAGCGTGGGCCCCGGCCACTCGTCCGGCTCGAAGTAGAGTCCGCGCGTTCCCGCGTACTCGGCGAGGTCGGGTGTGAAGAACAGGATCGGCCGGCCCGTGCGGAGGTAGTCGAAGAAGATGCTGGAGTAGTCGCCGACCAGGATGTCGGTGGCGCCGAGGACGAGGTTGGTCGGCATCTCGTTGGGCACGAGCATCCGAGCGAGCTCCGGGCGGTCGGCGGCGAGCGCGTGCACCGTCTGGTGCGTCTTGACCAGCACCGCGTAGCGGCTGGAGTCGATGCGCTCCTCCACCTCGCGGAGATGCGCGAGCAGCGCGTCGAGGTCGTCCTCCGGTCGTCCGAACGTCTGGCCCTTCCACGTGGGAGCGTAGAGGATGACCTTACGGTCGCCGAGCGGGATGCCGGAGGCGATGAGTCGACGGCGCACGTCGTCGCGCTGCGCGTCGTCGAGGAACTGCCGGTCCACACGCGGGTAGCCCTCTTCGATGATCGTGCCGCGGTAGATGCCGTCGAGTTTGTACGCGCTCCGGTACATCTGGTCGGCCATGAACGGGTTGGCGGCCAGCAGGTAGTCGGTCTGCACGAAGTTGCGCACGATGTTCGCGGTGGCCAGCGCCCCGTCTTCGATGTCGTAGCCCATGCGCTTGAGCGGCGTGCCGTGCCAGGTGTTCAGATAGACCTGGCCGGGGCGCTTGGAGAAGTCGAACGGGAACGTCGCGTTGTTGACCAGGTACTGGCTCGTGGCCAGGGCCCGGTAGTAGGCCGCGGACCCGTAGCGCACGAACGTCACGCGGGGGTCGTCGGCGAACTCCTCCACGGCGGCGCGGTACCGGTGGAGGTCGGAGAGCGCCCAGATGTGGGTGAGGTGCTTCAGATCGGGTGCGGCCAGCAGCCGGCGGAACAGCGCCTCCGGGTTGTCGAGCATCCCGTTGCCCGAGAAGGACTCGTAGAACACCGAGCCGAGGACGAGCGGCTGCCGGCGCCAGTGCGCATGGATCTCGAAGCGAGCGGCGCGCTTCACTCGGGACGGGAGGCGCTTCAGGCGGGAAAGTCTCATCGCGGCGAGTTTATGAGAGCGGGATAACAGTCTGCTGGGAACCCGCGTTGCAAGGGCTGGTCAGACTCCGGTGTCGAATCCCAGGCTCAGCTTGCGCAGCAGCGCCGCCAAGCGCTCCTGATCGCCCGGCGAGAGCGAGTCGAGCAGATCGGCCTCGGCGTCGACCAGCCGGGTGATGGCGGCGTCCACCCTGGCGAGGCCCTGGGCGGTCATCTGCACCAGGATGCCGCGGCCGTCGTTGGGGTCCGTGCGGCGCTCGACGAGGCCGCGCGCCACGAGACGGTCGATGCGGTTGGTCATCGTGCCGGACGACACCAGCGTCTGCTGCAGGAGCGACTTGGGGCTCAGCTGGAACGGCGATCCCGCCCGCCGCAGCGCCGAGAGCACGTCGAACTCCCAGGAGTCGAGATCGGAGCGCTCGAACGCGCTGCGGCGCGCCCGGTCGAGATGCCGGGAGAGCCGGTCGACCCGCGAGAGCACCTGCAGCGGCGAGAAGTCGAGGTCGGGACGCTCGCGGAGCCAGGCCCCGACGATGCGGTCCACCTCGTCGCGCGCACCACCGCGCGCGGTCCCGTCGTGTGCCTCGGCCATCCCTCCATGCTATTCGGCTGCTGCGCCGGCTCGGCGGCACGCGCGGCCGAGTCTGGCAGACTGTGTGTGCGCGTTGCGCGGTCCGCCTTGGTGTAATGGCAGCACGACAGCCTTTGGAGCTGTGAGGTCTAGGTTCGAGTCCTGGAGGCGGAGCGACGTCTGCAGCCCCACCGACCCGTCAGATCGCACCCGGGAGCATCATGACCGACCAGAATCTCGCCATCGTCGTTCTCGCGGCCGGCCAGGGCACGCGGATGAAGTCCGCGACGCCCAAGCTGCTGCACCCGCTGGGCGGCCTCCCGGTCGTCGGGCACGTGCTGGCGACCGCACGCGAGCTCGACGCCGCGCGCGTCATCGCCGTCGTGCGGCACGAACGCGACCGGCTCGCCGAGGTGATCACAGCCGACCTGCCCGGGGCCGTCATCGTCGACCAGGACGAGGTCCCCGGTACCGGGCGCGCCGTGGAGCAGGCCGTCGCCGCGCTCCCGGAGGACTTCAGCGGAGACGTCCTCGTGGTCAACGGCGATGTGCCGCTGCTCGACGCGGCGACGCTGCGCGAGCTCGTGGCGACCCACCGCGCGGGCGGCGCGGCAGCGACCATCCTGTCGTCCTTCCCGGCCGACCCGACCGGCTACGGCCGCATCGTCCGCACCGCCGAAGGCCACCTCGACCGCATCGTCGAGCACAAGGACGCCAGCGACGACGAGCGCGCCATCGGCGAGATCAACGCCGGCATCTACGTCTTCGGCGCCGCGGCGCTGCGCGACATGCTCGCGAACGTGACCACCGACAACGCCCAGGGCGAGAAGTACCTGACCGATGTCATCGGCCTGCTGCGCGAGGCCGGTTTCGACGTCGACGCGCTGCCGGTGTCCGAGTCGTGGCTCGTGGAGGGAATCAACGACCGGGCGCAGCTGAGCGAGGCCGCGGCGCGGCTCAACGCCCTCGTCGTGCGCACCTGGCAGCTCGCCGGCGTGACCGTGCAGGACCCCGCCACCACCTGGATCGACGTCACGGCGACCCTGGAGCCGGACGTCACCATCCTTCCCGGGACCCAGCTGCGCGGGGCCACGGCCGTGCGCACCGGCGCCACCGTCGGTCCCGACACCACGCTCCTCGACACGGAGGTGGGCGCGGGCGCGACCGTGACCCGCACGGACGCCACCCTCGCGGTGATCGGCGACGGCGCCACCGTCGGGCCCTTCGCCTACCTGCGCCCCGGCACGGTCCTCGGCGAGAACGGCAAGATCGGCACGTTCACCGAGACCAAGAACGCCGTCATCGGCGCGGGGACGAAGCTGGCCCACTTCAACTACGTGGGCGACGCGGAGGTGGGCGAGAAGGGCAACCTCGGCGCCGGCGTGATCACCGCCAACTACGACGGCGTGAACAAACACCGCACGGTCATCGGCTCCCACGTCCGGATCAGCACGAACACGGTGCTCGTCGCGCCCGTTAGGATGGGTGACGGAGCGTACACCGGAGCGGGAACCGTCGTCCGGAAGGACGTTCCACCCGGCGCGCTCGCCATCACGGTCGCGCCTCAGCGCAACATCGAAGGCTGGGTCGCCGACAAGCGGCCGGGCACTGACGCCGCACGTGCCGCCGAACAGGCCACGGCCGCGGAAGAGAGCGGAGAGTAAGTGTCAGGGATCACTGCCACCGGCCAGAAACGACTCGTTCTGATCTCGGGGCGTGCGCATCCCGAACTCGCGGAGCAGATCGCCGAGTGCCTCGGCAGCGAGCTGGTGCCGACCGACTCCCGCACTTTCGCCAACGGTGAGATCTACGCGCGGTTCGACGAGAGCGTGCGCGGCTCCGACGCTTTCGTCATCCAGTCGCACACCTCGCCGATCAACGAGTGGCTCATGGAGCAGCTGATCATGGTCGACGCGCTCAAGCGCGCCTCCGCCAAGCGGATCACCGTGGTCGCCCCGTTCTATCCCTACGCCCGGCAAGACAAGAAGGGCCGCGGCCGCGAGCCGATCTCCGCCCGCCTGGTCGCCGATCTCTTCAAGGCCGCAGGCGCCGACCGCATCATGTCGGTCGACCTGCACGCCGCCCAGATCCAGGGCTTCTTCGACGGCCCTGTCGATCACCTGTTCGCCATGCCGGTGCTCCTGGAGCACATGCAGCGCGAGCTCGACCCGTCGACGCTCACGGTCGTGTCACCCGACATGGGCCGCGTCCGCGTGGCCGACATCTGGAGCGACAAGCTCGGCGCACCGCTCGCGATCATCCACAAGCGCCGCGACCCGCTCGTCCCCAACCAGGTCTCGGTGCATGAGATCGTCGGTGAGGTGGAGGGCCGCGTCTGCCTCCTCGTCGACGACCTGATCGACACCGGGCGCACCATCGTCAAGGCGGCGGAGGCGCTCAAGGCCAGCGGCGCGATCGGCGTCGTCGTCGCTGCGACCCACGCCGTCTTCAGCGACCCGGCCGTGGAGCTCCTCCAGTCGGAGGCGATCGACTCGGTCGTCGTCACCGACACGCTCCCGCTTCCGGCGCACAAGCGCTGGGACGGCCTCACCGTGCTGCCGATCGCGCCGCTCCTGGCCAACGCCATCCGCGAGGTCTTCACCGACGGCTCGGTGACCTCCATGTTCGACGGCGCCGCCTGAGCGACCCTCTTCGAGGGGCGCGCCCTTCGGCGAACGGCGGCTGGAGCTTTCCTCGTCACCGGAGGGCGTGCGGCGTCGACGGGATGAGGCCGAGCGGCGCGATGAACGTGGCGTCGCCCTCGGTGTTGAGCGCGTAGCACTGCCAGCCCGGCCCGGCCGGGGCGAACAGCTCGAAGCGCGCCGACGAGCCCACCGAGTCGGGCGCGTAGTGGCGGGCGTAGACCGCGCAGGTGCCGGTCGCGGTGTCCGTCTGGATGCTGATCGTCAGCATGATGCCGGGCAGGACGAGGGCGGTGAGCGCGACGACGACGAAGACGCGGGTGGCGATCATCCGGCGCCTCCCGTGCAGCGGACGGTCCGACGGCTCGTACTCCGCCAGTTCCGGGTGGTCCTCGAACGTCACGTTACGAGTCTGAGCCGCACGACCCGCTATTGCAAACGCCGAAGGGCACGTCGTTGTCGCGTTCCGAACCCGGAAGCGACAACGACGTGCCCTTCGACGGTGGTCGCTAGTGCGAGGAGCCCTCGGTCTCGATCTCGGTGCGGTCACCCGACCACAGCGTGTGGAAGACCCCGTCCTTGTCGACGCGCTTGTAGGTGTGCGCGCCGAAGAAGTCGCGCTGCCCCTGCACGAGCGCGGCCGGGAGACGGGTGGACGCGAGCGAGTCGTAGTACGACAGCGCCGAGCCGAACCCCGGCACCGGCACGCCGTTCAGGGCGGCGGTGGCGACGATGCGGCGCCAGGCGGCCTCGCCCTCGCGCACGGCGTCGGCGAAGTACGGCGCCTCCAGGAGGGTCGCGATGTCCGGGTTCTCGTCGTAGGCGTCGGCGATGCGGTTGAGGAACTGTGCCCGGATGATGCAGCCGCCGCGCCAGATCTTGGCGATCTTGTCCTTGTTGATGTGCCAGCCGTACTTCTCGGCGCCGGCGATGATCGCGTCGAAGCCCTGCGCGTAGGCGACGACCTTGGAGGCGTAGAGCGCCTTCGACACGTCGTCGGCGAACGCGGCCACGTCGTCGGCCTTCTGCACCTCGGGACGCGACCGGATGGTCGCCTGCACCGCGGCACGCTGCGCGGGCTTGGAGGACACGGCGCGGGCGAACACGGCCTCCGCGATGCCGCCGACCGGGATGCCCAGGTCGAGTGCGTTCTGCACCGTCCACACGCCGGTGCCCTTCGAACCGGCCTGGTCGAGCACGATGTCCACGAAGGGCTTGCCGGTCTCGGCGTCGACCTGGCGCAGCACCTCGGCCGTGATCTCGATCAGGTACGACTCGAGGTAGCCCTTGTTCCACTCGGCGAACACGTCCGCGATCTGCGCCGGCTCCAGCCCGCCGACCGTGCGCAGCAGGTCGTACGCCTCGGCGATGAGCTGCATGTCGGCGTACTCGATGCCGTTGTGGATCATCTTGACGAAGTGGCCGGCGCCGTCGGTGCCGACGTGGGTCACGCAGGGCTCGCCCTCGGCGACCGCGGCGATCGACTCCAGGATCGGGCCGAGGGTCTCGTACGACTCCGCCGAGCCGCCGGGCATGATCGAGGGGCCGTGCAGGGCGCCCTCCTCACCACCCGAGATGCCGGCACCGACGAAGTGGATGCCGGTCGGCGCGATGCGCTTCTCGCGCTCGATGGTGTCGTGGAAGTTCGCGTTGCCGCCGTCGACGATGATGTCGCCCGGCTCGAACCGCTCCACCAGCTGGTCGATCACGGCGTCGGTGCCGCGGCCGGCCTGCACCATGATGATCGCGGTGCGCGGCTTCGACAGCGAGGCGACGAAGTCGTCGATCTGCTCGGAGGACACGAACCCGGCCTCCGGGTGGGCGTTCACGAGCTCCTCGGTGCGTGCGTAGGTCCGGTTGAAGACGGCGACGGTGTTGCCCTCGCGCGACGCGAGGTTGCGGGCCAGGTTCGACCCCATCACCGCCAGACCGACGACTCCGATGTTGGCCGTTGCGTGGTTCTCGGGCACGGAGGACTCCTTCGTTGAGTGGTTTGCGTCCAGCGTAGTCGCGCGGCAGCGCTGTGGTCTCCTGTGTGACGAGAGGCGGCTTCAACCGAGCCGGAACGTCGCACGCGGGATGTCGTCGACCAGCCGCCGCGCGATCGCGAAGGCGTCTTCCTCGGCGAGCTGGTGGGTCACCACGAGCGAGGCCAGGAACGACGCGTCCACCCGGCGCGACATGTCGTGGCGGGCCGGAATCGAGCAGAAGGCACGGGTGTCGTCGATGAAGCCGCTGGTCTTCGTGAAGCCGGCGCTGTCGGTGATGGCGCGGCGGTAGCGGAGGATCGCGGAGGGGGTGTCGAGGAACCACCAGGGGGCGCCGGCGTAGACCGACGGATAGAAGCCGGCGAGCGGGGCGATCTCGCGTGAGAACGTGGTCTCGTCGACCGTGAACAGCACGAGCCGGAAGGTCGCGTTCGTGCCGAAGTCGCGCAGGATCGGCGTGAGCGGCTCGGTGAACGACCCCACGGCGGGCAGGTCGTGGCCGGTGTCGGGCCCGTAGGCCTCGAACGTCGGACGGTGGTGGTTGCGGTGCACGCCGGGGTGCAGCTGCATCACGAGCCCGTCGGACGCGGCCATCTCGGCCAGGCGGTAGAGCATGTTGCGGCGGTAGGCCACGGCCTCCGCCGGCGTGAGCGAACCGTCGAGCGCGGCGCGGTGGATGCGGGAGGCCTCCGCGTCGTCGAGCGGCTCGCTGCCGGCATCGATGACGCCGGTGTCCGTCGCCGTGCCGCCTGCGGCCGCGAACGCCGCACGGCGCACGCGCAGCGCCTCCAGCAGGCCGGCGTACCCGGAGGTGTCGACGTCGGCGCGCTCGGCGAGCGTCTGCAAGCGGCCCGCCCAGCCGGGCTCGTCCGGGTGCATGTAGCGGTCGGCGCGGAAGGTCGGGATGACGCGGCCGGTGAAGCTCGGGTCGGCCGCCAGCCGCGCGTGCGCCTCGAGGTCGTCGGCGGGGTCGTCCGTCGTGGCGAGCACGGCGATGTTGAAGCGGTCGAACAGGGCGCGCGGCCGGAACTCGGGGGCGGCCAGAGTGGCCTCCAACCGGTCGTAGAGCGCGTCGGCGTTGGCGGCGGACGGCTGCTCGGTGAGCCCGAACACCTCGCTGAACTCCGATTCGAACCAGAACCGCACCGGGGTGCCGAGGAACGCGTCCCAGTGCTCGCACAACGTGCGCCAGATCTCACGGCCGGAGGCGGAGGAGGGGACGCCGTCGCGCGCCAGGCCGAGCGCGTCGAGGGGCACTCCGACGGCGTGCAGCATCCGCGTCACGTAGTGGTCGGGCGTGATGAGCAGAGCCGCCGGGTCGGGGAACGGCTGGTCGTCGGCCAGCATCGCCGCCGGCACATGCCCGTGCGGGGAGTAGATCGGAGCATCGGCGACCGTGGCGTGCAGCCGACGCGCAAGCTCGCGCTCTGCCGGGTCGGCGGGGAGGAGGCGGTCCGGATGCGGGGCGAGCGCGGTCATCCGCGTCCTTTCGTCGGAGTGGTCTCGGTGGAGGGGGCGGGAGCCGCGCCCGTGGAGGCGCGGACCGTCAGATGGGTGGGCAGCGTCGCGGCCTGCCTGCTGACCGGAGCCGCGCTGTCGTCGAGTCGTGCGAGCAGCATCGCCACAGCCGTTCGGCCCGCCTGCTCGATGGGAGCGGTGAGCGTGGTCAAGGGAGGGTTGCAGAAGTCGGCGCCGAAGATGTCGTCGCAGCCCACGAGCGACACGTCGCCGGGGACGTCGACGCCGCGCTCGCGGAACCGGGCGAGCATGCCGATCGCGAGCAGGTCGTTGAACGCGATGCAGGCGGTCGACCCGGCGTGCATCACGGCGTCGGCGGCGGCCGCTCCGGCGTACTGGCGCGGAGCGAACGGTCCGACCCGGAGCGATTTCACGCCGTACGAGTCCGCGGCCCGCACCAGGGCACGCCAACGGCGCTCGTTCGACCACGACGTCTCCGGCCCCGCCGCATACACGATCTCGCGGTGGCCCAAGGAGACCAGGTGACCGACCGCCTGCTCGACGCCGTTCGGCGTGTCGATGAAGACGTTGGCCACTCCGCGGGTCTGGCGGTTGATGGCGACGAGCGGGACCTCCTCCGCGAGGGCGGTCAGCCGGCGGTCGGTGAGCCGGGAGGCCGCCAGGATCGCTCCGTCGAATGATGGCCGCAGCTTGTGCAGCATCCCGTCCTCCAGCTCGTCCGACTCCTCGGTGTCCACCAGGAGCTGCGTGTAGCCGGCGGCCTTGAGCTGCTGCTGGGTGCCACGGATGATGCCGAAGTAGAACGGGTTCGTGACGTCGGACACGAGGACGGCGATGCACCGGGTCCGGCCGCTGGTGAGTGCCCTGGCCTGCGAGTTCGGGATGTAGTTGAGCTCCCGTGCGGCACGCTCGATCCGCTCGCGGGTGACGGCGTTGACCCGCCCCGGATTGGACAGCGCGCGCGAGACGGTGGAGGTCGCCACGCCGCTCGCCGCAGCGACGTCCGCCAGGGTGGCGGGACGGTCCAGGGTGGCGGGACGATCCGGAGTGGACCCGCGAAGCTGAGGGCTCATGTGCCCATCACAGCACACGATGGCAAATTTTGGCAATCGGTTGCACTCGTGTTGCCACCTCCCTAGGCTCGGCCCCAGTCCTCCGGGGTGCACCGCATCCGGGGGCCACGATCCGCACATCACCGTCCTCAAGGGAGAGTCACACGATGAGATCACGTTTCGCGCTGGCAGCAGTCGCGGGCATCGCCGCGGCAGGCCTGGTCCTGACCGGGTGCTCGGGCACCAGCGGCAGCAGCAGCACCTCCTCCAGCGGCAAGGTCGACGGCACCGGCAAGACCCTCGACGTCATGATCGCCGCCAACGCGCTCTATCCCACCGAGCAGCAGCAGTGGTTCAAGGACGTCTCGGCACAGTTCCAGAAGGAGACCGGCGCCACAGTCAAGTTCGAGACGTTCGCCTCCGCCAACGACGAGCTGACCAAGATCCAGACCTCGGTGCTCAGCGGCCAGGGTCCGGACATCTACGACCTCGGCACGACGTTCACACCGACCGCCTACTCCACCGGAGCCTTCGTCAAGCTGACCGACGCCGACTGGGCGAAAGTCGGCGGCCGCGACCGGTTCGTCCCCGCCACCCTCGGCATCTCCGGGCCGGACGCGAAGAACGAGGTCGGCATCCCCTTCCTCAGCCGTCCGTTCGTGATGGCCTACAACAAAGACCTCCTGGCGGCCGCCGGGATCGACAAGCCGGCGACGACCTGGGACGGCCTCGCCGAGCAGGCGAAGAAACTCACCTCCGGCGATGTCCACGGCATGGCGATCGCGTACGCCGACGGTTACGACCCGTGGAAGTTCGTCTGGGCGATGGCGATGCAGCAGGGCAACACCATCCTCGACATCCCGAGCAAGAAGGCGATGATCGACGACGCCGCGGTCAAGAAGGCCTACGAGACCTACTTCGGCTGGCTGACCGACGACAAGGTGGTCGACCCGGCCGCCATCGGCTGGAAGAACGCGCAGGCGGTCGCCGCCTTCGCGAACGGCAAGGCCGCGTTCCTGCCGATGGTCTCCTCCTCGTCGCAGGTGTCGCTCGACAAGTCGCCGATGGCGGGCAAGTACGCGTACGCGGTCATGCCGACCGTTCCTCCGGGGGCGACGAAGCTGCCGAGCGACGGCAAGGCCGCCGCGACGATCATCTCGGGCGACAACATCGTGGTCGCCAAGTACTCCAAGAACCAGGATCTCGCCTTCGCCCTGGTGAAGATGCTCACGAGCGCCGACAACCAGGTGAAGTACACCAAGACCTTCGGCGACCTGCCGACGAACGCCGACGCGGCCAAGCAGGTCGAGCAGGGCAACCAGCTCATCGCGCCGATCCTCGACGCGGGGACCAAGGCCTACGGCACCCCCTTCACGGGCGCCTGGGGCGACACCCAGCTCGCGCTCGTGAACGTCGTGGTCCAGTCCATCCCGGCGTTGTCCTCCGGCACGGTTTCGTCGTCGGACCTCGAAGCGAAGCTCAAGGCCGCGCAGAGCACCGCGCAGAACGCGCTCGACAAGGCGAAGTGACGCGAGGCCGCTGATGTCGAACTCCACGCTGACCCCGCCCCCGGGTGCGGTCGTGACCGGCGCGTCGCCCGCGGGGACCACCCCCGCGGGCGGCCGCCCGGCCAGGCGCCGCCGGCACGGCGAGCGCAACCGGCCGCTCTGGATGCTGCTGCCCGGCGGCGTCCTGATGCTCCTCATCATCGTGGTGCCGCTGATCGTCGCCGTGGTGATGTCGACCCTCGACCTCGACCAGTACACGCTGCAGAGCTGGCTGCAGGCCCCGTTCATCGGACTCGGCAACTATGTGGAGGCCGTCACGGCCTCCCCGCTGCTGCGCTCGATCGGGATCAGCGTCTCGTTCGCGGTGATCGCGGCGGTGGTGACCATGCCGATCGGGCTGGCCGCCGCGCTCGCGACCCAGAACCGCTTCCGCGGCCGCGCGCTGGTGCGGTCGCTGTTCCTCATCCCCTACGTGCTGCCCGCGTTCGTGGTCGGCACGCTGTGGCGCACCATGCTGCAGCCGGGAGGTGTCGTCGACGCCACTCTCGGCGCGGTCGGCATCCACAGCGGGCTCTGGCTCAACGGACCGCTCAGCTTCTGGGCGCTGATCATCGTGCAGATCTGGACGTCGTGGCCGTTCTTCTACCTGCTCGTGCTCGCCGGCCTCCAGTCGGTCGACCACGAGGTGCACGAAGCCGCGGCGATCGACGGCGCGACCTGGGGGATCAAGCTGCGTTACGTGGTGCTGCCGTACCTGCGCGGGCCGATCTTCCTGGCGCTGATCATCGCGCTTCTGCACAACATCAACGCGTTCTCGCTGCCGTTCGTGCTGTTCGGCGTTCCCGCTCCGCAGGACGTGGACGTCCTGCCGGTGCTCACCTACGTGACCAGCTTCCAGAGCTTCCGGTTCGGGCTCAGCGCGGCGATGGCGATCTGCTCGCTCGTGCTCATCGCAATCCCGTTGTTCATCTATCTTCGAGCGGTCAAGCTCGACTCCGGAGAGGAGGAGCAGCGATGACCACCGCCACCCGCTCCCTGCACGCCGTGTCGCCCCGCGACGCCCGCCGTGCCGCACGACCCGGTCGCGGGCCCTCCGCCGACGTCACCCGGCTGCTGCCGCGCCCGCTCCTGGTCGCGATCATCACCGTCCTGCTGGTCATCGTGCTCGGCCCGGTGCTGTACATGCTGTTCGCGTCCGTCAACTCCGACGTGTCGGTGGCGGCCGGGGCGTTCTTCCCGACCGAGCTGCACTTCGACAACTACCTCAAGGTGTGGAGCACGGTCGACCTCGGCACCGGCCTCATGAACAGCGTCATCATCTGCGGCGCGGTCGCGATCGTCTGCGCGTTCCTCGCGGTCGCCACCGCGTACGTGCTCGTGCGGTACGAGTTCCGCGGCCGGCTGACCTTCCTGCGCGGCCTGCTCGGTCTCCAGTCGATCCCCGGCACGCTCATGCTGCTGCCGGTGTTCGTGCTGTTCTCGTCGACCGCGTCGCTCCTCGGCGTCCAGATCATCGGGACCCGATGGGCGGTGTTCATCACCTACCTGACCTTCGCGTTGCCGTTCTCGACCTGGGTGATGGTGACCTACCTGCGCGGCCTGCCCAAGGCGCTGGAGGAGGCCGCGCGCATCGACGGTGCCTCGTCGTGGCGCATCCTGACGCAGATCGTCATGCCGCTGAGCTGGCCGGGGATCGTCGTGTCGGGCATCTTCGCCTTCCTGCTCGGCTGGAACGATGTGCTGTTCGCGTCGGTCCTGACCAACCCCGAGTCGCGCACCGCCGCCGTCGCGCTGCAGGTGTTCGGCGCCACGCAGGAGGGCGGAGCGATCCCGCTCTACGGGCAGATGATGGCGGCGTCGCTGATCTGCGCCGTGCCCGTCGTGGTCCTGTATCTCGTTTTCCAGCGCTACCTGATCGGTGGCCTCACCAGCGGAGGAGTGAAGTAAGTGTCAGAAACAACCTGGGCCCTCTCCGGGTTCGGCGACGAGATCGACCCCGACCCGGCCGTGCAGGTCGCGGTGCTGCAGGCGCTCGGCGCGAACCACATCGAGGTGCGCAGCGCCTGGGGCGTCAACATCGTCGACCTCGACGACGAGCAGCTCGACCGCCTGGCCGAGGTCTTCGCCGAGCGGGGAATGCAGGTATCGGCCATCGCGTCGCCGATCGGCAAGGTCGACGTCGCGCTCCCCGTGCAGCACGAGGTCGACCGGCTGGGCCGCGCGATCGCGGCGGCGAAGCGGCTCGACACCCGCTACATCCGCCTGTTCTCGTTCTACCGCGCCGAGGGCGTCCCGGTCGAGAGCATCCGCGACGACGTGATCGAGCGCATGCGCGCCCTCGCCGCGGCGGCCGAGGAAGCCGGAGTGGTGCTGCTGCACGAGAACGAGAAGGACATCTACGGCGACACCCCGGAGCGCTGCCTCGACATCGTCGAGTCGGTCGGCTCGCCGGCCCTGCGGCTCGCCTGGGACAGCGCCAACTTCGTGCAGGTGGGCGTGGCCGCACCGTTCGACGACGGGTACGCGATGCTGCGCCCGCACCTGGAGTACCTGCAGGTGAAGGACGCGCTGGCGGCGACCTCCGAGGTCACCCCGGCCGGCGAGGGCGACGGCCAGCTGCTGCAGACCCTCACCGCCCTGCGCGACGACGGCTACACCGGTTTCGCCTCGCTCGAACCGCACCTCACCGACGTGAACGCCCTCGGCGGCTTCTCCGGGCCCGCGGCGTTCGGCGTCGCCGGCCGCGCCTTCCGCCGCCTGACCGACCAGATCGGAGTCACCCTCGCATGACCGCTTCCTCCACCCTGCCCCTGCGCGTGGCCATCGTCGGCTGCGGCATCATCGGCCTCAACCACGCCCGCGCGATCCTGAAGCACCCCGACCTGGCGATCACCGCGCTCGTGGATGCCGTGCCCGCCGCAGCCACCGGCCTCGCCGACCAGCTGGTCTCCGAGCACGGCGCCGAGCGTCCCGCCGAGTTCGCGTCGCTCACGGCCGCGCTCGCCGGAGCGCCGATCGACGTCGTCGTCATCTGCACACCGAGCGGCCTGCACGTCGTGCTCGCCGAGGAGGCGCTCGCCGCGGGCAAGCACGTCGTCATCGAGAAGCCGCTCGACGTCTCGCTGCCGCGCGCGCGGAAGATCCTCGCGCTGTCGCGCCGGGCCGAGGCCGACGGGCTCGTGGTCTCCGTGATCAGCCAGCACCGCTTCGACCCGGCCTCCCGTGTCGTCGCGGACGCCGCGCACTCCGGGGCGTTCGGCCGGCTGACCAGCGGCATCGCCTCCGTCGCCTGGTGGCGCAGCCAGGAGTACTACGACTCGGGCCAGTGGCGCGGCACCTGGGAGCTCGACGGCGGGGGAGCCGTGATGAACCAGGGCGTGCACACGGTCGACCTCCTGGTCTGGTTCCTCGGCACGCCGGTCGAGATCGACGCCCGCACCGCACTCCTCGCGCACGAGCGGGTCGAGATCGAGGATGTCGCGGTCGCGACCATCCGGTTCGAGTCGGGCGCCCTCGCCGTCCTGCACGCCACGACCGCCGCCTATCCCGGACTGTCGGTGCGGGTGCAGGTGCACGGCGACCGCGGGTCGGCGATCATCGACGACGACCAGCTCGAATACTTCGCGACCGCCGAGACCGACGGCGATCGCGCCGCCGACATGGTGCCGGCGAGCGAGCTGCGCGGCGCCGACCGCGGCCCCGAGCAGTTCGTGATCGGCCACCTCCGGCAGTACGAGGACATCGTCGACGCCATCCGCGAAAACCGTGCCCCCGGTGTCACCGTCGCCGACGCATTCCTCTCGCTCGCCGTCGTGCGGGCCGTGTATCTCTCGGCGACGCTCGGCCGGCCGGTGCTGCTGGACGACGTGCTCGACGGCTCCCTCGACGACGTCGTCGTCACGACGGGGGTGAACGCATGAAGTTCTCCGTCTTCACCGCCTCGACCCCCGACTGGGCTCCCGACGAGGCCGTGCGGAACATCGCGGCCCAGGGCTGGGACGGCATCGAGTGGCGCATCGTCGACCAGGAGGCCGTCGCCGAGCCGGGCTTCTGGGCGGGCAATCGCGCGACCTGGCCGCTCACCGGGCTGGAGGAGTCGCTCCCCGAGATCGCCCGGCTGACCCGGGAGGCCGGACTCGAGTTCTCGGGCATCGGCGGCTATGCGCGCTGCGACGACCACGAGAACGTCGACCGGATGCTCGCGGCGACAGCGACGCTCGGGGCACGGCAGGTGCGGGTCACAATGCCGCGCACCGACGCCGGCGACTACCGCGAGCTCTTCGCCGGGGCCCGACGCGACCTGGAGCGCGCGGCGACCGTCGCGGCCTCCCTCGGCGTGAAGGCGCTCGTCGAGCTGCACCACGAGACGATCACGGCGTCCGCGTCCGCCGCGTTCCGCCTGCTCGACGGGCTCGACCCGGCGGCCGTCGGCGTCATCCACGACCTCGGCAACCTGGTGATCGAAGGACAGGAGCGCACGCTTTCGGCCCTCCAGCTGCTCGGGCCGTACCTCGCGCACGTCCACGTGAAGAACGTCGCCTGGCTGCCGGGGGAGCCCGAGGCCGACGGCACGGTCCGCTGGCGTCACGAGTGGGCGCCGCTGCGCACCGGCACCGGCGACGTGGACGGTTACTTCCGCGCCCTGCACGAGTTCGGCTATGACGGGTGGGTGACCAGCGAGGACTTCTCGACCGAGCTGCCGCTCGTCGATCGCACCGCGGACGACCTCGCGTACCTGCGGGCGGTCGAGTCCCGGACCCGCGCCGCGGTGGCGGCATGACCGTTCCTTCCCGGTCGGTGCGTCGCCCGGTACGGGCGGCACACCTCGGTCTCGGGGCGTTCCACCGCGCCCATCAGGCGTGGTTCACGCAGCTCGCCGGCGACGGCTCCGGCATCGCGGCCTTCACCGGGCGCAGTGCGGAGGCTGCGCGAGTGCTCGCGGCACAGGACGCGGTCTACACACTCCTCGAGCGCGGGCCGGAGGGGGACAGCGCCACGCTCATCGAGTCGCTGAGCGAGGTCCACGACGGCGCCGACCTCGACGCCTGGCGACGGGTGCTCGCCGACCCGGAGGTCGGCGTGCTGACCCTCACGGTCACGGAGGCCGGTTACCGTCCCGGCTCGTCGGCCCCCGCGCGCGTGCTCGACGGGCTCCGGGCGCGCCGGGCGGCGGGCGCCGGCGGCATCGCGGTCATCAGCTGCGACAACCTCCCGGACAACGGTCGCGTCATCCGTGACGCGGTGCTCGCGCTCGTCGAGCCGGGCTCCGACCTGGAGGGCTGGATCCGCACCGAGGTGTCGTTCGTGTCATCGATGGTCGACCGGATCACCCCGGCGACCACGGACGCCGACCGCGACGCCGTCCTCCGCCTCACCGGCTGGGACGACGCGGCGCCGGTGGTGACCGAGCCGTTCGCCGAATGGGTGCTCGCCGGTGCGTTCCCCGCGGGCCGGCCCGCCTGGGAGGCGGCGGGCGCGCAGTTCGTCGACGATATCGCTCCCTACGAGCGCCGAAAGCTCTGGCTGCTCAACGCCGGACACTCGCTGCTCGCCTACCACGGACTCGCCGCCGGGCATCAAACCGTCGCCGAGGCGGTCGCCGACCCGGCGCTCGCCGCGGAGCTCGAGCGTCTCTGGGAGGAGCAGCGCACCGAGCTGCCGTTCGACGCCGCGACGGTGGACGAAGCGCTCGCCGCCCTCCGTGCCCGGTTCGGCAACGCGCGCATCGAGCACCGGCTCGCCCAGATCGGCACCGACGGCTCGCAGAAGCTCGGACCGCGCATCCTCGACCCGCTGCGCAGCAGACTCGCCTCCGGACGTGCGCCGGGCGATGCCCAGCTCGGCGTCCTCGCCGCCTGGGCCGGCCACCTCGTCGGACCGGACGTCCGCGACCCCGGCGCCGCCGCGCTGGTCGAGCGGCTGCGGGAGGCGACCGCGCCGCGCGAGCGCGCCGCCGCCGTCCTCGAGTCACTCGCCGCGCTGTCCCCCGACAAGCCCGACCTCACCGACCTCACCGACCCTCTCGCCGAACGGATCGCCGCCCGGCAGCAAGGAGCACACGCATGAGAATCACCGCAGCGGACGTCCTCGTCTCGAGCCCCGGCCGCAACTTCGTCACCCTGCGCATCACGACGGACGACGGGGTCACCGGGCTCGGCGACGCCACGCTCAACGGCCGTGAGCTCGCCGTCGCCGCCTACCTGAGCGAGCACGTCGTGCCGCTTCTGATCGGGCGGGACGCGCACGCCATCGAGGACACCTGGCAGTACCTGTACCGGGGCGCGTACTGGCGGCGCGGACCGGTCACCATGGCCTCCATCGCCGCCGTCGACACCGCGCTCTGGGACATCAAGGCGAAGGTCGCCGGCCTCCCGCTCTACCAGCTGCTGGGCGGCCGCAGCCGCGAGGGCCTGCTGGTCTACGGACACGCCTCCGGCGCCGAGCTCCCGGAGCTGTTCGACTCCATCAACGAGCACCTGGAGGAGGGGTATCGGGCGGTGCGCGTGCAGACCGGCATCCCCGGTCTGCCGTCGGTGTACGGGGTGGCGTCGAGCAAGAACGCCGCCGCGGGAGCGGGGACGGGCTCCGACGCCCGCTACGACTACGAACCCGCTCGTCGCAGCGCCGTACCGGTGGAGGAGACCTGGGACACCCGGGCCTACCTGCGGCACGCCCCGACCGTCTTCGAAGCCGTGCGCAACGAGTTCGGCCCGGAGCTGCCGCTGCTGCACGACGCGCACCACCGGCTGACGCCGATCCAGGCGGCGAAGCTCGGCAAGTCTCTGGAGCCGTACGACCTGTTCTGGCTCGAAGACGTCACTCCGGCCGAGAACCAGGCCGTGCTGCGCCGCGTGCGCGAACACACGACGACGCCGCTCGCGATCGGCGAGGTGTTCAACACAATCTGGGATTACCGCGAGCTGTTCGAGGAGCAGCTGATCGACTACGTGCGTTCTCCCGTCACCCACGCCGGAGGCATCACCGGGCTGCGCCGGATCTTCGACTACGCCGCCGTGTATCAGATCAAGTCCGGCGTGCACGGGCCGACCGATGTCTCTCCCGTCGGACTGGCGGCGGCCGTCCACCTGGGAATCGCCATCCCGAACTTCGGCATCCAGGAGTACATGCAGCACAGCCCGGCCACGCACGAGGTCTTCCGGACGACCTACACGTTCGAGGACGGCATGCTCAAGCCCGGCGAGGCCCCCGGCCTCGGCGTCGACTACGACGACGTCGTCGCCGGCTCCTTCCCCTACGAGGCCGCCTACCTTCCCGTCAACCGCCTGCTCGACGGCTCGATGCACGACTGGTGAGCGTCGCCGGGCCGCAGAATAGAGCACGGGAACGGGAGGTGTGCGCGTGGGCGTGCGAGTGGTCGTGATGGGAGTGTCGGGTTCCGGCAAATCGACGGTCGGGCGGGTGGTGGCCGACGCGCTCGGTGCGTCGTTCGTCGACGGCGACGACCTCCACCCGGCGGCCAACGTCGCGAAGATGGCCGCCGGGATCCCGCTCACCGACGCCGACCGTGAGCCCTGGCTCCGAGCGGTGGGCCGCACTCTCGCCGATGGCGATGATACGGGCGTGGTCGTCGCCTGCTCCGCGCTCAAGCGCTCCTACCGCGACCTGATCCGCGCCGAGGCTCCCGGAACGGTGTTCGCGGAGCTCGACGGGCCTCGCGAGCTCCTTCAGGAGCGGATGATCCGGCCCGGCCACTTCATGCCGGCCTCCCTGCTCGACTCGCAGCTCGCAACCCTGGAGCCGCTGCAGGCCGACGAGGCCGGCCTCCGTCTCGACATCGCGGAATCGCCTGCCGAGCTCGCCGCCGCCATCGTGGATCGCGTCGGCCGCCGCGTCGGGTAGACTGGGCCACTGAACTTCGGCGAGGGATGCGCCACGCATCCGTTATCGACGCGGTGGAGCAGGCTACGCAGTCTTTCCTCGCGCACTTCGATGCGCTCGAGTCGAACACCCAACACTGCGAGCCCCTCGGCTCGCCTGACAGCCGGCACCGCCGGCGAGGAGGCATCATGGCTGACGAGTCCAACACGGTCGCCGCGGAAGTCCGCGACAGCTTCGGCAAGGGCGCTGCCCGCAAGATCCGCGCCGCGGGCAAGATCCCCGCGGTCATCTACGGCCACGGCACCGACCCCGTCCACATCACCGTCCCGGCGCACCAGGTGGGCCTGCTGCTCCGCAAGGCGAACGCCGTCCTCGACCTCGACATCGAGGGCACGAGCCAGCTCGCCCTGGTCAAGGACGTCCAGAAGGACCCGGTGCTCCAGATCATCGAGCACCTCGACCTGCTGGTCGTGCGCCGCGGCGAGAAGGTCCAGGTCGAGGTGCCCGTGCACGTCGAGGGCGAGCCGTTCTCCGGCACCATCGCCGTGCTCGACATCCCGACCATCAAGTTCGAGGTCGAGGCCACCCACATCCCCGAGCGCATCGTCATCGACGTCACCGACGCCGAGGAGGGCACGCAGTACCACGCCAAGGACTTCGTGCTTCCGACCGGCGCGGTGCTCGCCGAGGACGAGGACCTCCTGATCCTCAACATCGTCGTTCCCGCCGCCGCGCGCGCCGACGAGGAGGAGGCTGCTGGGGAGGCCGCCGCCGAGGAGGCCGCCGAGGGCGCCGCCGCCGAGTCCGCGGAGTAAGCATCTCCCATGGCCGATCCTCAGCAGCAGGAGGGCCCTTGGCTCGTGGTCGGGCTCGGGAACCCCGGGCCCGGCTACGCCGCCACACGTCACAACGTGGGCCAGCTGGTGCTCGACGAGCTCGCCTCGCGCGGACGTCTGACCTTCAAGACGCACAAGACGAACGCCACGGTCGCCGAGGGGCGTCTCGCCCCCGGCGGGCCGCGGTTCATCCTGGCCAAGCCCAACACGTACATGAACGTGTCGGGGGGGCCGGTGTCGCAGCTGCTCCGGTTCTACTCGCTCGAACCGTCGCAGCTGATCGTCGTGCAGGATGAGCTGGACATCCCGTTCGACACCCTCAAGCTCAAGTTCGGCGGGGGTCACGGCGGACACAACGGCGTGCGCGACGTCATCGCCGCGACCGGCACCGGCGACTTCACGCGGGTGCGCGTCGGCGTCGGCCGGCCTCCCGGTTCGCGTGCGGCAGCCGACCATGTGCTCGCCGGCTTCAGCGCGACCGAGCGTAAGACCCTGCCCATCCTGGTGGCCGATGCGGCCGATGCCGTCGAGCAGATCGCGGCCGAGGGCCTCACGGCCGCCCAGAACCGGTTCCACACCGAGCGCTGACGCGTCACGGTCGACCGCCGAGGGGTGCCTGAAGGCCCCTGAAACCCCGTTTTAGGGGCCTTTGCGCCCCCCCTCGATCGGGTTCTGCGGGCGACGGGTGCGAGCGTGTCCGGCCGTTCGGGGTGAGATGCGAGGTGTCCTCACCGTCGACTCACGTCGGACACTCAGCCGGAGCGAGGCGGACGTACTGCGCCGCCCCAGTTCCACGGGGTACCGTCTCGGTCCATGAAGTTGTACACGCGCGAGTGGGGCACCGGCGACCGCTACGCGGTCCTGGTCCACGGCGTCATGTCGGACTCGCGCAACTGGCGGCGGGTCGGGCCGGTGCTCGCCGAGCGCGGCTACCACGTCGTCGCCGTCGATCTGCGCGGTCACGGTCACAGCCCGCGCGCGGCGGAGTACACGGCCGAGCTGATGGCGGAGGACATCCTCGACACCGTTCCGTATGCTCCCGAACTGGTGATGGGGCACTCGCTCGGCGGCCTCACGGTGAGCCTCGCGGTCGACCGGCTCCATCCCGAACGCGCCGTCTACGTCGATCCCGCCTTCTCCTGCCCGGCCGCGAACTGGCTCCAGCTCAAGCTCGCACCCGCGTTCCTCCGCACGCTCGCGCGGCAGTCGGCGGCGAAGATCGCCAAGCGCAACCCGCGCTGGGATCCGGTCGATGTCGCGATCGAGCGCGAGACGTTCGAGTCCTTCCACCGTGCGGCGATCCCCGCGGTGCTCGCCCCGAGCGTGATGCGGGCGCCGGAGCACATGGCGGTACCGTCACTGGTGATCCTGGCCGACAACTCCTACCTGGTGAAGCCGCAGGTCGCCGACCGCCTGCGCGCGACCGGCTTCGACGTGCGCGTTGTCGCGGGCAGCGGTCACGTCATCAACCGCGACGACCACGACGGGTTCATGCGGGCGCTGGAGGGGTGGATCTGAGCACTGTCGTCGTCGCGACGACCCGGGAGGTCCTCGCGCAGCTGCCGCCAGGCCCGCTGAGCGCGCCGGCGGAGGCGCGGCGTCGCACCCTGCGGTCGCCGTCCGACCGTGACGACTTCGTGGCCGCCCGGCTCCTCGCGGCGCGGCTGCTGCGGGAGGCAGGGGTGGGCGACGTCGCGCCGGCCGATCTGGGTCAGAGCTGCGACGTGTGCGGAGGGGAGCACGGCCGCCCGGTCCCGCTGTCCGGACTCCACGTGAGCTGGTCCCATTCGCACGGCTGGGTCGCGGCCGGTGTCTCGGCCGCTCGCCTCGGCGTCGATGTGGAGGCGGAGGTGGGCGCAGGCGTCGCGGCTGACGCGGGCGGCGGCCTCCCGAAAGAGGCTCTGACCGGCACCGAGCGGGCGTTCGTCGCGCAGGCGCCCGACGCCGCGCGCACCTTCCGACTGGCGTGGACGGCGAAGGAGGCCTGCGTCAAGGCCGGGGCGGCGCAGCTCGACCGCATCGGGGAGTTCGACGTGCTCGCCGGGCCGGATCGGCTGCTGCCTTCGACCGGGGCGCTGCTGTTGAGCGCCCACCGGTTGCGCGGGGCGACGGCGGCGGCCGCCTCTGCGTCGCGGCCGACCTGGCACACGCTGGGGCGCGATGGAGCGCTCGTTCCGCTGCCCGGCTCCGGTCGCGCTGTCGGAACCCCCGCGTAGACTTGCCCGAGTGATACTGCAGGGCTTGATCGCGGCGCTCGAGCGCGCCTCCACGTTCTCCGACGCACTGGCCTACGCAGCGCGCGATGCCGACTTCTCGCTGACCGACGGCCTGCGCGTTCCGCTGCTGGCCGGGCTCGTCGGCAGACGCGCCGCCGCGGGCGCCTCGCAGGCGGTGCTCGTCATCACGGCGACCGGCCGCGAGTCCGAGTCCGTGCGCGCCGCCCTGCCGTGCGTTCTCCCCGACGCCGAGGTCGTCGAGTTCCCCGCCTGGGAGACGTTGCCGCACGAGCGGCTCAGCCCGAGCGCCGAGATCGTCGGCAAGCGCCTCACCGCTCTGCGCCGGCTCGCCGACTGGTCCGCCGCGCGCGAGGCGGGGGCGCCCGCGCGTTTCTGTGTCCTGGTGGCCTCGGTCCGCGCCGCGCTGCAGCCGCTCGCCGACAACCTCACCGACTACGCGACGATCGAGCTGACAGCCGGAGGCCGCGGCTTCGACCTCGGCGGCCTCGCCCTCCAGCTCGTCGATCTGGCCTACGCGCGCGTCGACATGGTGACCCGGCGCGGCGAGTTCGCGGTGCGCGGCGGCATCCTCGACGTCTTCCCGCCGACCGCCGAGCACCCGTACCGGGTCGACTTCTTCGGTGACGAGGTCGAACAGATCCGGGCGTTCTCGGTCGCCGACCAGCGCTCGCTTCCCGAGCCGATCCCGGCGGTTTCGCTGCCGCCGAGCCGGGAGATGCTGCTCAGCGAGCCCGTGCGTCAGCGCGCGAGGGAGATGGAGCACGAGTTCCCCAGCCTGTCGGCGATGCTCGCCAAGATCGGCGAGGGCATCCCGGTGGAGGGCATGGAATCGCTCGCCCCGGCCCTGGTCGACCGGCTGGTGCCGCTCACCCATTACCTCCCCGACGGCGCGGCCATCGCCGTGCTCTCGCCCGAGCGGGTCGCCTCGCGCGCGGTAAGTCTGGCCGAGACGAACCGCGAGTTCCTCTCTGCGGCCTGGAGTGCCGCCACGGTGGGCGCCGCGGCCCCGATCGATCTCGCCGCGGGCGATTTCCTCACTCTGCAGAAACTGCGCGACTCGGTGAAGTTCAGCCGCCCCGGGCAGCAGAACCCGGACCACCCGTGGTGGACGTTCTCCGGCTTCCAGGCCGACGCGGTGGACGACCTGCCGCTCGAACGCGAGGTGGAGGAGTACCTCCAGGTGCGCGTCGACGCGGAGGCCGTGCCGAGCTTCCAGGGCAACGTCACGGGTGCGGTCGAGCACGTGGCCCAGCGCCTCCGCGACGGCTGGCGGGTCGCCGTCGTCGCCGAGGGCGCCGGCCTGGTGGAGCGCGCCGCCCAGGTGCTGGCCGACGCCGAGCTGCCCGCACGCCCGGTCGATGCGTTCCCCGAGAACCCCGAGGCCGGGGTGGCGTACCTGCTGCGGGCGAACGTCGAGCACGGCTTCGAGATGCCGGACGACAAGCTGGCGCTGATCGGCGAGAGCGAGTTCTACGGCCGCTCGGTCGGCTACGAGTCGCGACAGGTCAAGAAGCTCGCCACCCGGCGCAAGAACGTCGTCGACCCGCTCGCGCTGAAGCCCGGCGACTACGTGGTGCACGAGACGCACGGCATCGGCAAGTTCCTCGAGCTGACCCAGCGCGAGGTGTCCAGCGGCGGACGCAACGCGGTCAAGTCCAAGCGCGAGTACCTGGTGCTCGAGTACGCGCCCTCCAAGCGCGGCTACCCGGGCGACAAGCTGTACGTGCCGACCGACCAGCTCGACCTGCTGACCCGCTACGTGGGAGGCGAGGCGCCGCAGCTGTCCAAGATGGGCGGCAGCGACTGGTCGGCCGCCAAGGGCCGCGCGCGGCGGGCCGTGCGCGACATCGCCGTCGAGCTCGTCAAGCTGTACTCGGCGCGCATGGCGAGCAAGGGCCATTCCTTCGGGCCCGACACGCCGTGGCAGCGCGAGCTCGAGGAGGCCTTCCCGTTCGCGGAGACCCACGACCAGCTGCAGACGATCGACGAGGTGAAGGCCGACATGGAGCGGCCCATCCCGATGGACCGTCTCATCTCGGGCGACGTGGGCTTCGGCAAGACGGAGATCGCCGTCCGCGCTGCGTTCAAGGCCATCCAGGACGGCAAGCAGGTGGCCATGCTGGTGCCGACGACGCTGCTGGTCAAGCAGCACGCCGAGACCTTCCTGGAGCGCTTCGCGGGCTTCCCGATCCACCTGCGCCAGCTCAGCCGGTTCCAGACCGACAAGGAGGCCCGCGAGACCCTGCGGGGGCTCGCCGACGGCACCGTGGACATGGTGATCGGCACGCACCGCATCCTGGCCGACGGCGTGACGTTCAAAGACCTCGGGCTCGTCATCATCGACGAGGAGCAGCGGTTCGGCGTCGAGCACAAGGACGCACTGAAGAAACTGAAGACCAACGTCGACATCCTCGCGATGAGCGCGACGCCGATCCCGCGCACGCTCGAGATGGCGGTCACCGGCATCCGCGAGATGTCGACGCTCGCCACCCCGCCGGAGGACCGGCACCCGATCCTGACGTTCGTGGGGCCGTATTCCGAGCGGCAGGTCGCCGCGGCGATCCGGCGCGAGCTGCTGCGCGAAGGGCAGGTGTTCTTCGTGCACAACCGGGTCGGTTCGATCTCGGCGACGGCCGCCAAGCTCGCCGAACTCGTGCCGGAGGCGCGCATCGCGGTCGCGCACGGCCGGATGAACGAGCACGCCCTCGAACAGGTCGTCGTGGACTTCTGGGAGCGCAAGTTCGACGTGCTGGTCTCGACCACCATCATCGAGACCGGACTCGACATCTCCAACGCCAACACGATCATCATCGACCGCGCCGACAAGTACGGCCTGAGCCAGCTCCACCAGCTCCGCGGTCGCGTCGGCCGTGGTCGCGAGCGGGCGTACGCCTACTTCCTGTGGGACGAGGACAAGCCGTTGAGCGAGACGGCCCACGACCGGTTGTCGACGATCGCGGCCAACAACGACCTCGGCAGCGGAATGCAGGTCGCGCTCAAAGACCTCGAGATCCGCGGAGCGGGCAACCTCCTGGGCGGGGAGCAGTCCGGCCACATCGCGGGAGTGGGCTTCGACCTGTACCTGAGGATGATCGGGGAGGCCGTCTCGACCTTCCGCGGCGAGGTGGCGGAGGGGCAGACCGAGTTGCGCCTGGAGCTGCCCGTCGACGCCCACATCCCCGAGGAGTACGTCGACAGCGAGCGGCTGAGGCTGGAGGCCTATCAGAAGCTGTCGACCGCGAGCTCGCCGGCGGCGAAGGACGGCCAGATCGACCTGGTGCTGGAGGAGCTGACCGACCGCTACGGCGAGCCGCCCGAGCCGGTGGTGAACCTCATCGCGGTCTCGCGGTTGCGGCGGGCGGCGCAGCGGGCGGGATTGGGCGAGGTCGTCGCGATGGGCTCGAACCTGCGCCTCGCTCCTGCTCAGCTGCCGGACTCGCTGCAGGTGCGCCTGCAGCGGATGTACCCCGGGTCGAAGTACCACGCCGCTCCGAAGGTGGCGACCGTGCCCCTGCCGCGTGTCAACGGCGAAGCGCCCGACGACGCGGCACTGATCGAGTGGGTCGCGACCCTGCTCGGCGCGCTGTTCCCGATTCCCGAGCCGGCGTCCGAGCCGGCCGCCTGACGAGCCGGTCCGTTCGTCCGGAGATCTCAGCTGTCTCGGCCTGATTCTCCGGAGGAACGGACGACTGCGCCGGGCGCCGCCGCGGCGACGGGGTGCGGGTGCCGCTTCCGGTTGCGGCGAGCGAGCACGGAGACGAGCACGCCGCTCAGCACGATCGACACGGCCGATCCGAGCAGAACGGCGATCGTGCCCTCCGCGCGGACCGCCGCCGACCCGGCGAACGCCAGCTCGTTCATCAGCAGCGACACGGTGAAGCCGATGCCGCCGAGGGCCGCGATCGTCACGAGGGCGAACAGCGGGAGGCGGCCGCGCTCGTGGCGCGGGCGCGTGAACGACCCGAGCCAGCCTCCGAGGGTGATTCCGACGAGCTTGCCGATCGGCAGCGCGACCAGGATCCCCCAGAACGCGGGCGACAGCTCCGACGGCGAGACGGAGGGGATGACGACGAGCGCGGCCGAGAACGCGAACAGCGGCAGGATGAACCCGTTCGACCACGGCTCGAGTGCGTGCGTCGTGCGACCGGCGGGGGCCCGCGACATGACCAGGCCCAGGGCGACACCGGCGATGGTCGCATGAACGCCCGAGTCGTAGACCAGCCACCAGGCCAGCACGGCGAGCAGCACCATCAGGATGCCGATCGGCCAGCGCAACCGCCCGCGCAGCATCCGGCTGAGGAGGCCGAACGCGGCGACGACCACCGCTGCCGCCGCGAGCTCGAGCAGGTTGGGGTCGGTCGTGAAGAACACCGCGATGATGACGATCGCGATGAGGTCGTCCAGCACGGCGAGTGCCAGCAGGAAGACGCGCAGGCGGTTGGGCAGCCCACGCCCGAAGACGGCGAGCACGCCGAGCGCGAAGGCGATGTCGGTCGCGGTGGGGATGGGCCAGCCGTCGGCGAGCCCGGAGCCGCCCGCGAACGCCAGGTAGACCAGTGCGGGCACGACCACGCCGCAGGCGGCCGCGATCGCCGGGTGGATCGCCTTGGCGAACGAGTTGAGTTCGCCGGCGACGAGCTCGTGCTTCAGCTCGACCGCGACGATGAAGAAGAAGACCGCCAGCAGGCCGTCGCTGACCCAGTGGCCGACGCTCAGTTCCACCGGACCGCCGCCGAGGTGTGCGTGCTGCAGGTCGAGCAATGCCGGTCCCACGGCGGTGTTCGCCAGCAGCAGCCCGAGGGCGGCGGCGCCCAGCAGCAGGCCGGCGGCGGTGCGTTCGGAGCGGATGATGCTCATGGGGAAGCCTCTCGTGCGCGGTCGGCAAGGACATTCGCCGACCAGACTTCCCGGCACACCAGTCGTTCAGTCTAGCGGGCGGCCGCGGTGAGAGGATGAACACATCCCGACGTCAGGAGCATCCCATGACCGACACGGCGCCCACCAGACTCGACGAGCTCGTCGCCGTGATGGCACGGCTCCGAGCGCCAGGGGGGTGCCCGTGGGATGCCGATCAGACGCACGAGTCGCTCGTGCAGTACCTGATCGAGGAGTCGTACGAGCTCATCGAGGCGATCGAGACCGGCGACCGAGACGCGATGCTCGAAGAGCTCGGGGATGTGCTCTACCAGGTGCTGTTCCACGCCGACATCGCCGCGCACACGCCGGGGGAGGACTTCGACATCCAGGACGTCGCCGAGCACATGACGCGCAAGATGGTCGGCCGGCATCCGCACGTCTTCGGCGGCGATCGCACGGCTGAGACGGCCGAGGACGTGGTGGGGTTCTGGGACGACCTGAAGAAGGCCGAGAAGCCGGGGCGGACGAGCGTGCTGGACGGCATCCCGCAGGCGATGCCCTCGCTCGCCCTCGCGGACAAGCTGCTCGGCCGGGCCGAGAAGGTCGGCCTGCTCGACCTGAGCGAGTCGGGCGGCGTGCAGGTGTCGGGGGAGGACGAACTGGGTCCGCTGCTGCTGGCGATCGTGGCGTCGGCCAAGGCGCAGGGCCTCGACGCGGAGCGCGCTCTCCGCGCCACTCTGCGCGAGCTGCAGGACGAGATCCGGGAGCAGGAAACAGCGGTTTAGGTTAGGCTTACCTAATGTGCCGCTCGGCACGCTTCCCATTCGTGCTCCGGCACCCTCGTGAGGAGAGTCATGCCTGAAATCGCGCGCCCCGGCCCCCGCCGGTTGCGTCTCGCCCTGTCGCTCACCGCCGTCGTCTCGGCGGCGGCCCTCGCCCTGACCGGGTGCTCGGCCAGCAGCTCGGGGGAGGAGAGCCCGTCCTCCGCCGGCGCCGGAAGCTTCCCCGTGACCATCGACAGCGCGCTCGGCAAGGCCACCATCGAGTCCGCGCCCAAGCGGGTCGCCACCTGGGGCTGGGGCGCGCAAGACATCGCGCTCGCGCTCGGGATCGTGCCGGTCGCGATGCCGAAGTTCAGCTATGGAGGCGACGCGAACGGCGTGCTGCCCTGGGACGCTGAGAAGATCGGGCAGCTGAAGGGCACCACACCCGCCCTCCTCGACGCCGACTCGGGCGAGGTGCCGTTCGAGCAGTTCGTGAAGGCGAAGCCGGATGTCATCCTCGCGCCGTACTCGGGCCTGACGCAGACCGAGTTCGACACCCTCAGCAAGATCGCGCCGGTCGTCGCCTACCCCGAGAAGCCCTGGGCGACGAGCTGGCGCGATCAGACGGCGATCGTCGGCAAGGCGCTCGGGCTGTCGTCGGAGGCCTCCGCGCTCGTGGAGAAAACCGAGGACACGGTGGCCGCGCTCGCCGCGAAGTACCCGGTGATCAAGGGCAAGACGTTCTTCTACGCAGCGGCCAACGAGCCGGGTGTTCTCAACGTCTACCGCGCGGAGGACCCCCGCGTGCAGCTGCTGGGCGACCTGGGGATGAAGAACTCGCCGAGCATCGCAGCCCTCGACTCGTCGAAGGGCGACGGCAGCTTCTTCTACCAGCTCAGCTACGAGAACCTGTCGAAGATCGACACCGACCTGCTGGTGATGTACTTCGACAAGCAGTCATCCGTCGACGCTTTCACCGCCGACCCGCTGGTCGCCGCGATGCCCACGATCAAGGAGGGCCGATTCGCGCCGATCGTCGGGGAGTCGTTCGTCGCCGCCACGAGCGCGCCGAGCGTGCTGAGCATCCCGTGGATGCTCGACCGGTACGTCCCCCAGCTGGCGGCCGCTGCCGAGAAGGTCAAGTAGCCGCTCGATGCCCACAGGTCTCGCCACCGCCGGCGCCGGCCGCACCGGGGATGCCCCGGCGCGCGCCCGGCGCCGTCGGCGTGCCCTGACCGGCTTCGTCGCCGCCGTCGTCGTGCTGCTGGCGGTGTGCGTGCTGAGCCTCATGGTCGGCGCGCGCACCATCGCGCCCGGCGACCTCCTCCACGCGCTGACGCACTACTCGCCGACGGACGACGATGCGCTGGTCGTGGTCGGCAGCCGCCTCCCGCGCACGCTGCTCGGTCTCGCAGCCGGCCTCGCACTCGGGCTCGCGGGCACCGTCATGCAGGGCCTCTCACGCAACCCCCTGGCGGACCCCGGCATCCTCGGCGTGAACTTCGGCGCCTCCTTGGCCGTCGTCGTCGCCATCGCGTTCTTCGGCGTGACCGCGGTCGCGGGGTACGTGTGGTTCGCGTTCGCCGGTGCGGCGCTCGCGGCGGGCGTCGTCTACGCCGTCTCCGCGGTCGGCCGGGAGGGCGCGACACCGGTCAAGCTCGCGCTGGCGGGCGCGGCGGTGTCGGCTGCACTCGGCTCGCTGATCACGGCGGTCATGCTGACCAGCCGGGTGTCGCTCGACCAGATGCGCTTCTGGCAGGTCGGGTCGCTTGCCGGGCGCGGCTTCGGCGTGCTCTGGCAGGTGCTGCCGACGCTGGTGGTCGGAGCCCTCCTGGCGCTCGCGCTCGGGAGGCTGCTCAACGGTCTCGCGCTCGGCGACGACGTCGCACGCGGTCTCGGGCAGCGCGTCGGCCCCGCCCGCGCGCTGTCCGCCGTGGCGATCGTGCTGCTCTGCGGGTCGGCGACCGCCGCGGTCGGCCCGATCGCGTTCGTGGGTCTCGTCGTTCCGCACGTGGCGCGCTGGGTCGTCGGGGCCGACTACCGGCGCATCCTCGCCTACTCGGCCGTGATCGCCCCCGCCCTGCTGATCGCGTGCGACGTCATCGGACGCGTCGTCGCGCCTCCCGGCGAGTTGCAGGTCGGCATCGTCATGGCGTTCGTCGGTGCGCCGCTGTTCGTCGCGCTGGTGCGCCGCCGAAGGCTGGTGGGACTGTGAGCGCGCCTGTCACGACCCGGCGAACGGGCGCACGAGTCACCTCGCGTGTCGCGCTCGACCGCCGCCTCGGGCGGTCCCGCGCAGCTCGGGTGTCGATCGTCCTCGCCGTGCTGGTCTTCGTCGTCTCAGCCGTCTCGCTCACGTTCGGAGCCGCGGGGGTCGCTCCACTCGACGTGCTCGCAGCACTGGTCGGCCGCGCCGACCGGCTCACGTCGTTCGTGATCCTCGACCTGCGGCTGCCGCGGCTGCTGGCAGCGGTGCTCGTCGGCGCCTGCCTCGGGCTCTCGGGCGGCCTCTTCCAGTCGGTCGCGCGCAATCCGCTCGCGAGCCCCGACATCATCGGCATCACCACCGCCGCCAGCGCGACCGGCGCCGTCGCCCTGGTGTGGTTCGGCATCACCGGCCTCGCGCTGTCGGGCGTCGTACTGGCCGGAACGCTGGTGGCCGCCGTGATCGTCTATCTGCTGGCGTGGCGCGACGGTGTCAGCGGGTACCGCTTCGTCCTGGTCGGGATCGGCTTCGCAGCGGTCTGCGCAGGGGTGGTGTCGTACGTCCTCACGCGCGCGGACCTGCGCGACGTGCAGCAGGCGCTGGTGTGGATCACCGGGAGTCTCAACAGCATCGACGACGTGTCGCTCGTCGTCCTCGCCGTCGGCGCCCTGGTGCTGGTCCCCGCGGCGCTGCTCGTCGCACGTCCGCTCGCGGCGCTCGGGCTGGGTGACGACGTGGCGGCCGGAATCGGCGTGCGTCCCGAGCGCACGCGCATCCTGAGCATCGCGGTCGGGGTCGCGCTGGCGGCCATCGCGGTGTCGGTCGCGGGGCCGATCGCGTTCGTGGCCCTCCTCGCCGCGCCGGTGGCGCGCCGGCTCGTCGGGCGCGGCTCGCTCGCGCTCGTCCCGGCCGCGCTCGTCGGCGCGCTGGTGCTCGTCGTCTCCGACGTCGTGGCGCAGTTCTCGGTGCCCGGCGTGGTCTTCCCGGTGGGTGTCGTGACGGGGATCGTCGGAGCGCCCTACCTTCTCTGGCAGCTCGCCAGGACCAACCGCATCGGCCGAGGAGGCTGACATGACCACCGAGCCCACTCTCGCCGCGCGCGACCTGACCCTGGCCTACGAGGGCCGGGTGGTCGTCGACGGCCTCGACCTCGACGTGCCGCCGGGCCGGGTGACGGCCATCGTCGGACCGAACGCGTGCGGCAAGTCCACACTGCTGCGCGGTCTGTCCCGATTGCTCGCCCCGGCATCCGGCAGCGTGCTGCTCGACGGCGCCGACATCCGCGCGCTGCCGACGAAGGAGGTCGCGACCCGGCTGGGGCTGCTGCCGCAGACACCGTCCGCACCCGACGGGATCACCGTCGCTGACCTCGTGTCGCGCGGCCGCTACCCGCACCAGGGCTGGTTCCGGCGCTGGACCGCCGCGGACGACGACGCGGTGCAGGAGGCGATGACCGCGACCGGCGTGGCCGACCTCGCGGAGCGCGCGATCGACGAGCTCTCCGGAGGCCAGCGCCAGCGCGTCTGGATCGCCATGGCGCTTGCGCAGCAGACCGGGATCCTGCTGCTCGACGAACCGACGACGTTCCTCGACATCAGCCACCAGCTGGACGTGCTCGACCTGCTGCTCGACCTGAACGCGGCGCGGGGGAGCACGATCGTGATGGTCCTCCACGACCTCAACCTGGCCGCCCGGTACGCCGATCGGCTGGTCGCGATGCGCGCCGGCTCGATCGTGGCCTCCGGCGATCCGGCGGAGGTCGTGACGGCCGACCTCGTGCGCGACGTCTTCGGCGTGGAGTGCGTCATCGCGACCGATCCGGTCGCCGGGACGCCCCTGGTCGTGCCGCTCGGGCGGCACCACACGCTCTAGCCTCGATCGGTCGCCGGCTCGTGCTCGGCCGGTGGCTCGTGCTCGGCCAGTGGCTCGTGCTCGGCCGGCAGCGCGTCCGCCGGTGGTCCGGATCGCCGCTCGGGTGAGATCTCCGCCTCGCGACGGCGCATTCCTCCTGGCCACGGCGGGCGCGTTGTCGTGTGTCTGGCAACGCGGCCGTCGTGGTCGGACGGCTGCGGTTCATGCCAGGTCCTCACTGGGACACCACCGCATCGCGCGGGTCGGCACGACATCAGGGTGGCAACGTGGGCAGTCTACGACCCACGCCGTCCCCGCCGCGATACCCCCGGAGGGCGCCGGGCGCGCCCATCTGGAAGAATCGACGCATGGCTTCCCCGATCACACCGCCCCGCGGCATGCGCGACTTCCTCCCCGCAGAGAAGGCCCGCCGGGAGCATGCGCTCGGTGTGATCCGCCGGAGCTTCGCCGCGCACGGTTTCGACGAGATCGAGACTCCGGTCGTCGAAGACGTCGCCCGGCTGCACTCCGGGCTCGGCGGCGACAACGAGAAGCTCGCGTTCAGCGTGCTCAAGCGCGGCCTCGGCGGTGACGACCTGCGCGAGGCGATCGAGTCGGGGGACACGCTGGCCCTGTGCGATCTGGGGCTGCGCTTCGATCTCACCGTGCCGCTGGCGCGCTTCTACGCGAGCCACCGCGCCGAACTGCCTCCGGTGTTCCGCAGCATCCAGATCGCCCCGGTCTGGCGGGCCGAGCGACCGCAGAAGGGCCGCTACCGGCAGTTCGTGCAGTGCGACATCGACATCATCGGCGAGGGATCGCAGCTGGCGGAGGTCGAGCTCATCACGGCCACGGCCGCGGCGCTGGAGGCGCTCGGGCTGACCGGCTGCACCATCCGCATCAACGACCGCCGTATCCTGAACGGCCTTCTGGAGTACTGCGGCTTCGACGAGTCCCGCTGGCCTCAGGTGCTGATCTCGATCGACAAGCTGGACAAGATCGGCGCAGAGGGGGTGGTCGCCGAGCTCAGTGAGGGCGGCGCCGACTCCGCCGCGGTGCTCGGAGGCATTCTCGCGGCGCTCGAGCCGCACCTCGCCGCGGGGGGAGTGGAGCTCACCGTCGAGGCGATCTCCGCCATCCTCCCGGCCGGCATGGACACCGACGCCATCGCGGATCTCGAAACGCTCGCCCACGCGCTCGACACGCTTCCCGAGGGCGTCGCCCTGCGGTTCGATCCCACGCTGGTGCGCGGCATGGGCTACTACACCGGCACGATCTTCGAGATCGCCCATCCCGGATCGGGCAGCTCGGTCGGCGGCGGCGGTCGCTACGACGGGATGATCGGCCGCTTCCTCGGCACCGACGTGCCGGCGGCGGGATTCTCGATCGGGTTCGAGCGCGTCGTCGACCTGATCGACGTGCCGGACGACTCCGCGGCCGACGCCGTCGTGCTCGTCCACGACGCCGACGTCCCGCTCGACCGGCTGATGGCGATCAAGTCGTCGCTGGTGGCCTCGGGTCGCCGGGTGCGGCTCGACCGCCGGGCGAAGAACCTCAAGGCGGTGCTCGACCGGGCCGCGGCGAGCGGGTACCGGTCGTTCGCGTTCGTCGGGCCGGGCACCGCCGACGCCTCGGCTCTCGAGTTCAAGCCGCTGTCCTGACCGGTGAACGCGCCCGCGCGGCCGCTCGCCAATTCCCGCAAGCATCCCGCCACCCCGTTCTGGCCGTCGACCCGACGTCACTAGACTGATCCGGCAACCCACGAAAACCACCAAGGAGACTGTTGTGGCTCAGATCGAAGCTGTAGGCGCCCGCGAGATTCTCGACTCCCGCGGCAACCCGACCGTCGAGGTCGAGGTGCTGCTCGAGGATGGCACGGTCAGCCGTGCCGCTGTTCCGTCCGGCGCGTCCACCGGCGCGTTCGAGGCCTACGAGCTGCGTGACGGCGACGCCGACCGCTACCTGGGCAAGGGTGTCGAGAGGGCCGTCGACGCGGTCCTCGACGAGATCGGCCCGGCGATCGAGGGCTTCGAGGCCAGCGACCAGCGCCTGGTCGACGAGGCGATGATCGAGCTCGACGGCACCGACAACAAGAAGCGCCTCGGCGCCAACGCGATCCTCGGCGTCAGCCTCGCCGTCGCCAAGGCGGCGGCCGACTCCGCCGACCTCCCCCTCTTCCGTTACGTCGGCGGCCCGAACGCGCACGTCCTCCCGGTGCCGATGATGAACATCATCAACGGTGGTGCCCACGCCGACACCGGCGTCGACATCCAGGAGTTCATGATCCTCCCGATCGGCGCCGAGACCTTCTCGGAGGGCCTGCGCTGGGGTGTCGAGACCTACCACTCGCTCAAGTCGCTGCTGAAGTCCAAGGGACTCAACACCGGTCTCGGCGACGAGGGCGGCTTCGCACCGGAGCTCGAGCACAACCGCGCCGCCCTCGACCTGATCTCCGAGGCGATCGAGAAGGCCGGCTACACGGTCGGCTCGCAGATCGCCCTCGGCCTCGACGTGGCCTCCACCGAGTTCTTCGAGAACGGCGTCTACCGCTTCGAAGGCCAGGACCGCACCGCCGCCCAGATGTCGGCCTACTACGCCGAGCTCGCCGCCGGCTACCCGCTGGTCTCCATCGAGGACCCGCTGGCCGAGGACGACTGGGAGGGCTGGGCGCTCCTGAACGCCGAGATCGGCGGCAAGCTGCAGCTCGTCGGCGACGACCTGTTCGTCACGAACCCCAAGCGTCTCGCGCAGGGGATCGCGGCCAAGGCCGCGAACAGCATCCTCGTCAAGGTCAACCAGATCGGCACCCTCACCGAGACGCTCGACGCGGTCTCGCTGGCCCAGCGCAGCGGCATGACCGCCGTGCTCTCGCACCGTTCGGGCGAGACCGAAGACACCACGATCGCCGACCTCGCCGTCGCCACCGACGCCGGCCAGATCAAGACCGGTGCCCCGGCCCGCTCCGAGCGCGTCGCCAAGTACAACCAGCTGCTGCGCATCGAGGAGGAGCTGGGCGACGCCGCCGTCTACGCCGGCCGCAGCGCCTTCCCGCGCTTCCAGGGCTGATCCGCCACGCCGAAGCGTGAGTAGTCGCGGAAATCCCGGTCGGGATTCCCGCGACTACTCACCCTTCGTGGTTCTGGGAGAATCGCTGCATGAGCGCTGCGAGCCTGCCGGCTGATTTCCTCCCGCTGGCGCTGTTCCTCCTCCTTGCCGCGCTCTTCAGCGTGTTCGGGGCGTTCCTGCTGCGGCGACCGGAGCGGGCCGCCGCCCTGTTCGCCGATCGGGAGGCGCGGCACGCGTTCCGGGCGAAGGACGCCCGCGCGATCGGCCTCGTGTTCACGATCGGCGGCGTCGGTCTCCTCGCGGTCGGGGCGGTGCGGCTGGTCGTCACGCTGGCAACCGGCTGAGCGACCGGCGACACCCCACGCTCACGGCCGCCTCCGGGCGGGCATCGCCTACGATTGAGGACGGGGCCTTCCGGTCCTCCACGTCCGTCGAGACCGCCCGGGAGGGGCCATGCCGAAGCTGTCCCGCTCCCGCGAGCCGGCCTCCCGCACCACGCGCGTCGCCGCATCGTTCGACGAACCGACGCAGACCGGCCGCTGGCTGCGCGGCCTCCACTTCTCGGCGTTCTCGCTCGTGATGATGGGAGCCGTCGTGCTCGCGGTCGTGATCCTGGCGCCGTCGCTGCAGGGCTACCTGGCGCAGCGTCAGCAGATCGCCGACCAGCAGAAGGCGGTCGACCAGCTCTCGGCACAGGTCGACGCGCTCAAGGAACAGCGCGCGCGCTGGAACGATCCGAGCTACATCCGGGCGCAGGCCCGCGACCGGCTCTACTACGTCATGCCCGGCGAGGTCAGCTACCTCGTCATCGACGACCGGCCGCCCGCAGCCGCGAAAGACTCCACGCCGGTGAGCTCCAAGCTCCAGAAGACCCGCACCGACTGGGTCGGTTCCCTCTTCGGGTCGTTCATGGGCGCCGGGCTCACCGACGCGACGCCGGCGCAGCTCGGCTCGACGCCCGCACCCACCCCGACTCCCACCCCCGGCACCACAGGCGGCAAGCGATGACCAGACCACCCTTCGACCCCGTGACCGACGCCGACATCGCCGCCGTGAGCGAGCAGCTCGGCCGGCCGGCGCGCAACGTCGTCGGCATCGCCGCACGCTGCGTCTGCGGGCGGCCGACCGTCGTGTCGACGGCGCCGCGCCTCGACGACGGCACGCCGTTCCCCACGTTCTACTACCTCACCCACCCTGCCGCCACGGCCGCGATGTCGCAGCTGGAGGCCACGCAGGTGATGAACGAGTACAACGACCTCCTCGCCGAGGACGAGCAGGTGCGCGCGCAGTACCGTGCGGCGCACGAGCAGTATCTCGCCGACCGCGAGTCCATCGGGGTGGTGGAGGAGCTCGCCGGCGTCTCGGCCGGCGGCATGCCGACCCGGGTCAAGTGCCTGCACGCCCTGGCAGCGCACGCGCTCGCCGCCGGGCCCGGCGTCAACCCGATCGGCGACCTCGCGCTCGCACGCGGAGGGTGGTCGCCGGAGGTGTGCGAGTGCCGCATCCAGGTCGGCTGACCCCGGCGCCCTCCCGTCCTCGTCCGCGTTCCCGCTTCGCCCGGGCCCGCCGCACCGTCGCGTCCGGTGTCGCGGTGCTGGCGACGGCTCTCGCCGTCGGGCTGGCACCGGCGACGGTCGCGCACGCCGACCAAGTGCGCGACATGGAGTACTGGCTCAACGACTACGGCTTCACCGCGGCCTGGCGCACGACCCAGGGCGCCGGCGTGAAGGTCGCGGTGATCGACACCGGCGTCGACGGCTCGGTGCCCGATCTCGCGGGCGCGGTGGTCGGCGGCACGGATGTGTCCGGAGTCGGCGCAGCGAACGGCCAGAAGCCGCTCGGTGCGGGGGAGGCGGCGGACCACGGCACCTGGGTGGCCTCACTCCTCGCCGGACGGGGCACCGGTCCCGGCTCCGGCGTGCTGGGCGCGGCGCCGCAGGCGAGCATCCTGACCGCGTCGGTCGCGCTCGGCTCCGCCATCGGCTCGGTGAGCAGCGACGACCAGGTGGCCGCGGCGGTCCGCTGGGCCGTCGACAACGGCGCCTCCGTCATCAACATGTCGCTCACACGCAACACGCTCGACTGGCCGACCAGCTGGGACGACGCGTTCCAGTACGCGTTCTCGCACGACGTCGTCGTGGTCGCCGCGGCCGGCAACCGGGGCAGCGGCACCACCGAGGTCGGAGCGCCCGCGACGATCCCCGGCGTGCTGACCGTCGCGGGCGTCGATCGGGCAGGAAAGGCCTCCTTCGACGCGTCGTCGCAGGGGATCACGATCGGCGTCTCGGCCCCGAGCGAACAGCTGGTCGGCGCGAATCCGGGCGGGGGATACGTGCAGTGGGCCGGCACGAGCGGTGCCGCGCCGCTCGTCTCCGGCGCTGTCGCGCTCGTGCGGGCAGCGCATCCCGAGCTGAAGGCGCCCGACGTCATCAACCGGATCATCAGGACGGCGCGCCCGGCCGGCGGTGCCGTGCCGAGCCCGGTGTACGGCTACGGACTGCTCGATGCGGCCGCGGCCGTCACGGCCTCGGTCCCGCATGTGAGCGCCAACCCGATGGGTGATCTGACGCAGTGGATCCACATCCATCGGCGCGCCGATTCGCCCTCCACGGCCGCTCCCCCCGCAGGGGATGCGCAGGGCGGCCCCGCGCCGAAAGCACTGGCACCCGAGCGCCCTGTAGCATGGAAGGCGTTCCTCTGGCCGCAATGGAGCGTCCTCACCTCCCTCTGGCTCCCGTTCAGCCTGATCTCCGGTTTCGTGGCTCTCCTCGCCCTCGGCGCGGTCGGTGCGTGGCTGCATTTCAGGCGGACGGCGCGCAGGGGGTAGATTAACCCCCATACTTTCGTGTTGAGGAGACGCATTACTGTGCCCAAAATCCTGATCGTCGGCGGAGGCTACGCCGGTTTCTATACCGCGTGGAAGCTCGAGAAGCAGCTTCGCAAGGGCGAGGCCGAGGTCACCATGGTCGACCCGCTGCCCTACATGACGTACCAGCCGTTCCTCCCCGAGGTGGCCGTCGGCTCGATCGAGCCGCGTCACGCGGTGGTCGCGCACCGTCGACACCTGACGAGCACGAACATCATCAGCGGCAAGGTGACCTACGTCGACCACGCCAAGAAGACCGCCACGATCCAGCCGGCCGCCGGTGAGGCGTACGAGTTCGAGTACGACATCGTCGTGGTGACCGCCGGCGCGGTCTCGCGCACCTTCCCGATCCCGGGCATCGCGGACAACGCGGTCGGCCTCAAGACGATCGAGGAGGCCGTGTTCATCCGCGACCGCCTGCTGACCAACTTCGACAAGGCCGCGACCCTGCCGCCCGGTCCCGAGCGCGACCGCCTGCTGACCGTCGTGGTCGTCGGCGGCGGATTCGCGGGCATCGAGATCTTCGCCGAGCTGCGCTCGTTCGCCAGCGCGCTGCTGAAGAAGT